>JBBEBI010000034.1:0-21088 GCA_040882365.1 Anaerolineales bacterium
GGGTCGCTCATCCACTGATGGTCGTGCTTCAAGCGGATGTAGGTGGGCTGGTTGGGCGGGACGACGGGCGGCGGGGGCTGCCCATTGCCCCAGTCATAGACCTCGATGGCTTTCCATAGTGAGCCGCCTTTCACCAGGGAAGCGCCCCACTCCCAAAAGTTAGCGGCTGACAACCCAAGAGTGCGAGCTTCGCTAAGGAATTCGCTAAGTTGGGCCGGCGTGGCTGTCCAGCCGTTGAATTCATAAGCCGCCCCGGTTGGGATCACGGGGCGCGCTTGCCGGAGGTTCTTGTACTGGGAGACGGTTTTCTGAAGCTGGTAAGCCGGGTTGCTGGAGCCCTGCCAGTAGACCTGCGGCATGGCAAAGTCGCAACGCTTTAGGAATGTATCAAAGGGGAAATCGATGTGAGAGGCGGGATAACGATAGGTGCTTAAGGCGATGGGCAGGTTTGGCAGCTGGCTACGCAGGCGGCTCATATAGTCATCGGCGGCTTGCTGCATACCCTTGGCCTTGAACTGGCCTTCGGCATCCACCACGAAACCATCCAGGTTGAACTGCCTGGCCAGGCCGGCCGCCATATCGGCTTCGGCCGCCGGGCTAGCGCCGTATACGTATTGCCAGCCCCAGGCCTGGATGCCGCGCGCCTTGAGCTGTGTAATGAGCTCAGCGCCCAGGTCGCGACCGCTGACCACGTTGTAACGATAGCGGCCGTCAGCAATCTTCACGACCACATGGGACAGGCGGGCCTGTTGGGCTTTATTGGCGATGCGGGAGATGTCGCCGCCATAAATGTCCTGGATGCGCCAGATGAATATGCCCTTGCCGGTAAGTGCCATCGATCAGGGCTGATGCAGGATTTGTGCCGTGCGCAGGCAGGGAGGCAAAAAGGCGCCTTCCTGCCTCAGGGTAAAATCATCTGGGGCTGTCTCATACCTGGCCGGGATATCCCAAGTATTAACCATCCACAATGACTCCTGCCTGTACAGGAAGGCTTACATGGAAGACCTTGATGTAAAGGGCTATTGGTGGCTTCCCAAAAAGCCGTCTCGAAAACTGCCTGGCGACCTCAGCTTTAAGCCAGAATATGGTGCTTACCTCACTTTACTTGGGACATTTGGTGAGTTCACCAACAGATTTGAGGCCCCGGAAATCATCTTGGGGATGACGCAAGAAGGGAAGCGAATAACGCTATTCAATTTAATACCGAGAAATATCAGCTGGCCAATTATTGGCCTTGGTGGATCAAGGTATTTTGCGCACTTTATATTTGAGGGCGTTCATTTCAAAAAGAAGTCGGACATCAAATTTCATCAAGTGCAAGCAAGCTATGTGGACCTGGATGCGTGGGTAGATACATTTGGTTTCAAAATAGAGCATGGCTACTCCAATAAACGCAAATTAGGGACTCCCTCCATTAGCTATTCATTGCCAAAAAGCAGGCTAATCGAACTTCCCGACAAAACCAAAGTAGGCGTCACATTTTGGAGCAAGGGGCCAAGTTGGAATCTTGTCCAAACCGAAGCCAAGATTACCCCGGAGACTTTTTTAGTAGCGAAAAGCATACAGGGAGACATTTCCTTTTTTGACCTAAACCAAACCCTTAGCAGATTAGCCGATTTGTTGCAGCTTGCCACACAGAGACTGTCAAGTCCCAGGCAAATCATTGGTTTTACGGATAAAAATGTTGAGTCAATTGGTGAACATAAGAGGGCTTATTACCCGCCCGTAAAAGTGTATTTTGAACCAATTGAGATCCAATCAGACCCTGAAGAAAAACCGCAACATGACATGCTTTTCACGTTCAAAGAGCTAACAAACCGGCAAATAGTGAAGTGGTTTGCGGCATACGAAAATCACGATACCCAGATCTACTTGTATAGATCACTCATATATAATAACCGGAGCTTTGCAGAGACAAGGTTCCTGAACATCGTCCAGGCACTAGAGGCACTTCATAGCTCACTTTTCAAAAGCCATTATCTTCCTCCCAAAACATTTGAATTACGGAAGGGGAAAGTAATCAATTCCGCGCCTCCATCTTTGAAAAACTGGCTTAATAACGCGATTGGGAATAGTAATTACAAACGGCTGACTCAACGCGCCCTGGAGTTGCTGCAGAAGAGGAAGCCCCTTTTTGTAAGCGTGATTTCGGACAATCAATTATTCGCACGCCGCGTCGTGGCTACACGAAATCTGTTCATCCATCAGCAAAGCAATAGACTTGTATTTGCTCACGGGGAGGAGCTACATTGCGCAACTTTGTTGCTTAAGTTCTTATTCGAGGCTTATCTTTTGCAGATCATGGGTTTTGGTTCTAAAAAAATCCTTAGGATTTACGAAAGAAGGATAAGACAATACAAATCCTGGGGAGCCATGTTTTGAAGGTTAGCTTAGGAAGCTACCCTAGCTTTGCCTTGCCCTCATCCCACAGGGCGTCCATCTCCTGCAGGGTCATGTCCTTCAGCTGTCGGCCCTGCTTTTTGGCGCCGGCTTCCACGTAGGCGAAGCGGCGTTTGAAGCGCGCGTTGGCTGCGCGCAGCGCAGCTTCCGGGTCCACCTTCAGCCAGCGGCTCAGGTTCACCAGTGCGAAGAGGATATCGCCATACTCGGCTTCGCGTTCCTCGGCGCTCTCCGCCGCCTGCAGCTCGCGTATCTCTTCGGCCACGTCGCCCACCACCCCTTCGATATTGGGCCACTCGAAGCCCACCCGGGCCGCGCGGGCTGTGTAGGTTTCTGCCTGGCTGAGGGCGGGCAGCGCCGCCGCCACGCCGTCCAGGATGCCGCGCTCTTCCCCCTTGGCCTTGCGTTCGCCGGCCTTCAAGTGCTCCCAATTGGCGATGACTTCCTCGGCGTCGTTGAGTTCCAGGTCGCCAAACACATGCGGATGGCGCGAGATCAGCTTGGTAGTGATGCCGCGGATCACATCGGACATGCGGAACTCGCCGGCCTCGGTGGCGATCTGCGCGTGCAGCACTACTTGCGCCAGCAGGTCACCGAATTCCTCTTGCATGGCCTTGGGGTCCTCGGCATCGATGGCATCAACGACTTCGTAAGCTTCCTCGATCAGATTGCGGCGCAGGCTGAGGTGAGTCTGTTCGCGGTCCCAGGGGCAGCCTTCGGGTGCGCGCAGGTGGGCGATGAGCTCCTGGAATTCCTCGAACGCCGTGTGCTCGCCCAGCGCGGGCACGTACAGCGCGGTCAGGTCGCCAATGTGCTGGCTCTGGTCGATCTCATGCAGGGGCAAAGCCTCTACGGTTTCTTCAGGTGTGCCGGCAGCATGCACCAATTGCACACCGTGTTCATCAGGATATTGCGCCATCAGCGTGATCTTTACTTCACTCGCAGTAAACTGCGAGTGAAGTTGGGCCACCAGTGCCGGCGCGTGCGGCGGGAAGAGCGGATGATGCTGCGTAACCAAATCCAGCGCATCCACGATGACCGTCTGCGGCAGCAGGTCGGCGCCCACTGCAGCCAGCACAGGTTCCACGAAGCCGAGACCTTGCACCACGCGCACGGGAATGCCAGCTTCCACGGCGCGGCGGGCGATCTCGGGCGCGGTGGCCTCGGCCATGAAGGGGTGGCCCGGCACCCCGTAGACCACGCCGCGCGGCCGCTCGCCCAGTTCCAACACGCGGGCAATGATCTTCTGATAAACCGTCTCTATATCTTGTTCGCTTTCGTAGAGGTCATCGAAGCTGTGCACCGTCAGGCTCTGGGGGAAGGCAGCCACAACCGGATGCTGGCTGGTGCGCACGAAGATCTCGCCGGCGCTGTTCAATAAATCCCAGGCCTCACGCGTTAGCTGTTCCGGGTTTCCCGGGCCGAGGCCGAGCAGTGTAATTCCGGGGGTTGCGGGCATAGGGCTCCTTGCATTCGAGGCAAGTATAAAGGACGTAATAGCAGTGCCAGGTGGATAAAAAAACCGCAGGAAGTCCCTGCGGTTTCTTGTGGGCTTTAGCGCTTGGTGTAGGTCGGCGCTTTGCGGGCACGCTTGAGGCCGGGCTTCTTGCGTTCCTTGGCCCGCGCATCTCGGCGCAGGTGGTTATTCTTGGCCATGGGGCTGTGCCAATCGGGGTTCATCGAAACCAGGGCGCGGGCCAGGCCCATGCGCACGGCGCCGGTTTGCCCGGTGCGGCCCCCGCCGCGCACGGTTACGCTCACGTCCACCGTGCCGGCAGCCGAAGCGTCGCCAAGCACGGTCATGATCGCCTCAGAATCCCCCACACGGGGAAAATACTCTTTCAGGGGCTTGCCGTTCACCATAAAGGCGCCGGCGCCGGACATGACGCGCACACGCGCCGTGCTCGTTTTGCGGCGGCCGACCCCTTCGTAAAATTGTTCTGCCATGAATTACTCCTCGATCCTTACTTCATCGCCAGGGGCTGCGGTTTTTGCGGGCCATGCGGATGATCCGGCCCGGCATAAGCCTTGAGTTTTTTGATCAACTGGCGGCCTAGTTTATTCTTTGGCAGCATGCCCCACACCGCGGCTTCGATCACGCGCTCCGGATGCGTATCGAGCATGCGGCGCAGCGTGGTTTCCTTTAGGCCGCCGGGGTAACCACTGTGGCGGTAATAGGTCTTGTCGATCATCTTGGTCCCGGTAACAGCTACCTTCTCGCAGTTCGTGACGACCACGAAGTCGCCCAGATCCACTCCAGGCGTATAATCGGGACGATGCTTGCCCAGTAAGACGGTCGCAATGCGTGTTGCCAGGCGGCCGAGATTCTTCCCGTCGGCGTCTACATGGTGCCACTGGCCGGCGATCTCACCGGCTTTTGGATAATAACTTTTTTGCATCACAATCCTTCTCAATCCTCAGTATTCTACCGCCACCAGGCAGAGGCCTTGCGGCGGCGCCAATTCTCTTACCATTCCCATCCGGACACTCAACGCATCCCGCACCGCTTGCTCATTCTCGGCGCCCTGCCCCACCTTCACCTGCAGGCCCACCATGCGGCGCACCATGTGATACAGAAAAGCATTGGCCCTTACGGCGAAGACGAATTCGTCTTCACTTGTTCTCCGCCATGCCGCCTGCAGCACTCTTCGCACTGTGCTACCCCTTTTTTTCGGCGGCGAACCGAAAGCGGCGAAATCGTGCTCGCCGCGGAAGCTCTTGGCAGCGGCTTGCAGCCGGCTCAACTTCACCGGCGGCCACACCCGCCAGGCGTAGCGTTCTCGCAAAGGGTCACGCTGCGGCCCGAAAAACAAGCGGTACTCGTAGCGGCGCGCCTTGGCGTCGTAGCGCGGGTGAAAATCCTTAGCGGCCACACTCGCTTGCCTGGCAGCCACATCGGCCGGCAGCTTTGCGTTCAGGGCGTTGAGCAACCCTTCCACCCCGTGCTTCCAGGCCAGGTCGAAGGCGATCACCTGCCCCCAGGCGTGGACACCAGCGTCCGTGCGCCCGGCAGCCAGGATGGACTTCCCCATCCAGCCCAAAGAGCGCAACGCCGCCTCAACTTCGGCCTGAACACTGCGGCCGTTGGCCTGGCGCTGCATGCCGCTGAAGGCGGTGCCGTCGTATGCGAGGACTAACTTGTAACGAACAATATCCATCTCGCCATGCTCGATGGACGAAAGCGCAATTTACTCGACGAGTTCCAGCAAAACTTGCTCGGCGCGGTCGCCGTCGCGCAGGCCCAGCTTGGTCAGGCGCGTGTAGCCGCCTTTGCGCTCGGCATAGCGGGGGGCAATGTCGTCGAACAGCTTCTTCACCGCCTTGGCGTCGTTGAGGCGAGCGGCCACCAGGCGGCGGGCGTGAACCTTGGCCGATGCAGCCTCGGCGGCGTTGCCGCGCTTGGCCAAGGTGATCAGCTTTTCGGCCTGGCCGCGGATGGCCTGGGCCTTGGCCCGCGTGGTGCGGATGCGCTCGAACTCAAAGAGCTGTTTGACCAGAATCCTGCGCAGCGCAGTGCGCGGCCCCTTGGCTCGGCTTAATTTCTTTCCGGCGATCTTATGGCGCATGGCTACTCAGCCTCTTCCCCGGCCGGCTGACCATCTTCCATATATCCTTTTTCCTGCATCTTCTCCACCAGCTCGTCCAGGCTCTTGTCGCCGAAATTACGGATGGACATCACGGCATCCTGGCCTTTGCCGAGAAGTTCCAAGACTTCGCCGACCGTGGTAATGCCGGCGCGCTTCAATGAATTGAATACGCGCACCGACAGGTCGAGGTTTTCTATAGGAGTATCGTAGACTTCGCTGGAAAGGCCGCTGTCGCCCAATTCTTCCTTGGGGGATGGCCCCAGGGTGATCTCGGTGACGCCGGCGATGTGGCGCAAGTGCTCGATAAGGATACCGGCCGAGGTGCTCATGGCGGCTTCCGGGCGCACTGTGCCATCTGTCCAGATTTCGATCACCAGCTTGTCGAAGTTCGTGTCCTGGCCGACGCGGGCGTAGTCCACTTCCCAGTTCACGCGGCGCACCGGGGTAAAGATGGCGTCCACCGGCAGTTCGCCGATGGGCAGCTTGCCGCTGCGGTCGTTGGCCGGGGAGTAACCGCGGCCGCGTTCCACCGTGAGCTCCACCTCCAGTTTGGTCTTGCTGCTGTCGGAGGTGAACAGGTAGAGGTCCGGATTGACGATTTCGATTTCTGCGGGGGCGATGATGTCCGCGGCCGTGACGACACCCTCACCGCGCACCTCCAGGTGCATGCGGGAGGTATCGCCTTCATGCAGCCGCAGACGAAGCTGCTTTAGCTGCAGCATGATCTGAATGACATCCTCACGGATGCCGGGGATCTGGCTGTATTCGTGCTGGACGTCGGTGATGCGCATCGAGGTGACCGCCGCCCCTTCCAGCGAGGACAGCAGCACGCGCCGCAGGGCGTTGCCCAGCGTATTGCCATAGCCGCGTTCCAGCGGGCTGATGGCGTACTTCCCATAATTGCGAGCCTCCGCTTCACGTTCGATTCGCGGAGTAACCATATTGCTTAATACGATCACAGCTTAGACCTTCTTCCCCAAACGCCGCCCGCAAAGGGCGACGCTGGATAATGAGGACTTGTTAGCAATCACACATAGCCGCGGCGTGCCGGCTATCTTGAATAGAACTCCACCACCAACTGCTCGTTCAAGTTGGCGTCGATCTCTCCACGCTCCGGCAGGCGCTTCACTGTTCCGCTGAGTTTCTTGATGTCGCGGTCGATCCAATCCGGGGCATTCCGGCCTTGCGCAAAATCGGGCAGCGTCTTGAAGAAGCTGCGCTCGCGTGAGCCTTCGCGGATCTCGATCACGTCACCTTGCCTGATCAATGTGGAAGGTACATCCGTGCCGCGCCCGTTCACAGTGAAGTGGCCGTGGCTCACCAGTTGTCGCGCCTGGGCGCGGCTGCTGGCGAAGCCCATGCGGTAGATCACATTGTCCAGCCGCGACTCGAGCATTTGCAGCATGGTGAGGCCGGTGAGACCGCGCGTCTTCAGCGCTTCGCGGAAATAGCGGCGGAACTGGCGCTCGAAGATGCCGTACACGCGGCGCGCTTTCTGCTTGGCGCGCAGCTGCTTGCCAAAATCCGATTCGCGCGAGCGGCGCCACTCGGCGCCCTTCCCGTGCAAACCAGGAGGATAATTGCGGCGCTCAATGGCGCACTTGGGGGAAAAGCAACGCTCGCCCTTGAGGAATAGCTTCTCGCCCTCACGGCGGCACAGCCTGCAAACTGGATTGGTATGTCTTGCCATGAAACTCTCTTCCTTAAATTCTGCGGCGCTTAGGGGGACGGCAGCCGTTGTGTGGCAGCGGAGTAATGTCCGAAATGGAGCGAACCCTCAACCCCATGCTCTGCACGGCGCGCACCGCCGACTCGCGTCCGGGGCCGGGACCCTTGACGAACATTTCGACTTCCTGGATGCCCATATCCAATGCGGCCTTTACGGCGCGCTCGGTGGCCAGGCGGGAAGCGAATGGGGTGCTCTTGCGCGACCCCTTGAAGCCCACCAGGCCGGCGCTGGCCCAGGAAAGCGTGTTCCCCTGGTCGTCCGTCACCGTCACAATGGTGTTGTTGAACGTGGCGAAAATATGGATCTGCCCAAACGCCACGCGCTTTACGGTCTTCTTCGCACCGCGCGGTGCGCGGGCTGGCTTCTCCGCTTTGGGAGTTTCCGCCGTCGCGTCTTTGGGTTCGGTTTCAGCTACTTTTGCTTGCTTCTCTTTAGCCATTCAGTTCGCTCTCCGGTTACTTCTTGGTGGCGCCGCGTCGGCGGCCGCGCCCGGCCACGGTCTTGGCTGGGCCCTTGCGCGTGCGCGAATTGGTGCGCGTGCGCTGGCCGCGCACCGGCAACCCTCGGCGATGGCGCGTGCCGCGATAACTGCCGATCTCGACCAGGCGCTTAATGTTCAATTGCACTTCTCTGCGCAGGTCCCCTTCCACCTTCAGGTTTTTGGTGATGTAATCGCGCAGTTTGGTCACTTCATCATCGGTCAGGTCCTTCACGCGCGTGTCGGGGTTCACTCCCATCCGCGCCAAGATGTCCTGAGAGGTCTTGAGGCCGATGCCATATATGTAAGTCAGACCGTATTCAACGCGCTTATCGCGCGGCAGGTCGACACCTTCGATACGAGCCATAGTCTTTCGGACTTTCTCCTAACCTTGGCGCTGCTTGTGCTTGGGGTTGCTGCAAATCACATACAGCTTGCCCTTGCGCTTCACGATCTTGCAGCGCGCGCAGCGTTTCTTTATAGATGCGGTTACTTTCATTCCAAATTCTCCAAACAGCCGCTCATCTTGGCGGCAAACGACCTATTCTATCTGTGTTTCTCTCTTTCGTCCAGACCACACAATTGCTGCAGCCATCCCTACTGAGTCAGGATCAGCGGCTCGCCATCCGTCACGGCCAACGTATGCTCGTAATGCGCCGTGAGCGAGCCATCCGCCGAGGTCACTGTCCACTGGTCGGCCAGCACCCGGGTGCGGTGTGTGCCCACCAGCACCATGGGCTCCAGGGCGATGGTATTGCCCGGCCGCAACACCAGCCCGCGGCCAGGGGAGCCATAGTTGGGCGCCTGCGGCCCCTCATGCATTTGCCGCCCTACCCCGTGCCCGGAATACTCTCGAGGAACATGGAAACCATTGCCCTCCACCCACTGCTGGATGGCGGCCGACACGTCGCCGATGTGGTTGCCGGCCCGCATCTTATCGATGCCGATGCGCAGCGCCTCCCGGGTGACATCAATCAGCTTTTGGGCTTCTGCGCTGATCGCGCCCACCCCGACGGTAAAAGCGGAATCGCCCACAAACCCCTTCCATACCGTGCCGCAATCCACCGAAAAGATGTCGCCTTCGCGCAGCACCCGCTTCTTGCTGGGCAGCCCGTGCACCAGCTCCTCATTGATACTGGTGTTCAGGGTGGCGGGATACGGGTACGGCCCAGGGTAGTTCAGGAAGGCCGGTGTGGCGCCGTGGTCGCGAATGACCTGCTCGGCGATGTCGTTCAACGCCGCGGTCGTAACTCCGGGTCGGATGTTCTTGCGAACTTCTTCGAGGGCCAGCGCATTGATGTGCCCGGCCACCTTCATCAGTTCGATCTCGGCCGCGCTTTTCAGCACGATGTTGCGATCCCAGCTCATCACAACTGGTTGCCCTTTGCTTTCGGCATCGCTGCTGGCAGCGCCGCCAGCAGCTCCGCGGTGACCGCCTCGATGGGACGCGCCCCGTCTATTTCTGCCAGCACACCCGCTTTGCCGTAATGTTCAATGAGCGGCGCGGTCTGTTCGAAGTAGACGCGGATGCGGCGCTTCACAGTCTCGCGTTTGTCGTCATCGCGCTGGTAAAGCTCCGAGCCATCGACATCGCATACCCCTGGCTCCTTGGGCGCATTGAACTCTTCGTGATACACATGGCCCTGGGCTCGGCACACCCAGCGTCCGCTAAGGCGGCGGATCAATTCCTCTTCGGGCACCTTGATGTAAGGGACGCAGTCGACTTTGCCCCCAAATTCCTTGAGCATGCCATCCAGGGCTTGCGCCTGGGCAGGCGTCCGCGGGTATCCGTCCAGCAATGCGCCGGCGGTGCAATCTGGCCGCGCCAGGCGCTCGCGGATCATGGCAATTGTCACGTCGTCCGGAACCAGGTCGCCCCGGTTCATGTAGCCCTCAGCCAGTTTGCCGAGTTCTGTTTGGTTTTTAATGTTCTCCCGAAAAATATCCCCGGAAGAAATGTGGGCCAAGCCCAATTTTTCGGAGATGATTTCGGCCTGGGTGCCTTTCCCGGCCCCAGGGGGGCCAAGCAAAACAACGTAGGTTGGCAATGCCGCCTCAGCTTTCCTAGCCGCCTTCGCAGCAGGGCGCTCAGCGCACGAGCAGAGACTCCTCATAGCCGTGCAACTTGAGTTCGGCATCGATATTGAAGAAGGTTTCGCGCACGGTGCCGACGACGATCAGCAAGCCCGAGGAGCTGACCAGGAACAAGCTGGCCTGCGAGCTGGTTTGCAGGAAGGGAAGCAGGCTGGTCACTATGAATGGCAGCACTGCGATGGTGCCCAGGAATAGCGCGCCCGGCAGCGTGATGCGCCGCAACACCGAGGTCAGATATTTCTGTGTTGGCGCACCGCGGCTTACACCAGGGATTTGCGCCCCCACCCGCTTCAGGTTCTCGCCGTAGTTCTGCTGGGCAAACAGCACGTCGGTGTAGAAGAAGGAAAAAGCCACGACCATGAAGAAATACAGCAACCAATACCAACCGCCCTGTGGGTTGAAAAAGGTCGTCATCCAACCGGCTATCCCGGCCACCCATGCTGTTTGTGAGCTAGCGAAGAACGTGGCCAGAATGGAGGGGAGTTGCAGGATGGCCTGGGCGAAGATCAGCGGGATCATGCCCGACATGTTCACCATCAGCGGCAGGGTACCCTTCACCGGCATCGACATGCGGTTGCCCATGCGGCGCCCAGGGTACATCACCGGCACATTGCGCCGGCCTTGCTGGACGTATACGATCACAAAGATCGTAACCACCATGATGGCGGCAATGAAGAGCAGAGATACCCAACCTGCCACGCTCTCACTCACCAGCGTGATGAAGTTGCTCGGAATGCGCGAAATGATGCCCGCGAAAATAATGAGCGATAGGCCCTGGTTGCGGATGCCGAATTCCGAGATCAGCTCGCCCAGCCAGATGGCAAACATAGTGCCGGCCGTCATGCTTAGGATGATGGCGATCGAACCCATTACGTTGGCATTGGGGCCAAAGAAGCCGAAGCCTTGCACCACCTGCCCGCCCGCAAAAGCGGAGAAGATATTGATCTGGCCGATGGCGGTGAGCGCCGCCATGGGAACCGCCAAATAATAGGTCCAGCGCTCCATCCACTTGCGCCCTTCGCGCGGATCCTCTTCCATACGGCGCTGCAGGGACGGGATGATGGGCATGATGAGCTGCAGGATGATCTGGGCGGTGATGTAGGGATACACGCCCATGGCCAGCACCGAGAAGTTAAGCAAGGTGCCGCCGGACATGAGGTCGATCAGCCCCACCAGAGTGCTCGCCCCAGATCCCTGAGCCATCAGCTGGGCAATGAGATCGCGGTCTACCCCTGGAACAGGGACGTGGGACACCAGGCGGTACAGCACCAAAATGCCGAACGTGATGAGCAGCTTCCGCCGCAAGTCAGGGGCGGTCCACAAATAGCGCCAAGCGCTTCGTCTCATTGCTTCTCCTGGCTAATGGCCATGTCCTACTTGATGATCTCCACAATGCCGCCTGCCTTTTCGACCTTGGCGATGGCGGCTTTGCTGGCTCGATGCACGCGGATTTTCAGTGCGGCCTTCAATTCACCGCGCGCCAATAAAACGATGGGGTTTTCGGGGTTGCGCAGCAGCCGTGACTTCTGCAGTGACTCGGGGTTCACCTCGCTGTTGGCCTTGAACCCGGCCAACTGGTCGAGGTTGATCTCGTTATGCGTCTCGCGGAACGGCACATTGAAGCCGCGCTTGAATGGCAGCCGGCGAAAGAACGGCAAGTTGCCGCCCTGGTGGTAAAGCCCAGCCCCGCCGCCTGTGCGCGCGCCCTGGCCCTTGGTGCCGCGGCCGGAGGTCTTGCCCCGGCCGGAGCCCGTGCCGCGGCCCACACGGCGATGGACCTTCACTTTACCCGCGTTGGGTTTGAGTTCGTGCAACTTCATAATGACTAAGCCTCTTCTACTTTCACCAGGTGGTTCACCTTATTGATCATGCCGCGCAGCGCAGGGGTATCCTCCCGCGTGACCGAATAGTTCAGGCGGCGCAAGCCCAACGCATGCACGGTCGCCTTTTGGCTCTTGTTATAGCCAATGGCGCTGCGCACCAGCGTCAGCCTGATCTGCTTGCCCGAAGCTTTTTTAGTTGCCATTCTTCTTGCTCCGATCCCAGAACGGCTTCAGTTGCGTAACGTCCTTACCGCGCATGGCTGCCGCCTCGTCCAAAGATTTCAGTTGATCCAGCGCGTTCAGCGTGGCAAACACAACATTGAGGATATTGGAAGCGCCCATGGATTTCGTGAGGATGTCCTGCACGCCCACGGCCTGCAGCACGGCTCGCACGCCGCCGCCGGCGATAACGCCGGTGCCGGGCGAGGCTGGCTTGAGCATGACTTCCGAACCGCCCACGCGGCCGACGACCTGGTGCGGGATGGTGCTGAAATACAGGTTCATGCGGCGCATGTTCTTGCGCGCCCGCGTGGAGGCCTTCTTAATCGCATCGGGCACAGTGTTGGCCTTGCCCACCCCGGCGCCCACCTGGCCGCCGCGGTCGCCAACGATCACCGTCACGCGGAATGCAAAACGGCGCCCGCCTTTGACCACTTTGGCCACGCGGCGGATCTCGATCGTCTTCTCCTCAAACTCGCGCTCAAAGTCCCCGCCCTTGAACTCCTTGCGCTGTGTTCGTTCTTTTCGTTGCGGTTTATCAGCCATCAATAACTCCTAGAATTCCAAGCCTTCTTTGCGGGCACCCTCGGCGAAGGCCTTCACCCGGCCTGCATAACGGAAACCGCCGCGGTCCAGAACCACCTTCTTGATGCCTTTGGCCTGGGCGCGTTTGCCCATGGCCTGGCCCACCAGCCGCGCCTGCTCGGTCTTGTTCTTACCCTTCAACTCTTTGCGCAATTCGCCGTCGATGCTCGAGACCGAGGCCAGCGTATGCCCAACTCCATCGTCGATCAGCTGGGCATAAATGCCGACCAGGCTGCGATATACGTTGAGGCGCGGGCGCCCCGCGCTTCCTCGTACTTTGCTGCGTACGCGCAGGTGTCGTTTCTGCCGCGCCGAACTTCGTGTTTTCTTTGCCATCCTCTTCCTTACTAGGCCACAGCTGCCTTGCCGGCCTTGCCCGCCTTGTGGCGCACGTACTCGCCGGCATAGCGGATGCCTTTGCCTTTGAACGGTTCAGGCGGGCGCACCTTGCGGATTCCGGCGGCAGTCTCGCCGACCTGTTGCTTATCGTAGCCACTCACGATGATCTCGCCCTTTTCCCCCAGGGCAAAGCCGATCCCCGCCGGGGGTTCCACTTCCACGGGGTGTGAATATCCAACGTGCAGCACCAGGGTTTTGCCCTTTATCTCGGCGCGATAGCCGACGCCCTGCACTTCCAGGGTCTTGGAAAAACCCTGGCTGGTGCCGACTACCATGTTATGCACCAGAGCGCGGGCGGTGCCGTGCAGGGTCCGCTCGAATTTCTCTTCGGAATGGCGTTCCACGTGCAGGGTGTTCCCTTCCCGCTTAAAGCTAATGGCCGCGGGGAAGGTGTGCGAAAGTTCGCCCTTAGGACCTTTTACTCTTACGGAAGAGCCGTTGATTTCCACCTCCACTCCGGAAGGGATATCGATCAGCATTCGTCCAACTCGAGACACTCAAACCTCCAAAGGGGTAGCAGCTGCGTTAGGCAGCGGGCTACCAGACCTTACACAGAATTTCACCGCCCACCCCAAGCTGACGTGCCTTGCGGCCGCTCATCACACCTTTGGGAGTGGACAGGATGGCAATGCCCAGGCCGGAAAGCACCCAGGGGATCTCGCTGCGCTTGGCGTACACGCGGCGCCCCGGCGAGCTAACGCGTTCGATGCCAGAGATCACCGAGCGGCGTGTGCGCCGGTCGCCGATGTACTTCAGGGACATCCGCAGCACTTTGAAACCGGTGAGGTCATCCTCCACCACTTCGAAGCTTTCGATGAAGCCTTCTTCTTGGAGGATGCCGGCGATGCCCGCCTTGAGTTTCGAACTGGGCATCGCCACTTTGGTGTGCCCCGCCATCACGGCATTGCGGAGGCGGTTCAGCAGATCAGCAATTGGATCATTTACGGACATACATGCTCCTCAGCGCCTACCAGGACGCCTTCACCACGCCGGGGATTTTGCCATCGAGGGCAAGTTCGCGGAAGCAGATACGGCACAAGCCAAAGCGGCGCATATAGCCGCGCGGCCGGCCGCACACCTTGCAGCGGTTGCGTACCCGGTTGGGATATTTGCGCCGGCTTTCGCGAATGACAATGGATTTCTTTGCCATGATTAACCTTCTCTCCTGAACGGCATCCCCAGCATTTGCAGCAGAGCTCGGCCGCCCTCATCGTTGCGCGCCGTGGTGACGATGGTCACTTCCAACCCGCGCACCTGTTCGATGCTGTCGTACTGGATCTCCGGGAATATCAATTGCTCGTTGAAACCTAGCGTGTAATTGCCGCGGCCGTCAAAAGCGTTGGGGGATACGCCGCGAAAGTCACGCACCCGCGGCAGGGCCATGTTCACCAGGCGATCGTAGAACGCCCACATGCGCTCGCCGCGCAGCGTTACCTTCACGCCGATGGATTGCCCTTCGCGCAATTTGAAGTTGGCGATGCTCTTGCGCGCCTTGGTGACCACAGGTTTCTGGCCGGAGATAGCGGTCAGATCCTCGACTGCGCCGTCCAACACCTTGGCTTCGCCCTGCGCCTTGCCGATGCCGATGTTGAGAACGATCTTCTGCAGGCACGGCACTTCCATCACGTTGCCCAGGCCCAGGTTTTTCTGCAGGGCGGGGACAATTTCCTTTTGATAGCGTTGCTTCAAATAATGAGCCATTCACTTACTCCAGCGGCTAGTCGATCTGTTTGCCGCAATTTTTGCAAACCCGGTGGCTGCCGTCCTCGGCGTGGCTGAAGCCCACGCGCGCCGCCTTGCCGCACTTCGGGCACACCAGCATCACATTCGAAACGTGCAGCGGAGCCTCGAACTCGATGATGCCGGGGTTCAGCTGCCGGCCCTGCGTCTGCACGGCGCGTTGGTGCTTCTTGCGCAGGTTGAGCTTCTGCACCACTACCTGGGCCTTCTTAGGCAGCACTTTGATCACTTCGCCGCGCTTGCCTTTGTCGATCTCTTTGCCGGTGACTATTTCCACGGTGTCACCTTTGCGAATCTTTTGCTTCACTATCATTCTCCTATAGCACTTCTGGCGCCAGCGACACGATGCGCATGAAGCCCTTGTCGCGTAGTTCGCGCGCCACAGGGCCAAAGATGCGCGTGCCCCGCGGCGTCGTCGTGTTGCCTTCCAGGATCACCGCCGCGTTGTCGTCGAAGCGGATGTACGAGCCATCCTCGCGGCGCCATTCCTTGGCCACTCGCACCACCACGGCGCGCACGATTTCGCTCTTCTTCACCGTGCCCTGTGGGATGGCGCTCTTCACTGTGGCGGTGACGATGTCGCCCACGTCTCCATAGCGGCGGCCTGTACCGCCCATGACCTGGATGACCAGGATCTCGCGGGCGCCGGTGTTATCGGCCACTCTCAGCCGGGACTCTTGCTGGATCATTACACGACCTCTTCCTGTTCTTTGTGGCTCAGGATCTCGACCACAACCCAGCGCTTGGTCTTGGAGATCGGGCGGCTTTCCACTACGCGCACGCGGTCTCCCACCTTGGCCCCCAACTCGTCGTGTGCCACCAGCTTATGCTGGGACTCGACCACCTTGCCATACAAAGGATGGCGAAAGCTCTGCCGGGTGCGCACCACCACGGTCTTCTGCATCTTGCTGGCCGTGACTAGGCCCTCGATCTGGCGGCGCTTGTTCATGCTTCACCTTCCGTCTTTTGCTCGGCGCGCTTTTCCCGCAGGATGGTCAACATACGGGCGACCTCCCGCCGGGCCAGGCGCGGCTGATTCTGGTCCTTAAGCTCGCCGGTGGCGATCTGGAAACGCATGCGCATCAGCTTTTCGCGGGCATCGTCAATCTCAGCGACCAGTTTCTCGACCGACAGTTTGCGGATTTCGTCTTTTTTCATCGCTTATTCGCTCAAAAATTCTGTGCGCTTAATGATCTTGGTGCGCACCGACAACTTGTGCTTGGCCAGCATCAGCGCCTTGTGGGCCACGTCGTCCGGCATACCGGCCACCTCGAACAAGATGCGCCCGGGCTTAATCACGGCCGCGTAGAACTCCACGCTGCCCTTGCCTTTGCCCATGCGGGTTTCAGCGGCGCGCTTGGTGATCGGCTTGTCCGGGAACACGCGGATCCACACTTTGCCCCGTCGGCGCGCCTCGCGCACGATGGCGCGGCGGGCGGCCTCCAACTGGCGGGCCGAGACCCAACCCGGGTCCAGGGCCTGCAAGCCAAATTCACCATAGTGCAGGTCAGCGCCGCGCAGGGCCTTACCGGTCATGCGGCCGCGGTGCATCTTGGGAAACTTGAAATTCTTCGGCATCAACATAATTTAGTCCTGCTCTGGCTTCTTCTTATTCACTAACGTACACGCCTTCGCTTTTTTCTGGTTCCGCCTCAGCCTCAGGCTGGGTTTCGCCGCGATAGATCCATACTTTCACGCCGATGGCGCTGTACTGTGTATTGGCCTCGGCCAATGCATAATCGATATCTGCCCGCAGGGTGTGCAAAGGCACTCGGCCTTCGCGCTGCCACACCCGGCGAGACATGTCCGAGCCGCCCAGGCGGCCGGCCACTTCCACCTTCACGCCCTGCGCGCCGGCGCGCATAGTTTGCTCCACGGCGCGGTTGAGGGCTCGGCGGTAGCTGATGCGCCGTTCCAACTGGTCGGCTATGTTCACCGCTACCAATTGCGCGTCCAGGTCTGGGTCTTTGATCTCTTTGATGTCCAACTCAATCTTCATGCCGACCAGGGCTTCGAGTGACTTGCGGACTTCTTTCACCGTCTCGCCCTTTTTGCCGATTAGGATGCCCGGCTTGGCCGTGTGCACCATGATGCGCACATTTCCCGGAAAGCGCTCCACCTCGATCTTGGAGATGCCGGCCCGCGGCGCCATCTTGTTCACCAGGGTGCGGATAGCGAAATCCTGGTGCAAGCGGCCAAGATAGTCCTTGCCTTCGGCGTACCAGCGGCCGTCCCAGGTCTTGTTGATCCCGAGACGAAAACCTATCGGATGTACTTTTCGACCCATAATTCTCCTACTTCGCCTTTGCCGGTTCGGTGGCCACGGCGCCTTCGCGTTCGCGCAACACTACAGTGATATGCGCGGCCCGCCGCAGCCATGGTTTGAAGCGCCCACGGGCGCCGAAGCGGCGCCACTTGCGCGTCCGGCCTTCATCGGCCGTGATTTTGTGCACATACAGGTGCTCGCGGCTCACGCCCATGTTGTTCTCGGCGTTTGCCACGGCGGAAGCCACCAACTTGGACAGCGGCTCGGCGGCCTTGCTGGGCTCGAACTTCAGAATATTGAGCGCCTCCGCCGCGCCTTTGCCGCGCACCATATCGATGATCAGGCGCATCTTCTGGGCGGAGACGGAGACGTTGCTGGCTTTGGCGCGAATATCGTGTGCCATGCCTATTCCTCAGCCGCTGGGGCGGGGGCCTCGCCGGTCGCACCGATCTCGGCTTTCTTTTCGCTCACGTGCCCGCGGAAGGTGCGCGTGGGTGCGAATTCTCCCAGGCGGTGCCCCACCATGTTCTCTGTGACATAGATGGGCACGTGCCGGCGCCCATCGTGCACTGCCACTGTGTGGCCCACCATCTGTGGGAAGATCTGGCTGGCGCGGCTCCAGGTGCGGATGACCGTCTTCTCGTTGCGCGCGTTCATCGCCTCGATCTTCTTCAATAATTTCGGGTCAACGAAGGGACCCTTTTTTAGCGATCGTCCCATAACAGTTCCTTTTCCTGGTTAGCGGCGCTTCTTGCCGCGGTGGCGCAGGATGTACTTTTCGGTTGCCTTATTGAGGCGTGTCTTCTTACCCAGTGTGGGTTTGCCCCACGGGCTCTTGGGGCTAGGCATACCCACCGGCTGGCGGCCTTCGCCGCCGCCGTGTGGATGGTCGCGCGGGCTCATCGCCGAGCCGCGCACCGTGGGCCGGATGCCCATATGGCGCTTGCGGCCGGCCTTGCCCAGCTTCACATTGCCGTGATCCACGTTGCCCAGCTGTCCGATGGTGGCATAGCAGGTTTGGCGGATCAGCCGGATTTCGCCGGAAGGCAATCGGATCTGGGCGAACTCGCCCTCTTTGGCATTCAGCTGCGCCGATCCCCCTGCGGAGCGGACCATCTGGCCGCCCTTGCCCTCCTTGATCTCAATGTTGTGAATGATCGTGCCGGGCGGTATGTTCGCCAGCGGCATGGCATTTCCCAATTGGATCTCGGCAGTCGGTCCCGAGATCACTTTATCTCCGACCCGCAGCCCTAGCGGCGCCAGGATATAACGCTTCTCGCCATCAGCATAATGCAGCAACGCCAAGTAGGCGGTACGCCCGGGGTCATATTCGATGCCCGCCACCGTGGCCGGAACCTCGAACTTGTCGCGGCGGAAATCCACGATGCGCGTGCGTTGGGCATGGCCGCCGCCGCGATGCCGCACGGTGACCTTGCCGCGGAAATTGCGGCCGCCCTTGCTGGTCTTTTTCGCCAGCAAAGCACGCTCCGGAGTGGATTTGGTGATCTCCTCAAAACTATGCCCCATGGCGCCTCTGCGGCCAGGGGTCGTAGGCTTGTACGATTTAACGGCCATTACTTCACACCTTCAAAGATGTCCACCGTCTGGCCGGGGGCCAGGGTGACGATGGCTTTTCGATAGCCCGAGCGGCGCAAACGCGTCCGGCGGTTTTGCCAGGAGCGTGTGCGCTTGGGCGGCACATTGAGCACATTGATGCGCTGGACTTTGACCTCAAATAGAAATTCCACTGCATCCTTGATCATGGCCTTGCTGGCGCCGGGGGCCACTTCAAACGCCACCTGGTGCAGCTTGGTGTTCTGGAAGTTGGCCTTCTCTGTGATCAGCGGCCTGCGCAAAATGTCGTAAACAGTAGTCATCTCAATAATCCCGTTATCCCAAAAAGCTTTCAATGGCTTTGATCGAATCCAATGGAAGGATCAGCTTGTCGTACGTGAGGACGTCGCGCACGTTTACATAGTTGGCCAGCAGTGCCTTGAATACGGGCAAATTACGCCCGGCACGTTGCACCTTGGCATAGTTATCGTCTTTGGCGGGCAAAACCAACAACGCGGTGCCTTCGCCCACTAGTTTGCTCAAGGCCTGCACCACCAGCTTCGTCTTCGGCTCGCTGAGGCCAAAGGCATCCACCAGCACGATTTCCTTGCCGGCCGCCTTGGCAGACAGCGCCGAACGCAGTGCCGCCTGGCGCATCTTCTGCGGCATATCCTGGCTGTAATCGCGCGGCCGCGGCGTGTGCACTTTGCCGCCGCCTACCCACTGCGGCGCACGGATGGAACCCTGGCGGGCATTTCCGGTACCCTTCTGCCGCCAAGGTTTCTTGCCGCCACCGCTCACTTCCGAGCGGGTCTTTGTTTTGTGTGTGCCCAAGCGCGCATTGGCCATCTGGCGCGTGTAAGCCTGATGCATCAGGTCATTATCGATAGGGGCTTCAAAGACCTTGGCAGGCAAATCCGCCTGCTTGTCGAGCTTCTTGCCCTGGATGTCGTAAACGTCGAGTTTCATATCAATCTCCGCAGCCGTTAAGCCTTGCGGGCCTCCCGGATGCTGACGATGGAGCCCTTGCCGCCTGCCACTGCCCCGTGCACACCGAGGATATTTTTCTCGGTGTTCACCAGCACTACCTTCAGGTTCATCGCCGTCACTTGCTGCATGCCCATGTGGCCTGCCATCCGCTGGCCCTTGAACACGTGGCCAGGAAAGGTGTTGGCTCCGATAGCGCCGGGAGCGCGCTGGCGGTCAGACTGCCCGTGAGTGATCGGGCCGCCGCCGAAATGGTGGCGCTTGACGCCGCCGGCAAAGCCTTTGCCCTTGCTCGTTCCGATGATGTCGACGCGGTCCCCGACCGCGAAGTTCTGCACCGTCACTGTGTCCCCTTCCTTGACCTCGGGCTGCTTCAGGCGGAACTCGCGCAGGTAGCGCAGCAAAGGCGCCTTGGCGCGGTTCAGATGGCCGCGTTCTCCACCGCTCAGGTGCTTGGCTTTGCTACCGCCGAAGCCAAGCTGCACCGCACTATAGCCTTCGTCTTTCTGCGTCCGGATCTGGGTGACAAAGCAAGGCCCAGCTTCGATGAGAGTAACAGGCACCGCGCGGCCTTGCTCGTCGAAAATCTGGGTCATACCGATTTTCTTGCCAATAAGCCCTTTGAACATCCTCAATTTCTCCTTACTCTTGGTGGGGACTGTCGGTCTGGGCTAGACCGCATCATCCCGCTGCGGCACAGTCAATCTAGCGCCGGAAGGTTTTTAACCTTCCATAAGCCAGATTCTTGCGCCGCCCCGGCAGCCGAGGCTGCGTTGATTGTTAATGGCTTTGCTTAGCAAAGCCCCGAACTATACCAAACAGTTGCCGCTTCGTCCAGTACCGTCGGGTCGACGGTTTAGATCTTGATCTCGATGTCGACGCCGGCCGGGAGGTTCAGGCGCATCAGCATATCGATGGTCTTCGAATCCGGGTCCAGCACGTCGATGATGCGGTTATGCGTGCGGATCTCGAAATGTTCCTGCGAGTCCTTGTCGATGAAGGCCGAACGCCGCACCGTGAACATCTCGCGTTTAGTAGGCAACGGTACCGGCCCCACTACGCGGGCTCCTGTTCGTTCGGCCGTCTCCACGATGCGCTTGGCCGACTGATCGATCACGCGATGATCGTAGGCTTTGAGACGAATGCGGATCTTCTGCTTGGGGGTCGCCATGCTATTCCAAGATCTTGGTGATGACGCCGGCGCCCACGGTCAGGCCGCCTTCACGG
>JBBEBI010000035.1:0-16352 GCA_040882365.1 Anaerolineales bacterium
GTCGCATCTCCATAGTCTCTCACGGAGGTGTGACATTTCTAAGTGTACAGATCACCCGCTTGACGCAGAACGGATGTTCGTGTATAGTCTTAGCACAAATGAACGAAATTTCTGCCCAAGGAGAGCGGCTATGATGATGGCCAAACGGCGCAAGGGTTTGAGCGAGCGCCACAAGAAGATCTTGGAAGTTCTAGAGAGCTACCAGGCCCAATCCGGCTATCCCCCTTCCATCCGCGAGATCGGTAAGAAAACCGGCATCTCTTCCACCTCGGTGGTCAACTACTACCTAAATCAGCTGGAAGAAGAAGGCTACATCGAACGCGACCGCAAGATCTCCCGCGGGGTCCGTTTAGTGAAGACCCTTTCCGGCCAGCTGGCCGATGCCGCCCATTCTGTGCGCAACGTCATCGAGGACCTGATCCGCGTGCCCGTTATCGGCCGCATCGTGGCCGGCCAGCCCATGCCCGTACCCGGCTCCGACTTCGGTTACTACGACCCTGAAAGCGGTGTTGAGATCGCCCGCAGCCTGCTGGCACCCGGTGACAAAGTCGAAGACCTCTTTGCCCTCGAAGTTCAAGGCGACTCCATGGTGGACGCTATGGTGAACGACGGCGACATTGTGGTGATGAAGCGCGCCCAGGAGGCCCGCAACGGCGAAATGGTCGCCGTTTGGCTCAACGATCGCGACGAGACCACCCTCAAGTATTTTTACAAAGAGAATGGCCGCGTCCGCCTGCAGCCCGCCAACCCCACCATGCAGCCGATCTTTGTGGACAATCCGCGTTCGGTGCGTGTGCAAGGCAAGGTAGTCATGGTCATCCGCCAAATGGGGACCGCGCATTAGGCGTGACACAAAATAGCCACAAAAGCCCGCCGATCGGCGGGCTTTTGTTTTTCGCAACTTGCCCGTTACAATAACGCCATGCTTGCTAACCAGGACCGTATCCTTCCAGGCCTCATCAGAGAAATCGCCGTCGAGCAGGGATTTGCGCTAGCCAGCTTCTCCCACGATTGGATCCTGCGGCTGGAAAAAGGGGGGCGCGTCCGCCATGTCTTCGGCTACAACTTCGAGCTCAACAGCGCCGGGGCCCAACTGATCGCCGGAGACAAGGCCGCCGTATCCGACCTCATGGCGTATGTGGATCTCCCGCATGTCGAGCATCGTTTGTTCCTGCATCCCCGGCTCTCGGGCTACGTATCCGCCGAAGGCAATTGGCCAGCCATGATGGCCTATGCCGAGAAAGTCGGCTACCCGCTGGTATGCAAGCCGAACAACGGCACCGGCGGTGAGGATGTGTCTCGCGTCGACAACCAAGCCGAACTCGAGCAGACAGTGATCGCGTTGTTCGAACTCCACCGTGCCATCTGCCTTTCTCCCTATATCGAGATCGATCAGGAATACCGCGCCGTCATGCTGGATGGCGTTTGCGAACTTTTGTACACTAAGCGCCGGCCCCATGTGGTGGGCGATGGGAAGTCCAGCGTATTGGAACTGATCGAGAAGTTGCATCTCAACGGGCAGCTTTCCCAGGAATTGGCGGGGCAAGCCATCGAGCAGCACCGCGGCGAGCTGCGCCAGGTGCCGGAGCACGGCCAGGAGATCGTCATCGGTTGGAAGCACAACCTGGGTGAAGGCTCCGCCCCGCAATTCGTAGAGGAAGGACCGCTCTACGACCAATTGGTGGAGATGGCGCGGCGGGCGCAGGAAGCCGTCAATATCCGCTTCGCATCTGTAGACATCGTGCACTCTGACGGTGGACACCAAGTCTTGGAGATCAATTCGGGGGTGATGATGGAATATTTCGTGCGTCATTTTAAGGACGGCCGCGAGCGCGCCAAGGGCATTTATGCTAAAGCCCTGGCGAAGATGTTCGCAGCCGCCTAGTCCGCCTCCCGCAAACTGCGTTTGATAGAATCCACAGCGTGCCGGATTCTCCCCTTCTGAAAGGGATCCCCCGTTCCAAGCGTATCCTCGATCTCACGTTGACCGCCATCGGCGCGATTATCGCGCTGCCCGTCATGGCGCTCATTGCTCTCTTGGTACGCTTGTTCCACGGCACGCCCGTGCTTTTCTGCCAACGGCGGCCGGGCTATCGCGGCCTGCCCTTCACACTCTACAAGTTTCGCACCATGAAGGAAGAACACAGCCAAGACGGCAAGCCGCGGCCAGATGCCGAACGCTTGACCGCCTTCGGTCGCTTCTTACGCGCGTTGAGCTTGGATGAATTGCCGGAGTTGTACAACGTGCTGCGCGGCGAAATGAGCCTGGTGGGGCCGCGGCCCTTGTTGATGCAATACCTGGACCGCTACACGCCCGAACAGGCCCGCCGCATGTTGGCTCCACCCGGCATGACGGGATGGGCACAGATCAACGGGCGCAACAACGTATCCTGGGAAGATAAATTTGCGCTGGATGTTTGGTATGTGGACCATTGGTCTTTGTGGTTGGATCTCAGGATTTTGTTGCTCACGCCGCTAAAGGTATTTCGGCGCGAGGGCATCAACCAGATCGGGAACGCC
This sequence comes from Anaerolineales bacterium, assembly GCA_040882365.1. Classification (GTDB taxonomy): domain Bacteria; phylum Chloroflexota; class Anaerolineae; order Anaerolineales; family UBA11579; genus JAMCZK01. The sequence continues at coordinate 2,521 of JBBEBI010000035.1, forward strand.
ACCGCCATGGAATTCATGGGCAGTCCAAAACCCGCCAAAGGGCGGCGATTATAATGCCCGCCATGCTGGACGATGCCGGGCTCTACCGGCAACTCTGCCGCATCCGGCATTTCGAACAAACCGTGTTGGATGCGTTTCCCAAGGGTATCTTTTACGGCACCACTCATACATATCTAGGGCAGGAGGCCAACGCCGTCGGCGTGTTGTCGCACTTGAAAAAGGGCGACCTCGTGTTCAGCAATCATCGCTGCCATGGCCACTTTATTGCTTACGGCGGCGACTTGCGCGCCTTGTTCGCCGAGCTGATGGGCAAAGCCACCGGTGTTTGCGGCGGCCTGGGCGGTTCGCAGCATCTGCATTGGAAGGATTTCTACTCCAACGGCGTGCTAGGCAGCACCGCGCCAGTGGCGGTAGGCGCCGCCTTGGCCGAGAAGGCCAAGGGCAGCAAAGCCACCACAGTCATCTTCCTGGGCGATGGGGCGCTTGGCGAAGGTGTGGTGTACGAAAGCCTCAACATCGCCTCCTTATGGAAAGCGCCTATTCTCTTCGTCCTGGAGAACAATCACATCGCTCAGACCACTCCCATCGAGTTGGCGCTGGCTGGCGATATACCCACCCGCTTTGCAGCCTTCGGCATTCCGGTCCGCGCTCTGGATACAAGCGATGTTCAGGAAACCAGCAGCGTAGCCGGTGAGGAGATGAACACGTTGCGCAAGAATGGCGGCCCGCGCGCGCTCATTTTGAATACCGTGCGCTTTGGCCCCCACTCCAAGGGCGACGACACCCGCAATGAGAAAACTATGGCCAAGCTGCGCTCCAGACGCGATCCGCTGAAGATCCATGGCGCGCGCCTCACTGCGAAACAGATCCGCAACATCGAAGCTGAGGTGAAGGTGGAAGTTGCGGCCGCCCTCAAGCAAGCCCAGGCCGACCCGCTACCCACTCCGTAATATGCCTACCGTACTCGAATCGCTCAACCGCGGCCTGCACCAGGCCTTTGCCCAAGACCCTCGCGTCTACTTCATCGGCGAAGACATACTTGACCCGTATAGCGGCGCCTTCAAAGTTAGCAAAGGCTTGTCCTCAAAATATCCAGGCCGCGTGGGCACGAGCCCAGTTTCCGAAGCCGCCATCGCCGGCATCGGCGCCGGCATGGCTCTGCGCGGCCTGCGGCCGGTGGTCGAGATCATGTTCGGCGATTTCAGCGCCCTTATCGCTGACCAACTCATCAACAGCATCGCTAAATTTCCGGGCATGTACAACGAGCAGGTTGAAATGCCGCTGGTCATTCGCACGCCCATGGGTGGGCGCCGCGGCTACGGGCCCACCCACAGCCAAACGCTGGAGAAGCTATACCTCGGCCTGCCCGGATTGCGCACCCTGGCGGCCAACAACCTGGCCGACCCGGGAGAGTTGCTGCGCAAAGCCATCCTGGAGGATACAGGTCCTGTTCTCTTCATCGAGAACAAGGTTCTGTATTTGCAGCCGGTACTGGATAACAAGGCCCTCAAGGATTTCGAGGTCGAGATGCACACCCCCGAAGGCAATTATGCCCCCACCCACACCCTGCGCCTAAGGGGCGCGCCTAGTCCCTTACTTACCCTCACCGCTTATGGCTACATGGCCGAGTTGGCCCGCCAAGCCATGCTGCGGCTCGCCTTCGAATCTGAACTTTTCTGCGAATTGGTGGTCCCCAGCCAACTCTCCCCCTTTGGGCCGCAAGGCGCGCTCGAGGTGGTTTTGCACCACTCGATACAACGTACGTCCCGCCTATTAGCCATCGAAGAGGGAACCTATACGCTCGGCTGGGGCGCCGAGGTACTGGCCCGCGCCGCCCAGGTCTTTCCCGGGCAATTGAAGGCCGCCCGACGTGTCGCCGCCGCCGACAAGCCCATCCCTGCCTCAGCTCCTCTAGAGGACGCTGCGCTGCCAAGCGTGCAGGATATCGTGGACGCTGCGCAAAGGATGGTATAACCGCCGGCATGAGCGCGGCCACCCCGGTCACCGTTCCGCTGATCAACCCCAACGAAAACGAAGCGCGCCTGGTGGCATTGCACGTGAAGTCCGGCCAAAAGGTGGACGCAGGGGCCTTGCTGGCCACCTTGGAAACGACGAAGTCCACCTTCGAGCTAACCGCAGAAAAGGCGGGCTACGTGGCCGGAATGATTGCGAAGAAAGGGGAGCAACTAAAGTCCGGCGCTATTTTTTGCTACTTGGCAGATACTAAGAATTGGAAGCCACCCAAATCCAAGAAGACATCCTCCACGGGCGTTGGTATACCCGAAGGGTTGCGCATCACTCAGCCTGCTCTCTTATTAGCTCAAAAACAAAAACTGGACTTGGCCTCGTTACCCATTGGCCCCATCATCACCGAGGAACAGGTACGTAAAGCAATTAGCGCATCGAAGCCAGCCGAAGCAATCAAGATCCCCATGCAGGCGCGCGAATCCAACGCCATCATTGTGTACGGCGGCGGCGGGCACGGCAAGGCGGTCCTCGAGCTTTTGCAAGCCGTTGGCGGCTACGTCCTCGTCGGCGTCGTCGATGATGGCAAAGAGCCCGGCGACGAAGTTCTCACTGCGCCCGTGCTGGGCGGCGAGAGCGTCCTGGCCGCCGTGCTGGAAGCCGGCTGTTTGCAGGCGGTGAATGCCGTCGGCGGCATTGGCGCCATGAGCAGCCGCATCCTGGTCTTTGAGAAATTACAAGCCGCTGGCTTCGACTTCCCCACGCTGATCCATCCCAGCGCGGTTGTGGAACCCAGCGTGGTAATGGCTGCAGGCGTGCAAGTCTTCCCGCATGCTTATGTAGGGTCGGATGCCCAAATCGGATTAGGCTGCATCGTCAACACGAGCGCCATCGTCTCTCACGATTGCATCTTGGAAGATTATGTGAACCTGGCCCCCGGCGCGATCCTGGCCGGCGGTGTGCAAGTAGGTGAAGGCACTCTTATTGGCATGGGCGTGACCGTCAACTTGAACGTGCGCATCGGTGCCGGAGCCCGCGTGGGCAATGGCGCCACCGTTAAAGGCGAGGTGCCCGCGGGCGCCATCGTGCGCGCCGGCGCCGTCTGGCCGAACTAGCACATTGCCGCGGCGCGCGGTTTAGGTTACAGTGAAGGCATGCCCGCCAGGAAGGCTGTCAAAGCGCGCAAAGGCACTCGCAGTTCCGCCTTCGGGGCTGCTGGGCGCATAAGCCATGACGCCAGCGCGTTTTACAAAAGCGCCCTATACGCGGACCAACCTAGCCAACAGGCCGCCGACCTGACAGGGAACCCGCTTCCCCAATCTGCACCCGACAAAATATTCCCGCACAGCAGCGAGGACATGCACGAGCTGCCCGACGGCTGCGTGCATTTGATGGTCACTTCGCCACCCTACAACGTTGGCAAGGAATACGACCGCAACCTCGGCTTGGATGAATATCTCGCCATGCTGCGCCGCGTGTGGGTCGAGACGCTGCGCGTGCTGGCGCCGGGCGGCCGCGCCTGCATCAACGTGGCCAACTTGGGGCGCAAGCCCTATATACCCTTGCACGCTTTCATCATCCGTGACATGTTGTCCTTGGGATTCTTGATGCGCGGCGAGATCATTTGGGACAAGGCCGCCAGTTCCACGACCTCCACGGCATGGGGTTCCTGGCGCAGCGCCAGCAACCCCACCCTGCGCGACGTACACGAGTACATCCTCGTATTCAGCAAGGGCAGCTTCGGCCGCAAGAAACCTAAGGGAGTGCGCTATACCATTGGCAAAGACGAGTTCCTGCAAAACAGCAGAAGCGTGTGGACCTTTCCCGCTGTTTCTGCCAAAAAGATCGGCCACCCCGCCCCCTTTCCGCAGGAGCTCCCGCAACGGCTCATCGAACTCTACACTTTCGTTGGCGAAGTAGTGCTTGATCCCTTCATGGGGAGCGGCACTACCGCCTTGGCTGCCTTGGCCACCGGCCGCACATATGTTGGCTATGAGACGAATGAAAATTATATAGCTCTCGCCGAGAAGCGTATTCTCCCCCTGCCTAATAAATGAACATTACCGTCTTTGGCTCTTCGTCTCCCCTGCCCGGCGAGGCTGCCTACCAAGAAGCTCGTCATCTAGGCGAACTGCTGGCGCGCGCCGGGCACTCTGTGTTCACCGGCGGCTATTTGGGCACCATGGAAGCGGTCTCACGCGGCGCCGCCGAAGCCGGCGGCCACACAATCGGTGTCACCTGCGAGCAGATCGAGAGTTGGCGCAAGGCCAAGGCGAACCCCTGGGTGCGCGAGGAGCGCCGCTTCCCGACTCTTCGCGAGCGACTGTACTGTCTTATCGAAAGCTGCGACGCGGCCATAGCGCTCCCGGGCGGGGTGGGCACCCTGGCCGAGATCGCCGTGATGTGGAGCCAAATGCAGACCTCGTCCATGCCAACGCGGCAACTGATTCTGACCGGTCCTGGGTGGCGGAAGACTTTCCGAACGCTGCTGAAAGAGATGGATGGACACATCTCCGCACGACACCGTGAGCTTCTCAGTTTCGCCCCGGACGCAGACGCGGCTGTTTCCCAGCTAAAAAAGATTCCCGCCGCCTGATCATGCCGACCATTGATCTGGCGCGCCTGAAGGTGGAAACGGCGCAGCTCTCCGAGGTCTTTTCTGAAGCAGATGATTACGTTCGCGGCATACAGCATTTGCTGCAACGTTACTCGGTGCCTGTCCATCGCCAGGGCCGGGTAAAGGGCATGCGCCCGGTGCTGATGAGCTACGAGGTTCCTCCGCCCTTGCTGAAGCACATCCAACTGGAGATGAAGCAGAGCGCCGAGGCGGCCCCCGACCAGGCCCTAAAGGTTGCGGACGGGCTCTGGGCGCTTCGCAGCCTGGAGACGCGCCTGCTGGCCGCCCGGATGCTGGGCGCCATCCAGGCTTGGCCAGATGAAATTACCTCGCGCTTGGAGGCCTGGGCGCAGGGAAACCTCGAGCTTCTCCTTGCCACGGAGCTGGCACAAGCGGCTCCGCTCTTGCTTTGCAGACATTACCCTGAAGAAATACTTGCCTTCGCGGCCCGCATGCTGGCCAGCGGAAGTGTGCGCAGGCAAAGCCTGGCGCTCGGCGTACTGCACACGCTGATTACGACTTCCTCCTATTCCAACCTGCCTCCCCTTTTTGCTTTGCTGGGTACAGCCCTTGCTCTCCCCGACAGAAAGCTTCGCCAGGAACTGGCCCATCTGCTGGTCGCCCTGGCGGAGCGCAGCCCTCACGAAACCGAGTACTTTCTGCTCCATCGGCTTACAGAACAACCCGGCGAGGGAATCCGTTGGATCGCCCGCCAGTTGATGAAATCGCTGCCAGACGAGCCTCAGGCAAGGGTAAGAAAGGCTCTGAACTCTTAAGCAGAAAGTATCCTTTACCGCTGGTATAATCATTGCTCGACTAGACCGGCGGCTGGTTACGACTCGCCGCTTGGAGACCTGCAAACAAGGAGTGCAGACGTCATGCCGTTAGCCAAAGAAAAGAAGGACCAAGTCATCGCAGACTATCACCGCGCCGAAGGCGACACCGGTTCCCCGGAAGTGCAAGTCGCCCTGCTCACCAGCCGCATCGCACAGCTCACCGCTCACCTGCAGACCCATACGAAGGACCACGCCTCGCGCCGCGGCCTACTGCAAATGGTGGGCCGGCGCCGCAGCTTGCTGGAATACCTACGTAAGGGAAACTACGAGGGCTATGTGGCCCTCGCTGACCGCCTCAAGATACGCCGAAAGGCATAAAGCGGGACGGTGGGTCAATTTGGCCCACTGTTTCGTTTTATCCAGGCAAAGGGAGGGCGTGGACCCGGACACACAACTATAATTAACCATCCAAACTAATCACCCATTCAATACCCCGCTGGTCAGGGCATTGGAATTTGGGGACAAAGCCCTCGGTTTTGTCAGCAAATTCCAGTTCCTGGGCTGGTGGGGGCAAGGAGCATTATGCAACCCGAATCGAAGAAATTTACCGCGCAGGTGGGCAACCAACAACTGACTTTCGCCACCGGCAAGTTGGCTGGCCAAGCCGGCGGGGCCGTTACGGCCCGCCTGGGCGACACCCTCATCCTGGCTACCGCCACCATGGCCCCGGAACCGCGGGCCGGCATCGACTTTTTCCCCCTTAGCGTAGATTACGAGGAACGCATGTACGCCGGCGGCAAGATCCCCGGCTCGTTCTTCCGCCGCGAAGGCCGCCCCAGCGAAGGCGCCATCCTCACCGCGCGCCTCACCGACCGCCCGTTGCGCCCGCTGTTCCCCAAAGACTTGCATAACGAGGTGCAGGTCATCATGTACGCGCTCTCCGCGGACGACGAGAACGTCATTGACGTCATCGCCGTCAATGCTGCATCCGCCGCGCTGATGATCTCGGACATTCCCTGGAACGGCCCGGTAGGCGCTGTCAGAGTCGGACGCGTGGATGCCTCTTTTGTCATCAACCCCACCTACCCCCAACTCGAGCTCTCCGACCTGGACTTGCGCGTCGCCGGCACCCGCGACGCCATCCTGATGGTGGAATGCGGCGCCAACGAAGTGGACGAGGCCACCATGGTCTCGGCCCTCGAAGAAGCCCACAAGGCCATTCAGCCGCTGATCGTAATGCAGTTGGAAATGGCCAAGGAAATTGGCAAACCCAAGCGCGATTACAAACACTTCAGCATCGCTGATGATCTGAAAGAAAAAGTGCTGGCGCGTGTGCAGGGTGAATTGGAGGCCGTTTTTGACAAGGGCCTGGGCAAGGCCGATCAATACGCCGCCATCGACGCGCTGCGTGACACGCTGATCTCCGAACTGGCCCCTGAGGATATGGAGTTGGCCGCCAACGTGAAGGAAGCCTACACTTCAGCCGAAAAGGCCGTGGTACGCCGCCGCATCATCGAGCACGGCACCCGCCCCGATGGGCGCAAGCCCACCGAGATCCGCCCCATCTGGTGCGAAGTGGACTACAGCCCGCGCGCCCATGGCTCCGGCTTGTTCACCCGCGGCGAGACGCAGGTGCTCACTCTGGCCACGCTGGGTACGCCCCGCGAAGCTCAGGAAATAGACACACTCTCTCCCATCGAACTCAAGCGCTACATGCATCACTACAACTTCCCGCCCTTCTCCACTGGGGAGGTTAAGTTCCTGCGCGGCTCCTCCCGCCGCGAGATCGGCCATGGCGCATTGGCAGAACGCGCCCTGCTACCGGTGATCCCTCCCGAAAAAGAGTTCCCCTACACGCTGCGCCTGGTATCGGAGTGCTTGTCCTCCAACGGCTCCACTTCCATGGCCTCCGTGTGCGGTTCCACCCTGGCGCTCATGGATACCGGCGTACCCATCAAGGCGCCTGTCTCCGGCATCGCCATGGGTCTGATAACGGATGGCACCAAGTACACCATCCTGAGCGACATCCAGGGCATCGAAGACCACCTGGGCGATATGGACTTCAAGGTGGCCGGCACCGACAAGGGCATCACCGCCCTGCAAATGGACATCAAGATCTCCGGCCTTACCACGCAGATGATGGCCGAGGCCTTGCAACAAGCCCAGGTCGGGCGCAAGCATATCCTGGACAAAATGCTGGAAGTCATCCCCGCCCCGCGGCCTGACCTGAAGCCGCACGCCCCGCGCATCACCATCGTGATGGTGCCCGTGGAGAAGATCGGCGCCATCATCGGCCCCGGCGGCAAGACCATCCGCGCCATCCAGGAAGAAAGCGGCGCAAAGATCGATATCTCGGACGACGGGTCGGTCTACATCGCCTCGGACAATGCCGAAGCGGCACAGATCGCCCGCGAGCGCGTGGAAGCGCTGACTGAAACGCCTGAGATCGGCAAGATTTACACCGGCAAGGTAGTGCGCACCACAGATTTCGGCGCCTTCGTCGAGATCCTGCCCGGCACCGACGGCATGGTGCACATCTCGCAGCTCGATAGCACCCGCGTCGAAAGTGTCGAGAGCGTGGTGCGAGTTGGCGACGAGGTGACCGTGATGATCACGGATATCGACCCCAGCGGCAAGATCCGCCTCAGCCGGCAGGCTGTACTGGAAGGCTGGACCGCCGAGGAAGCCCGCGAGAAGGACCGCGGCGGGCGCCCCAGCGGTGGCGGACGCTCCGGCGGCGGTCGCCGTGATGGCGGCCGTGGCGGAGATCGCAGCCGCGGCGGTGACCGCGGGCGCGGTGGCCACAGCACAGACCGTGGCCCACGCCGCCAGATCGGTTTCGGACGGCCTGAAGAAGGCGGCTGAGATCCGCTTTACGTAAAGGGCTTTAAGACGGGCGCAAAGCGCCCGTCTTTTTATTCCGCGAATGCAGACGGAGAAGATGAACATGAAAATCTCTCGCTTGTTCGTAGTCACTCTTTGGGCGCAGGATGTGGCGGCCGCCGCCCACTTTTACCGTGACGTGTTGGGCCTGTCCATGCTGCCCCATCATGGCGCCCGGCCGCACTTCAAGTTGGGCGAGACCCTGATCACTATCCTGCAATGCGAGACGCCGATCAGCCAGGAAGGACAATCGACGCGCTTCCCAGCCATCGCCTTCGAGGTGGAAAACCTGGATGCAATCGCTGAAGAATTGAAGACCCACCACGTGGAGCTGCCCTGGGGCATTGAAGAGGATTCCGACAGCCGCTGGGCAATGTTCCGCGACCCCGCTGGCAATCTCCTCGAAATCGCCGAGCTCCGGCGGCTAGGATGAATTCCAACGCCTGCCTGTCCAGACAGGGTCGCTGCCGTCTTTGACGAGGCATTACTAAGGGACAAACATCCCACTATTTTGATTACCTTTTGTCTGACAATTAATTGAGAGGTGCCCTTTATACTTGAACAGGATATGCCATCGCCATGACAAAGCTGTTCCGCAGTGAGTGGGCCTCCCGGATTTTTGATGCCCTCCTGCCGGTCTTTGCAACACTGGCGGCCCTGCTCGTTGGCGCGGTAATGCTCTGGCTGCTGCAGGCCAACCCCCTCCAGGCCTATCAAGCCCTATGGGATGGGGCTTTCGGCAGCAGCAATGCCCTTGCGGAAACGCTTGTTAAAGCCACACCCCTTTTACTTGTAGCCCTGGGCATCTGCATCGCCTTTCGCGGGGATGTGATCAATATCGGCGGCGAAGGTCAGATGATCATCGGCGCTATCATGGCGACCTGGGTCGGTCTGACTTTCACCGATTGGCCGGGCTGGGTCGTAATTACCCTGGCGATGGTTGCCGGGTTTATTGGCGGCGCCATCTGGGGCGGCATCCCCGGCCTGCTCAAGGCCTATTTCAACGTCAATGAAATCCTGAGCACCGTGATGATGAACTCCATTGCGGTGTACATCATGAATTTTCTGCTGCGCGGACCCATGATCGACCCTGCTCAAGCGCGGCTGGCTTCGAAGATCCCTCAAACCGCCCGGCTTCTGGACGCGTTTCAGCTGCCGCGTTTGGCGCCCACCCGCCTGCATCTGGGGATCCTGATCGCCGTGGTCCTGGCCGTCCTTGTTTACATTGTGCTCTGGCGCACCACCCTTGGATATCGGATTCGCGCCGTGGGCCAAAACCCGCACGCTTCCCGATATGGCGGCATCAAAGTGAAGCGTTACCTTGTTGTGGCCTTGCTGCTTAGCGGGGCTTTTGCCGGTTTGGCCGGAGCCACTCAGGTCTTCGGAGTCAACTATCGCATGATCACAGATGGGTCGGCATCCGGCTTCACCGGCTCCGCCGGTTTCAATGGCATAGTCGCCGCCCTGTTTGGGCAGTTGCACCCGATCCTGTCGATCCCGGCCTCGATCTTGTTCGGCGCATTGTTGGTGGGCGCCAACAGTATGCAACGCGCCGTGCAGGTTCCTTCGGCCTTAGTGACCGTGCTAAACGGTCTGGTGGTGGTCTTCGTGGTCAGCAGCGAAATTTGGCGCCGGCGGCGGCAAAGACGCCGACTGGCCGCCGAGTCCCCCGAATCCGAATCCCCGCCGGATGCAGAGGACGAAGGTGTGAGCCGGTTGAAGGTGGGCGCGTGATCTCGGAGCTTTTCTCCATTACCGTATTGGTCGGCATTTTGGCCTCTGGCATCCGTTTGGCGACGCCCTATTTGTATGCCGCTATTGGTGAAACCTTTGGCCAGCGCAGCGGTGTGCTCAACCTGGGCGTCGAGGGGCAGATGCTCCTGGGCGCCTTCGCCGCCTTCTATGTCGCCCTCACCACCGGGAACCTGTGGCTCGGCGTGCTGGCCGCTCTGATCGTTGGCGCTCTGATGGGCCTGGCCATGGCCTTCGTGACAGTCCACTTGCATGCCCAGCAAGGCATCAGCGGCATCGGTTTCTATTTGTTCGGCCTGGGTTTAAGCGATCTGCTGTTTCAGAAAATGCTGGGCACCGTCGAAACAGTCAATGGATTTCCCAAGATTCACATCCCGGTGCTCAGCGACATTCCCGGGATCGGGGAAATTTTCTTCAGCCAGAACGTGCTGGTCTACCTGGCCTTTGCCCTGGTACCCATCGCCTGGTTTGTATTGAACAAAACTACTCTGGGTTTGAAGATCCGTGCAGTGGGCGAGAACCCGGACGCGGCCGATTCTCTGGGGGTCAGCGTGGTGCGCGTGCGTTACTTTACAATCATCCTGGCGGGCACGCTTTCCGGGATGGCCGGGGCTTCCATGTCGATTGCGCTGCTGAATGTCTTTCAGCAGAACATGACCAGCGGCCTGGGCTTCATCGCCGTGGCCCTGGTGTATTTCGGCGCCTGGTCTCCCTGGGGCGTGATGGCGGGCGCCTTGCTGTTCAGTATGGTGAATTCACTGCAATTATGGGTCCAGGTGTTGGGCATCCCCATCCCCTCAGATATCGCCGTGATGATGCCGTATGTCCTGACCATCCTGGTGTTGGTTGTCACTGTCAAGCGGGCGCGCGCGCCCGCGGCATTGACCAGGCCTTTTGAACGGGAATCATAGATGATGATTCGATCCACCATGTAAGCGAAGGAGGTGCATCAAGATACACAAAGCAACAGAAAACAACGATCCAAAAAGAGACTCTCATTCTATAAGGAGAAGATGATGAAAAAATTAGGTTTGCTTTTTACCCTGGCCCTTTCGCTGTCGCTCGTGCTGAGCGCCTGCGCGCCCGCGGCGACCGCGCCCGAAGAGCAGGGTGCCTTCCGCGTGGCCGTGGTGATGCCCAGCGCCATCAATGACCTGGCCTTCAGCCAGAGCATGTACGACGCCCTGCTGCGAGTTCAGGCAGAAATGGGCGGGGCTACCGCGTTCGAGATCGTCTATTCCGAGAATATGTTCGTAGTGGACGATGCCGCTGCCGCGCTCCGCGACTATGCTTCCCAGGGCTTTGACCTGGTGATCGCGCACGGTTCGCAGTACGGTTCTTCTATCCAGGAAATCGCCCCCGATTTCCCGGACACCAGCTTCGCCTGGGGCACCACGGTGGATACCTTTGGCCAGCCGAACATCTTTGCTTATGAAGCGGCTTCCCAAGAAGGCGGGTATGTCAATGGCGTGCTGGCTGCCACCCTCTCCACCAGCAAAACCATCGGCGTAATCGGCCCCATCGAAACCGGTGATGCCAAACTGTATGTGGATGGCTTCAAAGCTGGCGTGCTGGCCACGGATCCCTCCATTACAGTTTCCGTCACCTACACCGGCTCCTTCTCCGACACCGCCTTGGCCTCTGAAGCAGCCACCACGCATATCGCTGCGGGCGCCGATGTATTGACTGGCACCGCTCAGATGGTGGTCGGCGCGATCGGAAAAGCCGAAGAGAATGACGTACTGTGGTTCGGCACGCAGTCCAACCAGACCTCCCTGGCCACCACCATCGTGGTTGCCAGCCAGGTGTATCACTGGGAGGTTGTGCTGACCCAGATGATCGACCTGATCAAGGCCGGGACGTTGGGCGGCCAGTCCTTCGTCATCAACCTTGAGAATGGCGGCGAAGTCGTCGAATACAACCCCGGCTATGCCCTGCCAGCCGAAGCCCAGACCCTTGGGGATGCGACGGTGGAAGGGATCATTGACGGATCCATCACCATCACTCTGCCGTAGAGGCATGTAGAAGATACTGAAGACCGGGGCCGGCCTCCGCATGGCGGCCTGCCAGGTCACCATTTGGAAACACGCGATGAGTGAAACCCTCGAACTCCGCAACCAGATAGAAACCCTTGAAATGAAGGGGATCACCAAACGTTTCCCTGGTGTGCTGGCCAATGATCGTGTAGATTTCGATGTGCATGCGGGCGAGGTCCACGCCCTGCTGGGCGAGAACGGCGCCGGCAAGAGCACCTTGATGAAGATCCTCTATGGGATGTACCACCCGGACGAGGGCGAGATCCTGCTAAACGGCAGGCCGGTTAGCATCAGTTCCCCCACGGATTCGATCAATCTGGGGATCGGCATGATCCACCAGCATTTCATGCTGGTGCCCACCCTCACCGTAGCGGAAAACGTAGCGCTGGGGGTGCCATCCAAACGCGGCCCCCTCACCGATCTGGAAGCGGTCTCAAAGCGCATTGTGGAATTGGCCGGCGTGTATGGTTTGAAGATCGACCCGGATGCGTATATCTGGCAATTATCCGTAGGACAGCAGCAACGCGTTGAAATTATCAAAGCCCTTTATCGGGGCGCGGCCTTGCTTATTTTAGATGAACCCACCGCCGTGCTTACACCCCAGGAGGTGGATGAGCTTTTTGCCATTATGCGCCAGATGGTCAAGGACGGGCACGCCCTGATCTTTATTTCCCATAAATTGCACGAAGTGGTCGAGATCAGCGATCGAGTCACTGTATTGCGCGATGGGCGCAAGATCGGCACACGCCCGACAGTTGAGACCACCAAGCGGGACCTGGCAAACTGGATGGTCGGGCGAGAAATTATTTTCACCCCTGAACATAAGAACGTGGAAGCCGGCCCAGTGCGCGTGGAGCTGAAAGCCGTCGGCTGCGGAAGCGACCGCGGCACGCCTGGGCTACGCCAGGTCAGCTTGGCCGTCCATTCGGGAGAGATCCTCGGCATCGCCGGCGTTTCGGGAAACGGCCAGCGGGAACTAGCCGAAGTCATCACCGGCTTGAGAAAGACCACGGAAGGTCAGATCACCCTGGAAGGCCGTAATGTGACTGACCTGGCTGCAGATGAGTTAATAGAACGCATGTTGTCGTATATCCCTGAAGAACGTATGCGGGACGGGATGATCAGGGAGTTCACCGTTTCCGAAAACCTGATCCTGAGGGAACATCACAAGCAGCCGTTCTCCCGCAATGGTTTTCTGAACCTGCGCACCATCTCCCAGCATGCCGACAAACTGATCAAGCAATTCCAGGTGAAAACTCCCTCTCGGGAGACCCCGGCCAAGAGCCTGTCCGGGGGCAATATCCAGAAGATGGTTCTGGCCCGCGAACTGGCCCGCCAACCGCGCGCCATCGTGGCGGCGCAACCCACCCGCGGCCTGGACATCGGCGCCACCGAATACGTGCGCGGCTTGCTGCTGGAACAGCGCGCCGCCGGCGCCGCCATCTTGCTCATCTCCGAAGACCTGGATGAGATCCTGGCCCTCTCGGACCGAATCGCCGTCCTTTACGAAGGCCGGATCATGGATATCCTGCCGCGCGCGGAAGCCACAGCCGAAAAGCTGGGTCTGCTGATGGCAGGCGTACATTGGGCGCCAGATGAGGCGGCCCATTGAAGGAGGGGACTGGCGCGCCCTGGAGGAAGGAAGCAGTCGCAAGGCGTAGGTAGTACAATCTAGTTTCCATTGGTTCGGTGGTCGCTGCAGGTACCCCTTCAGCGGCGTGGGCACCGCAGGAAGCTTTGCGGGAAGTCCCTCGAAAAGTGCCGCCGTCCTTGAAAGAGGTCGCACCACCATGAACCTATGGC
>JBBEBI010000035.1:16452-20175 GCA_040882365.1 Anaerolineales bacterium
CCCTCGAAAAGTGCCGCCGTCCTTGAAAGAGGTCGCACCACCATGAACCTATGGCAGCAGTACCTCAGTCCGCGTTCCATCCCCGAAGCCATCCAAGCGCTCACTTCCGCGCCGGGAGCGGCTGTTCCGATTGCCGGCGGCACAGATTTGTTGCTGGATCTCCAGCAGGGCCGTCATGCCCCAGTTCACACCCTAATTGACCTGACCACGGTCCTCGAGCTGAACCAGCTCGAGGTGAGGAACGGGCAGCTCTTCATTGGCGCCGCGGTGCCGCTGAGCCGCATCGCGCGCCATCTGCTGGTCGCGCAGCACGCCCAGGCGTTGGTCGAGGCCTGTGACCTGGTTGGCGGCCCGCAGGTGCGCAATGTAGCCACGTTGGGCGGCAACGTCGCCCACGCCCTGCCTGCCGCAGATGGCACCATCGCCTTGCTGGCGCTGGACGCCGAAGCCGAGATCGCCGACCGCTCTGGGCTGCGCCGCCTGCCTCTAAGCGACTTATTCCTTGGGCCCGGGAAATCCGCGCTCAAGCACGGGGAAGAATTGCTGGTCGGGTTATATATCCCCCTGATGAAACCTCATCAAGCGTCTTGTTTCAAACGCATCATGCGCCCGCAAGGTGTGGCGTTGCCCATCATTAATCTGGCGATCCGTATTTCTCGTGATGGCTTCGCCATCACGGAAATTCGCATCGCCGTCGGGCCGGGGGCCGCTATCCCCTGGCGCGCGGAACAGGCGGAGCACGCCTTGGTGGGAAAACAACTCAACCAAGCCGCCATTGATGCTGCCCTGGAAGTTTTACTTGCCCAGGTAGGTTTCCGCTCCAGTCCACGTCGCGCCAGCTCTGAGTACCGCCGGCACTTGGTATGGGCCCTGTTCAAAGATACGCTCGAAACCGCCTGGAAGCGGGCGGGCTGAGGCTGGTATGGACAATCAACTAACCCTTACTGTCAACGGGCAAGAACATACGCTGCCTATCCTGGCGGGGGAAACTCTGGCCGAGTTGCTGCGCAACAGGCTGCGGCTCACCGGCACCAAGGTCGCCTGCGAAGAATCTGAATGCGGGGCCTGCACCGTTCTGGTGAACGGTGAGCCGATTCTGGCCTGCATGTATCCCGCTCAGCGCGCCGCGGGGAAAACGGTCTTATCCATTGAAGGGCTGGCTCAAGAATTCACTACTAAGCGCGATTCAAAGGAAACCCTGCACCCATTGCAAAAGGCCTTCATCGAGCACGGCGCGGTGCAGTGCGGATTCTGCATCCCCGGCCAGATCATGACCGCCCATGCCTTACTTGAACGCGATCCGGATCCGTCCCAAGAGGATCTGCGCATAGCGCTCAAAGATACGCTGTGCCGCTGCGGAGGCTATCCCAGCATCGAATCGGCCATCCTCGCCGCGGCGCGTTCGCTGCGCACCGGCGAACCCATTCAGCGGCCGCAAATTGCTGACTCAGCCAATGCACGCGGCGTCGTCGGCCGTACCTTAGCTCGACCGGATGCGATTGAAAAGGTCACCGGTTCAGCCCTGTATACCGATGACCTCGAGTTCGAGGGCATGCTGTTCGCCAAGGTCCGCCGCGCCGGCGTGCCGCACGCGTTCTTGAAAAGGCTGGATATTTCCAAGGCCAAAGCGCTTAAAGGCGTGATCAGGGTGCTCACCGCGGCTGACATTCCTGGCGAGCATAATCACGGTCTGGTGTATTACGATTGGCCGGTCATGATCGGCGTCGGCGAACGCATCCGCTATGTCGGTGATGCGTTGGCCATCGTTGCTGCTGAAACCGAAGAGCTGGCCGAGCAGGCGGCCGCCTTGATCGATGCGCACTTCGAGCTGCAACCCGTAATCAGCGACCCGGTGCAAGCCCGCCGGGAAGGCGTCTCGCAGATTCACGAAAAAGGCAACCTGCTCAAGCACATCAAGGTGCGCAAAGGCAGTGTTGACCTGGGTTTTGTCGAAGCGGATGTGATCCTGGAGCACACCTTCCACACGCCGATCACCGAGCATGCCTTCCTCGAACAGGAATGCAGCATCGCCGTGCCCACGCCGGACGGGCGCATGGAGATCTACGTGGGTTCGCAAATTCCCTACCAGGATCGTACGCAGGTGGCCCGCGTCCTGGGTTGGCCGGAAAAGCGCGTGCGCATTATTGGGCAATTGATGGGCGGCGGCTTCGGCGGCAAGGAAGACATCGCCGGGCAGATCCACGCCGCCTTGCTGGCCAACGCCACCGGGCGGCCTGTGAAGCTCCTATTCGACCGGCACGAAAGTATGCTGGTGCATCCCAAGCGGCATGCCACGCAGATCCGCATCAAGGTGGGGGCGAAGAAGAACGGGCGCCTGGTTGCCATGGAAACCGAGCTATACGGCGATACCGGCGCCTACGCTTCGCTGGGCGATAAGGTCATGACGCGCGCCACCACCCACTCGGCGGGGCCCTACGATATTCCGCATGTGCGCGCCGATTGTTATGCCATGTACACCAACAATCCACCGGCCGGCGCTTTCCGCGGCTTCGGCGTCACGCAATCGGCGTTCGCCGTCGAGTCGATGATGGACATGCTGGCGGCCAAATTGAAGCTCGACCCCGTGGAGCTGCGCCAATTGAACGCGCTGGATGTTGGCTCTGTCACCAACACCGGGCAGACCCTGCACGAATCGGTCGGTCTGCGCGAGTGCGTGGACAAAGTGAGCACGGAAATGCACCGGCTCACGCCGCATCCTTTCCAACCGCGCATCGTCCCCAACGCTCCGCACCTGGTGCGCGCCTGGGGCCTGGCCGCGGCCTACAAGAACACCGGCCTCGGCGGCGGCGCTCCGGACAAGTCCGGCGCGGATCTGGAGCTGTTCGAAGACGGCAGCCTGGAAGTGCGCAGCTCAGCCGCGGAGCTTGGGCAGGGCCTGGTCACCGTCATGCGCATGGTGGTGGCGGAAGAAATGGACGTGGCGCCCAGCCAGGTGCGCGTCCTGGTGATGGACACCGACCTGACCCCCGATGGCGGCCCGACCACTGCCTCGCGCCAGACCTACGTGACCGGCAATGCGGCGCGTCTGGCGGCACAGACTTTGCGCAACGCCATTACGGCGGCGCTGGCGGAAAAATACGATGTCAGGCCGCAACAGATCCACTTTGAAGCTGGCAAAGTGCATGCGAATGGACATTCTCTGCTGTTTGGCGAGGTTGCCAAAGAAATGAAAGCCATGGGCCAGCAGCCGCGCGTTTTGTATGAATACGAAGCGCCCAAAACCCAGCCGCTAGGCAGCGGCGGCGATATGCACTTCGCCTTCTCCTTCGCGGCGCAGGCCGCCGAAGTGGAAGTCAATACCCTGACGGGTGAGGTGCGCGTGTTGCGCGTCATTGCCGCCAGCGATGTGGGCACGGTAGTGAACCCGCTGGGGCTGCAGGGCCAAGTCGAAGGTGGCGTAATGATGGGGCTGGGTAATGCCCTCACGGAAGAGTTCATCATGCAGGATGGTTACGTAGTCACCGATCACTTGGCGCGCTATCGTGTGCCGGGCATCATGCTCACACCAGAGATCACCTCCATCGTGGTCGAACATCCCACTACCGAAGGGCCCTATGGGGCCAAAGGCGTGGGCGAGGTGAGCAGTATCCCCACCACACCCGCCATTACTAACGCCATTTACAACGCCGTGGGGGTCAGGATCGATAAGCTGCCCGTGGACCAGGAGTTGATTGCCAGACAATTTTGGGAAGGGAAATAAAA
>JBBEBI010000036.1:0-20126 GCA_040882365.1 Anaerolineales bacterium
GTGGCCCCTTGCACAAAGAGGCCATCCTGGTAATGGAGCACCACGGTGAGCCCGTCGATCTTGGGCTCGGCCACGAAAGTGGCACGCGGCACGCGGTCATCCAGGCGGCTGATACGATCGAACCATGTGCGCAAGTCGGCTTCGCTGAAGGCGTTGTTCAGGCTGAGGATGGGCGCCGGGTGGCGGACCTTGCTAAATTTGGCGGAGGGCTGGGCACCAGCCCGCTGGGTGGGCGAGTCCGACGTGATCCATTCGGGGTGCTGGTCTTCAATAGAGCGCAGTTCGGCCAGCAGCCGATCGTATTCGGCATCACTGACCGCAGGCTCATCGAGCACGTGATAGCGATGGTTATGGTCGTTGATTGTGCTACGCAGTTCCTCGAGATGTTGGCGAAGGGCCTCGTCGCTCATGGCGAGGCGATTATACAACGGTGAAAGATAAGAACCTTTTACTTGAAATTAGATAAACCTGTGTCATAATGGTTGTAGAAGGTACTTTGCATGGGTGACACTTTCGCCAACAAGCCCACAGATAAAAAAGGGAAATCCAACCTTCTTTTAAACAAACCATTACACGAACTAACACCCAACGAAATCCTGCAAATCTACCTTCTTGAAGGTCATCAGGGTCTCGCGCGGAGGACCCCGCTTCGCCAGACGCCGATGCGTTTCCTGGCCGAAGGGATGTTCAGATTTTTGCCTTCGGACCCCCGCTGTGTGTGGTGTGCAGCTCCTTTCAAAGGCCCTGGGGCACCATTAATGAGGGCCATTGGTAAGGATCGTTCGAAATACAATCCAACTCTTTGCACGGAATGTGAAGTTTTTGTCCGTCAGAACAACGCCGGAGCTGAAGTGGAAATGTCGATGATCTTTGCCGATATCCGAGGATCCACCACTCTGGCTGAAAAAATGAACCCGGCCGAATTCAGCACCCTCATCAATCGCTTCTACAGCATCTCCAGTGATATTTTGGCGATGGAAAAAGGGTTCGTGGACAAACTGGCGGGAGACCAGGTATCTGCATTCTTTGTCCCTGGTTTGGCCGGGGAAGAGCATTACAAACACGCTTTGGATGCCGCCAAGCGAATCTTGAAGGCCACGGGCCATGCTGACCCAGAAGGGCCATGGGTGCCTGTGGGGATTGGCGTCCACAGCGGAATAGCCTATTTTGGGGCTGTTGGAAAGGCAGATGGCCTCTCGGATTTGACGGTGTTGGGCGACCCGCCAAACACCGGTGCACGCTTGGCTTCCACGGCCAAGGCCGGGGAAATCCTGGTCAGCGATAGGACGGCCCAGAAGGCCAAGCTGGACACATCAGATCTGGAAAGGCGAACTCTCGAACTCAAGGGCAAGAGCGAACTTGTGGACATTTGGGTGCTGAAGGCCCGGTCCGGGCTTTAACCGCTTCCCAGCTAATGGCCAAACCAGTCATCCTGACGGTTGATGACGATATCCAGGTGCTAAACTCGATCGAGCGCGATCTACTGGCGCACTACGGTCGCGATTATCGCGTCCTCAAAGCGGCGTCCGGCGCGGAAGCGCTGGAGCTGGTAAAGAAACTCAAGCAACGTAATTCGCCTTTAGCCCTGTTTCTAGTTGACCAACGAATGCCCGGGACCACAGGCATTGAATTCCTGGCCGAAGCGCGCGGGTACTTCCAAAACGCGCGCCAGGTGCTGTTGACCGCTTACGCCGATACGGAAGTGGCGATCGCCAGCATCAACACCATTGGCCTGGATTATTACCTGATGAAACCCTGGGACCCGCCGGAGCAGCATCTCTATCCCATCCTGGACGAATTGTTGTCCGAATGGCAGCGCGCCACCGATCTCCCTTACGATGGAATTCGCGTGGCAGGCACGCTGTGGTCAGCGAAAAGCCACGCGACCAAGGATTTTCTTGCTCGCAACCGAATTGCCTACCAGTGGCTCGACGTTGAGAAAAGTGCGGAAGGCCGCTTGCTGGTGGAGAGCCTGGGCCAGGAGAATCCCGAACTGCCGATCGTGTTTTTCCCGAACGGCGAGTACCTGGCCGCTCCGGACAACAGGAAGCTGGCAGAGAAGATCGGCATTCACACCCAGGCCGCGGGAAAGCACTACGATTTGGTCATTATCGGTGGTGGACCGGCAGGATTGGCCGCGGGGGTTTATAGTGCATCCGAGGGCCTAAATACACTATTGATTGAAAGGGAAGCCACAGGGGGCCAGGCAGGTACCAGCTCGCGCATCGAGAATTATCTGGGCTTTCCCAAAGGCATCAGCGGCTCGGACCTGGCGCGGCGGGCCACCGACCAGGCCATGCGCCTGGGTTGCGAAGTGCTCACGGCCCGCGAAGTCAAAAAGGTGAGGGCCCAGGGGAATTACAAAATCCTTACCCTCGATGGCGACGCCGAGCTCTCCTGTCTGGCGCTGCTTGTCGCAACCGGCGTCACTTTACGTCAACTGGATGTACCCGGGGTCAATGAATTGCGGGGAGCGGGTGTTTATTACGGCGCGGCGCTAACCGAGGCCGCCCACTACAAGGGGGAGCGAGTATTCGTGGTCGGCGGTGCAAACTCAGCGGGCCAGGGCGCGATTTGGCTTTCTCAGTTCGCGGTCGAGGTGATCATTCTAGTCAGGGGATCGGGCTTGGTCGAAATGTCCAAATACCTGATCGACCAGATCGGCGCCACACCCAACATTCGCATTCGTACGCGTTCGGTGATCGTTGAAGCGAAAGGAAAGACCCGCCTCGAGCAGGTCGTAATCCGCAATCTCGACAGTAAAAGCGAGGAAACACTGGACGCTGCGGCTATGTTTATTTTCATCGGCGCAGCCGCGCACACCGAGATGGTTGCGGGGTTGGTGGAACGCAACGCCCAAGGGTTCATCCTCACTGGGGCTGACTTGCTTCAGGACGGAAAATGGGTGAAAAGCTGGCCGCTGAAAAGGGACCCCTTCCTACTGGAAACTAGCGTGCCGGGCATTTTTGCGGCGGGTGATATTCGCCATGGAGCCGTGCGCCGCGTTGCCTCAGCCGTCGGCCAAGGGGCGCATGCTGTGAGCCTAGTCCATCAATACCTAAAAACGGTATGAGCCTCGAGGTACTCAAAAAGATCCCGCTATTTGCGGGATTGTCCGACGAAGATTTCCAGCGCCTGTGCGATATGTCGCGGGGCATCTCGCTGGCTAAGGGGGAGCGCCTTTTTGAGGAGGGCCGGCCGGGCAGCGAAGCCTATGTCATCGAATCCGGCCAAGTCGAGATCCTCAAGGCGTCCGCCGGGCGCGAAGTTCTCCTGGCCGTGCGCGGTCCCGGCGAGATAATTGGAGAAGTGGCCTTGTTGGAGGACGCGCCGCGCATGGCCAGCGTCCGGGCGCGGACGGAAGCCAGGCTGATTGGCATCGGTAAGTCCTCCTTTGACGAGCTGTTGCACAGCAGTTCCACTGCCCTGCAAGCCCTTTTTCGCACCACGTTATCTCGCCTCAGGTCCACTCAATCATATATCCAGCAGAGCGAGAAGATGGCACAGCTCGGCACGCTAACCGCCGGGGTGGCTCACGAACTTAACAATCCGGCCTCCGCAATTCAGCGAGGAGAAAAACAGCTACACGACGAGTTGGCAGCTCTGCGTTTAATAGAGAGGAGCCTGTATTCGTTGGATCTTACCAGGGACCAACTAGAAAGGCTTCAGCAGCTGGAAAAAGAAGCTATTCTGAGAGCATCCCGACCTACCGAATTGGATGCATTGGCAAGGAGTGAGCGGGCAGAGGAGATTGAAGAATGGCTTAGTGGCCATAATTTGCTTTCGGTCCTCGAGCAAGCGGGCAAGTTAGCAGACCTTGGCTTTTCCGTCGGCCGATTAGATGAAATTGGCAAAGCGCTTTCCTCCGAACAAATAGCGGTGTGCTTGAGCTGGTTGGCCGCCACCTACGCGGTGCACAGTTTGTTGGCGGAGATGGGCGAGGGCGCTAAGCGCATCTCCGCCATCGTCAAGGCTCTCAAATCGTATGCGTATCTTGATCAGGCCCCAATCCAGTCCGTGGAAATAAAAGCCGGCATTGAGGACACTCTGCTTATTCTTGGAAGTAAACTGCGCGGAGGTATCAACGTCCGGCGGGAATATGCTTCGGATCTCCCCGCCATACAGGGTTATGGCAGCGAGCTAAATCAGGTGTGGACAAATATTCTGGATAATGCCATCGATGCAATGCAAGGCAAGGGTCAGATCAAGATCCGGACTCGTCGAGAAGGGGATTGGGCTATAGTGGAAATCGAAGACAATGGCCCGGGCATTCCCAAGGAGATGCAAAGTAAGGTCTTCGATGCCTTTTTCACAACCAAACCCCCTGGAAAGGGGACTGGGTTGGGATTAAATATCAGCTATAACATTATCGTCGAAAAACACCATGGGGATATCCGTCTTTCTTCAGAACCGGGACGAACGAACTTTGAGGTGCATCTACCTATCCGCTAATCGGCGGCGATCCGCTAAAGAACCCACCAAGGGGTGCCAAACAATTTGCCCCCAGCTTATGTCCTGTTTCCGATTCGCAATATTGGACGCTTACACCTGCCGCCACGAGCACGGTGTGGGCCTCACGCGCCTTTGCCACGGGCACGGTCTCATCCCGTGTGCCATGCGCGATAAAGATAGGGATCTTATCGAGGGCTGCGAAACGGTTCTTGCTACTTGATGGCAAGAAGCCAGCCAGAGCCGCCAGGCGGCTGACCCGCTGCGGATGACGCAGGGCGTAAGCGAAGCTGAATGCGGCGCCCTGGCTAAAACCCGCCAGGCCAATTCGAGTGAAATCAGCGTCTGGATATTGTAGAGCCAGCTCGGTCAGCAAGCTTTCAAAGGAACCCAGCGCCGGGTCGAATGCGGACAGTTGGCTGAATTCTCCCGCTCGGCGCTCGACCCAACTGCAGCCGCCGAATTCGGGATGGTTCGAGACGTAAGGCGCCCGGGGTGCAATTAGCAGCGTATTTTGCGGCAGCCGAGGAGCGAACACCCACATCGAGCCTTCGTCCCCGGTCCAGCCATGAATGAGGATGATTACAGGGTGCGGCTTATCGCCTTGGATAGGCTCTCGGATCTTGAGAGTCCATGAGCCTAACTGGACCTCAAGCAGATCTTTCACGGTAACCAAGGTCACTCCTCAAAGGAAACGGCCACTACCTTCTCGTTAATCTCAGCGAGCAATTGGCCTTTGATGCGGCCGACCTCTTTGATCACGTCCTCGACTTTAACTGAAGACTTCTCGGAGGAGCTGCGCAGTTTCAACTCCACCCCACCCTCTTTCAGCGACCTTTCGCTCACCGTCAGCCGGATGGGCAAGCCGATCAGGTCGGCGTCGTTGAACTTGACGCCTGGTGACTCCTCGCGATCGTCGAATAAGACCGCGAGACCAGCCTGACGCAGCTGGCCATAGAGTGCCTCGGCCTGCTCTTGCCCGCCGCGCAATGCAAGTAAGTGCACGTCGTATGGCGCCACGCTCACGGGCCAGATAAAGCCCTTCTCGTCGTGATGCTCCTCCGCAACGCAAGCGAGCAGGCGCCCGCTGCCGATGCCGTAAGAGCCCATGACGATGGGATGTTCGTTACCAGACTCGTCCAGATAATTGGCGCCGAGGGCCGCGCTGTAACGCGTGCCTAGTTTGAAGATGTTGCCCACCTCCACGCCGCGTGAAGTGTGCATGGGCGCGCCGCAGCGCGGGCAGGCGTAGCCTTCTTCGGCAGTGGCGATGTCGGCGACGATGTCGGCCCTGTAATCGCGGTCGTAATTCACGTTCAGGAAGTGATGCCCCTTTTCATTAGCACCGGCGACCAAATTGGGTGAGAGCGGGATTAAATCATCCACTACGACCAGGGCGCCTTTCAATCCTATGGGCGAGGCGTAACCAGCCACCGCGCCAATGGCGGTGATCTCCTCGGCGTGCGCCGGCCGCAGCTCTTTGGCCTTAACTGCATTGGCCAGCTTGGTCTCATTCACTTCCATGTCGCCGCGCACCACGGCGAAGATCAACTTCTCAGTTTCCTTTTCACCTTCATTCAATTTGGCGACCATGAACAGGGCCTTCGCAGTCTTCGATTTGGGTATCTTGAGGAAGTTCGCTAGGTCCTCGATGGTGGCGGTATTGGGCGTGGGCACCTTTTCCAATTTGGCGGCCTTCTCGTCATCCGGCTTTGGTTTGCGGAAGAGGGCGATCTGACGGTTGGCGCGGTAGCTGCATTTGTCGCACAGCAGTAAAGTGTCCTCCCCCGCCGCGGTCAAATACATGTATTCGTGCGCCAGGCTGCCACCCATCATGCCCACATCAGATTTGACTGCCACTACGGAGAGGCCGCAGCGCTGGAAGATATTGAAATACGCCTGGTAATGGGCACGGTATTGCTTGTCCAGGCCGGCTTCGTCCGCATCCAGACTGTAACTGTCCTTCATGGTGAATTCGCGCACACGGATCAGCCCGGCGCGCGGCCTTGGGTCATCCCGCCATTTGGTCTGGATGTGGTAGACCAGCATGGGAAGCTGCTTATAGGATTGGATCTCCCGGCGCGCCAAGTCAGCCACGACTTCTTCGTGGGTCATGGCCAGCACCATGTCGTGGCCCTTGCGATCATGGAAACGGCTCATCTCATCGCCGATCTGGAACCAGCGGCCGGTTTCCTTCCACAGGTCGGCGGGGTGCACCACAGGCATGTAGAGCTCCTGGCCGCCGATGGCGTTGATCTCCTGGCGCATGACGTCTTCGATCTTGTCCACCGAGCGCCAGCCCATAGGCATTAGGGAATAGATGCCGGCGCCAAGCTGGCGGATGAAGCCGGCGCGCACCAGCAATTGGTGGCTGGCGATCTCGGCGTCGGCGGGCGCCTGGCGCAAGGTGGTGCCGAACATGCGTGACATCTTCATAGCGAATTCTCCTTAGCAAACGAAAAGCGCCCCAGCTGCGGGGCGCAAATTACAATGGCAAAGCGACGCGTGAAGCTAGCCTTGCCCCGCGGGCAAAGTGATGCGGCTCGTGGCCTCGGTAGGGACCGGGCAGAAGACCCGGGCTTCTGGCGTTGCCATGGAATAGAGAATATACGCGGGAGTGAGCTTTGTCAAGCAAGGTTGGACACCATCTCCAACCTTTATAATTTTGAGCATGCATTGGCAGGCGAAAGTGCAGCAGGAATTGGACAGAGCGGAGGCCGCCCGGGCAGGCGGCAACGAGGGCATGGCGCGCGTGTGCGCCCGGCGGGCGGCCGGATGGACAGCGAAAGCCTACCTGGCAACGCTCGGCATCGACCTCAAAACGAACAGCGTTCTGGAGCAGATGCGCCACCTGCTGCATCAAGAGGCATCGAAGGCCGAATTAAGGGAAATCCTTGAACATCTTCTCACCCCAAAGCAGAAAGATGATTTGCACAGCGATTCGTATTTCCCTTTGAATGTCGATTTGGTGGCTGAGGCAAGGCGGTTACTGACCATTCTGTTCCCTGAAGAAGCATAGTACTTCTTGCCATTGGGATTTGAGAAATTCCCTATAGATAAATCGAACGTCCTCTATCCCGCAAGCCTTGGAGGAATAATGAAACAAACCCTTGTCGATTTGGCTGCTGGGCCCCATGGGCGATCATCAATGGGGTTTAGAATTCGAACAAGCCCGGGTGGATCGCCTTTTGCAATTGGGCAATTTGGCGATGGCACCGATTTGCAACCAGGTTTCTATTCCATTGTTGCACGCATCGGCAATGAGCGCTTGGGCGGCGTCGAATTTGAAGTAATCAATTAAGGGTTAAGAATGCGATGCCACAAAAAAAAACGGGAGACTTAGGCCGCCCGTTTTTTGGGTTCACGAGTGATTTTACGTTGAGGCTCTTTTGGTAGGCCTCCGGGCCGTAGGCGGCCAAAAAGCCCTCCGATACTGCGGATGAGTGTGAAAACAAGCACCACGGCCCCAACGATGGCGCCACCGATCATAAGGATGATTTCCAACGTAGAAAGGCCGGCGCGGGCGAACGGGTTGCGGTTACCAACCAGACGCTTGCGCAAATCGTTCATGAAAGCTGGGCGGGCGGCCACGGGCTTAAATGCCGAGGCCAGCATGCCTTCCACAGAAGACAGCTCGCGCTCTACTTTTTCCCGTTCCCAAGGCCAAATAATCTTCATGGTCAGCTTACACTTCATCCTCGGGCGATTCGCCGAACATATCCGGCGAAAAATGCCCACTTGTATCTTTGCGGATCTCTTCTCTCAGCGACAGCAGCGTGCGGTGATACAGGCTCTTGATGGCGCCTTCTGTGCGATCCATGATCTGCCCGATCTCGGCATTGGACATATGCTCGACGAATTTCAAAATCACCAATTGCTGCCGTTCCTCGGGCAGTTTGCGGATATGGAGCAGTAAAGCGCGCTGTTCTTCATTTTCCATCAGCGCGATTTCAGGGTATTCGTCTCCCTTGCTGGCGCGGTAGCCGTCTTCGAGCTCGACTTCCTGACGCCGGCTGCTGTCTCGATGCCAGTTGGCCACCAGGTTGTGGGCAATGCGGTAGAGCCAAGCGGAAAAGGGAACGCCGCGGTCTGTGTAATTGGTAATGTGCCTCATTGCCCGGAAGAAAACCCGGGAGGTCAGGTCTTCGGCATCCTGGACGCTGCCGGTGCGATAGAAAATATAGTTGTAGATACGGCCGGCGTACTTATCGTAAAGAGAGCCGAAGGCCTGTTTGTCGCCCTGCGTGGCCCGCGCCAGCACTTGTTCGTCGCTCAGCTCTGGCACGGAATCCACCGGGGAGCAAGAGCATTAAAGATAACCCGCCTTATCTCGATTCGTTGCAAGCAAAAAACGCCTTGAAGCATGGCCAGGGCGAGTATAACATGCAGGCCCTTGCGAGAAAAAACGGCCTCTGCAGAAGGCGCCGTTGCTTCTTCTAGAGAGAGATTATTTTCTGCGAGTGGTGCGCTTGCGCGCGGCCGAGGATCGCCCTGCCTGGCGGCTTACAGCCACTTGATTTCATCCACCCGCAAGTCGGGCGCTCCTCTTCCAGTGATACAACTATACGAAATAACCTTGGGCTGGTTGCGACCTACAAGTATAGAGGCATTCATCCTCCAGGAATTGTGACATATTGCACTCATAACACCGGTCTTGCCGGCGCATCCTTTCACGGGCTATTTGCGTTTATCTTCACGTACACAGAAACGAGAAAAGGAGAAACATGGAAAATCGTCATATTGGTTCGTTGGTCGGCGGGCTACTGCTGGTGGGCTTCGGTCTGCTGGCCCTGCTGGCCCAATTGGTCCAGGGTTGGGATTTTTGGGGGACGTATTGGCCCTTCATCATAATCGGCTTCGGAGCCTTGTTCTTCGTCATCATGCTGGCTTCTGGCAAGTCAGCGGCCCCGCTGGCCATCCCCGGCAGTATCTTCGCCGGGATCGGGTTAGTCCTCTTCCTGCAGGTGCTCACCGGCCATTGGGCAAGTTGGGCTTATGGCTGGACGCTCATCCTTGTCATGGTCGGCGTAGGCATCTACATAATGGGAATGTGGTCTAACGAAGAGGATCACCACGATGCTGGCAGGCGTGTCATGGGCATAGGATTGATGATGTTCATCCTGTTCGGCGCCTTTTTCGAAATGATCTTCAACTCCATGCCGTTCGCTCAACTTGTCTTCCCCATTGCCCTGATCGTATTGGGCGGTTACCTCATCGTAACGCGCTTGGTGCTGGCCAGGAGCCAGAAGGTTGACAAAGTGATCGAGGAACGGCCTATCAAGAAAGCAAAGAAAGGTACTAAGAAATGAAGGACCGACATAGTTTGTTTTTCCCCGTGCTGCTAATCGCGGCCGGCGTTTTGTGGCTGCTGATCAATTTTGGATACATCGGTGCGGCGAACCTGTGGGCTCTCGCCCACGTGTGGCCTCTCCTTCTGATCGGTGCAGGCCTGGGCTTGATCCTGCGTTCGTACTGGTCCGAAGCGGGTATCACCATCTCTGCCTTGATGGTCATCGGTCTGGTGGCGGCGGTGATCTATGCTCCGCAACTGGGCTGGGCGCAGGCGCCCAGCTGGGCCTGGAATTGGGATTGGAATGTAAGCGGCGGCATCTCGGGTTCTGGCAACTTGGTCACCGAAACGCGCGACCTGGGCCAGTTCTCCAGCATCGATATCCAATATCCATCTGATGTGGTTGTGCGCCTGGGTGACAGCGAAACCATCGCCATCACCGCAGACGACAACTTAATGCCGCAATTGGTCACCCAGGTGAGCGGTGACCGACTGGTAATCCGCACCGAGGAGCGCAATTGGGCGCAGCGCGTCAACGCCAGCGAGACTGTGCAGATCATTGTGACCCTGACCGATTTACAAAAGGTGGATTTCAACAGCGCCGGCTCGCTGGTAGTTGAAAGCCTGGCTGCCGATCAGTTGGAGTTCAGCTTGAACGGCGCGGGCAGTGTTACGCTGAACGGCGTGACCGCCGAGGAAGTTGCCTTTCGCTTGGACGGAGCCGGCAGCGCTACTTTAATTGGAGTCGACCTGGGCAAACTAACGCTGCGCCTGGACGGTGCGGGCAGCGTAGATGCCACCGGTAACGTCGATGAATTGGATGTGAGGATCGATGGGCTGGGCAGCATGAACGCCGAGGGCCTAACCGCTCAGACAGCCACAGTGAATGTGAATGGCCTGGGCAGCGCAACGCTCCGCGTGGAGCTGGAACTGACAGTCAACATCGACGGCCTGGGATCTGTAAATTACTACGGGTCCCCTAATGTGCATCAGGAAACTGACGGCTTGGGTTCCGTGAACCGCGCTGGCGACTAACCCAGCAGCTAACTCCAAAGGCCTGGCTTGAATTGCCAGGCCTTTTGATTCCTAATATTGACGCAGATTCCCTCTCATGCTATATATTGTGAAGCACCGCACAATCCGCCTGAGCAACTGCGAGCCTCGGAATTCGTTATAAATTATGATCCGCAACCATAACAGGAGTTCGCCATGGCAAAAACCCTTGAAAAATCAGTGATCACTTGCGATATGGAGGGCCGCATCGAGACCTTTGGTGACGGCTCGGAGAAAATGTTTGGCTATTCCAAAGAAGAAGTTATTGGCAAAAAGCGCGTCTCGCTTTTCTCGCCGGGGCAAGTGGTGCTGGAGCATGTACCCAAATGGCTGGGTATCGCGGCGACGAAAGGTGAATACAAAGGCCGCACCCTCTTCCTGCGCAAGAATGGCGACTCTTTCGCCGCGGAGATCCGCATCACGCCGACCTTTAAGGATGGCGTAATGACCGGCTTCTGCGGCGTGACCGAGGAGCTGGAGGGCGTGAGTCTGAAAGAGGTGATGCCCAACGTGAGCCTGATGACCAAGGTCTTCACCTGGCTGGTCATCACGCGGGCTCCCTTCCTTACCGCCATCATTGTGCCTGTCCTCATCGGAGGGGCCTGGGTGGCCACCCTCGGACTGGGGACACCGTTCCCCTGGGGATCCTTCCTCATGGTGTTGTTCGCCGGCATCTTCTTGCACGTATCGGCCAACACGTTCAATGACTACTTCGACTGGAAAAGCGGGACCGATCCGGCCAACAACGATTACTTCCTGCCCTATTCTGGCGGCAGCCGCTCCATCGAATTAGGCCTGGTCAGCGAGCGAGCGCTGTTCATTGTGGCAAGTGTCTCGCTGCTCATCTCGACGGGCCTGGGCCTATCCCTGGCCATGCTGAGCGGTTGGGGTGTGTTGGTCTTCGGCGCCGTCGGCGCTTTCTGCGCTTTCTTCTATACAGCCCCACCCATCCGGCTGGCGGCGCGCCGCGGGTTGGGCGAGCTGGCCGTCGGCCTAAACTTCGGTCCGCTGGCCGTGGCCGGCACGGTGTACGCGCTCACCGGCCGCGTGACGTTGGCCGATTTCCTAGCCGGCGTGCCGATCGGCTTGCTGACCATTGCCATCCTATGGATCAACCAGTTCCCCGACGAGGCCGCTGACGAAGCCACCGGCAAGCACAACCTGGTGGTGGTGCTTGGCAAAGCGCGCGCAGCCTGGGGCTATGTGCTGCTCATGCTGGCAGCCTTTGGGCTGGCCGCCTACTGGTCGTTGGTGAGCGACACCTTTCCCTTCGGCGCTCTCCTTATATTGGGCGGGGCCCCATTGGCCTACCGGGCCAGCCGCGTTATCTTACGCGAGTATGCGCAGCGCAGTTTGGTGCGCGCTAACGCGGCCACCATCAAGCTGCACGCCATCTCCGGAACGCTGATGGCCGCAGGCATCTTGTGGAGCCGAGCGATAGCCGGCTGGCTTGGAATGTAGTAAAATGAAATGCGAACAAAAAGAGGCGGCCCAAGTGGCCGCCTCTTTTTGTTCGACTTGGCTCGGCCTAAGGCCAAGGGATCGTTACAGGGAAAGAGTAACCTAATTTATTCTTGGATCGCAATGTGCCTTGAGAATTACCGGAGCAATTGGTGCCGTCCTGGAACGTGATCGAGGTGTTCTCCGTCGCGTAACTGGCATTGATCAAATAGCCATTGATGCATTGCACAACTTCAAGAAGGTAACCGACCTCTGGCGCGTCGGCCACCGCGCTCCAGCTAATCGTCACATTGTTCCCGTTGCGCTCCGCTGAGACACCGCCCGGCACGGGAACTTCCTCGCTAGGATACAGGTTCGGCACGACCACTCCAACGTCTCGAATATTCCCATTAATCTCGACCGCCGAAAGCGCCACCCAGCAGTGGCGGTCATAATCAGGCAATTGTATATAGGCCCAGGTGCTGCTGTAATCCCGGCCTTCCACCGCAGCTCGTTCACCTTCTAATAGGGAGGCATACTCGATATAGGCCGTCCCGGGTCCCCAGCGGCAGTTGGCGTTGCCTTCCACCGCTTCAATGGCGAGCGATTCGGGGGTGGGCGAGACCGTTTCCGTTGGAGTCAGCGTGATCGTAGGCGTGGACGTTACGGTAGGCGTGGAAGTCGCCTGGGGTGTTTCAGTCGGAGACGCAGTTGGACTGGCGACCGGGCTAGGTGTTTCGGTTGGGGGCAGAGTAGGCGTTGGTTCAGCCGAACCGCAGGCAGTTACAAGCATCATGAATAATGCAAATGATAACCATCGCTTAGTTAGACCAAATTTATTCCGCATTCCACCCGCATTTAAGGCGAATCTGTCTACTTATACAATGGCTTGAACAAAAAATCAAGCCAAAGCGATCACTCGATGGTCTCCAGGAACTGGCGGGCAATAGCGGCGATATTTTCTTCGGTGGAGATGCCTTCCCACGGATCACCGGGACGCACCAGGTTGACCGCCACGATGTTGGCGCCGTTGAAGATGGCGCTGCGCGCTTCTTTGAGCCCCACCCCGCCCGCCGCGGCAATGCTGGCTTCGTACTTGCTGCGGATTCGGTTGACGTGGCGATATTGGATGGCCTTGCTGCGCGTGCTTTCTTCGTCGCGGCCCTTGTGCAAGACGATGACATCCGGGCGGTGGCGCATGGGCCGCAGCACGTGCAAGGGATCGGCCACGCCCAACATATCGATCATGGAAATCAATCCCAATGTCTCGCACTGCTGCACAAAAAGGTCCAGGGTCTCGGTGGGCGAGTTACCCAACACGGTAACCGCGTCTGCGCCCGCCCAACGCACCATTTCCACCTCGGCGGCGGCTCCGTCCGACGTCTTGATGTCGGCCACCAGGTGCCCGGACCACATGCCGCGCATGGCGCTGATGCCCCGTACGCCCTCGCGCTTGATGTAAGGCGTGCCAGCCTCGATGAGGATGCGCGGATTGCGCGGCAAAGTGGGCAGCACGCGGTGCACCAGGGCCAGATCGTAGTTGAAGGCGATCTGGAGATAACGGACCCTGTGATCCAACTTGTGGGTCACTTCTCTGATTTTTTACCGCTCAGCGTACCAACTACGTCGGCTAATTCTGAAGGCAGGAATAGAACGATCTTCTCAGACGGGTCTGAGGCAATATCGCGGATCGTCTGCAGGGTGCGCAAGTGCAAAGCGCCCGGGCTCTTAGACAGGTTCTCAGCCGCTTTTTGCAGATTCTCCGAGGCGGTCAGTTCACCCTGGGAATTGATCACCATGGCGCGGCGCTCGCGTTCGGCTTCAGCCTGCTTGGCCATGGCGCGTTTCATCTCCGCGGGTAACTCCACTTCCTGGATCTTGATCGATTCGACGTCCACGCCCCAGCCACTGGTCTCGGCATCCACGATCTTTTTGATGCTCTCGGCGATCTGCTCGCGTTCGGTGAGCACTGAATCCATTTCGCTGTTGCCGATCACGTCGCGCAACGCCGCTTGGGTGTACTGGCGCACGGCGAAGATATAGTCTTCGATCTTGATGATCACCGCTTCGGGATCCATGACCTTGAAGTAGACCACCGCGTTCACCAACATGGGAATGTTGTCGCGCGTCATCACCTCCTGGCGAGGGATATCCGCCGTCTTGATGCGCATGTCAACCTTGCGCATGGTCTGGATGATAGGGATGATGAGCCTTAGTCCGGGGTTGCGAATGCCGGAAAAGCGGCCCAGGGTGAACACGACACCACGCTCGTACTGATAGATGAGCTTGATGCCGGCAGGCAGTATCCAGAAAAGGATGAGTAAAACGCCGCTCAGAATGCAATAAAAGAAAATGTCCAAGGTGCCCTCCGAAGATTAAGTTGAACAGGAAAGGATTATCCTTTCCATAAGAAATTATAAGGTGAAATGGAGAATTTAACCTATCAAGTTGATTGGGAAGCACGAACGGCGTGGCAAGGATAAAGTGTCGATTCGATCATCGTAACCCGTTGGCCTCATCATCGCCCCCATTTTGACGCCAGACTTAGTTTGGCGCTTCTTCACCGAACAGCAGGCTGTACATTCCTTTGGCGAATGAATCCAGGTTTTCGCCGGCGGCGGCCATCTGGGGGCTCTTCATGCCGGCTTTGAGCGCGTCATTATCAGGGAAGTACATTTCGGCCATCAAGTAATAGCTATCGCCAATAAGTGAGCGCGTAAATCTGGTGATGTGCGTCCTCTGCAAACCGGGCACCTTTTGAATCAATGGCAAATGCGTTTCGAAATAAGCCTTGTCGAAGGCGGCCGGATCGGCGGGTTGTTTGTAGAGGGCAATGAGTTTAGGCATAGCAAGCTCTTCCGTCTAAGGAGTTAATTTCAGCGCCGGGGCTAACCCTGTACTTTGCAATAGCACAGTAAAACTGGCGCAAAGGAAAAAGGAGAGGACAACAAAGCGGGTCACGCGTTTCAGGTTGCTGGCGGCCGCGGCCTGTTGCACGGCCACCGCGCCAATCCCCAGCCCCAGGGACTGCCCAACAAACCAGCCTGCCGCCAGAAAGATATCAAAGCGCACAATAGAAACAAGGCCTAGGACGAAGGAGCCCCATAGCAACGCTCCCATCTTAAGCCCGAACCCTAGGGCCGAGCGCCAGTTCGGCAATTCGAAGCGCGGCATCAACCACACTAGCAGCCCAGCCAGCAGCAGGAAGCTGGCGTAACCCAACGGGATGCGCTGGAACGCTTCGAGCGGGGATAACAGCACAGGATCACCGGCGACATAGAAACGGGCCAGCAGCCCGCCGTGCAGCAGGAAATCCCAGGCCAGCATGGCAAACCAGGCCAGCAAGGTGATTGGGATAGGTCGTTGAATTCTCGGCATAGCCTAAAGCGGCTTGAACTGCTCGAATGGCTCTTTGCAATCGTTGCAGGTGTAGATCATGCGGCAAGGCGTGGTGCCGAAGCTATTGCGCAGCGAAGTATTCGTTGAGCCGCAGCGGGGACAGGCCACTGGATCGAGCAAGACTTGGATGAGGTCGCCGCGGTGATGCGGGGGTGGAGCCAAGCCGGCCGCCTTCAGCTTCTGCCGCGCCTCTTCAGTGATCCATTCCGAGGTCCAAGGCGGATCGTGGCGTACCTGCACTTCAACCTGGCTAACGCCGAGCTGCCCAAGCCGGCGGCGGATGTCGTCGCCCATGACCTCGTAGGCCGGGCAGGCGGCGAAGGTGGGCGTAATGGTGACGCGCAGGGATGGGCCGACCCATTCCAGGTCGCGGACGATGCCAAGCTCGACCAAGTTCACGAAGGGCATCTCGGGATCGGGGACCTCGGCCAAGGCGGCCCAGAGCTGCTCGCTGGTCGGGCGGTAGGTTTGGGCGGGTTTTAAACCCGCCCTCACAGAACCATGGCTCACCATTGCGCCTCGGGATCGAGTTGGGCTACCTGCTGCAGATCGGCAATGAGCGCGCCGAAATATTCGGAATGCACGGCGCGGTCGGCAACAACATCGCGCTCCGCGGGCGGAACCTTGAGCCCGGATTCGGATAGGAAGGTGGTCACCTCGCCACTCCAAATATCGAAGAGGGAACGGCTGCTAGGCACCAGCTTGGCTTCTAGAGCTTCCGACTCACCCGGGAGCGGCGCGCCCAGACCCTGAGCGTAAGGCCACAGTTCATCGAGGGCGGCTTGCATACGGCGGTGGCTCTCTTCGGTCCCCTGCCCCAGCCGCGGCACCCAGGCGCGGGTGTGGCGCAGATGGTACAGTTCCTCGTTGCGGATGCGGGCGGCCACGTCAGCCAGCGGCTTGTGCTGGCTTTGCACTAATCCTCGCAGGCGGTGCTGCTCGAAGGCGTCGAAGAGATATTGGCGCAGCATGCTGAAGGCCCAATCGCCTTTGGGTAGTTCGACCAGTTGCAAGCAGCGGAAATCGGCCGCGGGGCGGAAGAAGACCTGCTGGTCCGGGTAGCGCGCCTTGTCGCCGCCCACCAGTTCGGCGGCCAGCTCGTACCACAGGCGGGCGTGGCCGATTTCGTCCAGGGCGATGTTAGCGAAGGCGATGTCCTCTTCGAGGATGGGCGCGTGTCCCGTCCACTCAGAATCGCGGTGGCCAAGGATGAGCTCATCGTCGGCTAGGGCGATCAGGTAATCAGCAAGGGCTTTCTTGTGCGCCTCATTCATTTCTTGTCCAGTTTCCCCTTAGAACGAAGCTGGCGCATCATCGTGACCACCGGATATTCGGCCTGATCCTTGAAGGTCTTGGCGCGGGCGGGGGCGAACATGGGGCCGGCCTCGCCGGCGTCCGATCTGACCACAACGCTAGCGGGAAAGACCCACCACCACAGCGGATCCTGGCCGCGGAATTTTTCGATGGCGGCGCGCATTGCCGCCTGCGGGGAGCCGGCGCGAACCTCGCCAACGTAACTGCATTGGGTCTGCTCGCTGAATTTGGCGAAGACGTAATAATCGGCCGGCTGGCCGGTGGCCGGGTCGGCGGGCAGCCCGGCGGCCAGTTCCTCGCGGGTCTGCGTATAGATGGCGTCGGCAGGGACGACCCACATGGAGACGGCCTCCGGGCGGCGGGCAAAGACGTCGCGGGCATTGAGCAACGCCATCTCGACATCCGGCGCGTGGACGGTGCCGTTGTGCAACAGAGGCTCAGCCTCCCCTGACTGCTGGAAAACCATGAAGCGAGGCCACTGCGTGTCGGGCATTAGGTTAGTTGACGGCTGGGTTGGCGTGCTTCTGGGCGTAAGCGGCCGCGGCTTCCCGCACCCACAGCCCGTCGGCGTGCGCCTGGCGGCGGGCGGCCATACGCTCAGCGTTGGCGGGACCGTTGCCCTTGATCACCGCCCAAAACTCATCCCAATTGATGTCGCCGTGCAGCCAGTTGCCGCTGGCCTCGTCGTAACGAAGTAGCGGATCGGGGATCTGGATGCCGCAGGCTTGCAGGTCCGGAGCGAGCTGGTTGATGAACTCCTGGCGCAGCTCATCGTTGGTGCGCGTCTTGATGCCCCAGCGGATGAGCACGCCGCTATTGGGGCTGTCCTTGTCGTGCGGGCCGAACATCATCAGCGTCGGCCACCACCAGCGCGTAATTGCATCTTGCACCATGGCGCGCTGCTTGGGCGTGCCTTGCGAATACAGGATGATCATCTCCTGGCCCTGTTTGCGATGGAAGTTCTCTTCCATGCAAATACGCACCATGGCGCGCGAATAGGGACCGTAGGAGCAACGCGCCAGCATGGTCTGGTTGAGGATGGCAGCGCCATCCACCAGCCAGCCGATAGCGCCGTTGTCGGCCCAGGTGAGCGTGTGATAGTTGAAGATGCTGGAATACTTGGCCTTGCCGCTCAATAGAGCATCGAGCATGACCTCGCGCGTGGCGCCCAGGGTTTCAGCGGCGTGGTACAGGTACTGGCCGTGGCCGGCCTCATCCTGCACCTTGGCCAGGAGAATAAGCTTGCGGCGTAGGGATGGCGCCCGCGTGATCCAGGCGCCCTCAGGCAGCATACCCACCACTTCGCTATGGGCGTGCTGCGAGATCATACGGATGAGTTGGCGGCGGTATTCGGCGGGCATCCAATCGCCCGGCTCGATCTTCTCGCCGCGGGCAACGCGCGCCTCGAAGGCCGCCAACTTCGCCGCATCTTCGTTCAGCTCGGTGGCGACCTGTTCAACATCCGCGCCGTACATATGGCCTTATCTTTCTCAAAAACCAGCGGTTCATCCTGTTAATCGTAGCATGTTAAGGTTAGACCTGTGCCAGGTCGCGTCCACAGTATCTACACACGTTTGCCTCATAGAGAATTAGCTCTGCACAAAAAGGACATCTTTTTTTGATTTCACCCTTTACTTTATGAGTCTTCTTTGATTGCTCGGCCTTTGCCTTTCCAACTAGGTCAATCGCAAAAATCTGGCCTCGATAAAGGCGTTCAATAAGGCGTTTGTCGACCCCTCCATCAGTTAATCTTTTTTTCATAGAATCTGCGGATTCCCCTGCCATCGCATTGTTGATTGCCAAAGTCTTGTAGCTCTCCGGCATATTGAGAAAATGTTGGCCGTTATTCCTGCGGGGATCAAGGAACATAACATTATCACTACCGCATTCTTCGCAGTATTCAATCCATTCCTTGTACCTCTCCCTGCATTGAACGCACATAATATCGTCGGACTTTCCAAAGATATCGTCATACAGGCGAGCGAACTTCATTAGCCCGATGATGGAATCCATACACGCACCTCTCGGCTACTTTACAAATACGCCGTACATTTTTTTCTCCTTTAGGCGAAGGTAACGCGTTGATTTAGAAGCGTCTGCGGATGACGCGCAGCGTCGTTCGGCGCGCCGCCCGCCTTACCGGTCCTCCGCCGAAGCGGCGCGGCCCGATGAACCGAGGCCGGAAAGCAATGGCCGCGATGACCACCAACAAAATGATGAACAACACGAAACCCATAGCGCGCTCCTTTTGCTCCTACTGGGTACTGACCCAGACGGTCTTGACCTGAGTATACAGGTCGATGGCTTCCTTGCCCATCTCGCGGCCGAAGCCGGACATCTTATAGCCGCCAAAGGGCGCGGCCGGATCGATCATGCCGTAGCCGTTGATCCACACGGTGCCGGCTTGCACCGCGTGGGCGTAGCGGTGCGCTTTGCCAATGTCGCGGGTCCACACGCCGGCCGCCAAACCGTATTGCGTGCTGTTGGCACGCTCGACGAGCTCTTCTTCGCTATCGAATGGGGTCACGGCGGCCACAGGGCCAAAGATCTCTTCGCGCACTAATTTCAGCGAATCGTCGGTGTAAGCGAACACCGCAGGTTTGAGGAAATAGCCGCCGTCGCCAACCCGGTCACCACCAGTAATGATCTGCGC
Organism: Anaerolineales bacterium; assembly: GCA_040882365.1. Classification (GTDB taxonomy): domain Bacteria; phylum Chloroflexota; class Anaerolineae; order Anaerolineales; family UBA11579; genus JAMCZK01. The sequence goes on from JBBEBI010000036.1 coordinate 19,599, forward strand.
CCCACCCTGCTTGCCTTCGGCGATGTAGGCGCTGACGCGCTCCAATTGCTGCTGGCTGACCAGCGGGCCAACGTGCACTTTCTCGGCGAAGCCGTGGTCCACCACCATCTTTTCGGCGTTTTCCTTGAGCCCGGCGAGGACCTGATCGTAGACCGGGCGCTGGACGAAGAGCCGCGAGCCGGCGATACATTCCTGGCCGGCGGTGCTGAACACGGCCCACTGCGCGCCGCGGATCGCGGCGGTCAGATCGGCATCGGCGAAGATGACGTTAGGCGATTTGCCGCCCAGCTCCAGGCTGACGCGCTTGAGATTGCTCCTGGCGGCGGCTTCCATGATCTTGGCGCCCACCGCGGTGGAGCCAGTGAAGGCGAGCTTGGCGATATCCACATGGGTGGCCATGGCCGCGCCAGTGGGCTCACCTGGACCGGTAACAATGTTGACCACTCCGGCAGGAAAGCCGGCCTCGCGCACCAGGTCGGCCAGATAGAGGGCGGTGAGCGGCGTCTGCTCAGCGGGCTTGAGGACCAG
>JBBEBI010000037.1:0-88728 GCA_040882365.1 Anaerolineales bacterium
GCCGGCGAATGGGGCGAGACCGTCAAAGTGGCCAAGCTGGACGTGGACGAGGCCTCGCAGCTCACCATGGATTATCAGGTTCTTAGCGTGCCCACCACCATCCTGTTCAAGAACGGGGAAGTGCTGGAGCGCATGGTGGGTTACCAGCCCAAAGACCGTATCAGCAGCAAAGTGACACAACACCTATAGGTGTTGTGTCATTCCGAGCGGGTCAATTAATCCTCATCCGAACGCCGAACTTAACCAGCGAGGAATCCCATAGACCTACGCTCACCGCATAGCCTAGTTCCGCAAGTTGAAAAGTAGGGCAGCTTGCAGAACGAGCCTTCAGAAACACAAATGGCGACACTTGCCGCCATTTGGGGCGGGTCTAAGACCCGCCCCTACAGTAGCAAATGGGCAGAAAAAGCGCCCAGCATTCGCGGGGCGCTTTTTTTCGTTACAGGCCGGCGGCCTTGGCCAATTGCTTGGCCCTGTCCGTGTTCTCCCAGGGGAAGGCCACATCGTCGCGGCCGAAGTGGCCGTAGGCGGCCGTCTTGCGGAAGATGGGACGGCGCAGGTCCAGATCGCGGATGATGGCGCCAGGCCGCAGGTCGAAGGTCTCGTCGATCAGCGCGGCGAGCTTTTCGTCGCCGATCTTGCCGGTGCCGAAGGTCTCCACATTCACGCTCATCGGGCGGGCCATGCCGATGGCATAGGCTACCTGGATCTCGCAGCGCTCCGCCAGCCCGGCGGCCACAACGTTCTTGGCGGCCCAGCGCACCGCGTAAGCCGCCGAGCGGTCCACCTTCGTGGGGTCTTTGCCGCTGAAGGCGCCGCCGCCGTGGCGGCCCATGCCGCCGTAGCTGTCCACGATGATCTTGCGGCCGGTGACGCCTGCATCGCCCATCGGCCCGCCGATGACGAAGCGACCAGTGGGATTCACATACACCTTCAGATTCTTGTCCACTAATCCCGCGGGGAGGGAAGGAAGGATGATCTCCTCCATCAGCCCCTCACGGATTTCGGCGTGCGAAACACCTGGGGCGTGTTGCGTGCTGACCAACACGGTGTCGATACGCTTCGGCTTGCCTTTGGAATATTCCACCGTTACCTGGCTCTTGCCATCCGGGCGCAGCCAGGGCAAAGCGCCGCTACGGCGCTTCTCTGCCAGGCTGCGGGTCAGCTTGTGCGCCAGGTAGATGGGCATGGGCATCAGAGTGGCGGTTTCATTGCAGGCGAAGCCGAACATCATGCCCTGGTCGCCTGCGCCAACGGCTTCGATCTCTTTCTCCGACATCTCGCCGGCCTTGGCCTCGGCCGCCTTGTCCACGCCTAAAGCGATGTCACTGGATTGTTGCGAGAGGGCGACCAGCACACCGCAGGAAGAGCCGTCAAAGCCGTATTCGCTGTCGGTGTAACCGATATCGTTTATCACCGAACGAATGAGTTGGTCAAAGTTGATCACGGCCTTGGTAGTGATCTCGCCCAAGACCATCACATAGCCGGTCTTCACCGCCGTTTCGCAGGCCACGCGGGAGTATTTATCCTGCGCCAGGCAGGCGTCCAGCACCGCATCGCTCACCTGATCGCAGATCTTGTCCGGATGGCCCTCTGTCACCGACTCTGAGGTGAACAGAAGCTTCTCCGCATTCATGAATGTGCTACTCATCTAATTTGAACCTCCAGTTCAAAAAAAAAAGACCCTTTCACGCAGTGAAAGGGTCTTGGTTCTCATCAACTACCCTCTCATCTTCCAGATTCTAGCTGCCGGAATTGGCACCTTCCGCTTGCGCGGGGGTTGCCGAGGTTTCAAAGGGCCGGTCCCTCCACCTCTCTGGATAAGAGCGTTGGATTGTGCTTGGCGCCTACGGCGCACAAGCACAAGTCTTTGGGCTATTCAGTTGTGGCCGAGACTATACCACCCGCTCGGAGTGATGTCAATTTTGGGATTCCCAGCTCAGTATTCCAGCGCGCTGATCTTGTCCAGCTTGTCCAGGCGATGGGTAGCGATCACCTGGCGTACGGTGCCGGTTTCGCCGCGCACCAGCAGGCTGTGGGTGCGCGCTCCCCTGGGGAAATACTTCACGCCATCTAGCAATTCGCCATCGGTGATCCCGGTGGCGGCGAAGAATACGTCTTCGGACGAGACCAGATCATGCATGGTGAGCACTTTCTTGAAATCGTAGCCCATGGCCTGCCCGCGGCTCAACTCCTCGTCGTTGCGAGCGAAGAGTTTGCCCTGGATCTCGCCGCCCATGGCGCGCAGGGCACAGGCGGCCAGCACGCCTTCGGGTGTGCCACCGATGCCCATCAGCACGTCAATGCCGGCATCCGGCATGGCGGTCATCAGGGCGCCGGCCACGTCGCCATCATCGATCATGCGGATGCGTGAACCGCAGCGACGCACCTCGGTTTTCAACTCCTCGTGCCGGGGGCGATCGAGCATCACCACCACCAGGTCCTGAATTCTTTTCCCAGTTGCCTTAGCGATAGCCAGCAGGTTTTCCTCTACGGACATCTCGACGTTAATGACACCTTTGGCGCCCGGACCCACCGCGATCTTGTTCATGTAGACGAACGGGCCGGGATTGAACATGGTGCCGCGCGGGGCGAGCGCCACCGTGGAGATCGAATTGAAGCGGCCTTCGGCCAGTGGGCGGGTGCCGTCGATCGGATCCACAGCAATATCCACCTCCGGCTCCGCACCGGTGCCCAGCCTTTCTCCATTGAAAAGCATGGGCGCTTTATCCTTTTCGCCTTCGCCGATTACGATGATCCCATTCATCTCGACCGTGTTCAACACAAGGCGCATGCCATCCACGGCTGCCTGGTCGCCGGCCTTGCGGTCCCCTCGCCCCATAAAGCGCGCCGCGGAAAGCGCGGCCGCTTCGGTCACACGCACCAATTCCATGGCCAAATTGCGAGAGGGTGCACTATCTGCCATGAGGCTCCTTTGTTATTTAGCGTTGAGGAAGAGGAACAAAACCAGGTAATACCCAATAGGGAAAGCCCACAACCAGGAATCGATGCGGTCCAGCACGCCTCCGTGGCCGGGTAGTATTGCGCTAGTGTCTTTCAATTTCATCTCACGCTTGATCATGCTGATCCCAAGGTCGCCAAGCGTCGTCAAGACACCGATGAGGAAACCCATCATGGCGGCATTGCCCAGCGAGAACGCAGGCTCGTCGGGCAGGCCGAAGGCCCGGAACACCAGCAAGAACAGAGGTGTGCCGATGGTAGCAGCCACAACACCGGAAAGAAATCCTTCCCAACTCTTCTTGGGGCTTAGCCGCGGCGCAAGGCGTCTCTTTCCGAAGCGCATACCATACATGTATGCCGTGGTATCCGCCAGCATCACGGCAAATATGGTAAGCATCACCCACCATTCGCCATCCTCGGGCAACTGGCGGATTAGAATCAGATAACTGCCGAGGAGCCCGACGTAAAAAATGCCGCTAAGCGTAGCGGCAAAATCAGACGCAGCGCGATCGTGGCCGCGTTCATAGGCCATCAAATAAAAAGTGATCGCGATTGCACAGATGGCGGCCAGGACCCAATGATCCTGTTGAAAGCCAGTAACAAAGCGGGCTGTAGAAATGGCTAACACGCCAACCACCAGGATCCATTGGGCAGACTTGCCACCGCCGTTCCGAAACAGGTCCGCATACTCCCACGCGGCGCGCATGAGGACAATGACGATGAACCCGGCATACCACCAACCACCCAGGAACACGAAAAGGATGCCAACTGGCAGAGCCACTAATGTAAAGAGTGTGCGTTGCCAGAACATAGCGGCTAATGCTGCAAGACCAAACCGTAGCGCCGTTCGCGCTGCCCGAATTCACGAATGGCCTCCAACAATTCCTCCCGTCCAAAATCCGGCCACAGCGTCTCGGGGAAGACCCATTCGGCATAGGCAGTTTGCCAAATGAGAAAATTGCTAATGCGCTGTTCTCCCGAGGTGCGAATCACAAGGTCCGGATCAGGAGTGCCGGCTGTATATAAATAATTGGAAACCAATGCCTCAGTTATTTCTTCGAGCTTCACCCCGTCTTTGATGATCGACTTCATGGCTTGCACGATCTCGTCCCGGCCCCCGTAATTGAAGGCGACATTCAACACCAGTCGATCGTTGTTCTTGGTGATCTCGATCCCCTTGAGCACCTTTTCCCGCAGGGACTTGCGCACACCCTCCAGGTTGCCGATGTGGCGCAACTGGGCTCCCTGGCGATGAAGCTCGGTTAGTTCGCGGTCGAAGACTTCATCGAAGATGCTCATTAGGCCGCTCACCTCTTCCTCCGGGCGGCCCCAGTTTTCCGTGGAGAATGCATAGATGGTGAGGTATTTGACCCCAATTTCCACGCAGGCCTCGATGATGCGGCGCAGGTTTTCCGTGCCGGCGCGGTGGCCCGCCAGGCGCGGCAGGCCGCGTGCCTGAGCCCAACGGCCATTGCCATCCATAATGATGGCAATGTGTTGGGGGATGCGGTCAGGAAGGGTGAGTTTCGCTTTCGCCATCAAGCCGGTCAGACCTCCATGACCTCTTTCTCTTTATTGGCACCTATCTGGTCAATCTCTTTGATAAACTCATCGTGGAGTTTCTGAACTTCATCCTCGCCGCGCGCCAGGTCGTCCTCCGAAATCATCTTCTCTTCTTTGAAGGCGCGCAGGTCTTTGTTGGTATCGCGGCGAATATTTCGAATGGCCACGTGAGCTTCTTCTCTGCGGCCATGCACCAGCTTCACCAAATCTCGGCGTCTTTCCTCAGTCAGTTGGGGCAAGTTGAGCCTAATGATCTTGCCGTCGTTTCCGGGGGTGAGCCCTAAATTGGAGACCAGGATGGCGCGCTCGATGTCTTTCAGGCTGCCCGGATCGAAAGGCTTGATCAGCAACTGGCGGGGTTCTGGCACGCTGATGCTGGCCAACTGGATCAAGGGCGTGGGCTGGCCATAATATTCAACCGATAATTTTTCAACCAAGGCGGGTGACGCCCGGCCCGTGCGAATGGCCGCCAGGTCATCTTTAAGTGACTGAACAGAATGCCTCATACGCTCTTTGCTTTCTTTGAGGATGTCCGAAATCACAGCATGCCTCCTGGCGCAGGAATCATCCGATTGAAATTGTCAACGGGAAACGGCAGAAAAATTTTACCACCGAGCCCTTTGGCGGCTGGTGGCGACCTCTGGGGAGTGACTCAACCCGACTTCTCGGCATCGATGAGGGTGCCGATAGTCTTGCCGAGCAGGGCATCCCTGAGAGCTGTGGGCTGCCAAAAGTCGAGCACGATGATCGGCAGGTCGTTTTCCATACAGAGGGAGATGGCGGTGCTATCCATCACCGTGAGGCGCAGGTTCAGAGCTTCAATGTAGGTGAGGTGAGGGAAACGTTTTGCCTTGGGGTCTTTCTTCGGGTCCGCCTCGTAGATGCCGTCCACCTTGGTGGCTTTGATGACCACGTCGGCATCAATTTCCATGGCGCGCAAGGCGGCCGCCGTATCCGTGGAGAAGTAGGGATTACCCGTCCCGGCTCCAAAGATCACTACCCTACCCAGGTCGAGGTGCCGGGTGGCTCTGCGGCGGATATAAGGTTCGGCCACGGCGCGCATCTCGATAGCGGACTGGACGCGCGTCTCGATGCCGCCCCGCTCGATGGCGTCCATGAGGGCCAGGGCATTCATCACGGTACCCAGCATGCCCATATAGTCGGCTGTCGCCCTATCCATGCCCCTGTCGATGCCGGTGCGACCCCGCCACAGATTACCAGCCCCGATCACAATGGCGAGTTGGACGTCCATGCGCACCACTTCGGTGACTCGCTGGGCGATGACCTCCGCCTTTTCCGGGTCGATGCCAAAGCCTTGCGGACCCGCCAGGGCTTCTCCGCTCAATTTCAGCAGAATACGTTTGTACTTGGGTGTTTCTTTTGTCGCCATCCTGCCTCCTGCGTCTAGCCTATTATTGCAAAAATGGCCTGTTTCCGATTAAGAAAACGGCCAACTTTTCGTTGGCCGTTTTTGGTTATTTTTCGACATGCTCGCCCAGTTCCCAGCGAGCAAAGCGCCGCACCACAATATTCTCACCGATCGAGCCAACGGCCTCACTGACCAGGTCCGTGACCGTTTTGCTTTCGTCTCGTATATACGCCTGGCGCATCAAAACTGCCTCGTCCAGGAATTTTTTCATCCGGCCTTCGACGACCTTGCCCAATGCCGCTTCGGGCTTGCCCTCTTCTTTTGCCTGGTTGCGCGCCACCTGGCGCTCGGCCTCAAGCACATCGTTGGGCACATCGGTCTCGTTGATCCACTTCGGGGCGGCCGCAGCGATCTGCAGCGCAAGCTCATGAGCCAACTTGCGGAAGGCTTCCGAGCGGGCAACAAAATCCGTCTCGCAATTGATTTCAGCCATCACGCCCACGCGTCCGCCGCCATGCGCGTAGAGCTCCAGCAATCCATCAGAGGCCTGGTGATCGGCGCGCTTGGCGGCCCTGGCCAATCCCTTCTCGCGCAAGTAAGCCACGGCTTTTTCGAAATCGCCTCCGGCGTTTTCGAGGGCCGCCCGGCAGTCCAATACACCGGCGCCGGTAGCTTCGCGCAGTTCTTTGATTTGTTCAGTAGTGATCGCCATAACTATACGTCTTGCTCTTCTCCCTTACCTTCAAGGTCTGACTTTCGAATTTTCGTTTTTGGCTTGCGACCTTTAGGAGCCGCTCTCCTCGGTGCAGGTTTTCTGGTGGTTTTTGGCTTCGCGGCGGCCCCCGCCCCGGCTTCCGCTTTTTTGGCATCCTTGGCGGCCTTGGCTACCGCCACGGCCTCTTCCTTGGCTTGCTCTTCGGCGACCTTGGCCAACGTGGCCGCGCCTAACAAATCCGCGTCGGAAAGTTCTTCGCCGGTTGCAGCCTGGCGCCGGCGAGAAGGCTTTGCGGCCTTATCAGCTTGCTCCACTTCCGCCTTATCCTTGCGCAGCGAACTGCCCTCTATGGCTGCTTCGGCGATGTAGGAAACCATCAACTTGATGGCGCGGATGGCATCGTCATTAGAAGGGATCACGTAGTCGATCACACTGGGGTCGCAGTTAGTGTCGACCAAGCCGAGAACGGGGATACCTAAAATGTTGGCCTCGCGCACCGCGGTCTCTTCGCGGTTTACATCGACCACGAATAGCAGATCCGGGAGTTTTGTCATTTCGCGAATACCACCAAAGCGCTCCCCAAGTTTCTCTATCGTGCGGCTATTGGTTAGCAATTCGCGTTTCGTTAGGCCGGAAGCTTCAGGCTCTTCCTTTTGGCGTTCCAAGCGCTCCAATTCACCGATGCGCTTGCGCATGGTCTGCCAGTTGGTAAGCATGCCGCCCAGCCAACGAACCGTCACGTAGGGCATGTCGGCACGCTGCGCCTCGGCCTCGATGGTTTCGATGGCCTGGCGCTTCGTTCCCACAAAAAGGAGGGTGCCACCGTTGGCCACTAATTCACGCACGAACTTATAGGCTTGCTCCAGAGCGGTGACGGTCTGCTGCAAGTCAATGATGTGGATCCCGTTGCGTTCGGTGAAAATGTATGGCTTCATGCGCGGGTCCCATTTCTGGGTGCGATGGCCAAAATGGACCCCCGCTTCGAGTAAGGCCTTCATATCAATCGTGGCCATTAGAGTGACTCCTTTGCGTTTTTCCTCCGCTCCATCAACCCCGGCAGCCACCCGCTTTGCGGGCACGCGCAACCGGGTCCGGAAGCGTGTGAGATGTTGCCTTTGCAAGCAACGCGCCCGCGAAGGCGAGCGCGGCAAGAGTATAACATGCCCGATCCCAATCGTCCAGAATGGCGATACTCCAGACTAAAATAGCAGGGTGGATCAAATTGAATTTGCCAAGGCGATTTCCGATTTACCCTTAGTGAAGCAGGCCTTTTTTTCTTCGATCGGGTCTACCAATGATGTGGTGGCCGAATGGGCTCGGCAAGGCGTAAAGGGTTTGGCCCTGGCCGCTGCCGACGAGCAAACCCGCGGGCGCGGCCGGGCGGGACGGCGCTGGCTGACCCCAGCGGGCAGCGCCCTGGCCTTCAGTCTGCTGCTGGATTTGGGGCCGGGCTTCGCCCCCACCCATTTGGCCCGCGCCTCGGGGCTGGGCGCCCTCGGAGTTTGCGAAGCTCTGGAAAGAATGTACACTCTTACCCCCAAAATCAAATGGCCAAATGACGTATTGCTGGATGGCAAAAAAACGTGCGGCGTGCTTTCCGAGGCTCATTGGACTGGAGGCCATTTACAGGCCCTGATCCTGGGTATCGGCATCAATATTGCACCGCAATCGGTTCCGGCACCGGACGCGATCAATTTTCCGGCAACCAGTATCCGGGACGCATTAGGGAAACCGGTCGATGCCGGCGGCCTCCTGCGTGCGGTGATCGAGAGGATCATCGCATGGAAAGAATACTTGGGGACCCCGGAGTTTATAAAGGCCTGGGAAGACCGCTTGGCGTATTTGGAAGACAGTGTATATTTGGAGTTGGACAAAGAACTCATCATTGAAGCGCAAGTAGAAGGCCTGGCTATCGATGGGAGCCTGAGGCTGCGCTTGCCCTCAGGAGAAATGCGCGCTTTTCAGATTGGCGAGATCCAAATCCGCCCGCCAGCCGACAAGAAATAGGCTAAACTGAAATGTCCACGGAGGCACAATGCTTGATGATTTCCTAAAAGAAGAGGATGCATCCAGTTTTCTCAATGAAATCGACGAAACACCCAAATTGGAGCTTTCACCTGAACCGGAAGCCGGTTTTATGGGTATGACTCCTACTCAACGCTTCATCCTTGCGCTGATGTTTTTCTTTATGGTGCTCGTCATCGGCACGTTTTTCTTGCTCGTTACCGGCGTGATAGCCATTCCCGTCGGCTGAGATTCCCTCTGCGGTTAAATCAAAGGACGGCCTGTTCATAATGGCCGTCCTTTTATTTCCACACGAAGCTTATTTCTCTTCTTTTCCATTTTCCTGCGAAACACCAGCCCGCTTCAAATCTGCCGCCGAAATACGCGCCAAGGTGGCCACACTATCGCCCTGAGCCATATGCATAAGGCGCACACCACGCGTGGCCCGCCCCGCGCGCTTGATCCCTTTGACGCCGGTGCGCAAAACGACCCCGGCCGTAGAAATAATCGTGACTTCGTCCGCATCCTGAACCACGCGGACTGCGGCGATCCCCCCTATCGTTGCCAAGGCCTTGACATCGATGGTCAACATGCCACTGGTACCACGGCCCTTGGAAGCGTATGCCTTCAAAGGCGTGCGCTTGCCATAACCCTTGGTGGTCACTACCAAAAGATCGCCGCCAGGTTCCACTACCTCCATGCCGGCCAAATGATCCTTTCCTTTAATGCTGATCCCTCGGACGCCGGCTGCCTGACGCCCCATCGGGCGCACCGAGGCAACCTGGAACCGCAGCGCCTTGCCTTGCTGGGTAACCAGAACGATCTGGTCCTTTCCCCCGGCGAGACGGACCCACCCGAGCTTATCACCATCGTCCAGGCTCATGGCAATTAGACCGGAAGAGCGCACAGCCTCGAATTCGTTAAGAGCCATTCGTTTAACTTTGCCGTTGCTGGTGGCTAGCACGCAGAACTCAGCGGACTTGAAATCGGGGACCGCGGCCGCGGCTGTGATTGTTTCACCGGCAGCCACGTTGAGCACATTGATGATAGGAGTGCCGCGCGCCGTGCGGTCTGCGTCGGGAATACGGTAGGCTTTTTCGGAATACACCTTGCCCCGGTCTGAAAAGAACAGCACTGTGTCGAGGGTCCGCGCCGGCACTAGGATCACGACTTCGTCCTGATCTTTGGTGGCATGACCTCTCACGCCCGCCCCTCCACGCGTTTGCGCCTTAAACGTCTTTGCGGCTACCCGCTTCACGTACCCTTGCTGGGTAATGCTCACTAAAACGGCCTCATCAGCGATGAGGCTTTCTTCGGTGAGCTCTTCTTTACCCTTGCCCTCAGCGTCGATGACAGTCTTGCGGTCATCACCGTAGGTTTTTTCCATCTCACCCAGGTCAGTCTTGATGAGTGTAAGGATTTTCTTGGGATGCTTAAGCAAATCTTCCAAATAGGCGACCCGCTCCTTGACTTCCTTATATTCATCTTCAATCTTCTTGCGCTCGAGGGCCGCCAACCGGCGCAGCTGCATGTCCAATATGGCCTGGGACTGTTTCTCACTAAACTTGAAGCTCGTCATAAGTGCGGTCTTGGCCGCGTCGGCATCCTTGGACTTGCGGATGGTCTCGATGACGTCGTCTAGATTGGCCAACGCTTTGAGCAAGCCTTGCAAAATATGGGCGCGGGCTTTGGCCTTTTCCAGCTCGAATTTCGATCGGCGGGTGATAACGACTTGGCGATGTTCAATGAAGATCTGCAAACAGCGCTTTAGCGAAAGCAGGCGTGGTTCCCCATCCACCAAGGCCAGCATCTGGGCGGCAAAGGTGCTTTGTAGAGGCGTGTACTTGTACAAGCGGTTGAGCACCAGGCGTGGCTGCGCGCCCGCCTTCAGCTCGATTACGATGCTAAGGCCCTCACGGTCGGATTCATCCCGCAGGTCGGAAATTCCCTCCAATCGCCCACTGCGCACTAGCTCCGCAATGCGCTCAATGAGATTGGTGAGGTTTAGCTGATAAGGGATCTCGCCGATCACAATACGCATGCGGCCGCGGGTCCCCTCTTCGATGCGCGATTTCGCACGCACCATCAACTGGCCTTTGCCCTTGCTATACAAATCGCGAATGCCCTCTAGGCCGACGATGATGCCCCCAGTGGGAAAGTCGGGGCCCTTGATGAACTTCAGCAAGTCCTCGCCGGTGATATCGTCGGACTTATCGTAATGGTCGATCATGTAACGCAGGGCGCCGACAAGTTCGCTCAGGTTGTGCGGCGGTATATTGGTGGCCATCCCCACGGCGATACCCGAAGAGCCGTTCAGCAGGAGATTGGGGAGACGGCTGGGAAGGACCAAGGGCTCTTTTAGGGAGCTATCGAAGTTGTCTCCAAAATCCACCGTTTCCTTATCGATGTCGGCCAGCAGTTCTTCCGCCAGGGGATGGAGGCGCGCTTCGGTGTAGCGCATCGCCGCCGGCGGATCCCCGCCGATGGAACCGAAGTTACCCTGACCATCGACCAGCGGGTAGCGCATGGCAAAGTCCTGGGCCATACGTGCCATCGAGTCGTACACGGCATCATCGCTGTGAGGGTGGTATTTGCCCAGCACCTCACCGACGATACGGGCAGATTTCTTGAAGGCGCTCCCGGAGCGAACGCCCATATCGTGCATAGCATAAAGGATGCGCCGATGTACGGGCTTCAGCCCATCGCGAGCGTCTGGCAGCGCCCGTGCCACGATCACGCTCATTGCGTAATCGAGGTAGGCCGAGCGCATTTGTTCGCCAATATCTATTGGTTGGATAGAGGTACTTTTGGCCACTTTAGTTCCCTGTCGTTTTAGTGAGGAAATAGGCTCAGAAACATTAATTATAACCGCAGCGGGCGGTTGAAAATTGCCCTTGGGCTGCCCGGTTTTGCATCCCTGGCTGGGAGTTTAGTACGGTTGTACGGACAAACACGTCATGTATACTTTCTAAACAGTAAGTTTTGGGTAAGTAGGATAGAAGTACATTGCCAGATACCAAGGGCCTAACATACTTATCAGTTTAGTTGAGAAAGGGTTCTTTGTCTGACGCGGATAGCACAACCTTTCTAAAACCTCGCATGACCGGTCCTCTTGCCCCCGAGGTGCTGGTTCCGCGCCTTGGGGAGAGCCTGGTAGAGAAAGGACTACTCACCACAGGCGATCTGAAGCTCGCCCTCGTTCACCAGAAGAAACGCAGAGAAGAAGGAAAGCGAGTACTTCTCGGAGAAGCGCTCATCGAGCTGGGCTTCATCGAACGGGCCAGGCTGGATGCGGCCATCACCGAGCAGATCGCCCAACTGCAGGAGGCCTTACGGCAGAGCAATCTTCTCCTGGAGCAACGAGTCCAGGAGCGCACGGCCGAATTGCAGGAAGCGCTCGACAAGCTTACCGAACTCAACCGACTTAAGAATGATTTCATTTCCAATGTATCCCACGAGTTGCGCACCCCTCTGGCTCATATGGTGGGCTACATTGACCTGCTGGCGGCTGAGGCCCTGGGACCGCTCAGCAAAGAGCAGCGCAGCGCGTTGGCCGTTTTGGAGAAGTCCTATCGTCGACTTAGCGGCCTTATCGACAACCTACTCTTCCTATCATTCGATACTGTCGAGAGCCTTCACCTGGAATCAGGATCCGTCAAATTGCAGGAGCTTTTTCCCCAGGTCATCGCGCAGTGCAAAGCCAAACCCGTCAAGGGCAACATCGTGATCAGTCATGAGGTTCCCCCGGATCTTCCCCCGGTGCAGGCGGATAGCAACAAAGTCGAATGGGCCCTTGGTCAGCTTATGGACAACGCCATAAAATTCAATCAGGAAGGCGGTCGGATCCATCTAAGCGCCAGAAAGAACGGCCGACGTGTGGAGATTGCAGTGGCCGATACCGGCGAGGGCATTCCAGCCGAAAAGCTGGCTGAGATCTTCGAACCATTTCACCAATTGGATAGCTCCACCACGAGGAAGGCCGGAGGCGCGGGCATCGGGTTGACGCTTACCAAACGCATCGTGGAAGCGCACGGATCCAAACTACAAGTGGAATCCGTTCCCGGAAAGGGGACCCGGTTCTCGTTCAGTCTGCCTCAAGCTCAGGTTATCTATGAATAATCGCTCCCACGGTGCCAGCAAGCTGCAGCCAGACGAGCTTGAAGCCGTTTACGCCATCAGCCGCGTGGTAGCTGAGGTCTTGGAGCTGGAAACGGCGCTAACCGCTATCGTGCGATTGGCGCGGCCCATCTTCATTTTCGATAACGCCGTTCTCTATCTTTCGAATGAGGAAGGCTTTCTGGAGCCGGCCTTCGCCAGAGCTATCGGGCGCGGCCGTTCGTCGGAAGCGGACTCCGCCTGGGGGGAAGTGGCGGCCAACGAAGCCTTCGCCTCCGGACACACATTCATCTACCAGCCGGAATTTCAGCCAAACACGGATCGTCTACAGCAACGCCTCTATTTAGGCTTGCCCATGCTCCTGGGGGGCAAAGGCATCGGCGCCCTGGTATTCATCCGCTTTGGCGGCCCCAAATTCACCGACGAGCAAATCCACCTGGCGGAATTCATTGCCGCCCACGTGACGCAGGTGCTCGAACATAGGCGGTTGGTAGAAAGAGTGGGGAACCTGGAAGCCGAACGGCGCCTGGCCCGACTGCAAAGTGATTTCATCGCCACCGTTTCGCACGAGCTGAAGACACCGCTGGGTTTTATAAAGGGATACTCTACAACCTTGCTGCGCAAAGATACCCGTTGGGATGAGAGCACACAGCAGGAATTCCTTGGAATTATTGATGAAGAAGCGGACCACCTTACTGAATTGGTGGATAATTTATTAGATTCTTCGCGCCTTCAATCCGGTACGTTGGATATCGACCTTAGAACCCTGGATCTGGCTACACTGGTTAAAGTAAATGTTGAACGCTTGCGGGCGCGTTATCCCGACTTGAATATAGAATTGAAGAGTCAAGGGGAAAATTGCACCGTGAACGGCGACCCCAAGCGTCTAAGCCAGGTGATAGAGAACCTTATAGGCAATGCGGCCAAATACGCGCCGAATGGCACGCTCAAAATCACTGTTAATGAAACGGGGGACGGCGTGCAACTCAAAGTGAAGGACCAGGGTCCGGGGATTGCCCCGGAGGACGCCGAGCACATATTCAAGCGCTTCTTTCGCTCGACCCGCTTCAAGGACAAAGTGCGCGGCAGCGGCCTTGGCCTTTTCATTTGCGACCAGATCATCAAAGCCCACAAGGGAGAGATCCGTGTGAATTCAGCCCAGGGCAAGGGAGCGGAATTCATTATCATTCTCCCAGGGGCAAGCATTCCCCAGCCAGTTTAGCGAGGAGATCTATGGCAGCCCGGATACTTGTAGTCGATGATGAACCCCGCTTCGTCCGCCTAGTAGAAGCAAACCTGCAAGCGGAAGGGTTCGAGGTGTTGAAGGCCAAAGGCGGCAAAGAAGCCGTGGAGATGGCGGCCAGCGAAAAACCCGACCTCATCCTGCTAGATGTGATGATGCCGGAGATGGACGGGTTTCAGGCTTGCGAACGCATTCGTGAGTTTTCATCTGTCCCGATCATCATGCTCACCGCCAAGGGTGATGAGGAGCACAAGGTGCGCGGACTCAACCTGGGCGCGGACGATTACGTGGTGAAGCCCTTCTCGGCTAACGAATTGATGGCCCGCGTCGGGGCCGTCCTGCGGCGTGGGCAGCGGGTGACGCCAGACTTCTCAGAAAGTGCATTCACGCGAGGGGCCCTGCGCATTGATTTTGCGCGCGCCGAGGTGACCGTGGACGGGCAACCGGTGTCGCTCTCCGCCACGGAATATCGCCTTTTGCTGCAATTTGCGCGTCGCGCCGGCAAGATTTTGACAGCAGAAGAACTCTTGCACAATGTTTGGGGGGCGGAGTATAGTGAGGAGAAGGAGATCTTGTGGGTGAGCATCTCTCGTCTTCGCCAAAAGCTGGAAAAGGATCCCAAGAACCCCGAGTTGATCGTCACGCTCCCCGGCGAAGGCTACATGATGCCATAGAGCAATCAATGGATCATACTCAGGGCTGACAATGGAAGGACAAAAGCGGGCCAAGGAACGAGGCTTTCGGCCTTTTGTGAACACCAGTCAGTATCCGGTGATCATCCAAACGATGCACAATCGGATTCACGGCAACCTGCACGCCCGCGAGAATGAGCGCATCAAGGATGCGCTCAACTCGAACGAGACCTTTATAGCCATCACGAACGTACAAATCTTCGACGTCGAAGGCAGCGCCCAAGTGAGGAAGAGCGACTTCCTGGCTATTAACTGTGCGAATATAATCTGGGTGATAGAGGACAAACCGCCGACCGGTCCACTGAGCCGCTAGCGGTGCGATGAACTAGAATTCCCCTATGAGCCAAGATCAAGCCATCCAATTGCGCGCCAAAATCCTTGGGGTGTTGCTGCGAGATGCCCGGTCCGCGTCCGGAAAATCCATGAAGGAAATTGGCGAATTAATCGGGGTATCCAGCGGTACGATCAGTTCTATCGAGCGAGGCTCTAATTCGCTTTCCCTTCCGGAACTTGAATTGGTGGCCTTCTATCTGGGTGTACCAGTCACCCACTTCTGGTCGCAGGAGGTCGTTTCCCAGGATCCTCACCCCAGCCAAAACCTGGACGTGGAAAAACTGCTGGCTCTGCGCCACCGCACGATTGGGGCCATGCTGCGCCAGGCCCGTGTGGAAAAGAATCTGAGCCAGAAAGACCTTTCCCAACGCTCGGATATTTCCACCAGCCGCATTCGGCGCTATGAAAATGGCGAGACGGCCGTGCCGCTTCCCGAACTCGAAAAGTTGGCCGCCAGCCTGGGTTTGCACCTGGAGGATTTCATTGACCGCAGCGGGCCCGTGGGGGAATGGATAGCCACCAAACGCGCAGAGCGGACCTTGACTCAATTGCCGCGCGGCCTGCAGGAATTCATCGCCGATCCTGAAAACCGAGGCTACCTTGAACTGGCCCTAAAGTTGAGTACCACCTCAAAGGAAAAGCTGCGCGCCATGTCCGAAGCCTTGGCCGAGCTATTGACCTAATCTGGCCTCCCAGAGAACAGTCGGGAAAGCATTTTGATCCCAGTGTGGTCGAAGCGTTTTTTTTATTACATTCTGGGCAAAGACTGACCTCCAGGAATCCGTCGCCTGTCTAATGTATAATCAAAACGATGGCTGTTCCCGCCGTCCTTAGCCCTCGCGCCGCAATAGAAGAGGACCGCAGCCGGCTAGCAAACCTGCTGCATTTCGAAACCTATGTGCACCGCCATTTGGATTGGCGGCGGCCCTTGGATTGGCTGGGCAAATCACCCTATTTGGTACTGGAATCAGGGGGAAGAATTACCGCCGCATTAGCCTGCCCGCCTGATCCGCCCGGAGTAGCCTGGATACGTCTTTTCGCTTCAGCCACACGCTTCGATCCCGGCGAGGCCTGGACAACTCTGTGGCCCCGCGCCGTTGAGCAACTGCGACGTTCCGTTAGATACGTGGCTGCCATCCCATTGCAGGATTGGTTCCGCGACCTCCTAACCAAAAGCCAATTTCAACACGCCCACAATGTGGTGGTACTCGAATGGCTCCCAGACGGTGATATTAGCTCAGCCTCATTGGAAGGTGATCTCGCCATAAGACAGATGGGCGTGGCCGATATAACCGGCGTGTTTTCCGTAGATAGAGCTGCCTTTGCTCCCTTATGGCAGCATTCAGAGGAAGCCGTGTCACGCGCCTTCGAGCAATCCGGATTTGCCACTGTAATTGAAGAGAACAGCAGAGTTGTTGCTTTTCAGATCAGTACCCGCAGTTCCCAAGGATTGCATCTGGCCCGATTGGCAACGCACCCAGATCATCAAAGCCGGGGGCTGGCCAAGGCACTGGTACGTGATGTGCAGCGCCAGGCGCTAAAGCGAAAAGACCCGTTGCTCTCGGTTAACACGCAAGACAATAATCGTCCCTCGCTGGCCTTGTATGAAAAATTGGGTTTCCATCTGACCGGGAGTCAATTCCCCGTTTTTCAATACAATCTGGACTGATTTTCTGATGAATACCTCTCTACAGGGTCGAGTGGCCTTTATCGCGGGCGCAGCCGGTGGATTGGGATCCGTGGCTTCGGCGGCTTTTGCCCAAGCCGGAGCCAATCTTGTCCTGCTGGGCCACAACGCCGAAAAGCTTGAGGTACTGGCTGCCAAGTTAAATCTGCCCTCCAGCCGCGTGTCAATCCATGCCGGAAATGCCTCATCGCAACAGGAAACGGAAGCGGCAGCCTCCACTGCTATTAAGAAATTTGGGCGGATCGACGTGTTAGTCAACCTCGTGGGTGGCTGGATCGGGGGGAAGGACATATTTGCCACCAGCAGAGAGGATATGGCTGGGATGATCGACCAACATCTGTTCGCCAGTTACACGCTGATAAAAACCTGTGTGCCTCACATGCTGGCGAACAAATGGGGGCGCGTGTTGGCTGTATCGTCGCCCAATGCCGGCCGGCCGCCCGGGAACAACTCGCCTTATGCCGTGGGCAAGGCTGCCATGGAAGCGCTGATGCTATCCCTGGCTCAGGAAGTCAGGGCTACGGGCGTGACCGCCAACCTCCTATTGGTCAAAATGATTGACACGGCCCATCAGAGGACGATTAATCCCAGCAAAGAAAACAAGAGTTGGACCAGCCCGGAAGAAATCTCTGCTACACTTCTGCATCTTTGCAGCGAGGAAGCTGGCATGATCAATGGGGCCCGCCTCCCTCTCTATGGAGAACCCTACTGAATGCGGAGGATCTGAAGAAAATGGAAAGCAGTAAACGCCAGGCCCGATTGGAGCGACGCCGTTCCCAGCAACGCCAATCACAAATTAAATGGCTGGGATACCTCGTTGCCGCGGCAGTGATAATTACGGTTCTACTGATCTTAGCCCAGCAGATCAGCGGTCCGCGTGTGGTTGCTTACTCCCAGAAAAATGGCGTGAGCCTTGGGAATCCCGAGGCTCCAGTCACCCTTGTGGAATTCGCCGATTTCCAATGCTCTTTTTGTCAGCAATCATACAACCAGACCGAAGCATCCATCATCGGACAATATGTCGACACCGGGGACGCCAACTACACCTATCAAATCGTGGGGTTCCTCGGACCGGAATCTGTGGCGGCCGCCGAAGCGGCTTATTGTGCCGCGGATCAGAATTATTTCTGGGAATATCACGACATTCTTTTTGCCCCACTGAACTTTTCTCATGGCAATAGCGGCGGATATACCGAAGAGAAGCTAGTCCAATTCGCCCAACAGGTTAATGGCATCGACATGGATGCTTTCAACCAATGTCTCGCCAGCGATGAGAAGTTGGCTCAAATAAGCGCTGCCGAATCCCTGGCAAGTTCGTTGGGTATTAGCGGGACACCCGGGTATGTGATCAATGGGGCCGTCCTTCCCGGTTTTCAGCCGCTGGAGGCCTTGCAGCGCGCGATTGAGGCCGCTCTGGCCGCGGTGAGCGGTAACTAAAACCAATCACCAAATTCCTCCAATAAATCCCCTGCAAAACAGGGGATATTTGGTTACCAACTAAAAACTCACCGAGAAACCCATGGCCGCCAGGATGAAAACGATTAGCGGAGCCAGAACCAGGGCCGGCAAGAAATTGCCCACGCGAATCGACTTGATCTCCAGCAGGCTGCTGATGGCAATGCCCAAAAGCAGAATACCTCCCGTAGCGCTGAGCTCAGCGATCATCGAGTCCGTGAAAATCGTTTGGGCTTGTTGAGCAAGCAAGCTGATCCCCCCTTGGAAGACGAGGATGACAAGCGTGGAGAACAATACACCGAGGCCCAAGGTGGAGGCGAACACCATGCCGGCGAAACCATCCAGCACGGATTTAATTGCCAGCAGCCGGAAATTTCCGGTTAACCCATCTTGGATGGAACCTAAAATGGTCATAGGGCCGATGCAAAAGACAAGAGAAGCCGTCAGAAAGCCGCGTACGAAACGGGCGCTGCCGCCTTCAACCCCCGAAGCAAAACGAGCCTGCAGCCATTCGCCAAATCCAGCCAAGCCCGCCTCGATCTGCCACCATTCCCCCAATACGCCACCGACCAACAAGGCCAACAGCACGATGATGGGATTCTGTGTGCCAATGAAAAGTGTTAGTCCATAAGCCAGGGTGAATAGCCCCAGCCCCGCCACCACCGTCTGGCGGATGCGCTCGGGCAGCCGGGCACCAAAGGCAAGCCCCAGCGCGCCGCCGACCAGCACGGTGGCGATATTCAAAAAAGTCCCAGTCATCTAGCTCACTGCCGAGATTTCGCGCTCGCGCACCCAGTTCATAAGGCCGCCGGCGAGCACTATGGCAATTTCTCTCCGGCTAAAGTCGTGCTTTACCACAAATCGAACATCCTTATCTTTCACGGCGATTTCCATCTCATTGCCGGATCCTGAAGCCAACCAGCTGCGCAGATT
Organism: Anaerolineales bacterium; assembly: GCA_040882365.1. Classification (GTDB taxonomy): domain Bacteria; phylum Chloroflexota; class Anaerolineae; order Anaerolineales; family UBA11579; genus JAMCZK01. The sequence goes on from JBBEBI010000037.1 coordinate 19,072, forward strand.
TTTCAAGATAAGCGTGTCGCCCTGCTCCAGCCAATTGTAAATCGATGGATATTTTAGGGTCAATGGTAGCACGCCATAGTTCACCAGATTTTGGCGGTGGATACGCGCGAAACCCTTGACAATTACCAGATCCAATCCCAGGTAGCGCGGCGCCAGGACGGCATGCTCACGACTGGAGCCTTGACCGTAATTTTCGCCGGCCAGGATGGCATGCCCACCCTCTTTGCGGCGTTCTTTGGCGCGGCTGGCGTATGTGGCATCCACAGTTTCGAATGTAAATTGGCTGATCATGGGAATATTACTGCGAAAGGGTAGGACCTTTACTGTCCCGGCCAGGATCTCATCCGTGGAAATGCCATCGCCAACCTTTAGGAGCACCGGGATTTCCAGGCGTTCGGGCAACGGCCGCATTTCTGGCAAGGATTGGATGTTCGGTCCCTTTACTAATTGGACCTTTGCGGCTTCGTTGGCGGGCGGAGGTGTTTTCAGCATTTCACCATTGACCATGCGTTGTTGAGGAACTTCGACTTTTGGATACGGCAAATCCAGGCTTCGCGGATCCGTTACGACACCGGTGAGCGCTGCGGCCGCAGCAGTCTCTGGGCTACATAGAAAAACACTATCCTCTTTTTCTCCAGATCGTCCAGGGAAGTTACGCGGCACTGTGCGCAAGCTATTGCGGCCAGTGGCCGGCGCCTGGCCCATGCCGATGCAGCCGTTGCAACCGGCCTGATGCAGGCGCGCTCCGGCATGAATCAGAGACCAAAGGTGGCCATCCCGGATCAGCTCTTCCAACAATTGCCGCGAGGTGGGATTAATATCCAGTGACAAACCATCAGCAATTCTACGGCCTTCGAGAATTTTGGAAACAATGGCAAAATCCCGGTAACCCGGATTGGCTGATGAGCCTATGTAGGCCTGGTAAACCTTCTCCCCGGCCACTTCTCTCACCGGTTTCACTTTCCCAGGACTACTGGGAAGTGCGATCAGGGGTTCCAGCGTGGAAAGATCGATCTCTTCCAAATAGTCATATTCTGCGTCTTCGTCTGCCTTCAATTCGATCCAATCGCTCCCACGGCCCTGCCCTTGTAGGAAGAGCTGCACTTCGCTATCCGAAGGAAAAACTGTCGAGGTAGCGCCGAGCTCGGTACCCATATTGGCAATAACATGGCGGTCCATGGCACTGAGCTCGCTCAACCCCGGACCGTAGTATTCGATGATGCAACCGATGGCGCCATCCACGTCGTGCCGGCGCAACATTTCCAGGATCACATCCTTGGCGCTCACCCAGGCGGGCAACTTACCGGTCAAGTTGATCCCCCAAATTCTCGGCATCTTCAAATAAAAAGGCTCCCCCGCAATGGCCATGGCCACGTCCAGGCCGCCAGCGCCGATAGCCAACATACCCAACCCGCCTGCTGCCGGTGTGTGGCTATCTGAACCCAGCAGCGTTTTTCCCGGCACGCCGAAGTGCTGCATGTGAATGGGATGGCTCACGCCATTACCGGGCCGGCTGAACCACAGCCCGAAACGTTCGGCCGCGCTTTCCAAGAATAAGTGGTCATCCGGATTTTTATGATCGGCCTGGATTAGGTTATGGTCGACGTATTGCACGCTCACTTCCGTGCGAGCGCGCGGCAAACGCATGGCTTCAAGCTCCAGCATCACCAAGGTGCCAGTCGCATCCTGGGTAAGGGTCTGGTCGATGCGAATGGCAATTTCCTCCCCCGGCTGCATCGAACCTTCAACTAAATGGCTGCCTATGAGCTTTTGAGTGAGATTAAGTACCATGTTAGTCTGGATAACGTAAGGCCACCTTTGGATTATATACCGGGAAGGTTCCGTATTTTTCCTCGTATAATCCCCACTAATGCCTCGGGGAAATAAGGGACCCTACCTGAAACCAGCCTGGTGGATCGCCTACGGGGTGGTCTGCGGGCTGGGTGCAGCCGGCCTCGTTTTATTGCTTGCCGCTCCGCGGCGCGGCAAGCCCATAGAATTGGTCCCGGCTCCCACCCGCCAAGCTACATCCACTTCCGAAGTCACCGAAGTTCCAATTGGTGACTCCGCCACAGTTTTTCCAATCAATATCAACACGGCCACAATCGATCAACTGGATCAATTGCCAGGCGTTGGTCCAACGCTGGCCCAAAGCATCGTGGCGTACCGAGAGTCCAACGGACCCTTTGAAACGCTCGATGATCTGCAGAACGTCCCGGGCATCGGGCCGCGGACTTTTGAAGCCATCAGGCCATTTATTACCCTCGAGGATGGCTGATGCCCCACCCGATGTTGCTGGAGCGCTACCGAGCGCTGCTTGATCTGCCTACCCATAGCAAACTCGTATCGCTGAACGAAGGCGTCACGCCGCTAGTTCCTTTGCCGCGCCTGGCAAACGAGCTTGGCGGCGGGTTCGAGCTTTACGCCAAATTCGAAGGGCTGAACCCGACTGGCTCTTTCAAGGACCGGGGCCTGACCGCCGCGGTTAGCGAAGCCTTCGGCCGCGGCGCCAAGGCGCTGATTTGCGCCTCCACCGGAAATACGGCCGCCAGCGCCGCGGCCTATGCCGCCCGCGCCGGGCTGCACTGCATCGTGCTCATCCCCGCCGACTGCCCCAAATGCTAGGCGTGCAGGCGGTGGGCGCGGCTCCACTGGTTTTGGGCCATCCGGTGGAGAATCCCGAAACCGAGGCCACCGCCATCCGCATCGGCAAGCCGGCGCGTGGCGAGCAGGCGCTCCAAGCGGCCGAGGAATCCGGCGGGCGCATCATTGCGACCAGCGATGAAGACATGCTGATGATGCAGCGCCGCCTGGCAGCCGAAGGTCTGTGGGTAGAGCCGGCTTCGGCCGCCGGGGCCGCCGGGCTGGCGAACGAAATCCAAGCGGGACACATGGATGTGAAAGGCGCCAAGATCGTTGTCGTGTGCACTGGCCACGGGCTGAAGGACCCCGAAGCAGTCATCAAACAAATGCCTAAAATTAGCGCCTACCCTGCCGATATCGAATTGCTCACAAAAATAGTTATTGGGAATTAGAATCATTGCCCCTCAAAGGAATAGTGCCACCCACCTACTCGCCAAGAAAATGAAATTAGATGCCGCCAAACGCGCCGCCATCAATGCCATGATCACCGTCCGCGTACCGGCCAGCACGGCCAACCTGGGGCCCGCCTTTGATTGCCTGGGTTTGGCGCTGGACCTGTGGAACGAAACTCAAATTGAATTTGAAGGCAAGAAGCTGTTTATTGAAATAAAAGGCGAGGAAGTCTCCGCCATTCCCGGGGATGAATCTAACCTAACCGTCCGCGCTTTTCTCCGCATCCACGAAGAACTAGGGGAGCGAGCCTCTTCTGGGTTGCACATTCTCTGTGCTCAGAACATCCCCATCAATGGCGGCTTGGGCAGCAGCGCCGCGGCGATTGCCAGTGGATTGCTGGCCGCCAACGCCTTGCTCGGCAATCCTATGAGCCTCGAGACACTGCTGCAATTGGGAGCCGCCATGGAAGGCCATGCTGACAATCTGGCCGCCGTCCTGTTTGGGGGCTTAGTACTGGTCACTGAGGAGAATGGCAGATACCGCGCTCAGAAACTGGAGTGCGCGCAGTTGCGCGCCGTTGTTGTGGCCCCGGATATAGAACTGCGCACCCCTGAATCGCGCCGCGCCTTGCCGCCTAAGGTACTCATGGCGAATGCCGTGTTCAACATCGGGCGCAGCCTGCAGGTTGCGGAGGCATTGCGCAGCGGCGACATCGCCGCTTTATCCGTCGCCATGCAGGACAAGCTGCACCAGCCATATCGCCTGCCGCTTATCCCCGGCGCAGCAGAGGCGATCCACGCCGCGCAGCAGGCCGGCGCGGCGGCCGCCGTCTCAGGCGCCGGCCCAAGCATCATCGCCTTTGTGGAAGAAGGCCGGGAAAAGGCTATCACCGAGGTTTTGCGCGCACCTTTCGCAGAGCGCGGCGTCAAGACCCGGCACTACTTATTGAGTAGCACCCCGGCTGGCGCCTCAATTCAGATCGATCACTGAAAGCGCAACGCCGATTTGTTCCTCTACAGCTTCGGTAGCTCGATGGACTGTTGTTTCTGGTACTTCCCCTTCTTATCAGCATATGAGACGCGGCACTCTTCGTCGGCCTCGAAGAATAAGACCTGGGCGATTCCTTCGTTCGCATAGATCTTGGCGGGCAGCGGGGTTGTGTTCGAGATTTCGAGGGTGACGAAACCCTCCCACTCCGGCTCAAATGGCGTTACATTCACAATAATGCCGCAGCGGGCGTAGGTACTTTTCCCAAGGCACACGGTAAGCACCTTGCGCGGGATGCGGAAATACTCCACGGTGCGCGCCAGCGCAAAGGAGTTGGGCGGTATAACGCATACCTCACCCCTGAAATCCACCATGGATTTCTCGTCGAAGTGCTTGGGGTCAACGATGGCAGAGAATACATTAGTGAAGATTTTGAACTCCTCCGCCACGCGTATGTCATACCCGTAAGAAGATACGCCAAATGAAATCATTCCCTGGCGCACCTGGTTGGGCTCGAAGGGTTCGATCATGCGGTGTTCGCGGGCCATTTTCTCGATCCAGTGGTCTGGTTTTAATCCCATCTCTACTCCTCGGCTATTCGCCCTCATCCCAAATACTGGCGTTGAAAATCAGGGTAAGGAAATTTGTGCGCTCATCCGGCGTCATAAAACGCGGTTTGGCGAAATCCACGAATTGGATGGTAATCAACTCGGTACTAATGTATCTGCCCTCATAAAACACGTGCCTTGCGATCAGAGCGCGGTCACTGTTGTCAACCACGCCGCGTTGGTCGAAGAACAGGTTGCCCAGCCCATAGGTAATGATGGCGTCGTCACGGGGAAATTCGATGCCATGCGACTGGTGCGCCTGGCTGCCGCTCACGATTGTGGCCCCGGCCGTTGAAACGCGGCCGAAATCACGGACCAGCGTTTCCGCGGGAATGAACTGATAGACCTCGTTGTGCTGGAATGTTGCGATAACCAGATAGCCCTGCTCCACCAGCTCGCGGATCTTAGCTTCCATGTACTCATAATCGCAGGCCCAGGTGCCCGGATAATCTTCACGGGCGGAGGCATAGCTGCCACCCTTGCCGTTGCAACCGATGAAAGCGATCTTGTTTCCGTTGTGCTCAAAGAACAGGGGCTGCATCGCCTCGGCGATATTTGCGCCGCCGCCATAATAGGGCCAGCCGCGTTCGTCATAAAGTTCCAGCGTGTATAGCATCGCGTCGCGGGACCAATCGTTGAAATGGTCGCCGGTTAATTCAACTACATCGACACCCACCGCCTCCAGCAAATCAATGTAGCTAGCATCGCTGCAGAAGATCAAGTTGCGCTGCACCGGGTCCGGCGGCGGGCAATCCCGGGCGAAGGGCACTTCGTTGCTGATGTGGGTAATATCCGCCTCACGCAGCATGGGGCCGATGTCTTCCGCGGGATAGGTGACGCCTCTCCGATTCATCTCATAGGCGGTAGCGCGTACCAGGGCCGTTACCCCAGTCAGGATGACCGTAGTCAACTTGTCTGGATTGCGATTGCTGACAGGGGCCATCAGCGTCTCGGCTTCCAAAGCAGCTGTTACGAGTGCTGGATCGCCGCTAAGGCCTATGGGCACAGATAGTAGGTAAACCTCAGGATCGAATTCTTTCCAGATCGGGGACCGTCCATCGACAGCTAGCACCTTCCATTTGGGTTGCAGCTCTTCGAACGGCACAATAGCCCAAGATGGCTGGGAGGCCCAGGCTGCCTCGAGTAACTGGTTGGAATCTTCGACCTGCACAGCACCAGCATCTGGCTCACCCCACCAGGCGCTGAAGACAGCTTCGGTTTCGGCGCTCATCATCAGCGGCGCACCGTCGAATGGTCTGCCATCAGCTCCATCCCAAGCCGCCTGCACATCGTCGAACGTGACCTCGTCCGTTAGCGTAGGGAACGGCGCCACTAACGCGTACACCCACATGCTAATTGTCTGGCCGTCATCAATCGAAATGCGCAGTTGAGTCGCATCTTTATCATCGAGTATGGTCGACTCTTCCGGGAGCGAGAGTGCCTCCACGTAACCGGAGGGTAAATCCGGTGAGAACCACCAGGTGTTCGTTGCTGCGGCCGGCACCGTTGCCTCCGCAGGGACAGGGTCACCGGCCAGCGGCATGAAAGGCGTGGCGGTCGCCGCCGAGAAAGCAGCTCCCCCGGCGGGGACCTGCGGGAAATTGCAGGCCGCGCTCAGCAGCACGCAGGACAGCAGGGCGAAACGGATTAGCCGCATTGGTCTTGTCGGTTTATTGGATTTCAAATCCGCCGCGGGCCTGTACCTGCACGCGAATCTCATTTTCCAATTCGGCGGCTTCTTTTTCAATCGAGCGCAACTCCTTGACGAGTTTCGCTCCATCTTTATTTTCGCCCAGGGAATGCACGTTGATGCGCACATTCAGGCTCGAACCAGACAGGCAGGCGCGTGCCAGGGCCGCGGCCGCACCCGCGTCGCTGATGGCGTTCGTGTTTCCAAGTCTTGCCGCTTCTCTCGCCAGCTGCAGGCACTCGGTAGCCATGCGGGCTACTGCCAGCGGCTGGCGGGCGGCCTCCAGGGTTGCGGCCTGGAGGGCTTCCTGGCGTTTCTTTTTCTCTTTGTCAGTTCCTTTTGATAATTTGAGCGCAGCCATCACCGCATCGAACGCAGCGATATCTTTATCCACCGCTTCCAGGAAAGCGGCACGCAACGCATCCGCCTTATGGACCAGTTCGGCCATCTGGGCTTCCACATCGGCATACTTTTTCTTTCCCATGGTCAGCCGGCCTACCATGCCCACCAGGGCTGCTGCCAGTGCCCCAGCATAAGCGGCCGCCGAGCCGCCCCCCGGAGTTGGAGTGGCGGAGGCCAGCGCTTCAATAAAGGTATTTTGCCCCGCGTGGACTAGCGCCTCCGGCTGGCCGGCATGCAGGCGTCGCTCCAGCACCTGCTGGCGGTCGAATGGGACCAATTGCAGGTACCAGGCAGCGGCATCCTCCAGTGCTTCTTGAGGGATCAGGCCTACCAATTCGCTCTTGGCGATCGAGACGCCATATCGCTCCGCCTCGCCTCGGATCATTTGCACTACCCGCGCCACTGGAGTCTGGCGGAAATTGGTCAGGTTCATGGAAACCTGGGCTTGGCCGTCCACCAGGAAACCAGCGGCCTTTACAAAGGGCAGGCCGCCCGAGGACTGCCGCACCACCTTTGCGATCTTCTTAGCGATGTCAACATCATCTGTATTCAGATACACGTTGTAGGCAATCAGCGGTTGCCGGGCGCCGATGGCCACTGCGCCTGCCTTGCCCAGCTCGGCCGGGCCGAAGTCGGGCTGGCGGGTAGGGTCGCTGGAGATGGTTTCGCGAATCCCTTCATATTCGCCGCGGCGCACGTTCTCCAGGTTGCGACGCTCTGGACGCATGGCAGCTTCTTCATACAAATAGACGGGGATGCCTAATTCATCGCCGACGCGTTTTCCCAGATTGTTGGCCAGCAGAATGCAATCCTGCATGCCGATACCCGCGATAGGCACGAAAGGCACCACATCCGCCGCGCCCATCCGTGGATGCTCCCCTTTATGTTTGGTCATGTCGATCAGCTCTGCAGCTTTGACAACCCCACGATAGGCCGCCTCGCCGACCGCGGCTGGCGCGCCCACAAATGTGATGACGCTGCGATTATGGTCGGCATCCGAGCTGCGATCCAATAGCGTGATGCCATCCACTGAGCAGATGGCATCCACGATAGCGTCGACGACTTCAGGCCGCCGGCCTTCGGAGAAGTTGGGGATACATTCGACAATTTGGGAGGACATGGGGAAACCGCGGGTGATTATACCGTCAGGTCTGCTTATACCTTATGATAGGGATGGAGTTGCTCGTCCTTCAAACGCAAATCAAACTACAACTTGCCAATCAACCCCGCTCCCACCTTCGGCCCCACGGCGCGCATCAAGCCGCGGGCGGCGTCCACTTTGTCCCACACATTCCACAGTAGCACGCCGCGCAGGTGGCCGTTATCCAGATAGTAGACCACGCCCTTCTTATACGGCTTTTCCTTCCAATCTTCGACCATCTCATAACGCGAGTTGAGCGAGCCGACCGCCTCGTAGCCCAGTTCGAACAAATCGGAATAGAACATGGGAATGTGGTCATAAGGTTGCGCATGGCCCGCCATGCTGCGGCCGGCGGCCTTGCCCATGGTATTAGTATTATCCTCGTGCTCGACGCGCACGCGCCCACCCAACAGCCCATTGGCAAAATTGGCCACATCACCGGCAGCGAAGATTTTGGCAAGACTGGTCTGCAAGTCCTCGCCAACCTCGATGCCGTTATCAACGGCCAGGCCTATCTGCTGGGCCAGCTCCACGTTGGGCTGGATGCCGATGCCTGCCACCACGTGGTCGACCTCCAACTTCTTGCCGCTCTTGGTTTCAATTTCGGCGCCCTGACCGCTAGCACGCACCTCGGTCACTTGTTCCCTGCACCAAACTTGAATGCCTTTACCGTCAAAGTATGCATTCAAATAGGCAACAAGACCCGTCGGAAAGATGTTGCTGCAGATACCCGAGCCGGGGAAAATGATGGTGACCTGGACATTGTGCATGGCCAAGGCCGCGGCCAGTTCGGAACCAATGAAGCCGCCGCCGATCACGGCAAAACGGCCACCCTTGTCGGCTTGCTGGCGCAAAAACAGATAATCGTCTAAGGTGCGAAAATATCGGATAAGGCCTTTGCCAAAAGGCAGCTCGCGCGGCCGGCCGCCGGTGGCCAGCAGCAGCTTCTCGTATTCATATTCGACGCCCTGGTCATCGGTAACAGTTTTTGCGCGCGCGTCGACCGCGGTGACACGTTGATTCAGGTAGAGATCCACATTGTGTTTGGCGGTCTGGCGCCAGATGTCATCCAGTTTCTTTTTGCCGGTCCACAGACCCTTAGTGAGCGGCGGCCGGATATAGGGCGGATAGTTCTCCGCGCCGATCAAGGCGATGGCGCCTTCTTTGTCGACCTCGCGGATGCCCTGCACGGCGGCATCTCCTGCCATGCCGCCACCAACGATGATGTATTTGTAAGCTTTCATGGCGCCTCCGTCTTCATTAAAGCAGAGAAAAGAATAAGGTACAAGCTCGCACCTATAGTAAGGAACGTCGGAAAGATTATTCCAATACAGGCCAATGAAGTTAGTTGAATTCAGGGCGCAAGGCGTTGACTAGCCAAACCAATTATGCAACTCTAACGGGATTCGACTGGCAACTTCCTTGCAACCTTTGTATAACAATCCAGCCCACTCGAGTCCATGCTCAAGACACTTGTCCCCATCGGTCTGATCCTGGCTATGCTGGCCTGCAATTTCCCTACCACCACGGTAGGCGAGGCCAACACGGCCGTCCCGATTCCCACCCTGCAGAGCACACCGCTGGGCGCGGTTGTTCCGCCTCCCACCCTCCCGCCAACCCGCGATCCCAGCCTGCCCGTTACCACTCCCACCCCGGATAATGCCCACAGCCTGCCCACGGTGCGCAGCGATTACGTTGAGTACGTCGTGCAGCCTTATGATTACCTCAGTGCCATCGCCGACCAATTCGGTATCACACTCGAGGACCTTATCGCGTCTAACAATCTGGCCGATCCCAACGCATTGGAAGTTGGCCAGATCTTGCTTATTCCTCCGCAAACCCCGGTCAGCCCTGGACCGGATTTCAAGATCATCCCCGACTCGGAACTAGTGAACGGCCCAGCCGCCCTATCCTTTAACGTGGCCGCCTTCGTGGATGCGCAGCCCGGCTACCTCAAGCAGCATCGCGAAGAAGTTGACCAGATCTTCTTCAGCGGGGCTGAAATTGTGCAGCGCGTGTCCATTGAATATTCCGTCAATCCGAAATTACTGCTGGCGGTGCTCGAATTCCAAAGCGGCTGGCTGAGTGACCCCAACCCACGCAGCAGTACGGTCGATTTTCCTATGGGGATCACAGACGTTTGGCGTATCGGCCTGTATCGCCAGCTCTCCTGGGCGGCCGACCGATTGAACCAAGGCTACTACGATTGGAACGAGGGACTGATCGCCGGCTGGCACACATCTGATTCCGTTCTTGTTCCCGCCTCGCCATCTATCAACGCTGGCACCGCGGGAGTCCAATACATATTTTCACTGCTTTATCCCCAAGACCAATGGCGCGAGATCGTTTCTTCTGGTGGTTTCGACGCTACCTACACGAGTTTTTTTGGCTATCCCTTCGACCTGGCAATTGATCCACTCGTGCCCATGGATTTGACCCAACCCACCATGCAATTACCTTTCGAGCCTGGCGTTCCTTGGGTTTTCAGCGGCGGACCGCACGGCGGCTGGGGCGAAGGATCTGGTTGGGCCGCGTTGGATTTTGCCCCGCCCGATATGTTGGGTTGTAACACTGGCGATGAATGGGTGGTGGCGGTCACTGATGGATTGGTCGTACGCTCGGAGAACGGCGTGGTCGTGCAAGACATCGACAATGACGGTTATGAGCAAACCGGTTGGACCGTCCTATATTTGCACGTCGCCGCCGATGGGCGTGTGCAAGCGGGGCGAACCGTGCATGCCGGAGACCGCATTGGCCACCCCTCGTGCGAAGGTGGCGTTGTGACTGCCACTCATCTGCACCTGGCGCGCCGATATAATGGAGAGTGGATACCTGCGTCCGGATCGAACCCGTTCATCCTCGACGGGTGGGTCGCCACCAGCAGCGGCGACTTATACGATGGGGTGCTGCAGCGCGGCGGGCAAAGCGTGGAGGCTTGCGAGTGCCGGGACCCCGCCCACATGCTCCAACGATAACGATGCGTTTTTCCCGTTCCTTTCACTTGGTTTGCTGCGCTCTGGCGGCGGCCTTTGCCACCATCGTGTGCAGCAGCAGCTACATCACGCCCGGCAGCCTGGCAGAAACCGAGGCCGTTCAGCAAGCCTTGAACGCCTCCGCCACCACGCTGGCTGAATTGCTGGCGCCGATTTCCACCTCCGCCTCCACGCCAGTATCCAGCGCAACACTTTCCCCGACGGCAGAGATCAACCCAGCGCCTGCGGAATCGCCCACGGCCGCGCCTCCCTATGTGTACGAAGCCCAATCGGGGGATACGCTGGCTGTACTGGCTATTCGCTTTGGCGTCGCCCCAGAAGAGATTTCTTCCCCACAGGACATTCCGGCCGGCCTTATCGACGCCGGCCAATTCTTCACCATCCCCAACCTCCTCAGCCAAACAAGCCCGCACGACCGCCTGATACCGGATAGCGAGGTGGTGTATTCCCCATCCACCATCGGATTCAATACGGCGAGCTACGTGGGACAAATGGCGGGGTATCTGGCCAGCTACGAAGAGTATCTGCCCTCCCGTTGGTTCAGCGGGGCCGGGGTCGTCGACCGTGTGGCCTACGAGCATTCCATCAACCCCCGTCTTTTGCTAGCCATTCTGCAAACCCGAAGCAATTGGGTGCTCGGACAACCTGAGGCCGGGAGCAACGCCGATTACCCGATGGGCCATGTCCTTCCGCAGGAGAAGGGCCTTTACCACCAACTTTCTTGGGCCGCCCGAGAGCTCTCTGTTGGCTATTACGGCTGGCGCGATGGCCGGCTGACTGAGTTGACCTTTGCCGATGGGCTGACCCTGCGCTTGGCCCCGGACTTGAATGCTGGCACAGTTGCCATTCAGTATCTGTTCAGCAAGCTATACACCTACGAGGATTGGCCGACCTTGATGGATCCCGATTTCGGCTTCGCCTTCACCTACGGCAAGGCTATGTTCCCCGATCCGTGGCAGCGCGCCACCGAAGTGGAACCGCTCTTTCCCCCTGGGGTGGCTGATTCCGTGCCGACAATGAGTCTCCCTTTTTTTAGTACCCAAATCTGGTACTTTACTGGTGGGCCGCATGGGGCCTGGGAGCGAGAAGGTGCCCAGGCAGCGCTCGATTTTGCTCCGTCAAGCGTGCTCGTGGGGTGCGCGGATTCGGAAGCCTGGGTGACAGCTATTTCCGAGGGCCTTGTTATCCGTTCCGAACCCGGGCTGATCGTGGTGGACTCGGATGGCGATAATTTCGAGCAGACCGGTTGGGTGATCCTTTATCTGCACATCACCAATAAAGACCATATCCGCGTAGGCGACTGGGTCAACCGCGGCGACAAATTGGGCAATCCGTCCTGCGCAGGCGGCAAGGCCACCGCTACCCACGTGCACATCGCCCGCAAATACAATGGCGAATGGATCGCCGCCGGGGGGCCGATGCCCATGGTGCTGAGCGGTTGGGTAGCGCAAGAGGGGGCCGCTCCATATTTGGGTACACTAGTGCGCGGTGATCGGGTGGTCACCGCTTGCACCTGCAGCAATGTTGAGGCACGCATCGCCCGTAGTGCCGAGGATCCTTACTAAAATTGATGAACCCTCCCAATTTATCCCGGCGCGAATTCCTTAAGCTGGCCGCGCTGGGCATGTTCACTTGGGCCGCCCCGTTCCCGATCCAAAAGCTGCGCTCGCCGGCGCTTTGCCCGCTGCCGCCTGCCAGTGGCTCTGTCCTCACGCCGGAACAGCTCCAGCGGTTGGCCGCCGCTGCGCGCACTTTCATTGCCCCCGATTTCGATGGCGCCCGCCAGGTGGCTCTCGATATCGATTTCATTGAAGGCCGTAATGAAGACGCCTCCACCATGTGCGGACCGCTGGCTATCGCCATCCTGCAGACCGCCGGATTGCTGGGTCCCTGGGCCAGCCGGCATGATTTCTGGCTGGTCGATCCACACGCCAACCCGCGCCCCTTTCAAGACACATTCCCTGAATCCCTTTACGATTGGTTCGAATTCGAAGAGTCAACATCCCAATTCGACCCGAATGCATTCCCGTTAGTGGCGGGTGACCTGATTTACCTGCAATCCGCGGCAGGCGATACCTACGAGCATGTGATCTTGGTGAACCGCGTGGATGAGGCAGGCCGGGCCTACACCATATGCAATCTATTCATTGGCGACGGCACCATCATCGACGAACGCATGCTTTACGATCCATCGCTACCTGGCAACGGACAACTTTACGATTGGACCAATCGCAGCCTAAGAAAAGAAATGGGCAACACGGGCAGCGGCGGCTATCACGTGTGGCGCGTCAAAGATGGCCGCAGTCTCGAATTCCCCACGGACACAAACAGCGTGCAATTGCGCGAGAGCCTTGACCAATTATTGCTGGCCGCCGCAGGGACTTGGTATGGCCGCATCCAGGAAATTGGCGGGCCTTTGCTCCACCAATTCAATCCTTATGCTTCCTTCCATCCCGCCTCTACCATTAAAGTGCCAGTGGCTTTGGCTTTCTATCATTGGCTTGAAGGGCAAGGTTTGACCGATTGGCACACTTATCTCAGCGAACATGGAGTCGGCGGACGCACTTACGCCCAATTGCTGGAAGCCATGATTATCGAATCCGAAGAGGAAGCCACTGAAGTATTAGTGGGATTTCTGGGCAAAGCCTGGCTCGATGAGATATGGCTGAGTTGGGGCCTCACGCGGACCCACGCCGATCCCCGCCGCAGCAGTGCCACAAATATCAGCATGGCATTCGAAAGCCTATACACGCGCAATTGGATCTCGCCGGCCAGTAAGGCTCATTTGCTGGCTCTGATGGAGACTTACACCGCAAACGATGATGCTCGGCTTGGTTTGCTGCGCCCGCGGCTGCCGGAAGACACAGTGATCTATAACAAGCGTGGCTCCCTTGTCGATTGGCCGCGAGTGGTAGGCGATAGCGGCGTCCTGCAACTGCCTGGAGCCGGAGCGCCGGCCTTCTTGTTCACCCTACACGGCATCGGCAAAGACGCCGCTGGTTATGAAGAGCTCGAGGCGACGCTAAATCAGGCGATCGCGGTATTTGGCGATTTCTTAACGGCGCAAGCCACCTGAATGCCAGCTAAGAGAACTTGGCCAACCAGCACTTCTCAAATCGCCCCCATATAATCGTTGTGATGTTTCGCTCAGCCAAGAGACGGCTTTGTGCCCTAATCCTCACCTCTGCCATGCTGGTCTCGAGCTGCCTTCCAGCGGCAGTTGCTAGCATATCCCCCGTTCTCACCCAAACCGCCACTCCCAACCCGACGGCCACGCAACCCGTAATCACTTCCACTCCGCTGCCTACGCGGCCCGCTTATGATCCCGGGCAACTTGTAGACTACACCGCCCAAACTGGAGATAACCTGATCGCCTTGGCCGCGCGCTTCAACACTACCATCGAAGACATTCTTGCCGCCAATCCCATCGTCCCGCAGACCGCCACCACGCTTCCGCCCGGCCTGCCTATGCAAATCCCCATCTATTACCGAGCATATTGGGGCACGTCCTATCAGATCATCCCCGACAGCCTCTTCGTCAACGGACCCGCGGCTGTGGATTTCGACACTCAGACTTTCGTGGATTCGCAGCCCGGATGGCTGAAGGATTACCGCGGCTATGCTTCCGGCAGCATGCGCACCGGTGCAGGTTTGGTGGACCTGGTGGCCACCAATTTCAGCGTTAGTCCGCGGCTATTGCTGGCGCTCCTGGAATTCCAGGCGGGCGCCCTCAGCCAGCCTGCTGTAGACCCGGCGAAGGCAACTTATCCGTTGGGATACGAAAACCGCGGCCATTCGGGCGTGTATTTACAATTGGTGTGGGCCGCCAATCAGCTCAACAATGGCTACTACGCCTGGCGCAAGGGGAAGCTCACCGAATTCGAAAGGCCCGACGAAACCATATACAGGCCCGATCCCTGGCAGAATGCCGCCACTGTTTCCTTGCAGCTTTTTTTCAACATCACGGAGCCTTTGCAAACCTTCGAAGCGGCCATCGGCCCCGAGGGTTTGGCACTGACTTTCGCCAACCTTTTCGGCGACCCCTGGGTCAGCGCCGTGGCTCACATCCCGGGCAGCTTAGTTCAACCCGAGTTCCGCCTGCCCTTTCCGCCCAGGCAGGTTTGGTCCCACACTGGTGGCCCTCATACCGGTTGGGGGCAGGGAGAACCGTTCGCCGCGCTGGACTTTGCCCCCGGGGAGCAACGCGGCTGCTTCGCCACAGGCCAGTGGGCTACTGCCGTTGCTGATGGATTGGTTGTGCGCACGGACGTTGGTGTGGTCGTGCTGGATTTAGATGGCGATGGAGATGAGCGCACGGGCTGGGTGGTCTTCTATCTGCACTTGGCAAAGGAGGAAAAAGCCCGGGTAGGCGACCAACTGGCCGCCGGGCAGCCTGTCGGCCATCCCTCGTGCGAGGGCGGTTCTTCTACAGGCACACACGTGCATTTAGCCCGCAAATACAATGGCGAGTGGATCGAGGCGGCGGGCGCTTTGCCCTTTGTGATGGAAGGCTGGATTCCAGATGAAGGAACGGCGGCCTATTCCGGTACCCTGGCTCGTCAGGGATACCTGATCCGGGCTTGCGTGGGCTGTTCCGATGCGGCCAGCGCCATCACATCCCAGGCGCCTGCCGTGGCTCTGCCCACGCCGGCGCCGGAACCGACAGCAGAACCTGGTTCCTGATTATCCTTCGCGGATCTCGTAGCGCGAATCGATCTTCACGGCGTGCTTGAGCATATTGTAGGTCGGGCAATATCTCTCTTGAGAGAGCTGAACGGCACGCTCCACGGCGGCGGGGTCTAGGCCTTTGCCCGTAACTATGTATTCCACCAGCACCTGAGTCCACACTTTCGGATGTTCGGCGGACCTTTCAGTATTCACGCGCACTTCGAAAGCGGAAACTTGCTGGCGTTTCTTTTCGAGGATAGAGATCACATCCATCCCCGTACAGCTCCCCAGCCCTAAAGCCATCAATTCGAGGGGTGTAAATCCATCCCCCGCTCCTCCCACATCCTTATGACCGCTCAAATCCAATGAAAATCCGCTGGGAGCGGATCCTGCGAAGCTCAACCCCCGTTTCCACTTTACCTCCACCTGCATGATTCGACCTCCATCGGGATCAGAGTCATTATAGTCTGTCCTTCGCTTCACAAATCCCGTTACAATCAACATCGTCCATGATCCCGATTCATCTATCGATTTCCGGTTTCCTATCCTACCGCGATCCAGTCGAACTGGATTTCACCCGTTTCGACCTGGCTTGCATCTCGGGTCCTAACGGCGCCGGAAAATCGGCATTGTTGGATGCGATTACCTTCGCGCTCTTCGGACAGGCCCGTAATCGCGGCGATACACTGATTAACAGCCACAAGGATGTGGACTCCGCCCGGGTCGCCTTCACCTTCAGCTACGAAAGCAATGTGTACCGCGTACAGCGCATTGCGCCGCGTGAGAAAAACACTCTCCTCGAATTCCAAATCCAAACCGGGGAAAACAAGTGGAAGGCGCTCACTGAGCGCACCTTGCGCGAGACAGATGCACGCATTCTGGAAACCCTGCGGTTGGACTACGAGACCTTTATCAACGCTTCGTTTTTCTTGCAAGGCAAGGCAGACCAGTTCACCCAGCAGCGCCCGGGGGACCGCAAACGCATCCTTAGCAGTGTGCTGGGTCTGGAGATTTGGGAGGAATACCGCCTGCGCGCCGCTCAGCGGCGCAAAACCATCGAAGATCAGATGGCTGTGCTAGAGGGCCGCTTGCAGGAGATCGCCAACGAGCTGGCCCAGGAAGAACAACGCAAAGCGCGACTGCAGGAACTGCAGGTCCAGCTCAAGGCCGTGAGCGAAACGCGCGCCGCGCAAGAATCTGTACTGGAAGGCCTGCGCGCCCGTGCTGCCGCCGTAGAGCAGCAACGGACGCTGGTGGCCACGCTGGCCGCTCAATTAGAGCGCACACAAACCCAGGTTTCTCAACTAGGCGCCCGACTGGAGGAGCGGCGTGCTGAGCAAACTTCCTATGCCGAGCTTCTCGGCAAAGCCAAGGAAATCGAAGCATCTTACGCGGCCTGGCAAAAGCTGCGGGAAGAATTGAACCGTCTGGATGGGATCGCGTCACAATTCCACGAAGCGGAGCGCAACCGCAACGCCCCGCTGAACCAGATCGAGAAGGAGCGTTCCAGGCTGGAGACCGAGCACAGGACCCTGACCGCAGAAAAAGCCAATCTGCAAAGCCTTACGGCCAGTAAGGCCCATTTGGAGCCGGAATACAAGTCTTTTGCTGCCGAGATCGCCAAGGCGGAAAAGCAAATCTCCAAGAGGCCTAAGCTCGAAACCGACCTAAAGAAAGAACAGGAAGCCCAGACTCGGGCACAGACCGAAAACCCTCTGCTGAGGGATGAAATGTTTGCCCTGAAGGGCAAGATTAGGCAAATGGAGGATGCCAAGGGCGCGGCCGCCTGCCCCACCTGCGGGCAACCACTGACCGAGGACCACCGCGTGTCGGTGATCGCCGAGTTGACCAAAGAGGGCACAAAGATGGGGGATCGCTATCGTGCCAACCAGCGCGCCCTTCAGCAGGTAGATCAGCTTGTGGCGAAACTTGAGCAGGACTTGGCTGCCCTGAAGCAACTTGAAGAGTACTTGCGAGCCAAGACGGTGAAGGCCGCGCAACTGCAGAGCCGCATTGATGAACTTGTCGAAGTGGAGACGGCCTGGAATAAGCAGCGCGCGCCCCTACTCGCCGATGTCGAGACGGCTCTCACGAACGAGACATTTGCGGAGAAGGCGCGCACCGAGTTGGCAAAGATCGACGCCAAACTCAAGGCCATGGGTTACGACGCCGCGCAGCACGATGCCATCCGCAAACAGGAAATGGAAGAGCGCGCCATCGAATCACAGATGCGCCTGCTGGAACAGGCCCGCGCAACAACCAAACCGCTGGAGCGCGAAATCAAGGACCTGGAGAAGCAGATCGCCGCGCAGGAAAAAGAATTGGCGGAACAGGAGGTTTCCCACAAACAAGCCACCGAGGCCTTGGCGCCCATAGCGGCCGGCTTGCCAGACGTACAGAGTGCAGAGCGCTCCATGTTGGATACCCAGGAACGGGAAAACCAGGTGCGTCAGGCCGTGGGCGCCGCCCAACAAGAGGTAGCCGTCCTCGATACCTTGCGCATACGCCGGGTGGAATACGAGGACCAGCGCGAGGACCTGGCCAGCCAGGTGAGCCAATTTCAGGCGCTGGAACGCGCCTTCGGCAAGGATGGCGTGCCGGCCATGCTCATCGAGCAGGCACTGCCACAAATTGAGACCAAGGCCAACCAGATCCTGGATCGGTTGAGCGCGGGAAGCATGAGCATTCGTTTCGTCACGCAGCAGAAATACAAAGACAGCAAACGCGAGGACCTGCGCGAGACATTGGAGATCCAGATCGGCGACAGCGCCGGCATCCGCGATTACGAAATGTTCTCCGGGGGCGAAGCCTTCCGCATTGACTTTGCCATCCGCCTGGCGCTATCCGAGGTGCTCGCCCAAAGGGCCGGGGCCCGGCTTCAAACCCTGGTGATCGACGAAGGCTTCGGCAGCCAGGATGAAGCCGGCCTCCAGCGCCTGGTGGAAGTCATCAGCCAGGTGCGCCAGGATTTCGCCAAGATCCTTGTAATTACCCATCTCGATTCGCTTAAAGAATCCTTCCCCAATCGCATCGAGGTGGAGAAAGGTCCGCGTGGGTCGGTGGTAACGGTGGTTTAGATCATGGCCCAGGGAAACCGTGTGTCCCGTGGTCAACGCGTCATCATCATCGGTAATAGTGGCTCTGGGAAAACCTTTCTTGCCAACAAAATAAGTCCTTTTGCAGGAGAAGTCTTTCATCTGGATGAATTCTTTTGGCAGCCAGGGGGGTTTAACAAAAAGCGTCCTCAAGACGCCATAGCGCAAGAACTGCTGGCTGTTTCCAAACTGGAGAGGTGGGTGGTCGAAGGCGTCTATGGAGAATTGGTGGAATTCTTCGTAGAGAAAGCCGCATGCTTGATATGGCTAGATATGGATTGGGAAGTCTGTAGGAAGAATCTTCTTCACCGCGGGTCAGAATCCAGCAAACAACTGGATTCTGAAACTGCGAGGATAAATTTTCTGGCCCTGATCGATTGGGCATCTAAATACTGGGAGCGTACCAACCCCCGTTCTTACTTGGGTCATCAACAACTCTACGATAGATTCCCAAGATCAAAGTACAGGCTGAAATCTAAAGGTGATTTAAACACCTTTGTTATTGCCGTATCTGCCAGTTATAATTCCTCTGAATTCTAAAAATCCATAGTTTTAAAAAGGTTATCTCCTCACCTATGCTAGACAAACTTGCAGGCATCGAAGCCCGTTACGAAGAAATCGAACGCGAGCTGGCCCAACCTGCCGCCAATTACCAGAAAGTCGTCGAACTCTCTAAAGAACGCGCCGAGTTGGAGCTTCTGGTGGCCAAGGCGCGCAAATATCGAGAGGCGCTGAAGCTTCAAAAAGAGGCGCAGGACCTTGCCAACAGCGATGACGCCGAAATGGCCGAGCTGGCTACTTCCGAACTGGCCGGATGGAACGTCCAAGTCCCAAAGCTGGAAGGCGAGCTGAAGGGCTTGCTGCTGCCTAGAGACCCGCGTGATAAGCGCAACGTCATTATGGAAATACGCGCTGGCGCTGGTGGCGATGAGGCGGGGCTGTTCGCCGCCGATCTATTGCGCATGTACACGCGTTTCGCCGAGCGCCAGGGCTGGAAGACCGAACCGCTCAGCCTGAGCCCCACCGGCGTTGGCGGCATTAAAGAAGTCAGCCTGCTGATCAAGGGCAAGGGCGCCTTCTCTCGGCTCAAATTCGAATCCGGCGTGCATCGTGTGCAGCGCGTGCCAACCACCGAGGCCCAGGGCCGCATCCACACCTCCACCGCCACGGTAGCCGTGCTGGCAGAAGTGGACGAGGTAGAGATTAAAGTCCCGGAAAACGACGTGAGGATGGACGTCTATCGTTCTGCGGGAGCGGGCGGACAGAATGTGCAGAAGAATTCGACCGCCGTGCGACTGACCCACCTGCCCACCGGCATCGTCGTGCAATGCCAGGACGAACGCTCGCAGCTGCAGAACCGGCTGCGCGCCATGGCCATTTTGCGCGCCCGCCTATACGAAATCGAAGAAAAGAAACGCCGCGCCGAGATCGAATCTACCCGGCGGTCCCAAGTGGGAAGCGGCGAACGCTCCGAGAAAATCCGCACCTACAACTTCCCGCAATCGCGCGTCACGGATCACCGCATCGGTTACACCTCGCACAACCTGCCCGTCTTCCTGGATGGCGACATCGACGACCTGCTGGACGAGCTGGCCACCCAGGACGAATCCGAGCGCCTGGCCGCGGTCGGCGCATAAATTGCCGCCCAGACCGACAGGATACTAAACACGCGGGCTCACACCCGCCTGTTTTTGTTTGCAGACACCTTGCCCCCTCGCTGCGGAATCTAGAACGGTTTGAAGAACATCAGCCAGAGAATGATGGCGAAGCCGCCCAAGCCGATCCCCAGCATTTCCATGGGTCGCGTTTTGGCGATGTGCGCCTTAATCTCGGTCAGCGGCCTGGCCTTATCGACAGGTTGAGGCTTGCCCTGGACGAGATATTCCATGCCAAGCATCTTGCGTAACGGATGGTATTGCTTCCCGCCAAGATAAAACATCCAGCCCGTGATGACCAGCAGCAGCACCAGCGAAGTCCAAATCCAGCCCATTGACCAATACACCATGTTCATGAAGCCGAGCGCGAGGCCAGCCAGCAACAGGGCCAGCAGCGAGAGCATCATAGTGGGCCATGAAGACGCAGATACGTCCATTAGGGCTTTCATGCGTTCGGGTTCCTCCTCCTTCTTCAGCCGGAAGGAAACAAACACCGAAGCGCCATGGGCGAGCAAAAAGGTGAAGGCGGCCAGGACGTGGATATAGCGTAGTATTTGATAAAGCGAAGGCATTTTTGAGAATCTCCTCTTAGGCGATTTTTATAAGCTGGCATTAAACCACAAATCCGGATGCTAGAATCCCCGCCATGAGCACGGATGTTCGCACGCGCCGCGTTGGCGAAGCCCTAAAAATCGCCCATGCGCGCCTTGCCAGGCTCAGTGAAAACCCGGCGCTTGATGCCCAGGTATTGCTGGCGTACATATTCGAAGTGGAGCGGGTCTGGCTGCTGGCGCACCCCGAAGCTGAATTGAATGCCGCGCAGGCGGCGGCCTTCGAAGCCGGCCTGGCCTGCTTGGAGAGGGGCGAGCCTTTGCCATACATAATCGGCGAGTGGGAATTCTTCGGGTTGAAACTGAAGGTGACACCTGACGTGCTTATCCCGCGGCCTGAGACGGAACTGTTAGTGGAGACTGCGCTGGCCTGGCTGGATGTCCACCCAGGACGACGGCGGGCCGCCGATGTGGGCACCGGCTCTGGCTGCATTCCGGTGGCGCTGGCCGCCAAGGTGCCCGACTTGCGTATAGCGGCGGGTGATATTTCCCAGGCGGCATTGGCGGTGGCGCGCGCCAATGTGGAACGATATAGTCTGCAGGAACACATCAAGCTTACGGAGACGAACTTGCTCGAAGGCTTGCATGGGCCATTCGATTTGATCCTATCCAATCTCCCCTACATTCCCGAAGGACGACTGCCCGAGCTACCCATTACCAAATGGGAACCGCTCGTAGCGCTGAGCGGCGGCAAGGATGGCTTGCGTTTCATCGAGCCATTCCTTGCACAAGCAGTAGCCAAAACAGCGCCGCAGGCGCTTGTTTTGGCAGAGATGGATGCCAGCCTTGAGGCTGCTGTTCGACTACTTGCCAGAAAAAATTGGCCGCAGGCACATATTGAGGTGCGCCCCGACCTGGCAGGCTTGCCCCGCTTGCTGGTGGTGCAAACTTGAACACCGAACGGCTGGATACAAGCGCATCGCATGCTATTGCCCACGCCCTTGAAGTTCTCAAAGCCGGGGGCCTGGTGGCTTTTCCGACAGACACAGTATACGGGCTTGGCGTCCCAGCTTTCACCCCTGAAAGCATCGAGCGGTTGTACCAGATCAAAGGCCGCGAGCAGACCAAGGCCATAGCCGTGCTGATCGCGGAGCGAGTCGAACTTGGAAAGGTGGCGGCCGCTGTCAGCCAACAGGCAGAACTGCTGGCGGCCCGCTTCTGGCCGGGGCCGCTGACGATGGTGCTGCCGCGCCATCCCAGCTTGCCCAGCATTCTTTCGCCGAATGACACTATCGGCGTGCGCCTGCCGGACCATCTGGTGGCCCGCACCTTACTGACCGTCGCCGGGCCGATGGCGGTGACCTCGGCCAATCTGGCGGGTGGAACCAACGCCCGCAGCGCCGACGAGGTGCTGGCGCAGCTTGGCGGGCGCATCGAACTGGTGCTGGATGGGGGCCTGACACCCGGCGACACGTCTTCCACGGTGGTGGACATGACCGGCGATGAGGTGAGGGTGCTGCGCGCCGGACCTATCAGTGAGGCGCAGATCAGGGCGGCGCTGGCCTAAAGTATTTTATTATCATGATGGCATGGCCCCCTTTGTCAGGTTGTAATGTCACATCGAGATACAGCACCGTCACATCTTGACAGCCATTGTCGAAGCATGGGCAAGATGTTTTTACTTTTTCGTAAGCATCATTCTTTCACAGGCTTACATGCTGTGATGCTGGGTAAGAGGCTTGGTACCCCTCGCACCAGTTGCACAATAGCATGAGAATTAGCCAGGATGGCAAGAAGGCCCCTTGTTGTGAAGGCGTTTTAATGTACGCCTAACCGGAATCTTAGCCATATTTTAGGTTGGCGGATTAGGATAAGGACAATAGATGAGATCTCCTCCTCACTACTAAAGCGCACTCTTGCAGCCAGCAGAGTGCGCTTTGGGTTTAGGATGGGTACATCAGCAACAGGCGAAAAAATAAGAGCGGCGCGTGCGCCGCTCTTATTCACAAGAAAGAACGTTGCTACTCTATTCGTCCGCTGGACCTTCGTGAAAGACGTCGGGGTTGGGATCGCCCTCGACATGCAGGATACCAACCAGACCCCGCTCCAGGCGGCTGAGGGCGTGGTCCACCAGGATGTAATCTCCCGGTACCTGCAGCGTAAATTCCACGATCCAGGCGCCGCCGGGGGACACTGTGATGGTTTGCACGTTGGTCAGGGCTTCGCTGGTGATTGAGCCGAAGGGATAGACGCTATCGAAGATCTCACCGATGACATGGAAGGATGAAGTGAAATTCGGCCCGCCGACGCCAAAGTAAATGCGCACGGTTTCTCCGACGCTGGCCATCAGCATATTGTCCCCGCTGGCCAAGGCGCTGGCAGCGCCATTGAACACGAAGTACTCAGGACTTTCGTCGGCCATTTTCTCAGGGCTGAAGGTGAGCAGGCCTTGGCTGCCAAAATCCTCGGCCGTGTAGATCTCGCCCTGCATGACATAGAATTCCCGATCGACCGGCGGTAAGCCACCTTCGGGTTCAATAAGGATCAAACCATACATGCCGCTGGTGATGTGATGCGGCACACTAGGCGTGGCGCAGTGGTAGACATAGATACCGGGGGTCAAGGCTTCGAAGGTGAATACTTTGGTTTCCCCTGGAGCCACCGAAGTATAGACCGCGCCCCCACCTGGACCGTTGACGGCATGCAGATCCACCGAGTGGGTAAACGCATTGCTCATCTCGTTGCGAAGTGTTATCTCCACGGTGTCGCCTACGCGAGCGCGAATGAAGGGGCCCGGGACGGTGCCATTGAAGGTGAAGTAGTTATAGGTGGCACCACTGGCCAGCTGGCCTTCAACTTCCTGCCCGACTAATTCTGCTTGCACCAACTCTGGTCCGCGGGCTCCCAGGGGACCGGGTAGATCGCTGGGGTTCTTGATCACCGAGGTCCCGGCGGCGGCTTCGGCGGCAGCACCTACTTGAAGCTTGCCCGCCATGCCGGCGGCGCGGTGCCCCGCGATGGTGCAATAGTAGTCAAAAGTTCCCTCCTGATCGGCCAGGAAGGTGATGGTACGTTCTTCGTTCAGTTGGGTAACGGATCCGGTGGAAACGTTGAAGCCATCGATAGCCAGATCGTGCTCAACGGGCTGGCCGTTCACCAGCGTAATTTGGACAACGCTGCCGGGGTCAACCACCAAGGTGGGGTTCACCACGCCATCGATATCGCCGCCAACGCCTTTGAAGACAAGGTTGTGGCCGTCACCTCCGGTGATGAGGGTGAACTCGACGTCTGCAGCTCCCAGGTCGGCCGGCGTATCCGCGGGCTGGGTGGCGGCTGGGCCTGCCAGCTCATCCACGCGGGCCGCAAGCGCGTCTACGGTGGGTTGCAACTTCGACAGATCTGTGGACTCGATGCAGGCCATGGCTGCCAGAGCTAAGACAGCCAAAATACCCAAAAGGGAATAACTATGTTTCATGTGCGGCACCTCTTTTTTCTTCTGACTTAGACGAATCAGAAGGCGAATTTCGAAGAGTCTAACGGAGAGGGATTAGACGCCTTACGGACATTTGTCCTGTAATTATCAGGACATTCACCTTAATAATTATTAAGGATTATAGCCCCAATGGCGAATTAGGAGATGTGCTCCTCGGGCTGGCTCCAGCTGCCATCCGGTTGGCGGAAGGCGCGGAAGATGGCCGGACCTGGATACCCCAGTTGACTGGGGCCGTCGTAATAGAGGACGCTGCCATCCGGGCTGAGATAAGGGCGGTTCTCGTCACCGGGAGTGTTTATCAACGCGCCGAGATTGATGGGTTCGGACCAACCGGCATCGGTTTTGTGGTCAGCCAAAGGTCTTAGCCGCCCAGCCCGCCGGCGCGGTGGAGGCGAAGACCATAGTAGTCCCATCGGCGGTGAGGTGCATTTCGCCCACCGTGACGGAAGACAGAGTTGCGGGCGCGGGCTGCGGGGTGCAGGCGGCAAACAAGAGCGAAATTGCGATTATTGCCGAGATTCGCATGCGAAACGCATTGTATTGTAGAGCAATAGATCGGAGCAATAGGCAGGCTGGCCTATCGGTCTTTGCCTTCCTCGCATTAGGAAAATTGGCCTTAGGCTGCTTCTTCTTTCGGCTCTTCTTCGCGCTGCACGTCATCCAGCGGGAATTGCGTCTCGCATTTCAGGCATTGGATAAATTGCTTATTGGCGATCACCAGCGTCCCTGCGCAATTCGGGCAGGGTGTGGCGATGGGCCGCTTCCAGGAGGTGAACTCGCAGGCTGGGTAATTGGCGCAGCCGAAGAACACGCGGCCCTTGCGGGTGCGGCGTTCCACCAGCTCCCCGCCGTCCAGCGGGCAGGTAACGCCGATCTTTTGCAGCCAGGGCTCCGTGTGGCGGCATTCGGGAAAGCGCTCGCAGCCGATGAACTTGCCATAGCGGCCCCAACGGATAATGAGCTGGCCCTGATTGCAGGTGGGACAGGAGCGGCCCACGTACTCCGGCCCGGCCTTGGATTCGGGCATCTCAGCCTTGGCGCGCTCCACTGTTGCGGAGAAGGGCTCATAGAAGTCGCGGATGATCTTCACCCAGCCTTCTTCGCCGGAAGCGATCTTGTCCAGATGCTCTTCCATTTCGGCGGTGAACTGGTAGTCCACGATGGCGGGGAAATGTTCGGTGATCAGATCGTTGACCAGCAGGCCGGTCTCGGTGGGAATGAGGCGCCGTTCTTCGCGGGTCACGTAACCGCGCTGCTGAAGGGTGTTGAGCGTCGGCGCGTAGGTGGAGGGGCGGCCGATGCCATATTCCTCCAGCGTCTTTACAAGGGTAGCTTCGCTGTAGCGCGGGGGCGGTTGGGTGAAATGTTGCTCGGGTAACAATTGCAGAAGCTTCTGCTTCTGTCCCTCGGCTACGTCGGGTGGAATAGTTGCGCCGTCTTCCTCTTCGCCTTCCACTACCTCGGGTCTCGTCTCTTCATAAACCGCCAGGTAGCCGGGGAAGACCAGGGTGGAGCCGGCGGCACGCAGCATGTATTTGTGAGCGGCACCCTCCCCCAGCACGCGCACGGATACGGTGTCGTACACCCCGGGCGTCATCTGCGAAGCCAGGAAGCGTTGCCAGATGAGCTGGTACAAGCGGTACTGGTCGCGGGAGAGCTGTTCTTTGATCTGCGTTGGGGTGCGCAGGGCGGACGTGGGGCGGATGGCCTCGTGGGCTTCTTGCGCGCCCTTGGAGCGCGTCCTGTAAGTAGGCGCCTCCTCAGGAATATAGGATGCTCCGTGGACTTCTTTAATGTAATCGCGCGCCTCTTGCTGCGCCAGCGGAGATACATTGGTGGAATCGGTGCGCATGTAAGTAATGAGGCCCGTGGTCTCGCTCTCGCCCAGGTCGATGCCTTCGTAGAGCTGCTGCGCTACGGCCATGGTGCGCTTGGCGGTGAAGCTCAACTTGCGGGAGGCTTCCTGCTGCAGAGTGCTGGTGGTGAACGGCGCGGGCGCCTTGCGGCGGCGCTGGCCGCGCTTGATCTCGGAAATCGCGTAGCTGGCCGACTGCATATCGGTCAGCAAGGGATCGACTTCATTTTTCTTGCCGAGCCTGGGCTCGGCCCCATCAACTTCAGCCAATTTGGCCTTGAAGGTGTTCCGACTGCCTTCCGGCTGTAACTCGGTCTCGATGCCCCAATATTCGACCGGGACGAAGGCTTCGATCTCACGCTCGCGCTCGACGATGAGACGCAGCGCCACGGATTGCACGCGCCCGGCCGAAAGCCGGTTGCGCACCTTGGTCCACAGGATGGGGCTGAGGCTGTATCCGACGAGCCGGTCCAGAACGCGGCGCGCCTGCTGGGCGTCCACCAGCGACATATCGATGGCGCGCGGGTGGTGGAAGGCTTCTTCGATGGCGGTCTTAGTGATCTCGTGGAACACGACGCGCTTGGTGCGCGCCGGGTCGATCTCGGCGGCCTCAATGAGGTGCCAGGCGATGGCCTCGCCCTCGCGGTCGGGGTCGGTGGCCAGGAAGATCTCTTCAGCGCGGGCGGCCTCTTTCTTGAGCTCTTTCACGACAGGGCGCTTCTCATTTGGCACGCGGTACTTGGGTTCGAAATTGTTTTCGACATCCACGGAGAGCTGGGAGCGCAGCAAATCGCGCACATGGCCAACGGAGGCCTCGACCTTATAGCCGTTGCCCAAGTAGCGGCCCACGGTGCGCGCCTTGGCCGGCGATTCGACGATGACCAGCCTGCCGGAACGCTTGACGTCGGCGCGTTCCTGCGGCGTGGGTTTGGTCGGCGGCGTCAGGCCACTGTGCGCCGGCGTGGCGCCCATGCGGAACAGTGTGGTGCCGCAGACTGGGCAGGTACCGCGCGTGCCGGGCGTGCCGTTCTTGGTGAACTCCGGCGCGGGGTTTTGCATTTCTCTTTTCGTTTTACATTTGACGCAATAAGCTTCCAAAATTGATGATCCTCTTAGCTCTCCAGCAATGAGGGGCGGGTCCGAGACCCGCCCTGCTTACTTAGCAAATGACGAAGATGTTAACAGCCAACTACAGATAACGTTGCAGGCCTTTTTCTTTCAGGACCTCGATCACCTTGCGCAGATCCTGCGAACGGTTCTTGGAGCAGATCAGCAAAACATCACCGGTATCTACCACCACCAAGTCCTGGATGCCTACAGTAACGATCATGCGCTCCTGGCTGTTGCTATGTACCAGCGAGTTCTGGCTGTCAAAATCGATGTGTTGTTTGTGCAAAACCAGGTTGCCGTTTACGTCCACCTTCAACACTTCGAACAGCGAGGACCAGGAACCCACGTCATTCCAAGCCATATCCTTGGCGGGGATAACGGCCACGTCCTTGGCGTGTTCCATGATGCCATAATCGATGGTCTGAGCGGCAATGCGCGGCCATTCATAATTCAGCACGGTTTCGAAATCCGGGTTTCCCCAGGCGCGGCTGATCTTTTGCAGGCCCTTGTGCAGTTTGGGCATCTGCTGCTCGAACTCAGTCCAGATGCGCTCCACCTTCCAGATGAACATGCCGGAATTCCAGCAATGCTCGCTGGCGGCCAGCATCTGCTGGGCTTCTGCAGCTTCGGGCTTTTCCTTGAAGCGCTGCACCTGATGGGCTTCATAGCCGCCAAAGGATCCCAGCGAGTCGCCCATCTGGATATAACCGTACTGCGTGGCCGGGTATGTAGGGTCTATGCCCAAGGTGACTAGGTGATCCTTCAAGGCCAATTCGCGCGCCGCCTGCAGGTAACGGCAGAATTCATCCTGATTGCCGATGTAGTGGTCGGCGGTCAGCACAGCCATCACCGCGCCGGGGTGGCGGCTCTGCAGGAAGGCAGCCGCCAAGCCGATGGCCGGGGCCGTGCCGCGCGGCTGTGGCTCCAAAAGGAAATTTTCCTTCGGGAGTTCAAGGGATTGCTGCTGCAATTCAACGCTATGGGCGCCATTCGTGACTACCAAAATACGTTCCGGCGGGAACAGGGTTTCCAGGCGGCGCACGGCCATCTGAAACAGGGTCAGGTCGTCGATCAACTGCAGCATCTGCTTGGGCCGCGATTGGCGAGAGAGCGGCCACAAGCGGGTGCCGCCGCCCCCCGCCATGATGACTGCATAATAGTTTTCGGTCATGCTTCCTTAACCGGCGCTTCGGCGCCATTGCGGTATTCGGCGCGCACCTCGCGAGCGGCCACGTAACTCATGCCACCCACCTGGCGCGCCAGTCCCTTCAGTTCCATCAGCGCCAGGGTCGAGGACACTTGGTCGATGGGCATTTGTGCCAGGGCGCCGATTTCGTTCACGTGCAGTGGTTCCGGCCCTAGTAGACTGAACAATTTCGCTTCGGTAGCGTCGGCAGGCAGAACCGCAGTAGCCGTTTTATGTTCGGCCATCATTTCCAGATTTAGCAGATCCAGCAGGTCTTCGAAACGTACCAGCGGGTGGGCGCCGCGCTGGATGAGCATATTGGTTCCCTTGCTCTGGGGCGCGAAGATGGTGCCGGGCACGGCAAACACTTCGCGGCCCTGCTCTGCGGCAAAGCCGGCGGTGATCAGCGCGCCGCTTTGTTCGCCCGCCTCGATAATCACGACGGCCAAAGACAGGCCGGAAATGATGCGATTGCGGGGCGGGAAGTTGGCGGCATCCGGCGGTGTGCCCGTCGCATAATCTCCGACCAGCGCGCCGTGTGTCATAATCTCCTCAGCCAGGCGGCGGTTTTCCGCCGGATAGATCTGGTCCAAGCCGTGTGCCAGCACTGCGACAGTGCGGCCGCCGGCCTTCAGGGCAGCCTGGTGAGATATTGCATCTACGCCCTTGGCCAATCCGCTGACGACGGTGATGCCATTGCGCGCCAAAAAGGCGCCGAACTCTTCGGCGACCTGCTGACCATAGGCAGTCACGCGGCGAGTGCCGACAACGGCCACCGCCCATTCATCCTCGGGCAGCAGTTCGCCGCGTACGTAAAGCACCGGCGGTGCCTGATCCAACTCGCGCAATTTGCGCGGGTAGGTCTCATCCTCCCAGGTTAGCGCAGTGATGTGATGTTTTTCCAAGTCAGTTACAATCTGCTGCAAATCGATGGTTTCGCGCTTCTGGACGAAAGCCTCTATGGTGGCGTCGTTCAATCCGGCCTGGCGCCATTGGGCGGGGGTAGCCATCCAGGCGGCTTCGGCACTTCCAAACGCGTCGAGCAAGGCGCGGAAACGCACGGCTCCGATCCATTTAACGCTATTCAACGCCAGCCAGTAAGTTTTTTCGTCAATCATGAGACACCCCCCCAGGTGAAAGCGGGGCAGAGAATATCATAGCCAGATTCTGGATGTCAAGAAGCGATTATGGCTTGCCAGTCTCCAGCAGGCCCGGTAACAGGTGCACTACCACCCGCCCCTCCTCGGGCAGGACCTGACGGATCACCTGGTCAATGGCGGGCAACAAGATCTCGCCACCCGAAGCCGAATGCACCACGAAGACATCGTTCCCTCCCGTATGCAGGATTTCGACCAGCGTTCCCAATAACCCACCCGATTCTTTGAACACCTGCAAACCCAAGAGTTGGTGTTGATAAAACTCCCCTTGGGGAAGAGGCGGTCTATCCGCGGCAAGGACGAACAGCGGCAGATTACGAAAATTCTCCACTGCCTCCACATCCGGGAATTCCGCAAAACTAAGCAACAGGCCCCGAATGTGTTCGCGCCGTTGCGAAACAATCACAGGACGATGATCCTCACCCAAATAGAGGCGCGCCCCCATTTGCAACCGTTCTGGAAAATCAGTCTCCAAGGAAACCAGGACTTCGCCTTTGAGACCGTGAGGTCGGCGTAGGATGCCTACCAAAACAAATTCAGTCTCGCCTTTGGAAGGCGGAGCCTTCACGGGCGAGACTGTCTGTTGTGTTCTGCGACGTGCCGCTAAGCGCCGGCGCGGACTGGTCACTCGGGTTCCGAAATTTGCAGAAGGGCGCGCTTTCCATCGCGAGCCGCGGTCACCTGCAATAACACGCGAATTGCATTAGCGACCCGACCATTGCGCCCGATCACGCGGCCCATATCCTCTCGGGCCACGCGCAAGCTGATCTCTGTACTCTCACCCTTCTTACGCTGCGACACAAAAACACTGGTGGGGTCATCCACCAGTGAACGGGCGACGTACTCGATCAGCTCTTTCATTTCCGGTGAAATTATGAGGCAGCCGGGGCTTCTTCGGACTTGGCAGGCTCTGCCGGGGGTTCAGCAAGGGGAGCGGCAGCCGCAGGTGCAGAAGCGGGAGCGCTCTCTTTAGCCGCTTTCTTGCGCCTGGACGTGCCCGCCTTAGGAGCCGCGCGGCGAGTTTGCTGGGTAACATTGCGGGTCTGGGCAGCCGTTTCAGCCTCAGTCAGCAAGGTTTCCGCTTTTTCTCCCGATTTGAAGCGTTCATAGCGATCCAAAAGGCCAGCGACCTTGAATATCTGCATCACGGAGTCGCTCGGCTGGGCGCCGTTAGAAATCCATTGATAGATGCGATCTTCTTTCAGATTTATCGTGGCCGGCTCGGTGCGCGGGTTGTAGAAGCCGAGAATCTCAATAAAGCGCCCGTTGCGGGGACTTTCTTTATCCGCGGCCACAACACGGAAACTGGCCTGATTTTTGCCGCCTACGCGGCGTAAACGAATACGAACCATATGATTACGAAGACTCCTGTCTAGTTATTGGGCCGATTATACCCGTTGCGCCATAGCTTCCCGCAAACAGCCTATCATTTTAGCTGGCAAGCCAACAGAGGTCAAGGGCGTACCCCAAGATCAGCCGCGACTTCATTTAACTGATAGTGTTTTAATTAGCACAATTCCCATTCCGTCCCACACTAATGGAGAGAAGATGGCCAAAATCGCTCTGATGACAGACAGCACAACCTACGTTCCCAAGGAGCTCAGCAAAGGTTACGATATCCATGTAGTCCCCTCCGTGATCATCTGGGGTGAGGAAGTATTAAAAGACGGAGTCGACATTCAGCCCACAGAGTTTTATAAACGGCTGGCGACTTCAAAGGACACTCCAACCACCTCCCAGCCGACCCCGGCATTTTTCATCGAGAAATTGGAACAGCTGGCCTCACAGGGATATACGGATATCCTGGGCGTCTTCGTCTCCGCCAAGTTCTCGGGCACGATCGCCTCGGCTGAACAGGCGAAGCAGCAGTTGCCTAAGATCAATTTCACCATTGTGGACGGCCACTCGGCTTCCATGGGGACGGGGTGGCCGCTGCTAGAGGCAGCCAAAGCCGTCAAGGCCGGTAAGTCAGTCGAGGAGTGCGTCAAGATCGTCGAGAGCGCCCGCAACAATACAGGAGTGCTCTTGATGGTGGATACGCTGGAATTCCTGCACCGCGGCGGGCGCATCGGCGGCGCGCAGCGCTTCGTGGGCACCGCGCTGAACTTGAAGCCCATCCTCGAGGTTGTGCACGGCGGCCTGGAAGCCGTTGAGCGGGTACGCACCAAGAGCAAGGCGCTGGACCGGTTGGCGGAATTGCTGGTGGCGCGCGTAGGCGGCCGCAAACCCGTGAGGCTGGCAGTGCTGCATGCCAACGCCCTGGAAGACGCAAAGACCCTGCTGGCCGAAGGCGTTAAGCGAGTTGACCCGGTTGAAACCACTCTCAGTGATGTGAGCCCAGCCGTGGGCACGCATACCGGGCCGGGAACCCTGGGATTCGCGTTTATGGCAGGAGTCAATTAGCTACCAGCGGAAATATACAAGAGCCCCTGACGGGGCTCTTGTTATTTAATGATTCCGTAGAACAACGGCAGGGGTTTCACTTTTTTGCTGCTCCATTGATGAGCGGCCAGCGCGCGTCCGCGCGCCGCCTCGAGTTTGCCTTTGTCGTTGGCGTGCAAGGTGAACAACGGCTCGCTTTTAGCCAATTTATCCCCAACTTTGTGATGCACCACAATGCCCACGGCGTGATCGATCGGATCCCCCTTCTTGGCGCGGCCCGCGCCCAGCTCGACCGAGGTCTCGCCGATCTCTTTGGCGTCGACGCGCCTAAGATAACCCGCGCGAGGAGCGGGGATGAGTTCGATGAAAGGGGCGCGGGGGAACTTATCCGGATCATCCACGTAGCTCACATCGCCGCCTTGGGCAACCACCAAAGCACGGAAACGCTGGAAGGCGGAGCCGTTCTGGAGCTGGGCAGCGGCTAGCTTGCGGGCGGCTGCCAATGTTTTTTCCTTCTCGCCTAAGACGATGAGATGGGCAGCAACTTCCACAGCATGGCGGCGAAAGTCTTCAGGGCCACCGCCCTGCAAGGTCAGGACGGCCTCTTTGACTTCGAGAGCATTGCCCACAGCGTGGCCGAGCGGCTGGTTCATGTCTGAAAGCAGGGCTACGGCCTTGCGGCTGGCCAACCTAGCAATCTTCACCATAATCTTTGCCAGGGCGCGGGCATCATCAAGATTCTTCATGAAGGCGCCTACGCCCACTTTGACATCCAGCACCATGCGTTGAGCGCCTGCGGCGATCTTCTTGCTCATGACTGAAGAAGCGATTAGAGGTAACGAATCGATGGTACCGGTCACATCGCGCAGCGCATACAATTTTCCATCGGCAGGCGCCAGGTCCCCAGTTTGACCGGTTAGCACCAGTCCCACTTCGCGTAATTGTCTTAGGAATTCTTCGGTAGTCAGGTCGGTGCGGAAACCTGGGATCGATTCCATCTTGTCCAAGGTTCCGCCACTGAAACCCAGGCCGTGGCCGGACATCTTTCCGACGCGCAAACCGCAAGCAGCAACCAGGGGCTCGACCACCAGGGTGGTCTTATCACCCACACCACCGGTGGAATGCTTATCGAGCGCCCGATCCACTACACCCGTCAGATCCAGCATGTCGCCGGATTCAGCCATGGCCAAAGTCAGTTCCATGGTCTCGCGGTCGGTCATGCCGTTGAGCAAGACGGCCATGGCCCAGGCGGACACCTGGTAATCCTGGATCTCGCCGCGCGTGAATCCTTCCACAAAGAAGCGGATTTCGTCGCGGGTCAGTTCTTGCCCTTGGCGCTTCTTAACGATGATGTCAACGGCACGCATGGGTTATTCCGAAGGGCTAAAATTATAATATCGACTGGCAACTTGTCATACAATTTGGCGTAACTAAGCTAACTTGACAAAGGTCAGGATTCGCTAATAGACTGACCTACTGCCAGTATTGCAAGGAACGGAGACCGCTATCGGCTAACAATGGCCATCTTGCTCACTAAAGTGCGTCCGCCGCAACGGCGCAAAGATGTCCTGCGGCGGGTGCGCTTGATCGACATCCTCCACCAAAATCTGCACCGCAAGCTAACGTTTGTCTCGGCTCCTGCAGGTTACGGCAAAACCACCCTTTTGGTGGATTTTGCCGCGGATGTGGACGCCATCGTGTGTTGGTACCGCATCAGCCCGGAAGACAACGACCTGGTCCAATTCGTCGCACACTTGATTGCCGCCTTCCAACAACAGGTAGCCAACTTCGGCAAGGAACTGGAAGAGAAGCTCAACTCCATGGGTGGCGCGCCTGACGCCGCCACCTTGGCCGTCGATTTCATCAACGAGGTCGAGCAAAAGGTAGACGACTTTTCCTTGCTGGTGTTGGACGACTATCACCTGGCGGGGGAGAACCAGCAGATCGTGGATTTCGTCGAGAATTTCCTCGAGCACCTGCCTGACAGGTTGCGCATACTGATTGGCTCGCGCAGCGTGTATGGCATCCCCACGGCGAACTTGTACGTTCGCGACGAACTAGTGACTATCAGCGCGGAAGAGCTTCGCTTCCGGGCCGAAGAGCTGCAAAAGCTGGTGCTGCAGAATTACCGCATCCGCCTGAGCGACGAGCAAGCTGATGAGTTCGCCAAGCGGGCCGATGGCTGGATCATCGCCATCCTGCTGGCCCTGCGCACCATGGAGAACGGCACCCTGCCCAAGCTTAGCGGGGGCATCCAGCAGGTGTATGAGTATCTGGCAGAAGAAGTCGTCAGCCGGCAAAGTGAGCACTTGCGGGATTTCATGCTGGCCACTTCCATCCTGGGGGATTTCAACGAGGCGTTGTGCAATTACCTGCTGGAGCGCAAGGATTCGGCATCTTCCCTGCAAGCGCTGGAGGACCGCAACCTGTTCGTCAGCCGCACCGAAATGACGGAAGGCCCCAGCTATCGCTACCATCAACTTTTTTCAGAGTTCCTGCAAGATTATTTTGGCCGCACGCAAAAGCCGCGGCTGGCAGCGCTGCACCACCGGGCCGCCGAGTGGCATCGCGGCCGCAAGGAATGGGAAGCTGCGATCGACCACAAGCTGGCGGCGGGCGATAAGGAAAAGGCGGCGGCGTGGATCGACAAGGTGGCCAAGGAATATTATGTGGCGGGAAGACAGGCCCTCTTGGCGCGCTGGGTGACAGCCTTGGGCACGGACCCCAACATGCAAAAGGAAGCGCCACGCCTTTTGTTGTACCATGCGAAGTTCCTAGTAAATCAAAGCAGGTTCGCAGAGAGTCTAAGGCCACTGGATATCGCGAATCCAGCATTTAAACATGAAGGGGATTTCGACTTACTAGCGAATGTGGCCATCACCCGGGGTATGGTGGCGAGGTTTACTGGAGAATATAAGCAAGCTATCAATTTGGCCCAGCAAGCCCAGGATTTGCTAAACAAGAAGTCGAAGCGGAGACGACATTCGCTACAGTGGTATCAAGCGGAGCGCCTTAAGGGCCTCCCTACGTATTTTCTTGGGGACATCCGAGGTGCAATCAAATATTTGAAGGCAGCGGTAGCGGGATTCCGCCGCTTGGGATCTGTGGGTCGAGGGAATCACAAATTTGGGAACTTATATGATTTGGCCGAGACCCTGAACGATTTGGGATTGGTATATATAAATAACGGCCAACTGCTTGACGCGCAACAAGCATTTCAAGAAACCCTGGATATCCATATCAACCTGCGCAGCAATTTGGGCGCGTTAGCGTCTGCTCGCAATAACATCGCCTATCTCCATCATCAGATTGGACAATACGCAGAAGCGTGGCATGAATACTCTTTGGCGTTAGAACATGCTCGGGCCGCAAATCTAATTCGTGTCCAAGTCGCCATATTAAATGGGCGTGGTGATTTGCTGCTAGACGTTGGTGAAAAAGAGGAAGCCGAAAGAAGCTTTCAGCAAGCACACTCACTCCCCGGGGAACCCACCGAACTCGTCGGTACATTTGCAGGTCTCGCCCGCGTTGAGCGCCTTAGAGGACACTTTAGCGAATCAATGAATTGGCTGCGAAGAGGGGCCAGTTTTCGAGGGGGCGCGATGGATGAAACCGATTACGCATTAGAAATGGGAAATGTCTATGCGGGCATGGGACAACTCGATCTAGCGCTAAGAGAATTCGAAAAAGCTATGGCTGGCTGGCCCAAGCAGAAAGCCCCCAAGCAATCCCAGGTGATGGCCGCATTTTTGGCCGCCAAGACCCATCTTCAAAAGCAACAAGCCCAAAAAGCAGAAAAGCTATTGAATAAGGCCCTTGAGGGCGCAGCCCGCTTGGGTTACGATCAGTTTCTCGTCGCCGCAGCCAGATGGAGCAACAATTTTCTATCCCAGTTCGTACAGACTAACTCATCCGAGCAAATAAAGGCTTTAGCTGAACGAGCGGCCAATTTTATTCCTGGCAAAGCAGCCCTAGAACGAAAATCGTCCGAACCGACGGTAAGGTCAATTCACATCGAAGTACAGGCCTTTGGTCCGGGAGAAATCCGTCTAGATGGGGAATTGCTTTCAATGAGTGTTTGGCGATCTAGCCGTGCCAGGGCCCTTTTCTTTTATCTCCTAGATCGCGGAAGGGCACGCAAGGATACTATTGGATTGGACTTTTGGCCTGATTTCAGTTCGGGAAAGATCAGCAGCAATTTTCACGCCACCTTATGGCGAGTACGGCAGGCTCTGGGCTTCAAGGAAGCCATCGTCTATGAGCAAGATCATTACAGCCTTCACCCCTCGTTCGGGATCTGGTACGACGTATGGGAATTTGAAAGCTATTTGAAAAAAGCTGGCGAAGAACAACTTTCTAAACGTGCCAGGGGCGAGTTGCTAAAGCAAGCCCTGGACTTGTACAAACAGTCCTACTTGCAGGACATATTCATGGAATGGACGGATCGCAGGCGGGAAGAGCTGCGCGCCCTTTATGTCGATGCACTACTCGATCTGGCTTCCATGGAAGCCGAAAGCAAACACTATCGGGAAGCCAAGCTACTTTATGAGAAAATCCTGGGTGTCGACCCCTATCGTGACGAGGTACATCTATCTTTAATGAAATGCCTAGCGCTATCTGGCGCCCCTTCGGCAGCCATCGCCCATTTCAAGCAATACAGAGCCTTACTGCGCAAGGAGCTGAATGCAGAACCCTTGCGGGAGCTGCGTGAGTATTACAATCAGTTATCGATAAAGGCACAGACACCTTAAGGAGGCTCTATCGCGGAGGTAGATTGATTGTCTATTAGCGAATCATTGATGCCAGCAAGGCTGCTCAAACGGGTGGCCTTTTTTTGTCTCAGGGCATGCAGCTTGCTCAGAGATACGTTCATAGGGCGTCTCCTAGAATGCGCCCACTAACCTAACTATGTTTTATGGAGGATTCACATGTTCAATAGCACAAAAGTTCAGTTCAACCAACCCTGCGGCGGCGGCGTGGGCACCGGCCCTACCTTCGCCCAGCCCTGCGGTGGCGGCGTAGGCACCGGCCCTAGCTTTGCGCAGCCCTGCGGTGGCGGCGTGGGCACCGGCCCTAGCTTTGCGCAGCCCTGCGGTGGCGGCGTGGGCACCGACCATTAAGTTGACCCATATTTTGTTTGATCCGATTCTGAATAAGGAGCTTGAAATGTCTAAACTCAAATTGAACGCCATTGCTACCCAGGCTTTGCTGGATAACGAATTCAAGACCGCCCTCCTGAACGGGCAGGTGCAGGACCGACTAAGCGCCTTCCAATTGAATGACGAGGAAGTGCGGGCGGTGATGTCCATCCAGGCTATGGATCTGGACCAGTTTATCCGCCACCTGAGCGGGCTCATCCAACCGTCGGCGTCTGCCGCCTGAGGCTGCTGCGGCGGCTGACAAGCTTAGAACCACAGACCATTACGGTCTGGCATATTTGAGGGCGAGGGTAAATGTGCTTTATCCTCTCGCCGTCATAAAGGCTTGCCAGCCTGAATAGAGGTAAATTGGCCCGCGGGCCAGAAAGCGACTTGAACTCGAGGATGCTAGTAGAATCGTTCAACGAAGAGCAGGCGCTGAATGGCAATGGACGCTTTGCAGGCAGGGCCGTGAAGGCAGGTAACCTGGGTGCTGAAGGCGAGCACACAGAAGAGCTGGCTGCCCTGGCTATTGCGGGCGCCAGCATCCTCTCCAGCCTGGAATTCGAAAAAGTCCTCCAAATCGTCGCCCGGCAGCTGACTAACCTGCTGGATGTGCCGATCTGCATCCTCGCCGATTCCTCGCCGAACCCTGGAAAGATCAAGCCTTACCTAAAGTTCGTTAATCTGCAAATCACCAGGTTGCCGCGTAAATACGAAGTCACGTCTTTATCCGAAAACCTGGCGCTCACCGCAGTAGTTGAGAAAGCCAAACCCCTGCAAATGGGGCTGGACGAGCCCGGGCTCTCCACAAAACAGAAAACCGCTTTTAAGAAGGCAGGCGTCTCCACTATTCTGCTATTGCCACTGATGGCCCAAAGCAAAACGCTGGGCCTGGTGGAATTGCAGGAGACCCGAGGCGTGCGCCGCTTCACCGATCGAGAGATTTATCTGGCCCAGACTCTTTGCCATCAGGCCGCGGCCGCCATTGAGAATGCGCGGCTATTCGAGGCCACCCGCCGCCAGCTGCAGGAGTTGAGCCTTCTCCACCAGGTCTCTCTTGCCAGCACCGAAGCCACCACTGAAACTGAACTTATTGAACGCACCACCCAACTTATCCGCGAAAACCTGTATCCCGACAACTTCGGCGTGTTGCTATTGGACCAGGATGGCTCCCATCTCAATATTCACCCTTCCTACCAGGCAGGAAAACCGCTGAACGCGCCGACTATCCTATTGGGCCAAGGCATCACAGGGCAAGTGGCTTCGCTGGGCATGCCTTTACGCGTCGGCGACATCAGAGCGGAAGCGAATTACCTGGGTTACGATCAAGATACCCTTTCCGAATTATGTGTGCCCATGAAGATTGGAGAGCGCCTGGTAGGTGTTATTAACGCTGAGAGTCGCGAACTCAATCACTTCACTGAGAAGGATGAGCGGTTGCTCCTGACTCTAGCCGGGCAACTAGCCAGCGGGATCGAGAGGCTGCGCAACGCGGCCGCCGAACGCCGCCGCGGCAAGCAACTCAGCATCCTAAATAAACTCACGGGGGAAATGAGCGGTGTGCTGGACCGCGATCGCCTGTTCAAGGTGGTCGTGGAGCGCTTGAACAAAGAAATGAATTATGTATCCACAGACATTTCTATTGTGGATGAGGAAGCACACGAATATGTGACGGCCGCGGTGAGTGGCACCTTTGCCTCCCTGGTTCCGGCGGGCGGTTATCGGCAGCCCTTTGGGATGGGCCTGCTGGACCGCGCGGCCATCACCGCCGAGGTGGTGGTGGCGAACAATGTCCACGACCGCCCAGAATACATTCTGGTGCCCGGGCATGAAATGATCAATTCGGAACTGATTATTCCTATAAAGATCTACAAGCGCGTGGTTGCGCTGCTCAACGTCGAAAGCAACGAATTGAACGCCTTTGACCAGCATGAGGTCGGCGCGTTAAGCACGCTGTGCGAACAGATATCGATCGCACTGGAGGGAATCAGCCTATTTGACTCCACACGAAGGCAATTGCAGGAATTGACGGTATTGCACGCCATCACGCATGCAGCCGTAAATGCCAAGAGCGAGGACGAGCTTCTGGAACGGGCCACCGAGATCATCGGCGACAGTTTATATCCGGACCAGTTCGGGTTCCTGATGCTTGACGACAATTCCCAGGTGCTACTCGTCAACCGCAGTTACCGGGGAATCAGCGCCGAAATGAAGCGGCGGAGAGTGCCTCTTTCTCATGGTGTTGCCGGCCGAGTTGCTGCAACCGGAACACCCTGGCGCATTCCGAATGTCCTCATAGAGCCGAACTACCTGCACGTTAGCCCCAACATGCTTTCTGAGTTGTGCGTACCCATCCTGGGGAATGCCAACCGGGTTCTCGGGGTCATCAATGCAGAAAGCGCCCAGTTGGACGCGTTTTCGGAAAAGGATTTGCGATTACTGAACACAATTGCCGGCCAGTTGGGGACCGCAATCGAGAAATTCCGCTTGTTCGAATCCGAGCGCGTGCAGCGCGAGCAAGCCGAGACGCTGCGCGAAGTGGCTGCCATCTTGAGCAGCGAAACGGAAAGCTCGAAAGTGCTCGACCTGATTCTGGAGCAACTGAAGCGAGTGGTACCTTTTGACAGCGCTTCCATTCAAATCATTAAGGGTGAAAATCTGAGCATACGAGCCATAGCGGGATCGATGGAAGCGAGCGCTCTCGGCTATGAAATCCCCATCAGGGACGACCGATTTGCGCATCCTTTGCTTTACGAGCACCGCACAGTAGTCTACGAAGACATTAGCGATCATCCAGACTGGCTGCAGGCTCCGGGGGCAACAAACGTAAAGTCCTGGATTGGCGCTCCACTGATAGTAGGTGGGGAATGCGTAGGCGTACTAACGGTGGACGGCTATAAAGCCAACCAGTTTAGCGCGGCGGACGCACAATTGGTGTCTGCCTTTGCCATCCATGCCGGTATTTCCCTTGAGAACGCGCGCCTGTTCGAGGAAGCCCAGGAAGCCTATGTGCAGACGGTCAGTGCGCTGGCCAGCGCCATCGATGTGCGCGACAGCTACACCAGCGGCCACAGCCAGCGGTTGGCGGACTTGGCCGTGATGACGGGCGAAATGATGGAATGCAGCGATGAAGAGCTGGTGGACATCCGCTGGGGTGCTCTGCTGCACGACATCGGCAAGATCGGCGTGCCCGATGAGATCCTACGGAAACCGGGCATATTGGAAGCCCACGAGGAAGAGATCATGCGCCGGCACCCGGAAATAGGCTCACACATAGTGGCCGGAGTGAAGAATCTTTCCGGGGTGGCGCCCATTATTCGAGCGCACCAGGAACATTACGACGGCAAGGGCTACCCGGATGGATTGCGCAAAGATGCCATTCCCAAAACCGCCCGTATCATTGCCGTGGCCGATGCCTATGTGGCCATGACGGATGAACGCGTGTACCGTAAATCACGTAGCCACGAGGAAGCGGTGGCAGAACTCAGGCGCTGCAGCGGTTCCCAGTTCGACCCCAAGGTGGTAAAGGCCTTCCTCAAGGCCATCGAAGAAAGAATCAACCCCGCTATAAAATAAGCATTGCATCGCCAAAGGAATAAAAGCGGTAGCTTTCGGCGATCGC
The DNA here is from genome assembly GCA_040882365.1 of Anaerolineales bacterium. Classification (GTDB taxonomy): domain Bacteria; phylum Chloroflexota; class Anaerolineae; order Anaerolineales; family UBA11579; genus JAMCZK01. The sequence goes on from JBBEBI010000037.1 coordinate 59,844, forward strand.
CTCCCTATAGGTTGCCAAAATCAGTTCGCGCCCTGCGAACGCGCTGACCAGCATTAGCAAGGTGGACCGCGGCAAATGAAAATTAGTCAGCAAGGCGTCCACTGCACCGAATTTGTATCCGGGGATAATAAAGAGATCGGTGCGGCCCTCATAGGGCGCAACCTTTCCGGCGTCACCCGCGCGGGCGGCGGTTTCCAGCACGCGCACCGAGGTGGTGCCTACGGCGATCACCCGGCCACCGGCGGCCCGGGTCTCATTCACAAGATTGGCAGCTTCCATTGAGAACTGACACCATTCCGTATGAATTCTATGCTCCCGGGGATCATCCTCATTTACGGGAGCAAAGGTATCCAGTCCTATATGTAAGGTCAGACCGGCAAAGCGCACCCCTTTGGATTGGATTTCATCCATTAGAGCGCGCCTGAAATGCAACCCGGCAGTCGGCGCGGCCGCAGAACCCGGATCATGCGCGTAGACGGTTTGATAGCGTTCAGGATCCACCAAGGCGGTGTGGATGTAAGGCGGCAGGGGCACCGAGCCTATGCACTCCAGCTCTTTATCCATCGAGCGATCGAAAACGATGAGGCGCTGAGCCCCGCCAAGATCCTGATCGATGGTGGCAGTAGTTCCGCCTTTCAGTTGCACTTGCTTGCCGACGCCCAACCCTTTTCCCCCGACCAAGGCTTTCCAACGGCGCTCATCGAGCCGCTCCAACAGGAGCAGTTCGATCCTGCCGCCACTGGGCAACTTACGGCCAAACAAGCGCGCCGGCACAACTCGGCTGCGATTTATAACTAGCAAATCACCGGGTTTCAAGTAATCGGGCAATTGATGAAAGGTGCCGTGAGTGCGCCGGCCAGTGCGGCGATCCAACACCAGCAATCGGGAGGCATCCCGAGGCTCAACAGGCTCCTGGGCAATTTGGCCCGGCGGGAGTTCGTAATCGAAATCAGACGTCTTCAAAGCGAGAGAATTAACGATCGAAGAAGCGGGCGAGCAAATTCAACCCGATGGTCAGCAGAAGCGAGAGCAAGATGCCAGTAGCAATGGGTACGAAACAGGTGAATTGCCCGAGATCGAAGCGCAGGTCTCCGGGCAGGCGGCCTAGCGGTAGCCCCAAACGTGGCAGTAACAGCAACAGACCTCCGACCGCGAGAAGAAGGACGCCGACAACGATTAAGCTGCGGCCGAAATCTGGCATGGCTAGAACAGTGCCGGTGAATTGGGCTGGCCTGTAAACGGCAAGCCCAAATGAGCGCAGGCCTGAGCCGTGGTCAGCCGGCCTTGTGAGCGGCGTTCCAGGAAACCGAGCTGCATCAGGTAAGGCTCAACCACGTCCATAATCGTGTCGGGCTCTTCGCTCACGGAGGCGGCGATAGTATTCAACCCGACGGGGCCGCCGCCGAATTTTTGAATGATGGTTCGCAGCACGCGGCGGTCGAGGTCATCCAAGCCCAGTCCATCCACTTCTAACAGATCCAGCGCCTCGCGGGCGACCCCATCAGTAATCACGCCCTGAGCGCGCACCTCGGCGTAATCGCGCACACGGCGCAGGAAGCGCAAGGCTACTCGGGGAGTGCCGCGCGACCGCAGAGCGATCATCTCCAACCCATCCCACGCCGCCTTGATGCCCAATTGGACTGCGGCACGTTCCAGGATCGCCTGGATAGCGGCCGAGTCATAGAAATCCAGGCGGAAGGTGGCGCCGAAGCGGGCGCGCAGCGGCGCGGTGAGCAAGGCCAAGCGCGTCGTGGCGCCGACCACGGTGAATCGCGGCAACTTCAGGCGGATGGCACGCGCCGAGGGGCCTTTGCCGATCACGATGTCCAGGGAATAGTCTTCCATGGCTGGATAGAGTACTTCTTCGACGGCTTTCCCCAAGCGGTGGATCTCATCCACAAACAGGACATCGCCCTGGTTCATGTTGCTCAAAATAGCCGCCAGATCGCCTTGCCTTTCAATAGCAGGGCCGGATGTGACCTTGATGTTGACGCCCATTTCATTAGCAAGGATGTGAGCCAAAGTTGTTTTCCCAAGTCCCGGCGGGCCATAGAAGAGCACATGGTCCAACGGCTCCGAACGCTGGCGGGCGGCGGCGACGAGGATGGCCAGGTTTTCACGGACCATATCCTGTCCGATCAGCTCGGCGAGGGTGCGGGGCCGCAGCGCTGGTTCTAGTTTGTCATCGACGCGGGGAAGTGGATCGACCAGGCGGGGTTGGCTGGCATTCATCGAAAAGATTATACATGAGGGGTTTGGGCTTCTATCGCGAGGGCGAGCCGCATCTGGCTGGACTATAATCCGCCGAACTAACGGAGGTCTCGATGACCAATGTGCACGTCTCCACGCATCCACTGGTCCTGCATAAGTTGACGATATTGCGCGACAGGAACACCGAACCCCGCAAATTCCGCGAGCTGGTGAGTGAGATCAGCGCGCTGCTCACCTACGAGGCCACTGCCGACTTGGCCACAGAACCGCGAGAGGTAGAAACCCCGATGGGTAAGGCGAAAGGAATTACCACCAAGGAAAACATCGGCCTGGTGCCCATTCTGCGCGCCGGCCTAGGTATGGTGGATGGCGTATGGGATTTGATCCCGGATGCCCAGGTCTGGCACATCGGTTTATACCGTGACGAGAAGACATTGCAGCCCGTCCAGTATTACAACAAACTGCCAACCCTGCCCACAGTAGGCATATGCCTGGTGCTCGATCCCATGCTGGCCACCGGCGGATCTGCCGCGGCGACCGTGAGTATCCTAAAGGAATGGGGAGTGAAGAGAATCAAATACGTTGGCATCATTGGCGCGCCCGAGGGCATCGAACTGCTGAGCAAGACTCATCCTGATGTGCCCATCTATCTGGGGGCCATCGACAGCCATCTCAACGACATCGGTTACATCGTGCCCGGCTTGGGGGATGCCGGCGACCGCCAGTTTGGTACCGGATAGTCCTAAGCTTACAGTTTTGTTAGTAAACAAGGTTTTCCGGGGATTTCCCCTTACACTTTGGCAATCATAAGTTAGGCTGGGTTAATATCTAGCACCCGTATGCGCATTCCGAAAAAAGAAGGCCAACCGCTCGGGCACCAGCGCAGAGCTAAAACTGCTGCGCACAGAATTGGCGCGCCTGGAAGCCAAATATGCGCGACTGGTGATAGAGAAGGGTTTTCTGGAGCGAGCGGTCAAGGACCTGAATTTCCACAACAATGCCCACGACGGCATTGTGTACACCGACATCCAGGACCGCATCATTTATGCCAATCCTTATTTCCTGGGAATGATGGGGGTGAAAGAAAAAAGCGAATTGGTGAACAAGCCGTTCCCCAATTATGTGTGGAAGAACCAACGCGAAGCCGAGCGGCTATTTAGCGATATCAAGAAAGACGGCTTTGTGCGCGAACGCGAAATGTCCTTGAGCAACAAGGATGGACAGCCGGTATTCGCCATGTGTTCGGCAGTGGCCAATAAGGACGAAGACGGCAACATCGTGGGCACCGAGCTCATGTTCTGCAACATCACCAGCAAGCGCACCTTCCAGGCCGAATTGGTCGAACAGCACGCCTTGCTAGATGCCATGCTGCAAAGCACCCCCGACCCGATCCTGATCCTGACCTCGGCGCTGGACATTAACCGGCTGAACCCGGCGGCCAGCGCCCTGTTCGGCCTCGAGACCTACAAAGCGCGGCAGCCTTTGGCCGCCGTGTTTACCAAGGCTGGCCTGGCGCCGGAGATCGTTCAAAAAATGGAAGCGCGCTTCGTGGCGGAACAGGCCTTCGAACTGGAAATAACATTGCACGGGGAGCACTTTGAATTCCACGCAGCCCCGCTGCGGTCGACGCAGAAGGGTTGGGTGTGCAGTTTGCACAACATCACGGTGCGCAAGCAGACCCAGGAAATGTTGCAAAGGCATGCCTTCCACGATGTGCTGACCCAGCTCCCCAACCGAGCCTACTTCCGCGATCATTTGCAGCGCGCCCGCCTGCGTAGTAAGGGCGAACCCGCCTACCGCTTCGCCACGCTGTTCATCGATATGGACAGCCTCAAGTCGATCAACGACAAGTGGGGGCATGACGCGGGAGACCAGGTGCTGATGCAATTCGCGCGCCGATTGGAGAGCAGCATCCGGCCCGGCGACCTGGCTGCGCGGCTTGGCGGGGACGAATTCGCCGTGTTCGTCGACGGCGTGGCCGACGAGGATAGAGCGCGCCAGGTGGCGACGCGCATCCGCGACGCCCTGTCGCTGCCTTTCAAGCTGCGCGGCGAAGCCGAATTGCACACCACCGCCAGCATCGGCATCGCGTTAGCAGGAGCGTTGACCGCGGATGTGGATGCGTTGTTGCGCAACGCCGACCAGGCCATGTACCGCGTCAAGCAGCGCGGCGGTAATGGATTTGAGATGTTCGGAGAAGAGCTCCTGGCCGCATCCCCCCAATTAGCCCAAATCATGAAACCGAAAAGGACGCGGTAAACCGTGTCCTTTTTATTTGCCGAAGTAAGCTTTCATCGGCTCAAAGTAATTATCCACCCACCCTTGCCGATACTGTTCCCCGTGGGCGGGTAAATGAGTGTGCTTTAGCGTGAGCTTCGTGCCGCCACTGGCGGGTGACAACGTGATCTCGAGCCGCGAGTCTTCATCAGCTTCGCTGAACTCCACTGTGCGCCAAGCCTGCACGATGCGCTTACCTGGCTCCAATTCCAAATTCCTGCCGCTGATGTAGCCATCCCAGGCTTCGAATTCACCGCCCACTTTGTTGTTCGCGCGGGCCTTGGCGCCCGTCATCTTTGAATGACCCTTGGAATCCAGCCAGGCCTTGTAGATTTCCTCTTGGGAAGCCGGAATAATCGCGGATACTTCAAATTCAAGGAACATAGGCAATCCTATCTGGCGGCTGCGCGCGTTATCTCGACAAACTCTTTCGCCTTCAGGCTGGCGCCGCCGACCAGCGCCCCATCTATTTCCGGCATGGCGAAGAAAGCCGCGGCGTTAGCGGCGTTCACCGAGCCGCCATACAGCACGCGCATGCCTTGGGCGATCTCTTCGCCGAACAAACCCCCCAGCGTAGGCCGCACCACATTGCGCAACAAGGTATCTGTGAGCTCCGGAGTAGCCGCTTTCCCAGTGCCGATGGCCCATACAGGCTCATAGGCGATCACCAGAGCAGAGGACACATTGATCTGCACGCCATCCAGCGCAGCGCGCAATTGGCTCGAGACAACTTCGGCGGCGCGGCCGGCTTCGTTCTGCTCCAAGGTCTCACCGACGCACAGAACGGGCCGCAAGTCCGCGGCCAGTGCCGCCTGCACCTTGCGGTGTACGTCCAGGTCGCTTTCGTGGAACAGGGCGCGGCGCTCCGAGTGGCCGAGGATCACGTACTGGCAATATTCGGCCACCATCGCGGGAGAAAGCTCGCCGGTGAACGCGCCTTCGTTCTCCCAATAAAGGTTCTGTGCACCGAGGGCGACGCCTGACTTGTCTAAGACCGCCGAAACTGCCATCAAAGAGGTGGCAGGCGGGCATAACAGCTTCTCCACACCCGGAACGGGCTGCAATCCGGGCAGCATGTCTTCCACCAACCGCAGAGCGTCGGCGGTGGTCCTGTTCATCTTCCAGTTGCCGGCAACTAGTGGAATGCGCGCCATCAGCTTTTATCCTGTAAGGCGGCCAGGCCGGGCAGCAGCTTGCCTTCCAGCATTTCGAGGGAAGCGCCGCCGCCGGTGGAAATGTGAGTGATCTTGTCGGCGAGGCCGGATTGCTGCAGGGCAGAGACGGAATCGCCACCGCCTACGATGCTATCCGCCCTAGAAGAGGCCACTGCCTTCGCCAGGGCGAAGGTCCCGGCGGCGAAGGGTTTCATTTCGAAAACGCCCATCGGCCCATTCCAGACCACGGTGCCGGCTTTCTGGATGAAGCCAGTGAATTCGTCCACCGTATCGGGGCCGATGTCCAGCACGCGCCAACCGGCAGGTACAGCGCCCACCTTCATCGTCTTATGGTGCGCCTTTTCATCAAAGGCATCGGCGATCACGAAATCTACAGGCAGGCGCAATTTACGGCTGCCTGCCGCCAGCAAGGTTTTGGCCGTGTCGATAGCCTCAGTTTCCACAAGAGAGTCGCCCATCTCAAGCCCCTGGGCCTTGAGGATGGTATTCGCCATCCCCCCACCGATCAGCAACTGGTCAGCCTTATCCAGCAGATTGCGGATCACTTCGATCTTATCACTCACCTTGGCGCCGCCGATGATGGCTACGAAAGGCCGCTTGGGCTCTGCCAGCGCCTGGCCCAGGTAATGAATTTCCTTTTCCATCAGGTACCCGGCCACTGCCGGCAAATAGTGGGCAACGCCCTCGGTGGAGGCGTGAGCGCGGTGAGCTGAACCAAAAGCATCATTCACATACAAATCAGCCAAGCCTGCTAGTGCTTTGGACATCGCGGGGTCATTCTTCGTTTCGCCGGGATAAAAGCGGGTGTTCTCCAATAAAAGGATCTCGCCTGGTTTTAGAGCTTTGGCAGCGGCCTCCGCCTTGGGACCCACGCATTCCTCAACGAAGATCACCGGGGCTTGCACTAATCCCTTCAGGTAATCAGCTACCGGGCGCAGAGAAAATTTCGGGTCCGGCTTATCCTTGGGGCGGCCCAAATGCGAACATAGCAACACAGCCGCGCCGCCGTCCAATAAATGTTGGATGGTGGGCAACGCCGCACGGATACGCGTATCATCCTGCACTACGCCGTCCTCGATGGGCACATTGAAATCGACACGCACCAGCACGCGTTTGCCGCGCGGGTCGATATTTTCGATGGTCTTCTTATTGAACAAGTAAGCTCCTTTGATCGAGGTCCCTTCCCCCCTTGGAATTACATATCTTTTAGCGGCGCCAGCGGCCCTGTGCGCTCCTGCAAGAGATCGATCAGAGTTTGGGCCAGCTTGTCGGCTCGGTGGTGGCCGGGGCGCTCCGGATCGGCCAAATCAGCAGAATAGAGCGCATATTGCTCGTCTAATCCTTCTTCCGCAACCACCCATTGAGAACCTGGCGGCAGCGTGGAAGGCTGCTTTTGGTTGCTGATCACGATATCGAAAAAGCCGGGACCCACGTGCGATTCGAGAGCGCGGATGTGGTCGCCGCAGGCATAACCCTCTGTTTCGCCTGGCTGGGTGGCCAGGTTGCAAATAAAGATCTTCAACGCCGGGCTGTTGCGCAGTGCGGCGGCCAAATCAGGCACCAATAAATTGGGCAGAATGCTGGTGTAAAGGCTACCCGGACCAATGACAATAAGATCGGCGTTGAGCAGCGCGTTCACCGCGTCCGGATAGGCCGGCGGCGCATTCGGCTCCAGCCACACGTGGCGCACTGCGCCGGTCATCACAGGAATCTGGCTTTCACCCCGCACACGCACTTCGGCGTTGGTCAACGGCACCGAAAGATCGGCCACCAGCCTCACATCGTGGAGGGTGGCGGGAAGTACGCGCCCGTAGACCGAAAGCACGCGACCGGATTCGGCGACGGCTTCCTCGAAGCTCCCCGTAATTTCGCTCAGGGCGCTGATGAAGAGGTTGCCAAAGGAATGCCCTTCCATACCGTTCTCCCCGCTGGAGAATCGATATTGGAATAATTGCGTGATCAGGGTTTCATCGTTGGAGAGGGCTGCCAGACAATTACGGATGTCCCCGGGGGGTAGCACGCCGAGGCTGCTGCGTAAGCGCCCCGAGGAACCTCCATCGTCGGCCACAGTGACGATGGCGGTGAGATTGTAAGTGTGAGCTTTGAGGCCGCGCAACAAGGTGGCCATGCCATGCCCGCCGCCGATGACGGCGATGCGCGGCCCGCGGCCGCGTTTGCGGTGATCGGCGAGGGTGTCCACCACGCGATGGCCCGGGCGCAGATAAGGGGCCAAGAGGTTTGCGTTCAACTTGATGACGCCGAAAACGACCGCAAGTACGCCCAAAGTACCGAAAATGCCCGCCCGCACAGTGCGATCCAGGAAGCGCAGAGAGAGCCAGTCAAAGACCGGCAACCACCAGGTATCCGGCGAGGTGCGATATACGTCGAGCACCAACATAGCTCCGCCGATGCCGAGCAGAAAGGTTCCAAAGAGAATGAGCAGAATCCAGCGTTTGACCCCCAGACCCGGCGTGAACCAGCGCTTGGCCTCAGACCAGGCAACGCGCAATCCCTTGGTTAGCCGAGCGACCATACTGCGAGGATGATAGCAGTCTTTAAATGCACCGTCAAACCATGCCCGAAAATGGGAGACCGCGGGGATCTGCAACTCATATCAAGTTATCATTGAGAGAACTACGCATGCCATCCCTTGCAAAACACTGGCTGATCCTCAATAAGCTAACCCCACAGGCGGATCAGAACCTTGCCGGCTACCCGCCCTTGCTGCGGCAGGCCCTGTTCAACCGCGGCCTGGGAACGGCGGAGGAGTCTAAACGTTACCTGGCGGCGTTGCCACCAGAGGTCAACGATCCCTTCCGCATGAAAGGCATGGGGACGGCCGTCGACCGACTGGTGCATGCCATTCAAAGTGGCGAGACCGTCATTGTCTACGGGGACTACGATGCCGATGGCGTGACGGCCACGGCGTTGTTGTTGCATACCATCCAGGCGCTGGGCGGCAAGGCCCAGCCTTACATCCCCGACCGCTTCGAGGAGGGTTACGGGTTGAATGTGGGGGCTTTGCAGCAATTGAAGGAAGGCGGCGCGTCCGTCGTAGTGACCGTGGACTGCGGCGTGAGATCGCTGAAAGAAGCGGAAGAAGCCAAACGGCTGGGGCTCGACCTGATAATTACCGACCATCACTCGGTGGGCCCGGAGTTGCCCAACGCCTTCGCCCTGATCAATACCAAGCAACCCGGTTGTGAATACCCCGAAAAACAGCTAGCGGGAGTAGGCACCGCCTTCAAGCTGGCTTGTGCACTGGAGGCTCGGCTGCGACCTGTAGCGATAGCTGATGGCAGTATGCTGGACCTCGTGGCGCTGGGCACCGTTGCCGATATGGTGCCACTGACGGGGGAGAACCGCTGGATGGTGCGCGAGGGTTTGGCTCGATTACGCAAGCCACAGCGCCAGGGGGTTTTGTCATTGATCGGTGTATCCGGGCTGAAACCGACTGCGGTATCTGCCGGAGATATAGGCTATCTGCTCGGGCCGCGCCTCAACGCCGCTGGCCGTCTGGAGACGGCGAAAAATGCCTTGAATCTTCTTATGACCAACGATGTCTTCGAGGCGGGAAGGCTGGCGCAGTACCTGGACAGCCAGAACCGTGAGAGGCAGGAACTCACTCGCCAAATGACCGAATCGGCAGAGGGGATCGCCGCTGCTCAAGGCGATGCCTTGCTCTTGGTCGCCCTTCAAGAGGAATACAACCCCGGCGTGGTCGGCCTGGTGGCCTCTCGCCTGGTGGAGCGCTTCTACCGCCCGGCTATCGTAGGGCAGCGCGGCGCGGAGTATACGCGCGCCTCTTGCCGCAGCATCCCCGAGTTCCACATCACCCGCGCCCTGGAAAGTTGCGCGGACTTGTTCCAAAACTTCGGCGGGCACGCCGCCGCAGCCGGCTTCACCGTGCGCAACGATCGCCTGCCCGAAGCCCTTGAGCGCCTGCAGGCCATCGCCAGGGAACAGCTTAGCGGGAAGGACCTGTTCCCCGTACTGGTAGCAGATGCCGAGGTGCCCCTATCTGAGCTAAAGGCTGACGTCATCCAGCACTTCGAATTGATCGAGCCGACGGGATATGGCAATCCGCAGGTGAGCCTGGTAAGCCGCGGGCTGCAGGTGCTAGATGCGCGGGTTGTGGGCCAGGAAGGCAAGCACCTCAAGCTAACCGTAACAGACGGCTGGATCACTTACGATGCCATCGCTTTCCGCCAGGGGCATTGGATCGAAGCGCTGCCCAAGGTCGTGGATCTGCTGTACCGCTTCGAGGCCAATGAGTTCAATGGCCGCAGCACACTGCAACTCAATGTGCGCGACCTGAAGGCGAGTACGTAGAGGATTTTTTCTGGGTAACGGCCGGGGGAAACTAATCGACAAAGCGATATTTCAACAGTGCCCACAGGGCAAGGAAGGCATCCTTGATCCCGATCTTTTTCCCTTCGGAATAATCGCGGGGATTGAACGAGATCGGCACTTCAAAAAGCCGGATCTTGCGTTTTAGGACTTTGGCTGTAATTTCAGGCTCGAAGTCAAAACTATTGGAGCGGATGCGTATCTGGTTAAGAATGTCCCTGCGGAAGAGCTTGTAACCGGTTTCCATATCCGTGAGGATATTGTTGTAAAGGATATTGGTAAGGAAGGTCAGCAGTTTATTGGCCACCATGTGCCAATACATGGTCGGCCGCCGGGGACCGCCAAGGAAGCGCGACCCATAAACCACGTCGGCCACGCCCTCGTGAATCGGCTTGAGCAGGGCAGGGATATCGCGCGGATCGTATTCGAGGTCGGCATCCTGGATGAGGATCAAATCGCCGGTTGCGACTTCGATGCCGCTACGCACCGCGGCTCCCTTGCCGCGATTTTTAGGGTGCCTGATCACACGCAGCTGCGCGCCCTGCAGTTGCTGCACGGTGTCACCCGTCCCGTCGGTGGAGCCATCATCGACCACAATGATCTCATCCGCGAGGCTTACCTCTTGTAAACGCCTCAGGATCTCAGGTACGGTGGCCTTTTCGTTGTATACGGGCACGATCACGGAGAGTCGCATGCGGCGATTATATATGCGATTAGGAGGAAAGTACGCCCATGCTATAATCGCGGCCTGACCGAATCATAAGGGGAAAGCACTCCGAATTTTCTCTTTACTAGAATGAACACCGTGAGCGTGGCAATACTAGATAAACAAATGATGAAGCGCAACCTTAAGCGCCAGGCCTGGAAGGCCGCGCTGCTGTTGGGTTTGCTGGCCGCTAACCTGGTGGGGGGAACGATGGCAAGCCAGGCGGCCCCCCTCGCCCAAGAGGATGATCCCACCCAGAAGGCCCTTGCACTGTTGGAAACCCTCACACCAGAAGAGCGTGTGGGCCAGCTTTTCCTGGTCACCTTCAGGGGTTTCACCGCCGCCCAGGAAAGCCAGATCTACGACCTGATCGCCAACTATCATATCGGCGGCGTAATGCTGCGCCGCGATATGGACAATTTCGTCGCCGCCCCTGATACGGTGGCAGGGGCGGCGAACTTAATCGCCGACTTACAGGGCGCCGAGGCCGTTTCTTCCGAAACCCGGCGCGCCGATGTCATCAGCGGAGATACCTACACTCCCAGCTACATCCCCATATTCATTGCCCTTTCGGAGGAAGGCGACGGATATCCCACTGACCAGATCCTTAGCGGCCTAAGCCCGCTGCCGAGCGCCATGACCATTGGAGCCACGTGGAATCCTGACCTGGCCCGGCAAGCCGGAGAGCTGCTCGGATCGGAACTCTCGGCGCTGGGGGTCAACCTGTTGCTGGGCCCCTCCCTGGATGTGCTGGAGAGCCCGCGGCCGCGCAGCCCCGGCGACCTGGCCGCGCGCAGTTTTGGCGGCGATCCGTTCTGGGTGGGGAAATTGGGGCAGGCCTTCATCGAAGGGGTGCACGTGGGCAGCGCAAACCAAGTAGCCGTGGTGGCCAAACATCTGCCCGGTTATGGAGGCTCCGACCGGCCAACGGATGAGGAATTGCCCACCGTGCGCAAGTCATTGAACCAGCTCACGCAGATCGAACTGCCGCCCTTCTTTGCGGTTACCGGGGAAGCCTCCAGCCTGGAAGCTACGGCGGACGCTATGCTCCTGGCGCATATTCGCTACCAGGGATTCCAGGGCAACATCCGCGCCACCACGCGCCCGATCAGTTTCGATCCTCAGGCTTTCGCCCAGCTGATGGCGCTACCCCAATTTGCCACCTGGCGGGCGAACGGAGGCTTGATCATCAGCGACAGTCTGGGCACGCGCGCCATCCGGCGCAACTATGATCCGGCGGAACAGATGTTCAACTCCCCCTTGGTAGCGCGCGACGCGTTCCTGGCGGGCAACGACGTTTTGTATCTGGGCAACTTCGTCGCTAACAATGACCCGGATGCCTACGCCAGCATTGTGCGCACGGTGGAATTCTTCGCACACAAATACCGCGAAGACCAGGCTTTCTCCGAACGGGTAGACCAGGCGGTCACGCGCATACTAGCGCTAAAGTTCAAGATCTATCCTGACTTCTCGCCAAGCGAAGTCCTGCCCGATGCAGATGCCGTTCAAACCATCGGCCAAAACGAGAGCCTGATTTTCGAGATCGGCCGGCAGGCAGCCACGCTCTTGAGCCCCAGCGCTGAGGAACTGCCCAACTTGCTGCCCGAACCGCCTGGGCAATTCGAACAGATCGTGTTCTTTACGGATGTCGCCACGGTGCAGCAATGCAGTCAATGTGATGTCGTACCCTCAATCGATCCATCGGCCTTGTCCGAAGCGGTGCTGGGCCTTTACGGGCCAAACGCCGGCAACCAGATCACTGCAGCCAACTTGGTCTCTTTTTCGTTCATTGAGCTTCTCCGTACGCTCGACGATAGCTGGCCTGGTGGGGAAGATCCCGTAGCGGGGAACATGCAACGCGCCGAATGGGTGGTCTTTGCCCTGGGAAGAGACGATGGCAGCCCGGAGTCAGCTGCCCTGCGCCGCCTGCTTTCCGAGCGCCCCGACATGATCCAAAACAAAAGGGTCATCGTATTCGCGTTGAACGCGCCATATTTTCTGGACGCCACGGATATCACCAAGATCACCGCGTATTACGGTCTTTACAGCAAGCAACAAGGCATCGCCGAAGTAGCCGCCAGATTGCTCTACCAGGAAATCAGCATGCCTGGAAATTCGCCGGTTTCCATCGAAGGCATTGGCTACGAACTGATCGAAGCCACATCTCCCGATGAGACGCAAGTCATTCCCATCGGCGTGCAGCGTATCTTGCCCGCCAGCATAGAAACCCCAGGCCCCACTTCAGAAGCAACCGCCGAACCCACTCCCATCCCCACTTACCAAGCAGGGGACCTGTTGAGCCTGCAGGCCGGGCCCATCATCGACCACAACGGGCATACCGTGCCGGATAGCACGCCGGTTACTTTTGGCATCACCATTGTGAGCGAAGGGACAACGCTAACGCGGCAGGTCAACGCCACCACGCGGAATGGCATGGCGTTAGCCAGTTATTCCATCGAAGAGGAAGGAAGCCTGCAGATCCTAGCCTCCAGCGGCGAGCCGCCGGCCAGTTCAGAAGCCTTGCGCTTCGATGTGATCGGCATCAATCCCGAAGGTTTGGCACTCCAGGCTACCCAGACCGCCCAGGCCCAATCGTTGGCCACCGCGGCGGCCGCACCGGAGACGACGCCCACGCCATTTGCAGCCACCGAGCAGCCGGAGGAACCCAAGCGCGCCAACCTCGTGGACTGGTTCCTTATCACCATGGTCTCCGTGGTGGCAGGCGCGTTCGCCTACCAGGTCGGCCTCAACATGCGCAAAGTTCGCTGGGCAGTGCGCTGGGGATTAACCACCTTCATCGGCGGCTTGCTGGTTGGCAGTTACCTGGCCTTGGACCTGCCGGGCAGCCATGAAGTATTTTCTTTCAGCGGCGAATGGGGGGTAGTGATCTCCGTGCTTACTGGAGCGGGGCTGGGCTGGTTGGTCGGCTGGCTGTGGCTGGAATCCACCAAAGCCAAAACCGAAAAATCTCGATAGCTAGTGCCCGATAGTGGCAATAAAACTCAATAGGAGCAAGGCGCCGGCACACCAGAGCAGGATTTGCTCTGTGCGCGAGGACAGGATATCGGTCAATGTGGGCGGGGGCATTCGTCCATTTGAGCGCGCCTTGGGTTCCAGTTGGCCAAGCAAGGCGAGCTGGAAGGCCTGGATACTTTGAGGCCGCTCTTCTGGATGCAGGCTCAGAGCCCAGCCCAAGGCACGTTCGGTGCGTGGGCTGATCTCGGGCCGTAAATCTTTCAAGGCGGCCATGCCGCTGGGGTTCAGGAAGCGCTCCCGGGCTTCAACGGGGGCGGTGTTGCTTAGCAAGTGGTACAGGGTCGCGCCAAAGGCATACACATCGCTGCGCACGTCCGTGTGGCCGGTATCGCCGCCGTATTGCTCCAAGGGCGTGTAAAGGGCTGTGCCCCGCCCCTGCACAATGGTGACAGTATCTTCCTGGGCAGCCAGGATCTTTACCAGTCCAAAATCCACGAGTTTTACCACCCCATTGGGAGTGAGCTTGATGTTGCTAGGCTTGATATCGCGGTGCAGAATAGGCGGGTCCTGGCTGTGCAGGTAATTCAGCGCTCCGGCTATTTGGCTTGCCCAGGTGAGCACTTCCTCCTCGGGCAGGAATTCACCCCGCTGGCGCGCCTCCACCATAAGAGAACGCAGGTCGTCGCCGGGAACGTAATCCATCACCAGGTAATCACTGTGTTCCTCCGAGAAAAAATCGGACACTTTGGGGAGATTGGGGTGATCCAGACGCGCCAATACTGTGGCCTCGCGCAAAAACTGGGCGCGGGTTTGGTCGAGTGTTTCTTGTGACAGGGAGGGATCCAGGTGCACTTCCTTGACGGCGCATAGGCGGCCCTCCAGGCGAAGGTCTGCCGCCAGATAAATACTGCCCATGCCCCCGCGGCTTATGAATTGCTGGATCCGATAGCGGTCGCGTAATATCCCGCCGACGTCTAATGGCATCTGGTCTTCTCTCCGTCGAGCAACCGTGATTTTCAAATAGCCGGCAGATGCCCCTATTTGAAAATTCTTGGCGTACGGCTGCATGTCCTCCACGCCCGTAGACAAAAGCTGCTGTCGGGTGCAGGGCTGAACTTTGGTATTATACCTAGGGCGTTCGCATGCCTTCCAGCAGTGAAAATTACCCAGTGCTTATTGGACAAAGCGGGCCATTAAATGGAGCGCGCTGGGTGATCCGCGGGCCGGTGACGATCGGCCGTGGAGAAGAATGCGACATTGTGATCCCCGACCGCAAGATCTCCCGGCAACATGCCCGTGTGCGTCCCACGGCGAGGGGCATCGTGTTGGAAGATCTGGGCAGCAAGAACGGCACCCATCATAATGGATCCCAGATCAAGGATTCGGTCGCCCTTACCGATGGGGACGTCATCCAGATTGCGCTGGCGCAGAAATTCACATTTCTGAGTTCGGATGCCACCATCCCATTGGAGTTCGATGCACCCATGACTGCCGGCTTAGAACAGCGGCGGCTGCGCATGGACAAACGCTCACGCCGTGTGTGGATCAATGCCAAAGAGGTCGATCCGCCATTGTCAGTGGCGCAGTTCACTATGCTCGATCTGCTGTACCAACGCGATGGCCTGGTGGTGCCGCGCGAGGAGATGGTCAAGTCCGTATGGGGGGAGGATGAAGCTTATGGTATCTCGGACCAGGCGCTGGATGCGCTGGTGCGCCGCCTGCGCGACCGCCTGGCTGAAGTCGACAAGACTCATGAATTCGTTGTGACCGTGCGTGGGCACGGCCTTCGATTGGAAAATCCTAAAGTAGAGAATTAGAAAAAGTGGATGGGGTTGAGGATCGGTCATTGCGAGCGAGCATCCGCGGGCGAAGCAATCCCCCACATCGGTATAGAGATTGCTTCGTCGGGCTACGCCCTTTTCGCAATGACGGAGTAGGTTTTATTTATTTGTTTTCCTCGGCGGGGGAGTGCATTCCCTTTTCCATTGAGGCGCGGAGCGCCAGCCGGTAAGCGGCACGTACATTTTCCAGCAACTCTTTGTCCTGCCCTTCCTGCAATTGCAGCATCATTGCCGACAAGCTTTCGACGAATTCCGGGGTGATCTCTTCCTTGTGGGCATCGATGGTCTTCTTGCGCGCCTCGTCGTCTGGCGCCTCCAGCAGTTCGTTGAGCAGCTTGGGGTTATACCCAGGCGAGAGCAATTGCTGGATAAGTTGCAACAAAGACTCCAACTTTTGCCTGCGAGGCGCATCTTTTTTCTTATCCGCTTCCGCCAAGGCCTGGTTGAGCGCTTCAAGGAAAAAATCGTCGAGGACGGCGGGGTTTTGCTGCAACAGTTCGGCAGGCTTCTCGTCCTGAAGTAAGGCATCCAGGTTGCGCTGCGCCACACCTAAGCGGGCCTGCAATTGTTCATCGATTTGTTTGGTGCTTTCAAGCAGGTCGCTGCGCAATTTATTTAACTTTTCTTTCTCTTGGCCTTGGGCTTTGTCGATGCGCTCGCTGAGGGCCTGGAAGAACACGTAATCCAGGCCCGGCCGCGCCATGCTGGCCAGCGCATTGAGGCGCACGTCCTTATCCCGCGCCTCAATCAGCAATTCGAGCAGCTTCTCGCGGGTCAGGTCCTTGCCGGCTGTCTCCAGGCTGGTGCGGGCGGCCTCGATCTCGTCGGCCTGCTGCTTGATCTGCTTGCCCAGCTCCGTGTGCTGCAACAGGGCTTCCTGGACCTTGCCCAGCTTGGCCACACTGGCCTCATCCCGGGCGCCCAGACCGGCTTCCAGCATCCGGCTCAGCAGAGTGAAGAACTCGCTATCAATAGCAGCTGATTCAGCCTGGACGACGCTGGGCAGAGTCTCTTCGGCAGCAGTCAGCAGGCGCTGCAGCAACTCGACCCGCTTGCGCTGCGCATCCAGCATCTCCTTGGTGATACCCTCACCTTCCAGCACTTTCTCGATCAGGCTCTGCAAAGTGAACATTTGTTGGGGCTTGAGCAAATAGCCTTTGCGCTGCTCCTGCTTGAGGCTGTTGACTACGCGGTTGAGCAAGGGAGCGATGCGGCGCTCCTGCTCCATCATCGGCAGGTTCAATTCGGGCGGAAAGTAAGTCAGCAGTAATTCTTTGGAAGGATCATGATAAATGATGGGTGTAGCCAGGGGGCCCTGGAACCCGCAATGCGGGCAGCGCAGCACGTTGACGGCGCCGGCCAGCAGGCGCTGCTTGGCTTGCGGGTCGACGCCCACATCGAATAGCTGTTCAACCTCCGCAACTACGGGTTGGCGGCAATTAGGGCATTGGACTGGTGTTTTCGGCATAACTCTCTTTCGTATGTCTAAGTTTATTGGGCGCGTGGTAAGGAAAAACAAATGCGGGCCCCATTCTTGTATTGCGGATCCACCCAGATCGACCCACCGTGGGCTTCCAGGATGGCGCGCGTCAGGTATAGCCCCAGGCCAGCACCTTTGACGCTGCGGGCGGTCTCTCCGGCGCGGTAGAAGCGGTCGAAGATGTGCGGAATATCCCCCGGAGGAATGCCCGGCCCCTGGTCCTGGACGCAGACCACCACGTGTTCGGGGCGCACCTGGCCGCCAATGCGAATCTCTCCACCTTTGGGAGCATACTTAACGGCGTTGGAAAGCAAATTCAGCAAGACTTGGCCAATGCGCTGCTCGTCACCGAGGATAATAGGAAAATCCGGCGGGAAATCTAGCACGATTTTATGCTTGTCGGTTTGAGTGCGGAAGCGTTCAGCCAGGCGTTCGGCCAGGCGCGGCAGAGATAGATCAGTGGAATTAAGGGGCAGACCTCCGGCCTCGAGTCGCGAGGCATCCAGCAAATTCTCGATGAGGTCGGCTAGGTGATCGGCCTCCTCTTCGATCACAGCCAGGCTGTCCTGCACTGTCTTGCTGTCCCAGCGCACATCCTCACGGCGCAAAGTGCCAACATAGCCTTTGATCAGGGAAACTGGCGTCTTGAGCTCGTGGCTGATGACGGAGATGAAGGTGCTCTGCATTTCCTCGGCCTGGCGGAAACGGCTGACGTCGCGCACGGAAGCGATGACGTTGAGCAACTGGCCTTCCTGGGTGAGCAACGGGGCATAAGTGACGCCCACGGCAATTGTGCTGCCATCAGAACGCAACAGGTCGCCTTCCACATACAGCGTTGCAGTTGGGGTCAGTGGCCAGCCGCCAGCTTCCGCCTGCTCTAATGTGGGGCCGTGGGAGAGATCCTTCCAGTGGATCACATCGTTGTGCTTTTGCCCGATGATCTGGCTTGCAGGTTTGCCATACAGGCGCGCAAAGGCAGGGTTGCAGCGCTCGACACTCCTGTTCGGCAGCAAGATGAGGATGCCGTCCGCCACCGAGTCGAGGATGGCGTCCAGGCGCTGCGCCTGGCTGGCCGTCTGGTCGAACAGCTGGGCATTGCGCACGGCGATGGCGGCCTGGTCGGCAAAACTTTGCAGCAGCAAGCGGTCTTCGCGCGAGAACACGCCGCGATAATTGCGGAAGATAAAGATGACGCCCAGCACGCGGTTCTGCACAATGAGCGGCAAACCTACGCCGGTGAACAAACCCAGGCTCACTTCCTGAGCCAGGCGCTGCAACAGACGATTCACCTCGGGGATCTCAAAGCGGGCTGCTTCTTCATAATCAGGGACCTCCGCCAACAGCGGGTCCAGGTAGCGGATCAGTGGCTCGGGAATGCCGTGGTAAGCAGCCAGGTTCCAGCCGCCCAGGTCACCGCGCAAGGCCACCAGGCCGGCTTGGCCGGCCAGCAGCTCGGCGGCGTGCTGCAGAATGCGCGCCAGCACCTCGTCCAGGTCGAGATCCTGGGTAATGGCGCGGGCGATCTCGAGCAGGTAATCGCGTTGGCGGACTCTGAAATCAGGCAGCATAGCGAGGCTTCCCCCTAGAACGGGCAGGGATCCTATTTCTTCGGCAGGCTTTTTTCAACGATCTCGACTACTTTATCAATGATATCGGCGGGCGTATCCAGCATGCCCCGGAAACGAATGGAGCGCGGCCCGCACTTGAGGGCGTACAAACCGTTTTCCTTCATCAGGTCGATCATCTGGTCGCGCTTTGGCTTGTCAGGCACATCGAAAGCGGCCATCATGCCGCGGCCGCGCACATTGCTCATGAAAGACTTGGAGGAAGCGGCTGCGCTCTGCAGGCCGGCGATCAGCTTCTCGCCCATCCTGGCGGTGTGCTCCAGCAGCTTGTCCTCATGCAAGATCTCTAGGAAACGCGCGGCGCGCACCATGTCGGTGAGGTCCCCGCCCCAGGTGGAGTTGATGCGACTCTCCTCGTGGAATACATTGTCGGCCACGTCATCAATGCGCGGGCCCACGATGATGCCGCATACCTGGGCCTTTTTGCCGAACACGATAATGTCCGGCTTCACACCCATGTGCTCTATGGCCCACATCTTCCCCGTGATGCCCATGCCGCTCTGGATCTCATCGACGATGAAGAGGAATTCGTGCTCATCGGCCAGGCGGCGCAACTCAGCAAAGAACTCGGGGCGGAAATGGTTATCGCCGCCCTCGCCCTGGATCGTCTCGATAATCAGGGCAGCGATATCGCCAGGGTACTGGTAAACGGCCGTCTCGATCTGGGCAATGGCGATCTCTTCAGTGCGCTTCACATCCGCCAGCACGTCCGCAGTCAGCGGGAAGCGCAGTTTGGGGTTGTTGATCCGCGGCCAATCGAACTTAGGGAAGTACAAGTACTTGCGCACGTCCTCCGTGTTGGTCATCGAAATGGTGTACCCGGAACGGCCGTGGAAGGCATCGCGGAAATGGATGACCTTGCCGCCCAGCCCGTCAATACGGTGGGGCTGGCCCCTGGGCGCTGGTTTGCCTACGAGCGCAAAATTCTTGCGCGCTTTCCAATCGAAGGCCACTTTGAGCGCATTCTCAACGGCCAGCGCACCGCCGCTGATGAGGAAAAGATGCTTCATATCGGCGGGCATGGCCAGGCGCGCAAAGGTTTCCACGAACTCAGCCATCTGCACGGTCCAAAAATCGGAGGAAGATGGCTTGGTGATGGCCACGGTTAACAGCTTCTCAATGAAGCTGGAATCGTGCATTTTGGGATGGTTATGGCCGATCGGCGCGCTGGCAAAGTAGGTAAAGAAATCGATGTACTCTTTCCCCGACAGGGCATCGTGCAAATAGGCTCCGTGGGAGCGCTCCAAATCCACAACGATGGGCTCGCTGCCTTCAGGCAGGTAATTACCGATTACGGTATGGACTTGAGACGCTTTCATTCAGGTTTCTCTCCAGATAGGGGATATAGAGACCAGCAAGAGATTATAACATTCGAGGCTGAGGGAGAAAAAAGGCCCAAAGGTATAATGCCAAGACATGCAGTTCGCCCTCCCCGCCGCCACAATAACAGCTCCATGACAAACGAAATTGCCCTTACCCTGGGCATTTTAGGGGTTGCAGTCTTCCTGCTGGCCTTCGAAAGGCTGCGCGCGGACCTCATCGCCCTGTTGGTGCTGCTGGCCCTGGCCTTCACGGGCTTGGTAACGCCGCTCGAGTCGCTCTCAGGCTTCAGCAACCCGGCGGTGATCACCATCTGGGCCATGTTCATCCTGGGCGCGGGCTTGGCGCGCACTGGGGTGGCCAGCCTGCTGGGCCGCAACATCCTGCGCCTGAGCGGCCAGCGCGAAGGCGGCTTCCTTGGGGTGCTTATGTTGATCGTGGCCGGGCTGTCTGCTTTCATGAACAGTACCGCCATCGTGGGCATGTTCCTGCCGATCATCAGCTTCGTAGCCAAGAAGATGAAGTATCTGCCTTCCAAGCTGCTGATGCCATTGGCATTTGGCACACTGCTGGGCGGTGTGAACACGTTAATCAGCACCCCACCGAATATCCTGGTGAACAATGCCCTTCAGGAATTCAATGGTCAAAGTTTCCGCTTCTTTGACTTTTTGTTGGCAGGATTACCCGTCACCCTGGCCGGTGTTGCCTTCATGGTCGTGATCGGCCGCCGTCTGCTGCCCAAGCGCGATCTCTCCGGGGAATTGCGCCGTTTGAGCGTGGAGCCAGGCAAACTCTATGGATTGGAGGAGCGCTTTTTCTCCCTGCGGCTGCCGGCCAACAGCCGCCTAGCGGGTAAACCGCTAGCGGAAAGTCGCCTGGGCACTGCGCTGAAGCTCAACGTGATCGGCATCACCCGCGGCAGGAAGACAGAACTCAGCCCAGGGCCACAGACCATCCTGCAGGAAGGGGACCAACTTCTAGTGCTAGGAAAAGCCGACTGGCTGCAGAATCTGATCGCCGGGCAGGCCCTTAGCCTGGAAACGAACGGCAACCAGGCCGTCGAAAACGAAAAGATAAAGCTGAATGTAAAATCCCTGGTCTCGCCGCACATCTCTCTATTGGAACTGGCTGTTCCCGCCAATTCACTGGTCATCGGGCTCAGCCTTTCACAATGCAATTTCCGCAAACAATATCGAGCGAACGTGTTGGCTATCTGGCGCGGCGCGAAACCAGTGCGCACTAATTTACAGGATATTCCGCTGCAAGCGAACGACCGTTTGCTGGTGCAAACCAGCCAGGCGCAGCTCAACAAATTGCGCGCCTCCAAGGATTTTGTCTCCGGCGGCGAGGACGCCATTAAAGCTTATCAACTCGAAGAGCGCCTGCTAACCTTGGCGGTCCCGGACGGCTCCAAGCTGGCCGGTAAGTCCCTGGCCGAAAGCGAACTGGCCGGCTCCTTTGGCCTCTCGGTGCTTGGCATCCTGCGCAAAGGGAAGACGCGCCTGATGCCCAGGCCCAATGAGCGCCTGCAGGCCGGCGACCAGTTGGTGGTTGAAGGCCGCCTGGAGGATGTCGAGCTGCTCAAGGCCATGAAGGAACTGGAGATTGAGCAAGGGCAGATCCCTCAGCTCACCGATCTGGAAACCGAGGAACTCGGCTTGGTGGAGGCAGTCGTTTCGCCCCACTCCAAACTGGGCGGCAAGAACTTGCGCGACCTGCAATTTCGCGAGAAATATGGCTTGAACGTCCTGGCGATCTGGCGCGGCGGGCGCGCCTATCGCTCGAACTTGCGCGAGATGCCTTTGCATCATGGCGATTTGGTGCTGATCTACGGAAACCGCGATCGCATTAAGATGCTGGCGGATGAAGGCGAATTCCTGGTGCTCTCCGCGGAGATCCAGGAAGCCCCAAAAAGGAACAAGGCCTTGTTAGCGACGCTCATCATAGCCGGGGTGGCGGCCGCGGCCGGGCTGGGGTTGGCGCCCATCGAAATCGCCGCTATCGCCGGCGCTGCGGCCATGGTGCTCACCCGTTGCCTGACCATGGAGGAAGCGCAAAAGTCCATCCAGTGGCCGATCATCTTTTTGATCGCCGGCATGCTCCCTATGGGTATCGCCCTGCAAAACAGCGGGGCAGCTACGTATTTGGGCAGCTACGTTTTTGCCCAGGCCAGTGTGTGGAGCACCACTCAACTGTTGGCTGTACTTTTTCTTGTTACTAATTTATTAGCCCAGGTCATTCCTCCGCCGGTGGTGGCGGTCATCATCCCCAGCCTGGTGCTTAGCAGCACATCCGGTTTGCAGGCTTCACCGCAGGCCCTGCTGCTCACGGTGGCCATGGCGGCAGCCACCCCATTCCTCAGCCCCATCAGTCACCCCGCCAACCTGCTCGTTATGGGGCCGGGTGGTTACCGCTTCACGGATTACACTAAGGTCGGCTTCTTGCTGACGATCCTGGTGATGCTGGTTTCTATTGTGGCCATCCCGTATTTCTGGCCGATGTAAACGATGGGCTCCCCATTTCATTTTCAACTGGAAGTAGTCAGCGGGCGCGCTCGCGCCGGGCGTTTTTCCACGCCGCACGGCGTCCTGGAGACACCATTATTTGCGCCCGTGGGCACGCAAGCCACGGTGAAGGCCATCACCCCCGCCCAACTCGAAGAGATGGGCGCCAGCCTGGTGCTGGCCAACACGTACCATCTCTATTTGCGCCCAGGCGACAAACTCGTGGCAGACATGGGCGGCTTGCATGAGTTCATGCAATGGCCTAAATCGATACTTACCGACTCTGGCGGCTTCCAGGTTTTTTCCCTGGCCGCCCGCCGCCAGGTGGATGACGATGGGGTCACCTTCCGCAACCACCTCGACGGATCCACGCATCGCTTCACGCCGGAATCCGTGATGGCGATCCAGGAGAACCTGGGGGCAGACATCATCATGGCGTTGGATGAATGCGCCGAGCCGCACGACCGCGCTTACAACGAAGCTGCCGTGGCGCGCACGCACGCCTGGGCGCGGCGCTGCCTGGATGCGAAAAGGCGCACCGACCAGGCGCTCTTCGGCATCGTGCAGGGCGGCATCTTCCCCGACCTGCGGCAACAATCCGCTGAGTTCATCGCCTCGTTGGATTTTGAAGGCAGTGCCATCGGCGGGCTTTCGGTGGGCGAGAGCAAAGCAGACATGCACCGCGTGCTAGAAACAGTTGACACTATCTTGCCTGAAGACAAGCCGCGCTACTTAATGGGCGTGGGCACGCCTGAAGATCTGGTGGAAGCTGTGCGCCGCGGCGTGGACCTGTTCGATTGCGTGCTGCCCACACGCATGGGACGCAACAATGCCGCCTTCACGCGCTCGGGGGGGCGGCTCAATCTCAAGAACGCCGAGTTCGCCAGGGACCCCAAGCCCATCGATGAGGGTTGCGGCTGCTATGCCTGCCGCACTTTCAGCCGCGCGTACCTGCGCCACTTGATCCAGGCCAAGGAAATGCTGGCTGCTACCCTGCTTTCGATCCACAATCTGCACACTCTCATCCAACTCGCAAAGGATTTGCGCACCGCGATCCTGGAGGATAACTTCGAATCCTTCGTCGGCGGCCTGAATATGAAGCAGACGGCCGCGTCAGGCGAAGAAATGGCGCGTATCGAGTAAGATACAGCGCTCCATCCTGTCATGAATCTCATCGATGCCATCTTGCTGGGTGCCGTCCAAGGCGTCACAGAGTTTTTGCCCATTTCGAGTACCGGTCACCTGATCCTTGCGCGCCATCTTTTTGGTATCCAACAGGACGCCTTGGCCGCTTCTCTGTTCGACATTCTGATCCAGCTGGGAACCTGGGTGGCTGTCGTAATTTTCTATCGGCGCGACTTGCGCGCCATTGCAATGGATGCCTGGAGCGGGTTGCGCGGAAAGCCGGGTCCGCAAGCCCGCCTGGGCTGGCTGCTGCTGTTGGCAACACTGCCGGCGGTCTTGGTCGGCTGGCTGTTGAAGGAATCGATTATTGGAGATCTGAACGGCCTGTTCCTGACCGGGGTGTTCCTGACCGGCAACACCATCTTGCTTTTGCTGGCGGAATTTGTGGACCGCCGTCCGCGTGAGGGAAGGAAACTAAATGAAGGCGACGCGCTCTCGATCGGCGCCTTTCAAGTATTGGCACTGTTGCCCGCCATCTCGCGGTCAGCCGCCACCCTGGCCGGTGGCATGACCCGCAACCTCACCCGTCCAAACGCGGCCCGTTTCGCCTTCCTGATGGCGGTGCCCATCATGCCCGCCGCGGCGCTGGTGGCCTTCATGGACCTTGGAGGCCTGCCGCATGCACAGGGGCTCTGGCTGCCTCTGGGTGCAGGTTTCGCAGCCTCCACCGTTGTTGGCTATCTCGCCATCCGCTGGCTCCTGGGGTATTTATCACACCGCTCCACCCTGCCCTTCGCATTTTACTGCCTTATTATTGGCCTGTTGACCATTGCTATTAGTTTGATTGCATGAAAGCTACCACTGTCACCGGCCTGTTGGCATTTTGTCTTTTATTGGCAGGTTGTTCCTCTCCACCGCCAGCGCCCCAAACGCTACGCATCGGGCTAAGCCCGGGGGCCCAGCCGGTAAGCGCGGCCATCTCGGTCTGTATCCCACCATCAGAAAATCTGGCCGTTTCGATTAAGACCGGCTACCCGAATGTAGTGGACCTGAATGACTACGATGTCTACATCCAACTTGGTGAACCGGATAAGCTGCCCGATTTCGTCGCGCCGCTCGCCAGGGACAACATTGTTGTCGTCTTGCATCCGAGCAATAATGTCGAATTGGGTCTGGAACAAACTGCTGATCTGTTCAGCGGTGGCGTCCAGGATTGGGCGGAATTGGGCGGAGCTTCAGGCTCCGCTCAATTATGGGTCGGCCCGGCCGGCGACGAAGCGCGCCAATCCTTCGAGGAGCGCGTATTACGCGGCAACCCGGTAGCCGGGTGGGCGCACCTGGCTGCTAATCCCAAAGATCTGCTCGCTGTGGTGGCGGAGGACCCGGCTGCTGCAGGCATTTTGCCAATGGCCTGGGTGGACAAATCGGTAGCCGCCGTAGATCTCGGGCTGCAGTTGCCGGTTTTGGCGTTGGCCCTGGAAGAGCCCACCGGTCCGGCCCGCGAGTTGTTGGCCTGCCTGCAAGGCCAGGTGGGACAAGAAGCCATCGCAGAAAGATATACGCCGTATTCTCCCTAAGGAGTCAGTATGAAAGCCTTCGACATTTCGAAATTGGAAAACCAGGCATTTGATGCCGGCCACCCCTATTACGAATTCCTGCGCACATCTTCTATGAGCGTGGGCTTGTACAGACTCCCTGAGGGAGCGACCGATCCTCAATCTCCCCATAAACAAGATGAGGTTTATTACATCCTCTCGGGCAGAGCCAAATTACAGATAGGCGATGAGACTTTCCCAGCGCTGCCTGGCGCTATCTTCTTTGTGGATGCGGGCGCCCCCCATAAATTCGTGGAAATCCAGAATTTCCTGGAAGTGTTAGTGTTCTTCGCCCCTGCGGAACAGGGTTAGCTCGTTCGCCCAGCCCGATGGCTTAGCTTGCGTTCCAGCCGCGTCAGCCGGTGGGCCAAGAGCGGCTGCCAACGCTGTCCTTCCAGCTCCGATATTCTTCGTTCCTCGATCAGCCCCATTGCCGCTTGCGTGTATTGGATGGCGGCCGAATAGTCTCCGGCGCGGTGCTCGTAATATTTGGCGATTTCGACGTGGGCATATACCTGCCCGTCGGCCGCAGCCTGCTCCCATAGCTGCAAAGCGGCCTCGTAATCCCCGCGACGGCGGAAGAGGTAGGCTAAGTTCTCCACCAATTTGTAGCGAGATTCGCCGGGCAGTTCCATCGAAAGCGTATTTTGGAACACCTGAATGGCTTCCTCGGCGAAACCGGTGTCGGCATATAGGCGTCCGATAGCAAACCTTTCAGTGTGATGCTCTGATGCCTCCAGTGGCACCGCCAGCTTGATAGCCAGGTGCTCCAGTAGGGCCGCCAGGCTAAGCACATCCATGCTGTTGTGATAGAAGACGCCAGCTAGCGGGCGAGCATCGCCAGTGTGCAGGTAATCGATATACATCTGGGGGATCATCCAGCCGGGGATGTCCTCCTGGGTTCGGTGCACACCTAGCCAGCTGACCTCCAAGTCGCCCAGCGCCCGGCTGGGCAGCAGCTCGCGCCACAGGCGGCGCGCTAGGTGCAGCAGGTCCACGTGGGGCAGGCTGCCGAATGGATGCGGGGCGGCGTTGGTCAGGTAGCGAGAGCGCAGCAAGGGCACATCGAAGCTCTTGCCATTGAAGGTGACCAGCGCGTCATCTGCGCCTATGTAATGGTTCAGCGCCTCGAGCATGGCGCGCTCTTCGATCGGCTCGCGCAGGAAGTATTGGCTCTGGCGGAAGCCGCCAGCCTCGAAGCGGCCGATGCCCACCAAAAAAGCCATAGTGCCGCTGCCCCACACACCGGTGGTCTCGGTATCCAGGAAGACAAAGCGTTCGGGTTCGAGCAGCGCGACGCGGGTATCCAGCGCCCAGGCGGCCAGCTTTTCGCGGGCCGCCGGGAAGCGTAGCGGCGCAGCGCCGTGCAATTCGTCGGAGGGGAGGAAACGTTCGACCAGGAAGGCCTCACCGAACTCGGTCTCTTGTGGGCGGCCGCCGACCACGCCTTGGATAGGGTGCTCCGCGCGGGCGGGCTTGGGCACCAGAGCGCCGGCGCCGATCTGCACGCCGAGGGACTTGAGACGATCGGAGAGGGAAGGCATAGGTCAGGGGATTATATAGAAAAGCGGGTCAACCGGCTAAACCCTCGACTCCGGGTTTCTTATCGGAGTCGAGGCTTTAGCCGGATAGTCGCTATCTTCTTGTAGGAAATCAAGGATTGGATATGTTTTCAGGACATCCTCCATCCATTCCTCACCCTTTACTTTCAGCCACTGACAATAACTTGAATACACCCATTCTTCGGGTTTATTTATGCAGCCGTGCTTAACTGGGTTGTAATGGATATAGTTAAATCGCGTCCAATAATCGGCTTCGCTTTCAACGAGAGTATCCCAATAGTTATGCCACACTTGCCTGCCCCGCTTCTTGGCCCGTTTGTTTATTTCAAACGAGGTCCTGCCATGAAGGCGTTGGATAAATGTCTTCAGGGTTTCGCCAAGGTCAACATACAGAAGTAGATGGTAGTGATTGTCCAGAATCACCCAAGCAGACAATTGGATGCCGAGCTCGCTCGATAGACTCCCTAGGGCCTCGCGAAGAATCTCCTTACTCTGGTTCATACGGAAAAGTGGCAGGCTCTCGTACGTTGAGGCCGTGATGAAATACCTGGATTGATCGGCAAACAGATGGGGCGGGTGGTGACTGGTCATAGGTCAGCTAACCGGCTAAAGCCTCGACTCCGTATCTATTGAAGGTAGGGATTGGGACGGAACCTTGGCCAGCTCTTCCAACAGCGCCAGCGTCTCGCGTTTGCTGCCGCGGCCCAGCTCGCCACCGGGGCCAACGCAAGACGGGCAACCATCGGCGCACTGGCATTCCTGCACCAACTGATAGGCGTCACGCATCAATTCATTGTGCAACTCGAATAGCTTCTGGCTGAAACCCAGCGCGTCGCCCATTTGGTCGTATACGACCACGGCTGGTTTGCCGCCGGCGAAGTCCGCCTTGGGGTCCGAGTGGACGCCCAGGTCGCGCGGATCGCACATCAGGTACAGCGGCGCCAGGTTCTGCAGCACGAAGGAGAGCCCCGCCAGCCCGCTGCGGATGCGCACGATGGTCTCGGCGCGGCGGTGGCAATTTGGGCACAGTGTGACGAGGTTCTCCAAACGGTTTGCTTCTTTATAAGAGGTGAAAGTACGAAAAGGCATCTTGTGATGCACATCGTGCGGCCGCCCGTTCTCGGGGATGCCGCAAACCTGGCAGGTGTAGCCGTCCCGGGCGCGGGCGGCATCGCGTACCGCAGGCCACGAAGGCCCGTATTCGTTCGCATCGTTGCTCCACAGGCCGCGTTCACGCAGGCGCTCCACAACCGCGTCGCCGAGGGCCACCCAATAACCGAAGGTGTTCAACTCAATGGGCGGCAGGTCCAGGTCCCCGCCGCCGGGCATCTCGGTGCCGGACCATTGGATCTTCAGGAAGCCGTAGACTTCCTCAGTGATGTTCAATTCGCCAAAATGCTTGCTGCCCGCGGCCACCGGCACCCGGGTTTTTTCTTCCACCAGCGACACGGTGCTGCGCGTACGCGGCATGGTGTAATAATCCGCTTCGATGGGCCGCAAGTATGCGACGTTCTCGGTCAAGTCGAGCTTCTCCACAAAATAGGTGGCTCCGTCGTGGATGTAAATAGCTTCGGGGTGGACCAGACGATAGGCTCCGGCGGGATCCACCTCGCCCACCAGCTGCCAGCCCTGCTCCGTCTGCGCCTGCAGCACCACGGATGCGGAGCCGGCGCCGCGCAGGCCTACCTCGCGGGCCGGCTGCTGCTCGGACATCCAGAAATATTTGCTGCCCGAAACATGCACTTCCCCGCCCTCCGCCAATACCTTGAGGAACTCTTCCACATCCTGGCTCGGCACGCTGCCGAAGGCTTCCCCTTTGGAGAAAGGTATTTCGAAGGCCGCACAGCGCAGATGGGAAAGCAGGATCACCAGATTGTTGGGGTTGATCAGCGCGTGTTCCGGCGTGCGCTGCAGGATGTATTGCGGGTGGCGCGCCAGGAACTGGTCCAGCGGAGTTGAGGCGGCGATGAGCAGCGAGAGCGCCGGGGCCTCGCCGCGGCCGGCGCGGCCGGCCTGCTGGCGCGTGGCGGCCACCGAGCCGGGGTACCCGGCCAGCACCGCGGCGCCCATCCCGCCAATATCCACGCCCAGTTCGAGGGCGGTGGTGGCCACCACGCCGCGCACTTCGCCGCTGCGCA
>JBBEBI010000038.1:0-88437 GCA_040882365.1 Anaerolineales bacterium
GGACCGCGAGGTCTTGATCAACCTCGATGATTACGGCGTAGAAGATGAAGAGGGCGAGCCATGAGCCGCATGGCCCGTGCTCAAAATCCGACAGCCGTCCATAAACGCAATTCTGCTCAACTACCCATCTCTACGACAGATCAGATCACGTTCACGGATCGCCTGCGCATCAATTTCGGCTGGGTTCTGGATCCCGCAATTGAATTCCTCTATAAGTTGGGAGTCCACCCCAACCAGCTCACCTTTTTTGGGGCACTCGGGTCCTCGGCGGCTGCCATCCTGGCTTCGCAGGCGCAGTTCAGCTGGGCGGGCCTGGTTCTATTGCTCACCGGCCCGGTGGATGCCCTGGATGGCGCCCTGGCCCGCCGACGCGGCGAGGCGCAGAACTTCGGCGCTTTCGTCGATTCGGTGATGGATCGCTATTCGGAGCTGGCGCTGTATGCCGGGCTGCTGTGGGCGGCGCAAGCCCAAGGGGATAACCTCTTTATCATGGCAGTCTATTTCGCCGCGGTTGGTTCGGCGTTGGTTTCCTATGTGCGCGCCCGCGCCCAAAGCCTAGGCTTCGAGTCCAAGGGCGGGCTGTTTAGCCGGGTAGAGCGCTGGTTGATCCTGGTATTGAGTTTGCTGCTCAGTCAGCCCCTGTTCGGGGTAGGGCTCATTGCCCTCGGCGCCAACCTCACCGCCTTGCAGCGGATCTGGCACGTGCGCAGGTGGGCGAAGCGACAATTGCTCTAAGTAATAAACGTTGGGTAGCGCCGCCCGGCCAGCCAGATCAAGCCCACCGCCACCGATCCCAGCACCAGGAAGTCCACCCCCAAGCCGAAGGTGCTGGGGCTGCCAACCAGGATCAGGGTGCGCAATGCGTCCACCATGTAGGTCAGCGGGTTGAAGCGGGAAACCACCTGCAGCCACTCCGGCATTAGCGAAATCGGGTAAATGGCGTTGCTGGCAAAGAACAGCGGCATGGTCATCACTTGGCCCACGCCCATAAAACGCTCGCGCGTTTTCACCCAAATGGCGATCAGCAGAGAAAAGGTGGAGAAGACCACTGCGCCCAGAATGACCGTGGCGAACACGCCCAACAAGTTGAGCAAATTCCAGTTCACGTTGACGCCCAGGAAATAAACCAGGGGCAGGATGATGAAGGCCTGCGAGGAACCCCGTACACCGGCGGAGAGCCCTTTGCCCAGCACCAGCGCCGTTCTCGGCGCCGGGCTGGCCAGGAACTTGTGGATGATGCCCAGGTCGCGTTCCCATATGATGGAAAGCCCATAGAAGATCGAAATAAACAGCACGCTCTGCGCCAGAATGCCGGGCCCGATAAAGGCGATGTAGCCGAACTCTCCCGTGGGGATAGCGCGCGCGCCGGCCAGCACCTGGCCGAAGATCAGCAGCCACAACAGGGGCTGGATGGCGCGGGTGAACAGATCCATCGGCTCATGGCGCAGCTTGCGCATCTCCATCTCGAAGATGTTGGCGCTCTTGCGCACAAAGTAAATGGCGCTGGCCACTGGCCGCCAAAGTGGAACAGCTTTAGCCGACGCGACGTGCGTCATGTCTGGTCCTCGAAACTTGGATATAGGAGCCGCCGGCCTCGATCTCGGCGCCGGCGTAATGGGCGAACACCTCGTCGAGCGTGGCGTTGCCACCATTCAGTGAGGCTTTCAATTTCGCCGGGGCGCCAATGGTCGCCACGCGGCCCTGGTGCAGGATGGCGATGCGCTGGCATAGCCCATCGGCCTCCTCCATGTAATGGGTGGTGAGCAGGATGGTGGTGCTGAATTCGGCGCGCAGCCTTTGGATATGCGCCCACACCGACTTGCGCGCGATAGGGTCCAGGCCCACCGTCGGTTCATCCAAAAACAGAATGCGCGGCTCGTGCAGCACGGATTGGGCTATTTCCAGCCGCCGGATCATGCCGCCCGAATAGGCCTTCACCATCTTGTGGGCGGCATCTTCCAGGCCCATCATGTCCAGCAAGGCGAAAATGCGCTGCTCGCGCTGAGAACGCGGCAGGTCGAACAGCTTGGCGAAGACCAACAAGTTCTCGTAACCGGTTAGCGATCCATCGGCGGAGAGCAACTGGGGTACGTAGCCGATCACGCGGCGCACCTCGGCCGCCTGGCGCACCACATCGAAGCCGGCCACGCAGGCGGTGCCGCTGGTGGGGGGCAGCAGCGTGGTGAACATCCTGAGCAGCGTGGTCTTGCCGGCCCCATTTGGGCCCAGCAACCCGAATATCTCCCCTTCTTCCAAGGCAAGGTTGACCGCGTCCACCGCGGTCAATTTACCGAAGCGGCGGGTGAGGTCGTTGGTTTCGATGATGTTCATGCGTTTTGCGTTTCCTTTGCCGCGACAATTGGCTCCCCGGCGAAAGCATGCTTTAGCAGTTCCATGGAGCGCAACACCGTCTTGCGTTCTTCGTCCGACAGGTGAGCCAGCCTGCGGACCAGGAAGAGGCGCGTGTGCTCATAGGCCTTGTCAATAGCAACCTTGCCTTTGGGCAGGATGTTGAGCCGCAGGCGTCGCCGGTCATCCGGGTCTTCCTCCCGGCGAACCAGGCCACGCTGCACCAGAGTCTCCACCAGCTTGGAGGCCGTTGGGGGCTCCAGGCCAAGGTGGTCGGCCACTTCGTGCAGCGACGCGCCCGGGGAGCGATTGATGAAAGCCAGACTGCGAAACTCGGGCACGGTGAAACCAGGCCCGCGCTGTGAGCGGAACTCCTTGCGGATGACGCGCATCACCAGGGGGATCACTTCCAGGACGCTATCGGCGGTAGGGCGTAGCGGAGACATATTTCGATTATAAAATTAATTCCAAAGCGAACTATATCACTGTGAAAGTAAAAGGTCAATCCCTAGTGTGGGCGGTCGGACGTAATTCCAACAGGGACAAGCTAAAATGAAGTCAACTCAGGCGTATCTAATTCAGGAGGAGATATGGATTTCTTCGCGCAGTTTTTCTGGTGGTTCTTCTGGGGGCTGGTGGTCTTGGTATTGCTGCCAGGCACCATTTTCACGGTCCAACAACAAACCGCGGTCATCGCTCAGCGCTTCGGTAAGTTCGTGCGTATCTATAAGGCCGGGCTCAATTTCAAGATCCCGCTCATCGAACAAATTG
Organism: Anaerolineales bacterium; assembly: GCA_040882365.1. GTDB lineage: Bacteria > Chloroflexota > Anaerolineae > Anaerolineales > UBA11579 > JAMCZK01. The sequence goes on from JBBEBI010000038.1 coordinate 3,121, forward strand.
CTGGCCGAGTAAATCTGCGTTTGCAGCAACTGGATGTGGAGATCGAGACCAAGACCAAGGACAACGTTTTCGTTCGCATGGTGGTCTCCGTGCAATACCTGATTCGTGAGGACAAGGTTTACGACGCTTTCTACAAACTGCAGGATCCGCACACGCAGATCAAATCCTTTGTTTTCGACGTCGTCCGTTCCAATGTTCCTAAAATGATCCTGGATGAAGTGTTCGAGAATAAAGACGACATTGCCAATGCGGTACGTACGGAACTCTCCGAAGCCATGAATGACTTTGGTTATGACATCCGCCAGACCCTGATCACCGATATCGACCCGGATGAAAAGGTCAAGCAGGCGATGAACGAGATCAACACTCAGCAGCGCTTGCGCCTGGCGGCCACCGAGAAAGCCCAGGCCGAATACATCATGACTGTGCGCGCCGCCGAAGGCGAAGCCGAGAGCAAGCGCCTGCAGGGCGTGGGCATTGCCAACCAGCGCAAGGAGATCGCCCAGGGCCTCAGCACGGCGGTCGTTGATTTTCAGAAAGAGATCAGCAGCGTTTCTCCCCAAACGGTGATGGACCTGCTTATGGTCACCCAGCACTTCGACATGCTTAAGGATATCGGCGCCCACGCGGGCAGCAAGGTCATTCTTATCCCCTATTCGCCCAATGCAGTAGGCGACCTGACCGACCAAATGCGCAACGCCATCTTTGTCGCCAACGAGATGGGTAAAGAAGAGAAAAATAAATAGGAGTAGTGCCCTTCTAATCAATACGGGCAATTACTTGTGTTTTTTGTTGTCCCAACTTAATTCATTTTCGCAGCGCGAACTCTATAGGCCAAACAATTGACCGGGTTACCTTCTCATAATATAATCACGACTTACATTCTTTTTCGTCCTTATGAAGAAAGGGAGACAAAGCAGCTATGGACATTGAAAAATTCCTGTCTGAACAAGTAAAACCAGGAGAAACATTCACAGCGGGAGTTGCTAGTATAGATTTTATTAATGCCACAGAGCTCTCTGGTACACCTCAGCAAATCGCCGACACCAAAACAGCCTTTCTAGAACTGGTCTCATCGCTTATCGAAAATCAACCTATTGCAGTATTGAATTGGTCGGGAGATGGTGGCCTGTTGATCTGTGACGGGGCACGTGGATTTGACGACCTTGTTGTTGTGTGTGACAAGACATTGGGATTTTTACCCTTTTTCAATCGCTCCTTGGGACGCTTCACCTATTTGAATGATGATCGCATTCATGTACGAATTGTGTGCAACTCGGCCTTTGTGCAGAACACCGGCGAAGCGAAGACGTTCACTGCCGAAGTGGTAAATAAAACAGCCAAATATGAAAGAAATATTGGTATCCGGGATCACTTGGTTGTCACCAGTAATATTTACAGCGGCCTGTCGCTTGATTTTCAAAGGAGGCTTGCTCCCAGCTCAGTCTCAGACAATAAACTTGGACCTTATTACGTTTTAGATGCGCTTGAGAGTAATTCGATCGTTCGCAGAAATGAATTTACCTCGGAGAAGATCAGAGATTGGATCGCAGCTGCGGCGAAGTTAAAAAAGTATGACGAAATCATGATTTTTACTTATACGAATGAAAGCCTTTATGAGTACTTGAGTACGCCGTTACCGGGCATAACCATTAGGGTATTGGCTAGAAATTGGCTCAAGGAAGCCGAAGAGGAGAATGCTTATAACCACAAGATGAGCCAAACTTCCCCGGCTTCAGAGCTCCGTAGATTATGGAAAAAGGCAGACGTTATAAAACGCGACGCTGAAATATTGATTGATGAAAGGCGCGATCAGCCTTATAAAAATGAATTCAACATAAGGTTTTATGAATCAAGGCCGCTTTTCAAAGGTATTATCTTGCGCAACTCACAAACAAAAAGGAGGATCGGGTACATAGGCCATTATGCCTGGGACCTTGATTGGCAGACGGGAGGGAGCCCGATCATTGGCGAGAATTGGTCAGCAGTTTGGCTGAGTGAAGACGGCGGCAGCCAATCGAATATGTTGGATGCAGTTACCAGCCGGTTTGAAGAGCTGTGGGAAAATGGCAAGAGCTTTGAAGAACTTGATGAAACTGAACAACAACAGGCTCTCATTGCTCAATACAAAGAAAACGTTAAGGCTGTGTGGGAAATAGATGATAAGCCTTTTCTGGTTATCGTTCCCGGACGCGAAAAACCAGGAAGGCTTTATCCGCTGGTGGGGGCTGAAGATTTATTGGCCATGCGCAGTGTGGAGAGATTCCTGCGTGAACATGGGGCCGCCTTTGCGCTAAAGATAATGACAACCGGGGATTCAACTGAGATAAGCAAGAAGTGGGACGGCCATCTTATTTATATCTGCCATAGAACTATCAGCCCCGAGTATTTGACTGAACTCAAAAAAGGGGGCTTCCCATATGATATTGTGACCAAAGAAGGAGGAAAACCAAGCATCGTGCATATTCCTTACAAGCACGAGTATTTTTCTCCGATGGATGAAGATTCACCGCAAGAAAGAGATTTTTGTCTTGTCGCAAAGACCCGCCGCCCTGACAAGGCAGGTAGTTTATTCATTATCGCCGGATTGCATGGGATGGGGACGCTAGCTGGGGCCCAATATCTAACAAATCAAGATCAGCTTAGAATTCTTTTTGAAGCGCGAAAGAATCTCGATTTTTGCACCGTGGTCGAATGTGAATTCAGAGAGCTCTGGGAAATAGTAAAAATGGAGAATGTAACCTTCCCGGAAGGCTCCGAGAAACTGGCTGCCAACTGAGCCACCTGCTTGAGGTGCCCCCAGGTGAATCTTGCTAGCGAAACCTTAGTCTTTTACCCTTATCGAGTACATCGTAGGCATCTTGGCCACGAACGGGCACTGGGAAGCGCCGGGGCAAGTCGATCCGCAGGTGGCGGCGCAAGGGCTGGCATTCACTTCGTCGCCCATCTGCAGCCGGCCTTTGCCAACCCAAAACTCGATCATCCCCTTGAGCGCGCTGGGCTCTATATTCACTTTCGCCGCCAACTCATCCAGCCGCAGTGTGCCCTGTGCAGCCTGCATTTCGCGAAGTACTCGGCTCAGCATTTCTATCCCAACCCCAGTAACAGGCCACCCTGGAAGACCGCGAAGGCCATGAGCCAGGCCAAAGCCGTTTGCCCCAGGATGCTGGCCCACATCACCCGGCTGCCGAATTCCTGGCGCTCAGCGGCCACCGCCGCCATGCAAGGCGTGTAGAGCAATACGAAGACCATGAAAGCCAGGCCGGCCAGGGCGCCGTGCCCTGTACCTTGAACCTGGCTGATCCGCTCGAAGCCGCTGCCAATGGAAACCATGAGGTCCGTTTGGGGTGATTCTTCCTGTGCCTCGCGCAGATCGATGCCGATGATCAGCGGCAAAGCCTTCAGCGTATCCACCGTGGCTTTCACAAAACCTTCCCCGATATCCCCAAGCTCTTCGATAAAGCTGCCGGTCGATGGCGCGTAGGCAGCCGCCTCCGTGTTGTACACCTGAGCCAGCGTGCTTACGACCACTTCTTTGGCCACAAAGCCGCTGAACAAGGCCCCGCTGGCCTCCCAACTGCCAAAGCCCAGCGGTTGGAACAGCGGCGCGGCCGCGGATGAGACCTTGGCGAACAGGCTCTGCTCGACGGGCGTATCGGCAAAGGTGCCGTTCCCGGCCACCGGCAAGGCCATACTCAGCCATAACAGCACACTCACGATCACAATGATTCCACCGGCCTTGCGCACAAAACCGCCGGTGTGCTCTCGCACGTGAAACCAGATCGACTTCAGGCTAGGCAGACGAAAGGGCGGCAATTCCATCACAAAGGTCGAGGCCTGCTTGCCTTTGAAGGCCGTGTTCTTTAGCACCAGACCCACGCCGACTGCCGTAAAGATGCCGAATAAGTACATGCCGAACACAACACTCCCACCGGCCGCCGGAAAGAAAACAGCCGCAAACAAAAGGTAGACAGGCAGGCGAGCGCCGCAACTCATGAAGGGCACCAGCAGGGCGGTGAGGATGCGGTCCCGCCGGTTTTCCAGGATGCGCGTTGCAAAAAAGGCAGGCACGGTGCAGCCGAAGCCCACCAGCATGGGCAGGAAACTCTTGCCATGCAGGCCTAATGTGTTCATCAGGCGGTCCATCACGAAGGCGGCCCGCGCCATATAGCCCGAATCCTCCAGGATGCCCAGCACAAGATAAAGGGACATGAGCACGGGAAGGAACACCAGCACGCCGCCCACGCCGGCGATGACGCCACCCACCACTAGGCTTTCCATCCAACTGCCTCCCAAGCCCAGAACGCCAAAAAAAACTTGCGCCCAGTGAGTGAGTGGTCCATTGATCACCGCGTCCACCCAATTCAGGAAGGGGGCCGAGACGTCAACTGTGATCTTCAAAGTCGCCCACATGGCGAACAGAAAGATGGGGATGCCGAAGGTGCGGCTGGTGAGTATGCGATCGACGCGATCCGAAACTGAAACGGTAGGCGAAGCCGGTCGAGCTACTGCCTGTCGCACCAGGTTGTTGATCCAGGTGTAGCGCCGGTCGGCAATAAGCGCGTCGGCATCATCGCCGAAACGCGCCGCCAGTCTCGCTGCGGCCTCGCGCGCCTGGAGAACAACGGCTTGGCCACCGTCTTGGTTGGCTATCTCGTCCAGGACCTTTTCGTCACCCTCCAGCAATTTGACGGCCAGCCAGCGCGGCGAAGCATTACCAGCAAGGGGAGTGTTGGCAACCGCCCGTTGCAAACGGGAGATCTCTGCTTCAAAATCCGTGCCGTAGTCGAGACGAAACTCTTGAAGGGAAAGTAAACCCGCGCCCATCATGCTCCAGTGGCGAACTTCACCAGCTCGGCGCGCAGGGCCTCTACCCCTCCGCCGCGGCTGGCCACTGTGGCTAAGGTGGGCGCGCCCAGCGATTTGTGGAGCAGCTCCAGATCGATGCGCAACCCGCGCGCCGCGGCCAGATCGCTCATGTTGAGCGCCACGATCAGGGGTGAGCCCAGTTCCAGCAGTTGCACCGTGAGATAGAGATTACGTTCCAGGTTGGAAGCGTCCACCACAGCCACGACAGCATCCGGTTTTTCGTTGAGGATGTAATCGCGGGCGATGACTTCTTCGATGGAGAAGGCGCTGAGGCTATAGATGCCGGGCAGATCCACCAGTTCGATTTCCACGCCGTCTTGGAAGAAGCTTCCCTGTTTCTTCTCCACGGTTTTCCCCGGCCAGTTGCCCACGTGCTGCCGTGAGCCGGTGAGCTGGTTGAACAGGCTGCTCTTGCCCGCGTTCGGATTTCCAGCCAGGGCCACGCGCAGCTTTTTCTTTTTTTCGGGACCCTTGGTGCCGCAGCAATTATGCCCTCCGCCGTTAATCATTACTGCACCTCGACCAGCACCAGCTGCGCCTCACGCTTGCGCAGCGAGAGGCGGTAACCTTTGATCTGGTATTCCACCGGATCACCCAGCGGAGCGACGCGTACCACCTCGATGCGTTCGCCGCGCACCAGGCCCATCACCAGCAGGCGCTGGCGGTCGGCGCCTTTGGCTGCCAGTTTTAAGATGCGCCCGGTTTGGCCGGTCTTCAACTCGCTAAGCAACGCAGCTTGCATGCCAGCACCTAGTCGATTAATTCCACAGCGAGGATCTGCTCCGCTATGGCTCCAGTAAGTTCCGTGCGATCCCCTGTCGTTTCCACGAGTACATCGCCGCGGCTGCTGGTCGCCAGCAGGCTTACCTGTTTCCCCTCACTGATTCCTTGCGAATCCAAGAAGTGGCGCAGGGTTTCGTCTGCAATTTTCACGATTTGGTAACGGCGGCCCGCCTTTTGGTGGGTAAGCGGCTGCTCTATGATGGGTCCGGCTTCCTCCACAGCAGGAATGGGTAGACCCTGCGGGCTGGTTTGCGGGTGGCCTAAAAATCCGGCCAGACGCTCAGTGACCTCATCGGCGCCGAGATGCTCGAAGCGGCAGGCGAGGGCGTCGGCTTCAGCAAAACCCAAATCCAACTGTTCGACGAGGAACAGCTCCCAAAGGCGGCGGCGTCGCAGCGTGCGATTGGCATGCCGGCGTCCTTCCGGTTGCAAGGCAACGCCCTTGTACGGTTGGTAGTCCAGGAGGCCTTCTTCCTGAAGTTTATGCACCATCTGGTTAGCGGAAACGGGGACCACAGAAAGTTCGGTGGCCAGCCTGGAAAGCGGCACCGGGCCCTCCACTCCACGCTCGGCCAGTTTGGCCAGAGTGATCAGGTACATCTCTTCGCTTTCGCTCATCTTTAGGTCTTCCATAGCAACCTCGCCAACTCTTATGGGCAACCTTAACAATGCCCCAAAGCGGCCAGCTTGCCTACCAGCAGATGTCCCTCCCTATACGGTCAAACGTCCCTGGATGCCGGCCTAAGCTAAAATTGCCCTATGCCTGCTACGCCGACTTCCGCCTCTTCCATCGTCTGGACGCCGAACAAGGATTACATCGAAAACGCCCGCCTTACCAAGTTCATGCGCGCCTATGGCATCGGCAGCTTTGATGACCTGATGGCGCGCTCGACAAGCGACGTAGCCTGGTTCACCGAAGCCGTCTTGAAATTCCTCGATATCCAGTTCTACGAACCTTATTCCAAAGTAGTCGATCTTTCCAACGGGATAATGTGGCCTCAGTGGTGCGTGGGTGGCCGGATGAACATTGTGCACAATTGCCTCGACAAGTACATCGGCACAACCACCGAAAACCAACCCGCCCTTGTTTGGGAAGGCGAAAACGGCCAAGCGCTTACGCTCACCTATGGTGAGCTTTACGCACGGGTCAATCAAGCCGCCAGCGCGTTGCGCTCCCTCGGCCTGGGCAAAGGGGATGCGGTCGGCATCTTCATGCCTATGGTCCCGGAGATCGTTGTGGCCCTGTTGGCCATCGCCAAGATCGGCGGCATCATCTTGCCGCTCTTCTCCGGCTACGGCGTGGACGCGGTGGTCAGCCGCCTGGCCGACGCAGATGCCAAGGCGCTATTCACCGCCGATGGCTTTCCGCGGCGCGGCAAGCCCGTCGAGATGAAATCCATCGCCGATAAAGCCGCCGGCCAGTTGCCCAACCTCAAGCACCTCATCGTGCTTAAGCACGCCAACATCGAAGTACCTATCCTGCTAGGCCGCGATCATTGGTGGCACGAATTCCTCGACACCCAGTCCCCGGAGGCGGACACCGAGCGCATCGCCGCGGAGGATCCACTGATGATCATCTACACCTCGGGCACCACCGGCCGCCCAAAGGGGGCCGTGCACACCCATTGTGGCTTCCCGGTCAAGGCCGCGCAGGACATGGCTTTTGGCACCGACGTGCGCCCCGGTCATCTCATTTATTGGATGACGGATCTGGGCTGGATGATGGGCCCCTGGCTGGTGTTCGGCGCGCTGCTGCTGGGCGCCACCTTTTTTCTTTACGATGGCGCACACGATTTCCCTGGTCCAAACCGGCTTTGGGCGCTGGTGGAGAAACACAAGATCACCACCCTGGGTGTTTCGCCCACGCTGATCCGCGCCCTCATTCCTTTTGGCGAGAAGCCGGTGAAAGCCCACGATCTATCCGCCCTGCGCTATTTTGCCTCCACCGGCGAACCCTGGAATCCCGACCCCTGGCATTGGCTCTTCGAGGTCGTCGGTGAATCCAAGCGGCCCATCATCAACTATTCCGGCGGCACGGAGATCTCGGGCGGCATCCTGATGGGAAACCCCATCCTGCCGCTCAAGGCCACGGCCTTCGCCGGGCCTTGCCCTGGCATGGCCGCCGACGTCTTCAACGAAGCCGGCGAATCCGTCACCGGCGAAGTGGGCGAACTGGTCATCAAAGCGCCATGGATCGGCATGACCCGCGGCTTCTGGAAAGACCCCGCCCGCTATGAAGAGACGTATTGGTCGCGCTGGCCGAACGTGTGGGTGCACGGCGACTGGGCTGCCAAGGACGGGGATGGCCTCTGGTACATCCTCGGCCGCTCCGACGACACCATCAAGGTGGCCGGCAAGCGCCTTGGCCCGGCCGAAGTCGAATCCGTATTGGTTGCGCATCCGCAAGTCGTGGAAGCAGCCGCCATCGCCGTGCCCGACGAGCTCAAGGGAAACCAGGTGGTTTGCTTTTGCGTCCTTCAGTCCGGTGCCGCAGCCACGGAGGAATTGCGCAAGGAACTGCGCGCCAGCCTGGTGGCCGCCCTTGGCAAGCCGCTGGCGCCCAAAGCCCTGCTCTTCGTCAGCGATCTGCCCAAGACGCGCAACGCCAAGGTGATGCGCCGCATGGTGCGCGCCGCCTATCTCGGCGAACCTGCCGGCGATACCTCGTCGCTAGTCAATCCGGAAGCGGTGGAGGAGATCAGACGCGCGCAATGATTATTAGTGCTTTTTTCTTTGTCATTCCGAGTGAGGGCGCCAAGCGAGGCTGCTTATTCCATGATTGGCATCAAGAGATGCAATTCTGCTTGGCTGCGATAGAACTCAACATCGGGCCTGCTGGAGTCTTTCATGTACTTGGAATGCAGAAATGCGAAGATTTCGCCGATCTCCCCTGTATGCTCGCTCCAGTTTAGCAACTTCACACAGACGTACTTTCCGCTACCTAGGAGCATGGTGGGAAGGCCAAGGGCCTTGATTTCTTCCGGATCACTTGTTTCCAGGGTCGCATAGTAAGTGATCTTGTCGCCTTCAGTAAAGGCCAGGCCATAGAAGCTTCTGCCTTTCAGCGACCTCAATTTGGATTCCAGGCGCTGCCAGCAGCCTTTTAAATCCTCAGGAAATTTGGTTGCCCGGCTAACCACTAGTTGAGCCCCTGGGAACTCAATAACATTCACTTTCAGTTCTGCGGGGAGGACCATATTCCACTCCTTTGCAAGGATAGGCACCAAAGTCCTGATTTCAGTTTACGTCTCTATCGGGGAATATTTAACTGTCTCATATCGTCTTTGCTGGTTTCGATTATCATCGCAATGCTCCCATGCCCGCGCCCTTCATCGCCGCCCTCTTCGCCTTATCCGCCGCCGTCGCCTGGGGTTCCGGCGACTTCGTCAGCGGTCTGTCCGCCCGCCGCATCGGCGCACTTTACACCCTGCTTCTTTCCTTCATCGTCGGCCTGGCCGGCCTTCTCATTTTGACTCTGCTCGGCGCCGAGCCAATTCCCGCCTTCGCCGATCTGGCCTGGGGCGTCTTGGCGGGCATGCTGGGCACGGGCGGCTTCATTTTCATGCTGCGCGGCTTCACCGTCGGCCGCATGAGCATCGTTGCGCCGGTCTCCGCTATATTAGCGGCCGCCATTCCGGTGGTGATCACCGCTTTTAGTGAGGGCGTGCCGCATCAAGGTCAATTGCTCGGCTTCGCTCTCGCTTTTGCCAGCATCTGGCTGCTCTCCAGCCAGGGAAACGAAAAAAGCAGGCCCGCTGGCATCGGCTTGGCCCTGGTTGCCGGCCTCGGCTTTGGCCTTTTCTTCACCATGCTGGACCAGATCTCGGTAGGCGTGATCTTCTGGCCGCTGGTTGCCAGCCGCCTGGTTGCAGGTTTGCTGCTGGCGGGATACTTTGTCGTCACCCGTCAGCCCCTTGTTCCTTCAAAACCCCCCTGGGGCTTGCTTGTGGCCTCCGGCCTGCTAGATGTCGGCGGCAACTTCTTCTTCCTGCAAGCCGTGCAAACGGGCCGCCTGGATTTGTCCGCCGTGCTCGTCTCGCTCTACCCGGCAGTCACTGTGCTACTGGCCCTGCTGATCGCTAAGGAACGCATCTCTCGCCTTCAGGCGGCCGGTGTGGTTGCCGCCCTGATTGCCATCCTCTTGATTACTATTTAAGACTTTTGAAGCCTCAAACTGCCCCTACCAATCGATCGGGGCCTGTCCCTTCGACTCCAAGAAACCGTTGGCCTTCGAGAACGGCCGGCTGCCGAAGAAGCCGCTGCTCGCCGAAAGCGGCGACGGGTGCGCCGACTCGATCACGTAATGCTGGTTGCGGTCGATCAGCGCGCCCTTGCGCTTAGCATACGCGCCCCACAGGGTGAACACCAGCCCCTCGCGCTGCTCCGAAAGGATGCGCAGCACCGCATCCGTGAAAGTCTCCCAACCCCTGCCCTGATGCGACCCGGCCTGCCCCTGGCGCACCGTCAGCGTGGCGTTCAATAGCAGCACGCCCTGCTGCGCCCAGCGCTCCAAGTTGCCGCTGGCCGGCGGCTGCACGCCAAGGTCAGCTTTCAATTCCTTGTAGATATTTACCAGCGAGGGCGGAAGCGGCAAGCCTTCGTTCACCGAAAAGCACAGCCCGTTGGCCTGCCTCGGGCCGTGGTAAGGATCTTGCCCAAGGATTACCACCTTGACCTTGTCGAACGTGCATTTGTCAAATGCATTGAAAATCTTGCCGCCCGGAGGATAAATAGTGTATTTCTGGTATTCTTCGTGCACGAACGCGGCCAACTGCTGGAAATAGGGCTTCTCGAATTCCACCTCCAGCTTCTCTTTCCAGCTCGCCTCAATTTTTACATCGGACATGGATAAGCCTAATTCTAAACGTTGTGGCCCATGCCGCGGGCCTGACGATTCCTTATCGTTTATACTCAACATCTGCTCTTCGCCTATGCGCTTGTCAAGATGTATCGACCCCTTCCCCTATTTCCAACAACAACTTGACAACCTGATCCAGCCCCATGCTATCAAAGGACCCTGACTAATGAATTTTGACCTCACTGACGAACAAATACTCTGGCGCAATGCCATTCACGATTTCGTTGCTAAAGAAGTCAAACCTAAAGCCAAGGAAGTGGACGAAACCGGTGAATTCAATTGGGCTGCCGTCGAGAGGATGGGTCCCCTCGGCCTTCTGGCCCTCAACGTGGCGGAGCAATACGGGGGCGGCGTGGACGCGGTCAGCGCCGCCATCGCCATCGAGCAACTAGGCTGGGGCTGCGGCAGTACCGCCTTGGCCATCGCAGCCCACAATGGCTTGGGTTGCGCCCCCGTCGCTAATTTTGGCTCCGAGGACCTCAAGCAGCGCTTCCTACCCAAGGCGGCAACCGGCAAAGGCAAACTGGCGGCTTTGGCCCTGACTGAGCCCGGCGCCGGCTCCGATCTCAAGGGCGGTGTGGAGACCCGCGCCGAACTTCACGGGGATGAATGGTTTATCAATGGCAGCAAGATGTGGTGCACTAACGCCTCAATCGCAGATTTCATCGTTACCCTGGTGCGCACGGAACGAGGCTCCGGTTCCGGCAGCCTAAGCCTCATCGTAGTGCCCACGGACTCCGCCGGTCTCTCCATTGGCCCGGCAGAAAAGAAGATGGGCTTGCACGGTTCCCCCACTCATGCGGTCAGCTATCAAAACGTGCGCGTGCCCGCCGCCAACCTTGTAGGGGAGCGCGGCAAAGGCTTGCAATACACCCTGGCCACTCTGGATGGCGGCCGCATCGGCATCGGCGCCCTGGCCACCGGCCTGGCGCAGGCCGCGCTGGACGAGGCCGTGAAATACGCCAAGGAGCGGCAGACCTTCGGGCAGCCGATTGCCAGCTACCAGGCTGTCCAATGGATGCTGGCCGATGCGGAGACCAACATCAGCGCTGCTCGCCTCATGGTTTACCGGGCCGCGTTTGCCAAGCAGCAGGGAAAACCATTCACCAAGGAAGCCGCCATGGCCAAACTGTTCGCCACGGAAGCGGCGGAGAAGGTGTGCCGCGACGCCATCCAGATCCACGGCGGCTATGGCTATTCGAGCGAATACCCCGTGGAGCGCATCTACCGCGACGCGCGCCTGATGACCATTGGGGAAGGCACCAGCGAGATCCAGCGCCTGGTCATAGCGCGAGAGATGCTGGGGGACTGATGCAAGCAAAGGGGCGGCGTTCTATTCGATTACCCGAGTATGACTATTCTTCTCCCGGCGCCTATTTTGTGACTATTACAACCAAGCTCAAGCAACCAAGTATTTGGCAAGATTCAGAGCGAGCAAATCCTTCTCAACGAGTGGGGGCAAATAGCGCAACGATTATGGCTCGAAATCGCACATCCTTTTTCCCAAGTAACACTAGATGCTTTTGTAGTCATGCCGAACCACGTGCATGGAATTCTATATAACGAAATCGAGCCCCCCAATGCAGTCCAGAACGCCAAAAATCATGTAGGGGCGCCGCATGCGTCGCCTCTACGCCAGCCTAGTCCACATGGACGGCCAAAAGGTTCGCTGGGGGCAATCGTTGGATCTTGCCAGTCGATGGTATCTCGATGAACGCGAACTGGAAGAGACTCGTAATTACATCCTTTACAACGCCCTCAAGCGATATCGTTAATGCCCGACCATTTAAATTGAAACTGGGATTAACGGAAACAAAAAAGGGCTTCTACCAGCCCTCGATGTAACTTGACCATTCCTTGATACTGCTTAGGTAACGGCCGAAAATGTACTGCGCGGAGGCAGTGGGGGTATGTGGGTTCTTGAGCAAATTCATGCCGGCGCTTTCCACCATGCGGCCGCCTTTACGATGATTGCAGCTTCGACAGGCGGTAACCAGGTTTTCCCAGCTGTGCTGGCCGCCCAGGCGGCGCGGGATCACGTGATCCAGGGTCAGCTCGTCGGTCCGGGTGCCGCAATACTGGCAAGTAAAGTCGTCCCGCCGGAAGATCTCCTGTTTGTTCAATTTCACGTGGGGCCGGGGGCGTTTGATCATGCGGTCCAAGCGGATGACGGAGGGGGCGGGATACATGGCCCGGGCAGTGTGGATTTCACCTCGTCCGTTGAGCAGCATGGAAGCCTTTTCGCCGAAGATCAACCCCATGGCGCGCCGGATGGTGCACACATTCAGGGGCTCGAAATTGGCATTCAGAACGAGGACGGGTTCCTTGAGATTACTTTGCATAAGCGCCGGGCATTGGCTAAAAATAAGATTGGGCGATTATAGCATGGGCGTGTAGTAATCGCCCAATGGACTACGCGTGCTATATTTAAGGGCGGAGATCAGCATGAACATCGATGAACAGGTAGCCACACTGATGCAAGGCACCGAATATGGCGACGATCAACTGCGCGCCGCCATGCAGGCGGAGTTGCGCGAGCGCCTAGCGGAGGCGGAAAAGGCCAGCCGCAAGCTGCGCGTCTACGCCGGCTTCGACCCGCGCACCACCGACCTGCATTTAGGCCACACCATCCCCATGCGCAAGCTGCGCCAATTCCAGGACCTCGGCCACGAAGTTATCTTCCTCATCGGCACCTACACGTCGCTGATCGGCGACCCGTCGGATCAGGACAAGTTGCGCCCCCAGTTGACCCCCCAACAGGTGGAGGAGAACGGACGCACGTATGCCGAGCAGGCTTTCCGGGTCCTGGACCGCCACAAGACCGAGGTGCGCTTCAACGCCGAGTGGCTCTCGAAAGTCACCTTTGCCGATCTGATCGGCTTCGCTTCCAACTTTACCGTGCAGCAATTCCTCACCCGCGAAAACTTCCGCGAGCGTTGGGATAAGGGCGACGCTATCTATCTCCACGAGACCTTCTACTCCCTCATGCAGGGATACGATGCTTACATGCTGAAGGCCGACGTGCAAGTGGGCGGCTCGGATCAACTCTTCAACATTGTCACCGCCGCCCGCAAGCTGATGACCGCGCTGGGCGCCAAGCCCAACATCGGCATCATCATGGGCATCCTGCCCGGCACAGATGGCGAGAAGAAGATGAGCAAGTCCCTGGGCAACCACATCCCGCTCAACACAAACGCCGATGATATGTACGGCAAGGTGATGAGCGTGCCTGACAAAGCCATGGGCCTCTTTATGCGCCTGGCTACCCGCTGGACCGCCGGAGATATTGCCGCCAAAGAAAAGGCAGTCGCCGTGGGCAAGCTGCACCCGCGGGATGCCAAAGCGCAGATCGCCCTGGAGATTACGGAGATCTTCTATGGGGTGGAAGCTGCCAAGGCGGCTCAAGACAACTTCGCCCGTGTCTTTCAGCAAGGCGAATCCCCGGCGGATATACCCGTGCACAAGTTCACCGCGGGGCTCTCGGTCCTGGACGTGCTGTTGAACGCAGGATTGGCGAAGAGCAAAAGCGAAGGCCGCCGGCTGATCGAGCAGAATGGGGTGAGGTTAGATGGAGAAGTGCTGGACGACCCGAACCAGCCCTTGTCGCGGCCGGGCGTGCTGCAGGTCGGCAAACGTAAGTTCGTCAGGCTAGAAAACTAATCTCTCGCGGCGGAGAGCAAGTCCCGGCCGATTGAGCGCGCGCCAACGGGGTCATCGCTCTCCAGCAAGACCACCACGCATTGATCCGCAGAGGCTTGGTCGGCCAAACTGCCTGCCAGGTACCAGGTGTAGCTCTGGCCACCCTCTCCGAGTGCCTGGCCGGTCAGTTCCCATATCGAAAGGGCGGGATAACTCAGATTTTGGGCCATGCCGGATGCAAAAGTCCCGTTCACAATCTGACGCGTTTCTGCCAGTGACCCGAAAGGTTGCCAACCGCCACCGGCTTGCTCGATCTCCAGCACGATCTTGGGCTCCGTCATTTGGCCGAAGTTGCTAAGAGAACAGATCGCCCGCGCCATTTGAAGCGGGCTGATCAATAAGCCGCCTTGCCCGATGGCAGCCGCCTCCGGCAAGTCCAGGTTAGCCGGCATTACCTCGGCGTGCAGCTCCAAAGGAAGATCCGGCGCTGCGTAAAAACCAAGGTCATTGAACAGGGCCAATAATTGCTCACCGCCCAGAGACAGGCCCAATTGGACCAGCGCGCCCGGACACGCAGATGCAATCAGTACGTCCCAACTCTGGATACCTTCGGGATTCGTGAGGCAGTCGAAACGCTGGTCGTTGAATGTAAACTCTAATTCCGTAGGCAGTTGGGGCACAACCCCGGCAGAACGCGCCGCAGCAAGCAGGAACGGTCCTAGTGTCGTGCCCGGCGGATAGGCTCCTTGCGCCGCTCTGTTCAACAGCGGCGAATCATCCGCTCTGGAGAGCGCCTCCCAGTTTTTATTGAGCTCTTTGGGGTCAAAACCGGGCTGCGAAGCCAAGGTCAGCACCTCGCCTGTCTCCGCCTCAAGCACCACCGCCGCTCCGGTTTGGCCTGCCAGCAGATCATTGGCCAGGGTAGTCAGTTCTGCATCCAAGCTAATGCGCACATCCAGGCCCGGAGAGGGTTCCCCGTAAAGCAAGTGGCTTAGCCATAATCCAAGAGTTGGCTGGTATTCTTCACCGCGCAAGATACCGTCCAGGCCAGCTTCCAGGCCCGATTGGCCGAAAGCTTCGTGGGAATAGCCCAGGACATTGGCCAGATCAGGAAGGAGATATTCCCTCTGGTACTCCCCTCTCTGCCCCGTTGTTCGACTGAAGATTTCCCTGTTGCGATCCACCAGCGCGCCGCGGGCCACATAGCGGTCCGATAAGGCCCGGCGCGCATTATCCGCCCGGGTCAGCAGGTCCGGCCCGCGGGTCAGGCTCCACCAACCGGTCGTGAGGGCCGCGGTGCCGAATGCGGCGAAGATGATGCCAGCGATCGCCAGGGTGGGGCGCGAGCCGGGCAACGGGGCGGCGCGGTTGATTCCGTCGTTGCTGATCAGGCATAGCAGCAACAGGGCAATGAACGAAGCCAGCAGGGAGGAGCCGCCGTAGGATACGAAGGGCAACGTTACTCCCGTGAGCGGCAACATGCGTATGTTACCGCCGATGATCAGAATGCTTTGGCTGGCCAGATAAGCACAAAGGCCGATGGCCAGGTATCGCTGGTAGGTGTCGCGCGCCTGCAAGGAGATGCGCAGGGCCCGCAAGCAAAGCAAGCTGATCAACAGGAGCAACGCAATAGCACCGACCAACCCCGTCTCTTCGACGATGGAGGTGTAGATGAAGTCGCTGTGGGAAACGGGCACAATGCCCGGGCTTCCCATGCCCGGCCCCCGGCCCAGCATCCCGCCTGAGGCCACGGCCAAGATGCCTTGGACGATCTGATAGCCGGAACCGCTGGGATCCGCCCAGGGATTGATCCAAATCTCGACGCGCTGGTGCACTAAGCCCACCAGTTCGTAGCCGGCGATCAGCGCCACGACGAGGATGAACAGGCTGGCCACCAGCACGCGCCGCTTGCCCGCTGCGGCATAGATCATGATCATGTAGATGAAAATAAAGACCCAGGCGGTGCCGAGATCATGCTGGCCGAGCAGCAAGAGCAAGGCTACTCCGGTCATCAGCGCGGTGGGCACCAGCAGCGCAAGCCACCCCGAGGTTAGTGGCTGCCGGTCGGCAAGATAGGCGGCCAGATAAATGACGAGAAGCAATTTCAGTATCTCCGAGGGTTGGAAGTAAACGCCGCAGCAGCCCAGCCACAAGCGGGGCTCGATGCCGGAGGGGTTGGTGCCGAAGAAGATGGTCAAGGCGGTGATGGCGAAACCGGCCAATAGGATGAGATATTTGTAGCGGCGCAAAGTTGGCAGTATTTGATCTTTAGCTCGCAGGGCAAGGATGAATAAGCCCGTGCACACCGCCACCCATAAAGACTGGCGCAATCCAAACACAGTTGTGAGCCGCCAGATGGTGAGCAGCCCCCAGCCGGACAGGAAAGCCACCAGCGGGACGAGAAAAATATCGCGATGAGGGAAATGCTTGCGTACCTGGCGGTGAAGAACGACGAACGAGCCCAGCCAAACCGCCAGCCCCAGCCAATGCGCCCAGCGCAATTGTCCGAGCCCCTCGAAGGCCCGCTGGCGCACCGCCGGGGAGATGGTGAGCGCTAAGGCATATGCGCCCACGAACAAAGCCGCCAGCCTGAGCAAGCTGGCGGAAGTGTTGGCGGGCAACAATCGCCGCAAAGGTTGCAGCATTCTCATTTGTTTAGATACTTGTCTACCAAGATGCCCAATTTCCTGGCGCGGGCTTTGGACACGCGCTTGGGGGCGGTGACGAACGCGTTGGCCAATGCAGCGCCGCAATCGCACTCCTGTTGCTCGTCCAGATTAGCGGCCAGGTTGCGAATGGCCTGCTGCGCCATGTTAAGATTTTTCTTCATGGTGTTGATCACCATATCCACGTTGACCGGCTCTTCGTGCCATACATCATAGTCCGTCACGTGCGCCATCACCGCATAACACAGTTCAGCTTCACGCGCCAGGAAGGCTTCGGGCGATGTTGTCATGCCAATGATCGAGTGGCCCCAGGAACGGTAGCAGTTCGACTCGGAGCGGGTGGAAAAGCGCGGCCCCTCGATGGTGATGTAGCTGCCGCCCAGGTGCACAGTCGCCTTCGCCTTTTTGCAGGCTTTGTTCAATTGTTTGCCGAAGGCGTTGCAGAATGGTTCGGCGGCCCCTATGTGCGCTACCAAGCCCGGTTCATCGAAAAATGTGCGCGCTCGACCATGCGTCAGATCGAAGAGTTGAGTGGGGATGACCACGTTTCCGGGGGCGTAGTCCTCGCGCAAGGATCCGCAGGCGCTGACCGCGGCCACAAAACGGACGCCCAGGGATTTGAGGGCATATATGTTGGCGCGGTAATTTACCTTTGAAGGTGGGATCGTGTGGCCGATGCCATGGCGGGCCAGGAAGGCGACGTGGCGGCCAGCCAACGTACCGATGATGACCGGCGAACTGGGCTCTCCAAACGGCGTTTCGACTTCAACCTCGCGTCTACCCGCCAGCTCAGGGATGGCATAAAGACCCGAGCCTCCGATAATGCCCAGTCGAGGATTTTTATTCACGGCTTTATTTTGGCGCGCCATCGAACTCAATTGTAAAACCAACCTGGCCGCAGCGAACCTGGTCGTGCTCGGCGAGAACGACGGGGCTGCTGAGTGCTTGCTCATTCAGGAAGGTTCCATTGCGCGACCCCAGATCCTCCAGCCACCACTGGTCGTGGTGGAAGGCCAGCCGGGCGTGGCGGGCTGAGATGGTGTCATCTGCGATCATCCATTCGCAGCTCGGGTGCCGCCCGATGATTATTTCCGAGGCGGTGAAGCGAAGTGACTCGCCGACGCCATTTTTGCCCACCAAGGATAAATGTAACGCGGGTACGCGCTGCTTGGCGACGCTGGCGGCCTGGTGCCGCAGATCGCGCCAAAGGATCAAAAAGCACCATCCCAAAAAGGCGTACAGGGCAACGCCCATAAACAGGCGCAAGGCCAAGAGGAAATAGGCGCCGAGATTTTCCATGCAAAATCAGGAAGCCTGGTCCTTGCCGTTTTCGCCGGGTCTGTACTCCTGGGTCTCGCCAGGAGACTGAGCTGCATCCTGGCCGTAAATGATGGGCACACCGGCCAGCGAAATGACATCCCCGGCCAGCAGCACCGCAGTTTTCACATCCACGTTGTTGACTTTTGACCCACCCGTGGACCCCAGATCAAAGAGATGGTATTGCCCCGAGATGGCGCGCAGTTGGGCGTGGCGGCGAGAAACGGCGGGATTTTCAATCACCAGGTGATTGTCTTTTTTACGGCCGATGTTCACGATGGGCAGAGTGAGGGGGAAGATATCCACACCGCCCACGATCAGAAAGGCGCCCGCAGGGATGGGATGTTGGGTGAGGGGAGGGGCTGGAGGCAGGGATTGCGTTTGGCCCACGCTTTCGCCAATGCCTGAACAGCGCACGCGGAACTCCCCTGGTTTCAATCCCTCCTGCGGGGAAATGTGTAGCACGGGAACGCAAGCCAGAGAGATGGCCGATTCGGCCGCCGCCGTCTGCAAGGCTGCTTTTAGCTCATCGAGCAAGTTCTGGTTGGATTGGAGCGCCGAAGCGTGTTCCGCGCTGGCCTGGATAGTATAGATTCCCGGGGCCACCAAGGCCTCCCCTTCGCCAAATTCGACCTCCATGAGCATGGCTTCAACGAGGTTGGATGCCAGCTGACCCTTCACGTCTCGAGAAGAAAAAAGCTTGGCCGTGCCTTCCTCGATAAGCCGCTGCAAACGGGCCTCGAACCTGCTCAGGGAGCTATCCATCCTTCGTATTTTATCGTCTCGCCTTCAGCCGCGCACCGTTCTTTTATTTGCGATTAATTGTTATTATGATTAGGAAGGACTATGCCAGACTTGGAGTTGGCCGGCTTTGAGGAGCTGGAACACACCGCGGATTGGTCGCTGCGCGTTTGGGCACCAGATCTGGCCGGCCTGCTGGAGCAAGCCGCGCGGGGTATGCAAGACCTGTGCGGCATCCGTATTGCCAGCGACAGGCGAGAACTGCGCAGCCTTCGGGTGGAAGCAACGGATGCGGAGGGGCTGCTGGTCTCGTTCCTGGGCGAACTGCTGCACATAGCGGAGGAAGAGTGGCTGGCCTTCGACACATTCGAACTGTCCGTGTCCGAGAGCATGGCGAACGCCCGATTAGAAGGCGGGCCTATTGTGGAACAGAAGAAGGAGATCAAAGCGGTCACCTATCACAACCTGGTGGTCGAAAAGAAATCAACTGGTTTGCAAGCGGTACTCGTGTTTGACGTTTGAGGGCCCATGGTCGCTCTAACCGATGTGAAGAAAATCAGTGATGTGGAGTGGGAGATCCCCACTACCTATCGCGCGGATATGCGCGTGCCCGTGCACATCTTCGCCACGCGCGAGCTATTGGAAGCAATTGCCGGCGATAAATCTTTGGAGCAGGCGGTGAACGCCACCACCTTGCCCGGCCTGGTTGGGCGCGTGCTGATAATGCCCGATATGCACCAGGGATATGGCTTTCCCATCGGCGGCGTAGCTGCCACGCGTGTCCCAGATGGAGTGATATCACCTGGTGCCATTGGCTACGACATCAACTGCGGCGTGCGTTTGTTGGCGTCCCGCATTGAGCTGGATGCAGCGGCAGGTGAACTAGACGAGTTGGCCGCGGCGCTTAACCGGCACTGCCCCAGTGGCGTCGGGCAGGGCGGCCACTATCGCCTGAGCGAAAAAGAGTTGGAAGAGGTGATGCGCGACGGCGCCCGCTGGACGCTGAAGAAAGGATTTGCCAGCGAAGCCGATTTGCCGCGCACGGAGGAATTCGGGCGCATTGCCGGCGCACAACCTGATGCGGTGAGCAAGCGCGCCCGGCAGAGGGGTTCCAATCAGATCGGCACACTGGGCGCCGGCAACCATTTTATTGAAGTCGAGGTGGTGGAACAGGTATTCGATAGAAAAGCCGCCGACGTGATGGGTTTACGCGCAGGCTGCCTTACTTTGATGATCCATTGTGGTTCCCGCGGCTTCGGGCACCAGATCTGTACCGATTATGTAAGCAGCTTCCAATCGGCCGTGCAACGTTACAACATCCAGCTCCCCGACCGCGAGCTGGTGTGTGCCCCGATGGATTCCGCGGATGGCAAAGCCTACATCGGGGCCATGAATGCTGCGGCCAACTTCGCGTTTGCCAATCGCCAGTTGCTCGCCTATCACGCCCGCCAGGCATTTGAAGAAGCCCTGGCGGGCCGCGTCGAGAACTGGCACCTGCACCAGGTATACGACATTGCTCACAACATGGGGAAAGTAGAGACACATCAGGTGGGCGGCAAGGAGATGCGTGTTTGCGTGCACCGTAAGGGTGCCACGCGTGCCTTTGGGCCGGGGGCGCCAGGCCTGCCGCCGGAATTTCAAAAGATCGGCCAGCCGGTGCTGGTGCCGGGCAGCATGGGCACGGCATCCTGGGTGCTTGTGGGCACCGAAGGGAGCATGCAGCGCTCCTTCGGTTCAACTTGCCATGGGGCGGGGCGCACTATGAGCCGCTCGCAAGCCAAGAAGACCGTGCGCGGTTCCGACCTGATCAAGGAATTGGAGGCGCGCGGCATCCACGTGCAAGCGGGTTCACTACCGGGTCTGGCTGAGGAGGCTCCTCAGGCCTATAAAGATGTGGATGCTGTGGTCGACACAGTTGTTAGAGCGGGGATTGCCTGCAAGGTGGCGCGCTTGCGCCCGGTCGCGGTTGTCAAAGGCTAATGGAACTACCGAGGTCGAAGATTCGTGAGCATAACTGTATATGAAACTTCTAGCGAAACTAACTCTTCCCCTTTTGTTTGCTGTGGAAACGGCCTGTTCGGTAAATTCGCCGACCCCCACGATGGAACGGACGCCGGTACCGGCGGGCGGGGCTGTCTACATTGATACCGCGGATCTTTTGATAATGGAAAGCTATCCGGTGCAAGTGGCCCTGCACATCACCGGTAACCTGCCCACCCCTTGCCATGAATTCAACTATTCCTATCAGATAGGCACGCCCGAAGATCGCTTCCGCGTCGATTTCACCGTCTGGAGCGAAAGCGACCCTGCAGTGATGTGCACACAGGTCTTGCAACCCCTTGACGAAAACCTGCCTCTTCCGATGGGCGGGGCGCCTGATGGTACGTATAGCGTGTGGCTGAATGGAGAATTCGTCGGCGAGTTCAGTTATCCTGGGTAGAGGCGAACGCCCTTAGGCTAATTCCGCGAAGCGTAAAACGGCCCGCGAAAACCCTGTGCGGTCATGATGATGACAACACCACGCCGATTAGGCCGTCAAAGGTCCCTAAGGCTATGTAGCCAAGGTAGGCGATCCTGATGACTTTGTTATCTAGCACGGGTCTTTATCGAAAAAAGAAGGGCGCAGATACCTGCACCCTTCTGGGCATTTTTATTTGTGCAGCCTCTCCTTGAAAGCTCTGGCTAAGGCGGGCACGATCTCGTGCAGGTCTCCCACAATACCGTAGCGGGCCAGTTTGAATATTGGGGCATCCGGATCTTTGTTGACGGCCACTATCACTTTGCTGGTGCGCATGCCGGCCAAATGCTGGATGGCGCCCGAAATACCGAGGGCGATGTACAGATCGGGTGAGACCACCTTGCCGGTCTGGCCCACCTGGTGGGCGTAGGGGACATAGCCGGCATCCACGGCGGCGCGGCTGGCGCCCACCGCGGCACCCAGGGCCTCGGCCAGTTCGCCGATCATCTTGAAGCCCTGCTGGGCGCGCCAGATCTCTTTTTGCTTTTCGTCGGTGATCTGGGCGGGCGGAGTGAGATTGGGATTGTTGGAGGTGCCGCGCCCACCGGACACGATAATGGCCGCATCACCAAGGGAGACGCGGCCCTCAACGGTGGCGTAGTCCACCATTTTGGTAGGGATGTCGGCTTCGCTCATTGCCGCGGGAACCTTGGTGACCGTTCCGGAGCGATTGGCGTCTTCCACGGGTTTGGTGAAGGCGCGCACCCGCAACGTAAGGATCTGCGGCTTGGTCTTGCACACGACCTTGGATAGTAATTTGCCTGCATAGATGGGGCGAGTGGCAACCAACTTGCCGCCTTCATTCTTGATTTCGATGACGTCGGGCACGACACCGCTATCCAGATCAACGGCCGCCATGGCGGCCAGCTCCCGGCCGCGCGTGCTGGTGGGAAAGAAGATCGCTTCGGGTTGGTGTTCCTTGGCTAATTTGGACAGTAGGGTCGCATAAGGTTCCGGCCGGTAATCGGCCAAGCTTGTATCCTCCGTGACGAAAGCCTCATCGGCGCCACAGTAGATGGCGGTTTGGGCCAGGCTCTCGGCGTTGCTGCCGAGAATCACCGCGCTCACCGAAGCGCCCAGCTCACTGGCTAATTTGCGCGCCGCGCCCACCACTTCCCAGGATGCAGGCAGTGCTTTGCCCTTGAAATGGTCGATATACACGAAGATTTTGCCGGCCATCACAGCACCCCTTCGGCAATGAGTTTGTCGGCCAGCTTGGCGGCAATTTCGTCCGGGGTGCTGCCTGTGATCATTTCGTTGGTCACTTCGCGCTGCGCAAGGCCCGATATTTCCGGCCAGGTAACTTTCGATTGTGGAGCGGAGATCCCTAGATCGCCCAGCGACCAGGTGGGGATTTCGGCTTTGGAGGCCTTGCGAATGCCCATGAAAGAGGGATAGCGCGGCTCGCCGAAATCCTTGACGATGCTGAGCACGGCGGGCAGCTTGCCATCTACGATCTGACGGCCTTCCTCGATGCCGCGCTCCACGCGGATTGTTTTGGCCGCGGGATCCAATTGAGAAATGGCGGCGACAAGCGTCAGCGCTGGCCAACCGAGCACTCGAGCGGTCATTGCTGGAGTAAGTCCTGTATCGGAGTCAATGGCCTGCTTGCCGAAGACAGCCAGCTCGATATCACCGAGTTTCTTGACCGCGGCGGCCAGTACGCGAGAGGTGGCGCCCGCGTCCGGGGCGGAGAGAGCGGGGTCAGAGATCAGGATGGCTTGGGCACAGCCCATAGCCAAGGCATGCTTAAGCGCCTCTTTGGCGCTCTCGCCGCCGAGGGTCAGGGCGGTCACTTGACCGCCATGTTTTTCGGCCAACTGTAAGGCGGCTTCGACGGCGTATTCGTCCCAGGGGTTGATGACCAGGGGGGCGTCGCCCCAACTGGCGACGCCATTATTGACCGTCATTTTGGCGGCCGAATCGGGCACTTGTTTTACGAAAACGGCGATCTTCAAATCAGTCTCCTTACGTCATTGCGAGGAGGCGCAGCTGACGAAGCAATCTCGGCGGGCACCAGGCGCCAATTCATTCATCGAGGATCTCGGGCAACCAATCATTCCATTTTGGATTTATGCTGTTAATTGGGTCAATTTTCTTTTTCCTCGAGCCGCCTTTATTTGCTTTTCGCGCTCGAACGCCTCTTCAATTCTCTCAGTTACTTCAACATAAACAAGCTTACTTACCTTGTAACGCCTCGTGAATCCCTTGCCGGTTCTATGTTCTTCCATTCGGCGAATCAGATCATTGGTGACACCGGTATAGATCACTGAATTGCGCTTATTGGTCATTATATAAACGCTGGCTAGCTGTTCTGCTTTCACGATCCAAGTTTTCTTGCTGCTTAGCTTGATTTCTTCACGGGATTGCTTCGCTTCGCTCGCAATGACGGGCTACTTCTCAGCCTGCCAGTATTCCGCATCATACGCGGGTAGCTCACGGCGCAACTTGGCATCCTCTCGATAGCCAAGGGCGTAGCCGGCTTGCATCAATTGATGGATTTCGCTGGTGCCCTCGTAGA
Source organism: Anaerolineales bacterium (assembly GCA_040882365.1). Classification (GTDB taxonomy): domain Bacteria; phylum Chloroflexota; class Anaerolineae; order Anaerolineales; family UBA11579; genus JAMCZK01. Next base: position 27,033 of record JBBEBI010000038.1, read on the forward strand.
TCACAGCGCCTTTGGAATTGCGCAGGTAGCGCTCCACGTCGTATTCATCACTGTAGCCATAGGCACCATGCACTTGGATAGCCTCGCTGGCGGCTTCGAAAGAAGCGTCGGTGGCGAACCATTTGGCCAACGAGGTTTCGCGCGTGTTGCGCTGCCCTGCATTCTTCATCCAGCCGGCGCGTAAGTAAAGCAAACGGGCGGCTTCATATGATTGCACCATGTAGGCAATCTTTTGTTGCACAAGCTGGAATTGCCCGATCTCACGATTGAAGGCTTTGCGATCGTGGGCGTATTTGACGCTGGCTTCCAGACAGGCACGGATGAGGCCCGTAGCTCCCGCGGCCACGGTGTAGCGTCCGTTATCCAGGCAGGACATAGCGATCTTGAAGCCTTCCCCTTCTTCACCGAGGCGGTTCTCGGCAGGGACATGCACATCCTGCATGGAGATCCAACCGGTTGAGCCGGCGCGCACACCTAGCTTGCCATGGATATCGCCGGTCTTCACGCCTTTACGGTCCAGCTCCAACATGAAGGCAGTGAGGCCATCGTGCGGATCTGCCGCATCCGGATTGGTGCGCAGCACGACAAGAGCATGGTGCGCTTTGGTTGCCAGGGAGATCCACATCTTCTCACCATTGAGTACATATTCGTCGCCCATGCGCTTGGCGGTGCCCTTCATGCCGGCCACATCGGAGCCGGCACCCGGCTCCGTGAGGCCGAAGCAGGCGTATTTTTCGCCCTTGGCTTGCGGCCCCAGGAACTTTTGTTTCTGCTCTTCAGTGCCCCATTGCAACAAAGCCATGCTGTTGAGACCCATATGGACAGACATCACCACGCGCAACGTGGTATCGGCCACTTCCAGTTCCTCGCAGACCAGCCCAAGCGAAATGTAATCAAACCCTTGGCCGCCGTAGCGAACAGGGATGTTAATGCCCAGGATGCCCAACTCGGCCATGCGCGGCAATATGAAAGGAGCCATCTCCTGTTTGCGATCCCATTCTTTGATGACGGGAACAACTTCCTTTTGGACGAATTCCCGCACCATTTTTTGGGCCATGAGGTGCTCTTCGTTAATCTGAAAGTCCATCTATCCTCGGGGGATCATTGTGGATTTGCGGTGCTTCAGGCAAACACGCGGCCAGCGCCGTGCTTTGCAGCGCGGGGATTATACCGCGAGGGTCTCTGCTGCCATCGAGTGGCCGAAACCGTATAATTTGCGAGTGCTCGGGTTGCTTTTAAAGCGGGCCTGGATCGGCATTTTGTTGGGCCTGATCCTGCTTACGCTCCCCAACGCTTGGCTTCGCACTCTTGCACCGGTGGCGGGAGAGATCCTCACGCCTACGCCGCCTCCCGCGGCGGACACACTAACCACAGCCTATGAGCAGGGATTGGAATTGAGCGCAAATGATCCGTTGGCCGCACTGCCATTTCTCGAACAGGTCATGTTTTCGGATCATCCAGCGGCCGAAGATGCCCGTAGGCTGACACTCGCCATCCGGGCTGCCCGACTGGAGCAAGACCAGGCTTATCTGTTTACCGCAACAGGGCAAGCGCTGGCTGCTATCGAGGAGTGGAGGTTGGCTCGAATTGCTCTGCTCAAAGCCGTGCAGTTTGATGAAGGATATGCAGAGGCTTGGGCATATTTGGGGGAGGCGCAGCATCACAACGGCGAGGAAGATTACCCGGCGTTACAACGCGCTATGGAGTTAAATCCGGATTCCGTGGCAGTTCAATTGTTCAATGCCCTATATTGGCAGCGGCAAGGCGATTTTCTGCAGGCTAACCTGCATTTCTATATTGCTTCTCAGTTGGATCCCAATAATCCAGCCATTTTTATCCAGTGGGGCCAGAACGCCATGTTGGCGGGTGAACCGGTGGAGGCCCGCCAACATTTCGAGGCTGCCGCCAGCCTAACTCCGCGTGATCCGGAGGTGTGGAAGGTGTTGGCGCGCTACAGCATCGAAAGTGAACTCTTTGTTGGCGAGCTCGGCCTACCGGCTGCGGATCAACTGACACGGGATAACCCCACGGACGGGGAGGCCTTGGTATTGCTGGGCCGGGCTCACATCCTGATGGGGAACAGGCAAACTGGGCTGATCTTTCTCGAACGGGCGATAGAGATAGATCCCAATTACAGTCAAGCCCATTATTATCTGGGGTTATATCTGTTGGCTGAGGGAGACATAGAAGAAGCCATCCTTCACCTGAATAGAGTCATCGCCCTGGTGCCTGGTTCGGAAGAAGCGGAGCTGGCCGCCGAGTTGATCGTGCAATATTCTCGCTAGATGCACGCCGGGCACATGCTAGAATCTATTGGCTTCGTGGTACACGAAGCCTAGAAGAGCGAGGGATGAATGGCCGATCATGACTGTGTCTTCTGCAAGATCGTTTCAGGTGAATTACCTGCGGAAAAGCTTCATCAGGATGAATGGGTTACTGCATTCCGCGATATTCATCCCCTTGCCCCTGTTCATATTCTCATTGTTCCCAATAGACATCTGACCAATACCAACGACCTTACGCCGGCAGATGAGGCCATTGCCGGACGCATGCTGGCCATAGTGCCTGAAATCGCAAAAAAAGAAGGTGTCGCAGAGAGTGGATACCGCCTGATCTTGAACACAGGACCCGATGGCAATCAGGTGGTGATGCACATGCACATGCATTTGCTGGGCGGCCACCTCATGCAGAATCCCATGGGGTAGGCAAGGGTATAATTTCTTCATGGCCTTAAAAGTCCAACTGGAACAAGCCCTCAAGGATGCCATGCGGGAGAATGACGCAACGCGGAAAAGCACGTTGCGCATGGCCCTTGCGGCTATTAAAGAGGCTGAAGTCCAAAAACTGGGCGAACTAGACGACCCCGCCATCCTTGGCGTGCTGCGAAAGGAAGTCAAATCGCGTCAGGAAACGGTGGCTGAGGCAGAAACGGCCGATCGCAGGGACCTGGCGGAAAAAGCACGCGCCGAGATGCGTATCCTTGAAGGGTTCATGCCGCAGGCGTTGAGCTCCCAGGAACTGGAAGAGTTGGTGCAGGCGGCCATTGCCGAAGTGGGCGCCAGCACGCCCGCCGATATGGGCAAAGTGATGAAAGCCGTTTTACCCAAGATACAGGGCCGCGCCGATGGGGGACAAGTAAGCCAACTCGTCCGCGCCAAGCTTCAAGGTTAACCCCTCACTCCCTATGACTGAGCAAACGAAATCCCAGCGCAGCCCGCGCTGGCCCACCCGCAGCCTTTACTTCCTGGGGTTACTGTGGGTCTTGGGTCTGGCGGTCTCGTTGGCGCTGCTGATGTTGCCATTTTCCAGCCGCCAGGCCACCTTGCGGCTGCAAGTGGGAGATGTGGCCAGCCAGGATGTGCTGGCTCCCTACGCCCTGAGCTACCAAAGTGAGGTGCTCACGGACGAGGCGCAGGAGGAAAGCGCCAATGCCGTGGTCCCCATTTACGGACCGCCGGATGCTGACATTGCCCGCGATCAACTGGAGCAACTGCGCAATGCGCTGACGTTCATAAACACCGTGCGGCAGGATAGCTTCGCATCTCTAGACCAGAAAATAAATGACCTGGCCGCTTTGCAAAGCGTTAGCTTCAGCCAGGAAACCGCCCAGAATATCCTGCTATTGCCGGACGCGGCCTGGCAGAACGTTCAACAGGAAACCATCGTCGTCCTTGAGCAAGTGATGCGCAGCAGCATTCGCCAGAACCGGCTGGAAGAAGCTCGCAGCACTATTCCCGCCCTGGTTAGCTTATCTATTCCAGAAAACCAGGCTGCCATCGTGGCCGAATTGGCCGCAGGCTTTGCAGTGCCGAATAGTTTTTATTCAGAGGAACTGACGGAGCAGGCGCGCGAAGAGGCCCGCGCCTTAGTTCAGCCGGTCATGGTTTCGTATCAAAACGAAGAAGCCATCGCGCAACGTGGCCAAGTGATTTCGGAGGCTGACCTCGAAGCCTTGCAGCAGTTCGGGTTGGTCCAGACCGAGGCAAGCTGGCAGAACTATGTAAGCACGGCGGTGCTGACCCTGGCGGTTTTCATATTGGCGGTGCTCTATTTGCGCTACAAACCCCGGTTAGCCGGGGATCTGCGCGGTATGACGGTGGTTGTCGCTCTTTTTATCCTGTTCCTGATCACTGCTCGCCTGACCATCGTCGATCGCACCGTAGTGCCTTATGTCTATCCTTTGGCCGGGTTTGGGCTGCTGGTTTCCAGCCTATATAGTTCCCAGGCAGCCATGGTTTTTTCGTTTGTTTTGAGCGTCCTGGCGGCTTACAACCTTCCCAACGCTTTCGACCTGACCCTCTATTATTTTCTAGGCAGCCTGTTCGGAATTCTGTTCCTGAAGGGTGGGCAACGAGTGATGGCTTACTTTTGGGCGGGGGCGGCTATTACGGTGGCAAATATTGCCGTGTTATTGGCTTACCGGCTGCCGCTGGCATCGACAGATCTGCCCGGAATGCTCACGTTAATGGGTGCCGCGGCCCTGAATGGTTTTGGCGCGGCAAGCCTCACCATCGTCTTGCAACTCTTTTTAGCGCCCTGGCTTGGCCTGACGACCAGTGTGCAACTTTTGGAGCTGGCGCGACCGGACCATCCGCTACTGCAATTCATCTTGCGCGGCGCCCCCGGCACCTACCAACATAGTTTATTGATCGCGAATTTATCGGAACAAGCCGCTGAAGCCATTGGGGCAGATGCACTGCTTACTCGCGTGGGCGCCCTTTACCACGACGCGGGCAAAGCGCGGCAGCCCCATTACTTCATCGAAAATCAGGTGACTGGCAGCAAGAATCCGCACGACGCGTTGAGTCCCAAGGAAAGTGCCAAGATGATCCTGCAGCATGTGCCGGACGGATTGAAGTTGGCTGCCAAGCACCACCTACCCAAGCGGATCAAAGATTTCATCGCCGAGCACCACGGTACCTTGCTTACGCGCTACCAATATGCGAAAGCCCTGGAGGCGGCCGGCGGCGACGAGAAGAAAGTGAACATCAACGACTTCCGCTACTCGGGCCCCAAACCCAGGTCGCGCGAGACGGCCCTGGTGATGCTGGCCGACGGCTGCGAGGCCCGCACGCGCGCTGAAAGGCCGAAGACCCGCGAAGAATTGCGCGCCATGATAAAGAACGTGATCGACAACCGGCTTGCGCAGGAACAACTCGACGATACGACATTGACCATGAACGATCTGAAGATCATTCAGGATGTGTATGTATCGGCCTTGCGCGGCATGTACCACCCGCGGCTGATCTATCCCGAATTAGACGAGAACACGCTGGGCTCGTTGGATGCGCAGCCGACGTTAAAGACGCTGAAACCGGAAAAATGATCCACATCGAAATCGACAAACAATATCGGGAGAAGCATAGTGCCGATTTGTTGACAAGGACGGTCGAAGCGGTCTTAAAGGACCAGCAAGTGGGGCGGGAGACGGGGATCAGTGTAGTGATCACGGGGGATAAGAAACTAAGGGAACTCAATCAGCAATTTCTTGGGGAAGACCATGTGCCCGATGTGCTTTCTTTTCCCTCCGGCGAGTCGAGCGATGCTCAGCATTATTTGGGCGATGTGGTTATTTCAATGCCGCGGGCACGCGCCCAAGCCAAGGCAAGCGGCCACCGCATGGACGAAGAATTACAATTGCTGACCGTGCACGGCCTTCTGCATTTGCTGGGACACGACCACGCCAGCCCGCAAGAAAAGGCGCGCATGTGGGCCGCGCAGGAAAAAATCCTCATTGGCCTTGGTGTGCACATCACGGCCAATGTTTCAGAGAAATATCCAACACCCTAGATGATCCTGTTCTTGCGCGACCGGCTGGGTTCATTCAAGCCTGCTTTTGCCGGCATTGGGCATGTGTTTCGCAGTCAGCCCAATGCTTGGATTCATGCCGTGGTAAGCCTGGCTGTCCTCGGGGCCGGGTTGTGGGTCCAATTGAGCGGCGGAAGTTGGGCCCTTATTTTGCTGGCTATGGCCCTGGTGTGGATAACGGAGTTCCTCAATACCGCCCTAGAGGCGGTGGTGGACCTGGCGAGCCCAGCGCACAGCAAATTGGCGCAGGTCGCCAAGGACGTGAGTGCTGCAGCTGTGGTGATTGCGGCTGCGGCAGCCGTGATCGTCGGATTATTAATTTTGGGTCCGCCCGTTTGGGCGCGCGCAGTGGGTCTGTTCTAAGCAGCGAGAAAATTCGCCTTGGTTTCTGCTCGCCAACATCAGTTTGACGAACTGCAATTGGAGATGAGAGCCTGCCGAGCTTGTCTGGCGGCGGGGTACTTTATCGAACCGCCGGCGGTCACGAAAGGAAGGTTGGGAGCGCGCATCATGACCATTGGGCAAGCCCCTGGGGTCACCGAAGTGAAAGCGGGGCGGCCGTTTAATGCGGGCAGCGGCAAGCGGTTGTTTCAATGGCTGGCGAAGGCCGGCATCGAGGAAGACTGGTTTCGCCGAACACAATACATGACCGCGGTCACCAAGTGTTTTCCAGGCAAGAATACTTCCGGCGGTGGCGACCGGGTTCCCTCGCGCCACGAGCAAGAGCTATGCAGCCACTTTCTGGAATCAGAACTAAAGCTGGTGAAGCCAAAACTCGTTATTCCTATCGGCCGACTTGCTATCCAGAGATTTTTTCCACCCGATGTCGCCTTAGAGGAATTGATCGGCACGGAACATCAGATCGATGGCCGCTGGATGGTGCCATTCCCGCACCCTTCGGGCGCCAGTCGCTGGCACCAGATCCCGGCCAACCGCGAGCGCATCGCTCAGGCCATCGAATTAATCGGGGACCACTATCAGAGATTGTTTCCTCGACGTGTAAAGATTAGCCGGAAGAAATAAGATATTCGCTATATGTATCTACAAACAGCGCTGGGGTGCCGCCGGTGTGCCAGAAGAGCACCTGGTCCTGCTTTTTGAAATATTTCTGGCGAATCAAATCGATGAGGCCTGCCGCGGCGCGCCCTGTATAAACGGGATCCACCAGCAGCCCCTCCGTCTGCGCAAGTAAGTGGATGGCCTCTTTTTCGGGATTGCCCAAAACGGCGTAGCCTTTTCCCAGATAATCATCATTTACAAGGACGTCACTCTCGGTGAAGATGACCTTTTCGCCAACCAAGAGCGCAACCTGTTCGGCTAACTTGGCGACGCGCGGCCGCAAGTCGTTGGCGCTCTCATCCACGCTGATGCCTAGTACCCTTCCTTCGTATCCGAGTAAGCTGGCGCCGGCCAGCAAACCCGCCTGGGTGCCACCGGATGACGTGGCGAAAACGATCCAATCGGGTCGGACTCCCTGATCTAATAATTCTTTCAGAGCGAATGCATAGGCGGCTGCGCCGAGCGGATTTGACCCGCCGTAGGGAATGAGAAACGGTTTGCGCCCCGCGCGTTTTGCCTCTTCATGCACAGCCTGCAGGGTGGCATCTCGCTGCGCCTTGTCTGTCCAACGGACCTCAGCACCAAGCAAGCTGTCGAGGAGCAGATTCCCGGAGCGGATCTCAGGCGCTTCGCCTACGAGAACCAGAGTGCATTGCAGGCCGAGGCGGGCAGCCGCGGCCGCGGTTTGGCGGCAATGATTGGATTGAATAGCTCCGGCGGTGATTAAAAGGTTGGCACCCTCTGCCAAGGCAGCGGCGCACAGCAGCTCTAGTTTGCGGGTCTTATTGCCGCCGAAGGCCAGGCCGGTTTGGTCGTCGCGCTTGACCCAAAGTTGCGGCCTGCCTAGTTTCTCGCTCAGCCGCGCCAGCGATTGTACGGGCGTGGGCAACTGGGCCAGGTCCACGCGGGGGAGGGCTTTCATCCCGGCTCTCCGGCAAACACCTGGCGGCGAGTGCCACGCCGCCCGCGCCAGCGCATCACAGCAATCACGCGCGGCAAGACTTGCGCATACAGCGAGTATGTCAGCGGCTGCAGCGGCAGGTCCCAGGCGCCGATGTGGCCTACCGGGTAAGCACCCAGGCCCTGTTTGAAGCGGAACACTCCCCACATGGGATCTTTCTCGTTGAATTCGTCAGGAGCACCCCAAAGGTCGTAAGACTCGCATCCGGCCGCCCGGCTCGCCTTGATGGCTTCCCATTGCAGCAAATAGTTGGGCATCCATTCGCGGGCGAAGTTGCGCGACATGCCGTATAGGTACCAGGAGCGCTTGCCGAAAATGAACAGCATGAGACCGGCGGCCGCTTGGCCTTCGGCTTCGGCAATCAGTGGGACCAGCATGCCGGCCGAGAAAAACGAATCCCAGACAGCGCGGTAATACTCCTGGCTGCGGATGACGAATCCGTCGCGCACGGAGGTCTCGGCGTACATGCGATAAAGGAGGGGAAAGTCCTCGGGAGCACCGCGGCGCACCGTAACGCCCTTGCGCTCCGCCAGCCGCAGGTTGTAGCGTGTCTTCTGCTTCATAGCCGCCAATAATTGCTCTTCCGAGAGCCGCAGGTCGATCAACATGGTATTCTGCATCTGCACTTGTTCATTGGAAAATTGCCAACCAAGTGCCTTCAAATCGTTAGGGATGGCCTGCCCAAACGGCTCGGCCGTCATCTCGGCTTCCCCGGCGCGCCCTGCACGCAAAATGACATCAGGGTCTATCTTGAAAAAGAAAGCGCCAAGGGAGCGGCCGAAGTCGCGCAAATCCGCAAACACGCGCTTGCGCAGTGTTTCGTCGCCCCAGTCGCGCAACAAGGGGCCTTTCGGTGTATAAAGCATGCAGAGGCTTTTGCCAATGCCTGGGATGCGGATGCTGCGCTGCAGGATCTGGGCGGCGGCATCCAGCTGTCCACCGCTTCCTTCCCAGATTTTGTAATAGGCTGTCCAGCCGAAGGGGAGCTTAGCCTGCGCCCACTCCCTGGTTTGCAGAAGATGCGGGTTGGGGAGCTGAAGGATGCGCTGATTCCAATTCTCGGGGGAAGACATCTCGAGTGCTAAGTAATGGATTTGAAATCTGGCGGCGGAGCGAGGCCTACTTCGGAGCCGGGCAGCAATTCGTTTAGCAACTTGAGGATGCCCTCGTTGTTCGATCCCTCCGCCAGGCCAAGAAGTTCAGCGACGTTATCCTGCAGTTTTTTCCCCGAAACTCGTTCGGGTTCGATGACCCGCCGGATATCGGGGTGTTCGGTGCCTTCGTAACCGGCCCCTTCCTCCCACAGCTGCTCCTTCAGTTTTTCCCCCGGTCGCAGGCCGCTGAATTCGATCTGGATATCCTGGCCCGGTTCGAGGCCGGAGAGGCGGATGAGATCGTTGGCCAGGTCGAGGATGCGCACCGGTTCGCCCATCTCCAGCATGTAGACTTGCCCCGTCCCTTCGAAGGCGGAGGCTTGCAGCACCAGGTGAACCGCCTCGGGAATGGTCATAAAGTAGCGTTCCATTTCCGGATGAGTCACCAACACCGGCCCACCCCTGGCGATTTGCTGCCGGAACAAAGGCACCACGCTGCCGCGGCTGCCGAGCACGTTGCCGAAGCGAACGACGGAGTAAGCTTTCCTCGATCGTTCGGCCGCGTCCAAGACGATCCATTCGGCCAGGCGCTTAGTAGCGCCATACACGCTAGAGGGCTGCACCGCTTTGTCGGTCGAGATCATGATGAGGCGCGGCACCCCGGCGCTATCAGCGGCCGAAACAAGGTTGCGGGTGCCGAGTACATTGTTGGTAACCGCGTCCGGAATATTGGCCTCCATCAATGGGACGTGCTTGTGGGCAGCCGTATGGAAGATAATGTCGGGTTTGTATTCCTGAATGACGGCTTCAAGTCTCTTGTTATCGCGAATGTCGGCGATGGTGGGGCGGACCTCTACATCAGGAAAATCGCTGCTCAACTCGATTAGTATCTCAAAAATGCTATTTTCCCCGTGACCCAGCAGCATCAATTGGCCCGGTTCCCAGCGCGCAATTTGCCGGCACAATTCGCTGGCGATCGATCCACCGGCGCCTGTGACCAGGACGCGTTTGCCGCGCAGGCTGGCCCCTACCCGTTCCCGATCGATCTGGGTGGGTTTGCGGCGCAGCAGGTCGGTGATGTCTATCTCGCGCAGCCTGTTGACACTCACCTTGCCCCCGATGAGTTCGTAGATGCCCGGCATGGTGCGGAAGGGCAGGTCGGCCTGACGGCTGGCATCTGCCAATCGGCGCAGCACACTGCCCGGCGCGCTGGGAATGGCCATGACGATCTCGTCTACACGGTGGGCTTTTGCGACAGCAGGCAGCTCTGGCAAGCTGCCCAACACCGGGGCGCCATGGATGCTTTGGCCGCGCTTTTCCGGGTCATCGTCGAGATAGCCAACCGGGACAATGCCGAGTTGTGGGTTCTTAAGCATCTCACGTACGACCAGAGCCCCGGCGTCTCCAGCTCCCACGACGAGCACTTTGCGCAGACGAGCCCCGGAGGCCTGCGCGATAACAGAGCGGTTCTCCGCCAGCAAGCGCAGGCCGAAACGCAATCCTCCCACTGCGGCCAGGGAAACGAGCCAATCGAAGACGGGCAACGATATCGCAAAAGGCGCGAATAGACGGAAGTAGTACATGCTGTAAATGATCACCGCAACAATCAAAGAGGCCACGCTGACGGCCTGTACGATGACCTTCATTTCTGCAATGCTGGCGTAAGCCCAGACGCGCTGGTAAAGGCCGAAACGCCGATACACAAATGGCTTGACCAGTAGGCTGGCAAGCAGCATCCAGAAAAAGGCGGGCAGGTAATCCAAGAAGAATTGTTCCAGGTTGAGGCGAAGGATGAAGCTGGTCAGCACACTGAGGGCCACCAGCACCACGTCTGCGAGGAAAAGCCTATTGGTACGGAAAACTTTCACGCCGTCCACTCGTCCGCGCAACGTTTGAGCCCTGCTTCCAGTGTTACTCGCGCTTGGAAACCAAGCAACTTGGCCGCAAAGCCCGGATCGCCAAGCGAGCGCGGCACGTCGCCGGGACGCTCGGCGGCGAACTCCGGTTCAGGGGCATTGGGGATGATGGAGTAAAGGACATCCAGCAAGTCCAATATTTTGGTTTCAATACCTGAGCAAATATTGAAAACCTGCCCCTCCAATCCTTCAGCTTCAGCGGCCAGCAGGTTAGCGCGGACCACATCGCCCACATAGACGAAATCGCGGGTTTGCAGCCCGTTCCCCAAGACCACGGGGGGCTGTCCGGCTTTGAGGCGTTGGATGAACTTGGGTATTACTGCGGCGTACGTAGAAGAGGGCGATTGGCGTGGGCCATATACATTGAAGTATCGCAGGGCGACAACCGGGAGGCCGTGGACTCGGCTGTATAGGTTTGTCAGGATCTCATTGAAAAGCTTGGAAGCCGCATAAGGGGAAAGGCATTCGGGCCGGGCGGTCTCTCGCAAGGGGAGTTCGGTGCCCGGCCCGTACACGGCCGCGCTGGAGGCGAGGATTACTCGGCGTACGCCTACCTGGCGGGCAGCCTCCAACAGTTCGATGGTGCCGTTTACATTCACGGGATAACACTCGGCCGGCTTTTCAATAGATGCGGGTACGGAAACAAACGCCGCGAGGTGAAAAACAACTTCGATGTCCTGGACTGCCTCAGCAACATTTACTCGATTGCGCAGATCTCCCTGGACCAAAACAATCTTGTCCTTGACCCCGGCGAGATTCTCGGCACTCCCTGTGGAAAAGTTATCGAGGACGCGCACATGGTCACCCCGTTCGACCAGCGCTTGGGTCAGGTGCGAGCCGATGAAGCCGGCCCCGCCAGTGACGAGGACGCGTGCCAACTAGCGACCTCGGAAGCCGAAGATGGTGCCGAAGGTGCGCAGCAGGATAACGAAATCCAAGATGGGGCCGCGGTGTTTGATGTAGTACAAGTCGTACTCCAGTTTGATGGACATTTCTTCCAGGGTTGCATAGTACCCGTAATTCACCTGAGCCCAACCGGTAATGCCCGGTTTTTCCAGTAAGCGCGCTCTATAGAAAGGGATGTGTTTCTCGAAATGCTCCATCAGTTCCGGTCGTTCCGGACGGGGACCTACCAGTGACATATCGCCGCGCACCACGTTGATGAATTGGGGCCATTCATCCAGGCGGGTTTTGCGCAGCAAGCGCCCGAGGCGGGTGGTGCGCTTGTCGTCTTCTTTGGCAAGCTGAGGTTTGCCGTGCTTCTCGGCCCCCACGCGCATGGTGCGGAACTTGATGATGCGGTAAGGCCGGCCTCCTTTGCCTGCGCGCGTCTGCGAAAATACGACTGGGCGCCCGGAATCGACGAGGATGGCAATGGCGATCAATGGGGTGAGCAGCACCAGGATGGCGACGCCAATGAGGCCGCCGATAATATCTGCCAGGCGTTTGCCCATTTGATAGAAGCGATTGACCCGCGCATCATCCACAAAGGAGCGCACCAGCCAATCGGCCTCCAAGTAGTTCACGGGGACCCTGTCGAGCAATTCTTCGTAGGCCACCGGCATGCGGACGATCTCCATACCTTGTTCCTGGGCCTCGAGAAGGGCGCGGAAGGTGGGGTCTTGCATCCTTCCATTGATGGCCACGAGAATATCCGTGGCGCCTTGTTCTTCGATTAAGGGAAGCAGCAGATCGCCTCCGCCGATGACTTTATGCCCCGCCACCTTTTTGTTTTTCTTTTTCGGGTCATCGTCCAAGACCCCGGCGATATGGTAAGGGGCCGGTTTTATGCCGCCTATCACCTGTAATAAAGCCTGGCCGCTGGCTCCTGCGCCAAGTAGCACCGCCCGCCGGGTGAACTGCGGCGAGGTGAAGATGCGAATGTACAACAGGCGCCACAGGGCGGTGAGGATCCATGCCAGGAGGGCAAAGCTGGCTACTCCCCGGCGCGGCAGGGAGCCAGGGTCCGATGTGAAGTAGAACAGGACGTAAATGCCCATTCCCACGAAGGCGGCAGAGATAAGCCCGTTGAGGGTTTGGCGCCAATTGGAGGCCCGGTGCGGATTATAGGTCTCCACTAATAGGACCAACCAGAAGAGGGGCAAAAAGTAGAACCAGGTGGCAGGGCGCTGAAGGAATTCCCGGACGCTGACATCTGTCCCGGCCGCCCAAAAATAGAGGGCGATTGTTAACGCCAGCACCGCGGCAGCGAAATCCACCGCAATCAGCAGCACACGCCGTTCGCGGACGCCGAGGCGCCAGGCTTTTGTCGCCGCGCCGCGTTTTACTTCTGCCATAGAGCTAGTGCCGGGATTTCCATTTTCGATGCGTTGGAGTCAAAAAGGACCACAGAAAGGCGCCTCCCCAGGAAAAGTGCATGGTCGCCATGGCCAAAGGGACGCCAATTAGCAAACTGATTTGCCTGTGTTCGAGAACCTTAAGCAAAGCTGCTCCGATGAGCAGCGCGACGTATGATACCACCTCGGCCAATAGTACCCAGTGCAGCCACGGCCACATAAGCCCAGCGAAAGGAAGGACTAGGAGACTAAGCACGAACAAAGGAGGAACGGCTTGGCGCAAGCGTAACGATCCGGGATAACGGCGCAGCATCTGCCATTTCCAGTAGCCGTACCGGGCGTATTGCCCTGCCAACTCTCCTAAGGTGCCACGGGCAAAGTAGGTGGTTTTGATGGCCGGGTCCAGCCATACCTTACCGCCCGATCGGCGGATGCGTGTGTTGAGTTCGTAATCTTCGTTGCTGTGCAGGCTCTCATCGAATGGCCCGATCTGGGACACCAGGCTTTTTTTGAATGCCCCAAAGGGAACCGTGTCCACTTCCCTTGCCTGACTGGAAATTCGGTAAAAAGCATCGCCGACACCCAGGGGGTGGGCGGCTGCGATGGCGATGGACTTCGCCATCCAACCCGGCCCGCCGGGTTGGATATCCCATACGCCCCCCACATTCCAGCCGCGGCCGGCTTCGATGGCCGCCACACAACGTGAGATGTAATCGGGGCAGGGGACGCTGTGGGCATCCAACCGAACGATGTAATCCCCTTTAGCGGAGGCAATGGCCCGATTCAACCCGGCAGGGATAGTTCTGGTTGGATTATCAAGTATCCTGATCTGGAGGGCCGAATGGGCCTTCTGGAAATTAGCAATCTGCGTGCGTGTGCCGTCTGAAGACATCCCATCCGCGATGATTACTTCTATTCTACTGAGTGGAAAATCCTGCTGCGAAAGGGCCGTAAGGAGCTGGGGTATGGTGCGTTCCTCATTAAAGCAGGGCACGATCACGCTCACGGTCGGCATGGCAAGGAGATTCTATTCGATTCTAAGGAATTAGTCTTAGTTCGCTGCCGGTAACCGTACAATGAACTGCGACCCGGCGCCAGGTTTACTTTTCACGCGGATACTTCCGCCGTGGGCCACAGCGATCTGCTGGGCAATGGACAAGCCCAGGCCGGCGCCACGGCTGGCGGCGGTTTTCCGAGACTTATCTACCTGATAGAAGCGTTCAAAAATACGTTTGGCCTCCTGAGTAGGGATGCCGGGGCCCTTGTCACTCACAGTTATTTCGACGATTTCCTTTGTGCCCGTGGTTGATATGGCCACCTCTTCGCCTTGAGGTGAATATTTAATCGCGTTCTCCACCAGGTTGGAAAGGATCTGCATCAGGCGTTCAAAGTCACCCTTTACTTTCAGGCGCGTGCCTGGCTTCGCCTTAAGCTTGATCCCATTTTGTTTGGCCAGGAGAGCGAACTTACCAATCACCTCGCTAATTAATGAATCTGCTTCCACAACTTGAACGTCAAGGCGAATGGCGCCGGCATCCAGACGGGCCAATTCAAGCAGGTCTTGCACCAGCCGCTGCATGCGCCCGGCCTCGCCGGAGATCACGTGGGCGGCTTTGTTAATTTCGGCGGACCCACGGGCAGTTCCGTCAAAGATGGCCTGGGCGAAACCCTGAATCGAAGTAAGCGGTGTCTTCAGTTCGTGGGAGATATTGGCCACAAAGTCGCGTTGGGATTGCTGGGTGGCGACCACCTTGTTGCCCATCTCGTTGAAAGTAAGCGCCAGTTGCTGCAATTCCGTCGGCCCTTCGGGTCGGATGGCTTCCATCTGGCCTTTGGCAAGTTGGCGGGCGGCTGAGGAAACGCGTTGCAAGGGAGCGGTGATGGAGCGCGCCATCATGAGTGCAAGGAACAAGGACAGTAAGAGAGCTGCCAAGCCTGCCCGGACAATGGGAGGAAACAACTCATCGGTAAAGAATGCGAACAAGGGCGCGCGGGGCAGCGGCAAAGCAACCACAAGCGTGTAACCGCGGGCAAAAACCCGGGATATGTATATCCAGGTGTGGCCGCTCTGGTCTGCTGCTTCGGCTACCTGGGCGTTGGCGCCCCTGTGAGCCGGCGTTCCTGGCAGCCGTAGCTCGGGTTCGGCATCCGCGCGGGAATCGGCCAGCAGATTCCCGTCGGCGGTGAACACCAGAACGCGGACGCCAAGTAGCTGGTCGGCTTCTTCCCCGGCTTGCCCAATGGCTGCGGCATCCCCGGCCAAGGTATTAGCCAGATGCTGGCGCTCCATTGCATTGGCAGCCAAAACCAAGTTGATTTCGGCCTCACGCGCCAGGCGCGGATTGCGGACCAGGAACGCAACCAGGGCCAACGTAACGATTCCGAGTGTGATTCCAATAAGCAGGAAGTAGGTGATCAGCAGCCGCGAGCGGATGGACGAGAACATCAGGCCACCAGCTTGTAACCGATGCCGGACACGGTCTCAATAATTGCCTGGCTGGCAGCCAGCTTCTTGCGCAGTTGGGCCACGTGAACATCCACGGTGCGCGTTTCGCCGAAGTATTCGTAACCCCAGGCCAATTGCAACAGTTGCTCCCTGCTGAGGACCAGGCCCTTATGTTTGGCGAAGGTCAGCAGGAGGTTGAATTCCTGAACGCGCAATTCAATGAGGTCATCACCGACGCGCACCTCATGCCGGGCGGGGTCGATGCAGATATCCGCCGCATGGAGTGGAGATTCACCCTGGGCAGGCCGCGAACTGCGGCGCAGCAGGGCCTTGACGCGGGCCATCAACTCGCGGGGGTTGAAAGGCTTGGTCAGATAATCATCGGCGCCCATTTCCAAACCCACGATCTTGTCCACATCGTCGTCGCGGGCCGTGAGCATGATGATGGCAATGGGGTCGCTGTCCGCTCTCAGGCGGCGGCAGACCTCGTACCCGTCTACTTTCGGGAGCATCAGGTCCAGCACCATGAGGGCAGGCCGGTTCTTCTGCACGGCCTGCAGGGCGGCTTCGCCGTCGGTCACAGCCTGAGTGCGAAAGCCCTCCTGCTTCAGATACAGAGCGGCCAGGTCGGTGATGTTGGTTTCATCATCGACCAATAAAATCAGTTCTCCTGGCATATCCTGCTAGAGGACTGCGATGGCTTCGATCTCAAATAAGGCACCGCCCGGCAGCGCGCCAACCTGAATGGTGGAGCGAGCAGGAGGATCCTTGGGGAAAAACTCTGCATAGATTTGGTTGACAGCGGAAAAATCGGCTATGTCGGTTAGAAATAAAGTGGTTTTCACCACGTTTTCCAGGGACGCCCCACCGGACTCGAACAGGTTCTTCAGATTGCTCAGGGCCCGGCGGGTCTCGGCGGCAATGCCGCCGGAGACCAGTTTGCCGGTCTGCGGGTCCAAACCGATCTGCCCGGAGGCGAAAAGAAACTCACCGATGCGGATGGCCGGGGAATAAGGACCGATGGGCTTGGCCCCAGCCGTCGGAAAGATAGTTTGTCTCGAGGATGACATGGAAATCTCCTTTGGTTAGCGTGACTTCATTGTACTTTGAGCACGTAATGCGGATGTAAAAAGCTGCTGTGGGCAATGCATTCGAGCAGCTACACCGCCCTATTCGCAGAACCGCCAGAACGAGGATCTACTGGATAAAGACGCTGGTCCGCGCCCGGTACTGGATTGCTTCTGCCAGGTGGTTCGTGACAATTTGAGCCGCGCCAGCCAGATCGGCAATGGTGCGGGCCAATTTCAGGATGCGATGGTAGGCGCGGGCGGTTAGCTGCATTTGGCTCATGGCAGCCTTGATCAGGGCGCTTCCTTCCGGATTCAAGACGCAGAACTTCCTCACCTCAGCAACACCCATATCGGCATTGTGGTGAATATTACCTTTGCCAAAGCGCTCCCGCTGTATCTGCCGCGCCGCCTCTATTCGTTGCCGCACAACCTCCGAAGCTTCCCCCAGGCGCTCATCACTCAGCTTTTCGTAATTGACCCTGGGCACTTCTACATGGATGTCTATTCGGTCGAGCAGCGGCCCCGATAGCCGTTTCTGATAACGCGTGATCGTGGTGGAAGAGCAGGTGCAAGGCTTGATTGGATCCCCGTAATAACCGCAGGGGCAAGGGTTCATGGCCCCGACGAGCTGAAAGTTAGCTGGAAAGGTGAGTGAACCCTGCGCCCGGCTGATAGTAACGACCTTGTCCTCGAGAGGTTGGCGCAGCACCTCCAGTACGCGCGGCCCGAACTCCACGATCTCGTCCAGGAAAAGCACTCCCATGTGCGCGAGAGAGATCTCGCCGGGTTGGGGCCAATTCCCGCCGCCGACCAGGCCGGCATTGGAGATGGTGTGATGCGGAGCGCGAAACGGGCGCGTGCGGATCAGTGGCTTGCTTTCCGGCAATTGATCGGAAACGGAATATATGCGGGTGACATCGAGAGCTTCTTCGATGCCTAGCTTCGGCAGGATTCCGGGCAGGGCGCGCGCCAGAAGCGTTTTCCCCGCGCCCGGAGGGCCAACCATGAGCATATTATGTCCACCGGCCGCGGCAACCTCTAGGGCGCGCTTAACCTGCTCTTGCCCCTTGATTTCGCGCAGATTGGGAAATACCTCTTCGTAAACTGTAAGTTCCGTTGGCTCGGGATCGTAGACGGGAATAGGAGTTTGGCCGATCAAGTGTAAATAGAGCGCCCGCAGAGTCCGCACCGGCAGGATTTCTAAATCGGGGATCAGGGAGGCTTCGGCCGCGTCCGCATCAGGGACGAATAACCGGCGGATCCCTTGTTCGCGGGCCAAGGCCGCCATGGGGAGCACACCGCGCACGTGGCGAACAGCGCCATCCAATGACAACTCTCCCAGCACCAGCGAGCCCTCCAGGCTTTGAGCTGGTATCTGCCCGGTGGCGATAAGCACGCCCAGTGCAATGGGCAGGTCATAAACCGGGCCGGCCTTGCGGACGGAGGCCGGAGCCAGATTGACGGTGATGTGTTTGCGGGGGAAGGTCAGGGCTGAATTCTTGATGGCCGATTGAACCCGCTCACGGCTTTCCTGGACGGCTGCATCGGGCAATCCCACGACGATGGTTTTGGGCAACCCCTGCCGAGTATCGACTTCCACCTCGACCACGACGCTTTCCAATCCGATGACCGCGCTGGAATACACCCGAGCGAGCATTGGCTAAGTGTAGGTGGGCAGGCCAAGCTTGTCAAATCAGCCCGTGAAAGCCCCGCGAGTTGAATCGAGGCAAGATAGAATTTGCGCGTGCCTTTTTCTCGCCGCGAATTCCTAAAATTTTCCTCGCTTTCGCTGGCTGCGTTGGCTCTGCGGAGAGTGCCGCGAGCATTCGCCGCTGCCGGCAATTTGCTTGGCCGCGTTTCCTACGATTCAGTGAGCGTATTGGATGCGCCGCGCCTGGACGCGAACCGCATTGCCCGCGACCGGTTCCGGGACGATGTGCTCGACCTTTTGTATTCACTCACTCCCCTGACGGGGCCGGCCTATAATCCGCTTTGGTATCGCATTTCGGATGGATATGTGCATTCCGCGTTCATTCAGCCAGTTGATGTGCAATACAACGCGCCGTTGGAAAGCCTGTCCGGGACGGGGCAGCTTTGCAAGGTAACCATCCCATTTGCCCAACCATTCAACTATTCAAGCCAGGATGGCTGGCAACCGGAAGATCAATTCCGACTTTATTATGAGTCGAACCACTGGGTTACAGACATCGTAGAGGGACCGGACGGGGAAGCCTGGTATGAGATCACCGAATCGTGGGAGGGGATCCAATACTTTGCCAAGGCAACGGAATTGCAGGCCATTCCCGACGAAGAATTAGAGCCCATTTCTGCGAATGTCCCATCCAGCGAAAAGCGCATCGAAATCTCTTTGGCCCTGCAGCAACTGACCGCTTATGAAGGTGACCTGATCGTGTTGCGGACACCCATCTCCTCCGGGCTCTCTAGCTCAAGCGGCTCGGGACTGCCTACCGAGACCCCAACAGGAAGGTTCAACATCTTCTCTAAATTGCCCTCGAAGTACATGGGTGATAACCGGCTGACGGATGATTTGGGGGATCGATATCTGCCCGGAGTGCCGTGGACAGCTTTTTTTGCGGAGGGTGGGTACGCTATTCATGGAGCCTATTGGCACAATAACTTTGGGGCCCCCATGAGCCGGGGCTGCGTGAACGTGCGCCCGAGCGTGGCCCAATGGTTATTCTGCTGGGCGACCCCTTCGGTAGCGCCAGGAGAACAGGAAGCACGCGGCCAGGGCACACAGGTGATCATCGACTAATTTTTATGGCGAATCTATAAGAAGAGGGGGCAAAGTCTATAATTGCGGCATCGACTCGCCAAAATCCTGGGGGAGATAATGTAAACGGTTTCAGGGTCTGATGGCGCGAAAACCAACCACATCTTCCATAACTATCCGAGATGTCGCACGCCAAGCGGGGGTATCTGTGGCGACTGTGAGTCGCCACATTAACGAGACCGCCCGAGTTTCCGGACCCGTGGCGGAACGGATCGAAGAAGTCCTCAACCGCTTGCAGTACAGGCCGCATACAGCCGCTCGCCAATTGGCTACTCAGAAAGTGATGGCGATTGGCTTGTTGCTGAATAGCATTTACAAAGATTTCTTCGGGCCTCTTTTGTGTGGAATTGAGGATCTTGTCCAACAGAACGGTTACAACCTGTTAGTTGCCACCAACCGGCCAGAGCGGCGCCAGGGTGTTTCCCAGCTTTGGGACCTCACAACGTTGACGGGTTGCTGGTTTTCGCAGACAGCTTGAGGGACTCTGAATTAGCCAGCCTGCACGGCCAAAAACTGCCCATGGTACTTATCCATCGCTCCAGCCCCGAAGGCCTGGATATGCCCTGCGTCACGGTCGAAAACAAGGCTGCCACATTCCAGCTGATCGAGCACCTGATCACCAAGCACGGGCGCAAGCGCATCCTCTTTATGCGCGGCAAGGTGGGCCAGGAGGACTCCTATTGGCGCGAGATCGGGTACCGCGCAGCGCTCGAAGCGCATGGGATTAAATTCGATCCCGAGTTGATGCTTCCCGGTGATTTCCAGCGCGACGTGGCCTATCTATCCATGCGTGACTTTCTATCCCGGCCAAAACGCAAGAATTTCGATGCCGTGTTCAGCGGCGACGATTCAGCCGCCATTGGCGTTTTGAAAGCCCTGGAACAGGGCGGATTGCGCGTCCCACAAGACGTATCTGTAGCCGGTTTTAATGATTCCCGCCATTCTGCCTTCCTTAACCCGCCGCTAACCACCATAAACGCACCTGCCCATGAAGTGGGGCGCATTGCGACCAAGAATCTGTTCAACCAGATTACCCATCACCCAGTCGATAGCATCACGCTTCTACCCACGGAGATCATAATCAGACAGTCTTGCGGGTGCACCAGTTAGTTTGGCTGGTGCATTCTTTTTGCCTGGACCTCTCAGCACCGAATTTTGCCGCCTCCCTCGCCCGCCGGGAGTGAGGTGGAGGTAAAGGTGGTCATTCAATAGATCGAAAATGTCCGGCTTCTTTGGTTTAGAAACGTCCCTGCTAGAAGGGATTATTCAGTACCGTTCTCCTCGGAGTTGGATTTGCAACCGGGAATATCTTCAACGGCTACATGATCGACCTGGTCGGCGTTGGCGGGCATGTATGCAGTCAGCGCCAGCTCGGTTCTTTTCGGAATTCTGCTCGTTTTCGTATTGAACAGGCGGGTTCGGGCGTTTTAGTTTGGTAGTGTCCTAGGACACTACCTTTAGTTTCAGAGGCTTTACAGGAGAACGCCGCGGAGGTAAAATCGGAGTTTGTTGTGAAATCAGTAACAAATCTCGGCTGCCGGAGTCTTTGAATGACCAGCGAATCCGCTTCGACCAAACAATTAGCAAAGAAGGATCGCGTCGCGGGCAAAGTGGTCAAAACCACTTTAGCCGGGGCCGTGATTGACCTCGGCGAGGGCCGCTTGGGCGTGGTTCCCATTTCTCAGTTGCGCAAGGAACCCGTAAGGCGCGTGGAGGATGTAGTGAAACAAGGGGATCAGGTAGAAGCTTGGGTGCGTCGCGTTGATTCAGAGCATGGGCGCCTTGAACTCACTATGATCCGACCCCTTGGGCTGGACTGGCGAGACGTCAAGAAAGATATGGTCCTCAAGGGAAAAGTGTCCAAACTTGAGAAGTTCGGCGCCTTTGTAGATTTGGGAACAGAACGGCCCGGCCTGCTGCACGTGAGCGAGATGTCCCACGATTACGTACGGCGGCCAGAAGACGTTGTTAGCGTCGGTCAGGAAATAGAAGTAAGGGTCCTGGATATCAATCGACGCAAGAAGCAAATTAAGCTAAGTATGAAAGCCTTGACCCTGGAGCCCGTGGCCGAACCCGAACCCGAGGCGGAACCGGAGAAGCCGGTTCCCACCGCCATGGAAGTTGCATTGCGCAAGGCGATGGGCCAGGAAAAGCAAGAACCCGTCGCCAGGCAAAAAATTGCAGCACGGAAAGGAAATTCCCCAGAAATGGAAGATGTTCTGGCCCGAACCTTGGAAAAACGCCCGAAGTCGCGGTAAGCGGATCGCGTTTGCCTTCAAGCGCCTGGAGCGCTTCCAATTCTTTACATCAGTGTTTTGGCATTCAGAGACATCTGAAGTTTCCTGTCGTCACTCCACAACTTAACAGCATTCTTAACCAGATTGCGCGCTTTCGCCTTGTCACCAATCTCCAAAGAAATTCGCCCCAAACTACTTTCTAGGAGAGCCCGGCCGGACAGATCCGTTCGCAAAGCGGCTGCCTGAACGGAAGCAACTGATTAAAGAGGGCAATCTCCTCGCGCTGAGGGCGGTGCCAGTTGCGCAGGGCCCGTGCAACAGGGCTCTAATCTGGCCATCGCCACCTCCCACGCTTCTATCCTCCTTTGTCATGGTCTCTCCCGCTGATGGACCCCGATTTTATACATAGGAAACCACCTTTGGTAAAATAACCCGAAAGGCCGCCTCCGCCTTACTTGAAGCCAGGAGTCTCAAATGCCGCGCGGTTCGGAATTAATCATCATTTTGATCATAATTATCCTTGTATTTGGGGTGGGCAGGCTCAGCAAGCTTGGCGAGGACCTGGGTAAGGGCATTCGCTCTTTCCGCAAGGGGTTATCGGGGGAAGAAGAGCCAAAGGACGAAGAAAAGAAACCCAAGTAATTCACAAATCAGTTGTTGATTTCTCTTGTGATATAGAGTACATTGTTTTGTAATCAATTAACCAAGGAGGAAGAAGTGAAGAAGCTACATGCTGTGTATATTGTCTTTATATTGGCCAGTCTTGTGCTAACAGCCTTTGTTGTTCCTGGCCAGGTCGTCGCCGGGCCACAGTCCACCGGCGAGAAGCAAGGCCGCGGTGGGGAATGCCTGGGCACGGCCGAGGATGCGATTGTAGACCTGGATTGTCGTGAGGTAACCATCGCTATCGAGAATGCTTATTTGCCTTTCAACTATATCGACGAGGCAACCGGCGAAGCTGGCGGTTGGGACTATGATGCCTGGGAGGAAATCTGCACCCGCTTGCACTGCACTCCTGTATTCGTTGAAGCCGCTTGGGAAGGCATGATTCAGGCTGTGGCTGACGGCCAGTATGACGCCGCGGCCGATGGCATCACCATCACACCCGATCGTGACGAGATCGTCGATTTCTCGGTCGGCTATGTGGCTATCGAGCAACGTCTGCTCGTTCGCATCGATGAAACCCGAATTAACAGTATCGAGGATATCGTGAACTCTGCTCCGAGCGGAGCAATCTCGGTAAACCAAATTCTCATTGCGGCTGTAATTGCTGTTCTTGCTATTGCGGCTATTCTGTTCGCTGAACGGTACGTGGCGGCAAGCTCTCGTGGAATGTTCCGCTGGGTCGGGGTTGCGTTGGTGCTTATCGTGTTGGTAGGTTATTCAGTGTGGCCACGCCAAAGTTGTCCTACTTTAGCCCTTGGCACTCAAACGGGTACAACCAACTACGAAACCGCCTCACAGTATCTACCTGCGGCCTGCATCCAGGCCTTTGAGCAGTTCCCCTTTGCCGTTCAGGCTTTGATTGCCGGTGATATCGACGCGGTGATCATTGACGAAACCGCCGGCCAGGGTTACTTGGGCGCCAATGCAGAGGATCTGAAGCTTGTGGGCCCGTCGCTGTCCAGCGATCAGCTTGGTTTCATCTTCCCGCCTGGCAGCAATTTGATAGATCCCGTCAATCAGGCTTTGGAATCCATGATGGATGATGGCAGGCTCAATGAGCTCAACGCCATCTACTTTGGCTCAGATTTCAACTGCGATTACACGGACACGGGTATCACCTGCGGCAGCTAAGCCACTGACCCGCGGCTGATCGTATTACTAACGCGGTGCAGAATCGTTGTAGGATTCTGCACCGCTTGTTTAACCAAGGAGCCCAGCATGGCCGTAGACCCCGTTTCTAGAGGCACCGAGCGCGGGGCCATTTCGTTAGAACAAAGGCCCGATCCGCTGACCGGCAAACTCTACGCGGTGCCCTGGTGGCTTCTCGCTGTCATGGGGGTTTTGATCTGGGCTTGGTACTTCATTTTTTCCGAAATGAGCTATCGTGACGCCTTCGAATTCATCATTCAAGGCATCTGGATCACTGTTGTCACCACGCTATCTGCCTACGGGATTGCGATGGTCATTGGCCTGGTGATGGGATTGGGGCGCGTTTCGCGGAATGTGGTTTTTAGGAACATTGCCAGGTTCTATGTGGAAGTGGTTCGCGGTATCCCCATGCTTGTGCTCATTTTTTACGTAGCTTTTGTGGCTGTGGTGGATTTCGCCGGTTTACTTGGCTTGGATGGTCGTGACATCCCGATGAACATTCGCGCTATTATTGCCTTGGCGATCACCTATGGGGCATTCTCGGCCGAAATCTTCCGCGCTGGTATCCAATCCATCGGGAGTGGCCAGATGGAAGCGGCTCGCTCGCTGGGGATGAGCTATGGTCAGGCTATGCGTTACATTATTCTCCCCCAGGCCATTCGCAATGTGCTCCCGGCTTTGGCCAACGACTTCGTGGCCATGCTGAAGGATTCTTCGCTAGTCTCTGTGCTGGCCGTGCGTGACATTACCCAGGTGGCCCGCTTGCATGCTGGGTCCACGTTTCGATTTCGCGAATCATACACAATCTTGGCGGTACTCTACCTCAGCATGACCTTGTTGCTTTCCGCAGGAGTGCAATTGCTCGAGAGGCGGCTACATGTCGGCCACAAATGACACCATTATCGAGGTCAAGGAACTCCACAAGCATTTTGGAAAAGTGAAGGCGCTTTGCGGCGTAAGCGTCAGTGTTGCGCGCGGCAGCGTAGTGGTGATTGTGGGTCCCAGCGGGTCCGGTAAATCCACTCTGCTACGCTGTATCAACCATCTTGAAGTAGAGACTGCTGGAGAGGTCTGGGTGGATGGACAGCGGCTGAATGAGAAGAATAAAAATATCAATGAGATTCGTGCCGAGATCGGCATGGTGTTCCAGTTATTCAATCTCTTTCCGCATCTGACCGCCCTGCAAAACATTGTTTTGGCTCAACATATCGTTCGGGGGCGGTCCAAAGAAGAAGCCGAGCAGGTCGCCCGGCAGCAACTGCAGCGCGTAGGAATATCCGAAAAAGCGGATGTTTACCCCGGCCAGCTTTCCGGCGGCCAGCAGCAACGGGTGGCGATTGCCCGCGCCCTGGCCATGAATCCCAAGATCATGCTCTTCGACGAGCCTACCAGCGCCTTGGACCCGGAGATGATCAAAGAGGTCCTTGATGTAATGCTCGACTTGGCCAAAGAGGGGATGACCATGGTGGTGGTGACCCACGAAATGGGCTTCGCCCGTGCCGCCGCCGACCGGGCCATCTTTATGGATCAGGGACTCATCGTTGAAGAGGGAACCCCCGACCAATTGTTCATACAACCCGTTCAGGAACGGACTAAGCTCTTCCTTTCCCAAATCTTGAAACACTAAAAGTTTATTGAGCTTGCGTTCCATTAGCGGCAATTAAGATTATTGACCGCTTGGGTTCCTAGCCTTATAATCAGTCTTTAACCTCATGTGAAGAATTCGCTTAAAGGAGGTGAGTTCCCGCTCATAGTGTTTCGTCGCATCCAATTCTTTTACTGGAGAAGTATAGGAGAATTTCGCAATGTCAAAAAATAACTTTAGCAAATTGTTTGCCTTGCTCGTCGTGTCCAGCTTGGTGCTGGCCGCCTGCGGACCCGCAGCGGCCACGCAGGCGCCGGCGGCCACTGACGCCCCCGCTGAACCGGGCTTCGTCGGCGACAAGCTTGACGCCGGCAGCTGCGACTACGGCGGCAAAATCCTTTCGATCGAGGCTGTCGATGAGCTGACCGTGGTCTTTAATCTTTGCCGCCCCGATCCGGCCTTCCTCACCAAGATGGCCTTTACCCCATTCGGCATTCAACCCAAGGAGTGGATTGAAACGGCCAGTGGGACCAGGGAGATCCTGGACCACCCAATTGGCACCGGCCCTTACATGGTGACCGAATGGGTGCGTGGGGAACAGATCGTTTACACCCGCTTCGATGACTACTGGGGTGAGCCCGGTCCTGCGCAGACCGCTGTTCTGCGCTGGTTGACTGAAGGCGCCGCCCGCTTGCAGGAATTGCAGGCTGGGACTGCCGACTACATCTCCAATCTCAGTCCGTCTGACTATGAGACCGTGCTGGGCGATCCTAATCTTCAGATCGTCTATCAAAACAACCCGAACGTTTTCTACATTGGAATGACCAACACCTTCCCACCGTTCGACAACGTGCTGGTGCGCCAGGCCATTGCCATGGGCATTGACCGGCAGCGCATCGTCGACAACTTCTACCCCGCGGGTTCAGAAGTTGCCGACTTCTTCACACCATGTTCCATTCCGAATGGCTGCGAAGGAGACTCTTGGTATGAGTTCGATCCCGAAGCCGCTCGCGCCCTTTTGGCCGAAGCCGGCTATCCGGATGGATTTGAAACCACTATCTCCTACCGCGATGTTTCTCGTGCCTACCTGCTGGAAGCGCCTCCAGTGGCCCAGGAACTTCAGGCTCAACTGGAAGACAACCTTGGCATCACCGCTGAGATTCTCCCCGTTGAATCTGGGGAATACGTTGAAGCCACCACCACGGGTCAGACAGCTGGTATCCACATGTTTGGTTGGGGTGCGGACTACCCACACATCACCAACTTCTTGGATTTCCACTTTAACCAGAACAATCCGCAATTTGGGACAGCTTATCCCCAAATTTACGAACCGCTTCTGGAGGCCTCCTCGATTGGCGATGTAGCCACAGGTGCTCCGTTGTATGCCGAAGCCAACAACGCAATCCGTGAGCTGGTCCCGATGGTGCCTATCGCACATGGGCTCCCGGCTCACGCCGCTTCGGCCAGCCTAGGCGGCGCCTACTATCCGCCCTTTGGTGCCCCCCAGTTCAATCTGCTGGATCCTGGCGATGACCAACTGGTATTCGTCCAGAATGGTGAACCCCTCAGCTTGAACTGCGCTGATGAGACAGACGGCGAGTCGTTGACCGCCTGTCAGCAAGTGGTTGAGACGCTCTTGGAGTACGCCACAGACTCGGCCGAAACCATTCCTGAGTTGGCCACTTCCTGCGAGCCCAACGAGGATTCGAGTGTGTGGACCTGCCACCTGCGTGAAGGCGTGAAGTTCCATGATGGATCGGACTTCGATGCAAATGACGTTGTAGCCTCCTTGGCGGCGGGTTTTGACGCTGCCAGCCCCTACCACGTCGGCAACACCGGTGGGTTCGACTACTTCCGCGATCTGTGGGACGGTTTGATGAACGTTCCCGCTGAATAGCGGATCAACTCCACCCGCAATGAGCTCTGAGTTCTAGAGTTCTACGCAACAACGCGGGATGGGGAGGTCGCTTGCTTAGCGGCTGAATCCCATCCCGCGTTGCGTTTTTAGAGGAGCTTTATGCGATCTTACCTGGTTCGGCGCTTCCTCATGGCCATCCCGGTGATACTTGGCATTTTGATAGTCACCTTTACCATCGCGCGCCTAATTCCTGGTGACCCGTGTCATTCCGCACTGGGAGAACATGCCACCGAGGCTGCTTGTGCATCCTTTGCTGCTCGCATGGGCTTGGATAAACCCATCCTGGTCCAGCTGGGAATTTATATGGAGAACATCCTATTTCGTGGAGACTTCGGGGATTCGATCCGCTACAGTCGGCCAGTATCCACGTTGCTTATCGAGCGCCTGCCCGTCACCTTGGAGCTGGGCACAGCCGCAATACTGCTCGCCGTCTTGGTAGGCGTGCCGGCCGGCATTCTCTCCGCAGTGCGCCGGAATTCCGGGGTCGATGTGGCTACCATGATGGGAGCCAATATCGGGGTTTCGATGCCCGTATATTGGCTTGGCCTTATGCTTGCCTTTGTTTTTGCAGTCTATCTCAAAGACACTCCCTTTGCGCTGCCCCCATCTGGGCGCATGACAGCTGGCCTGCTCCCCGCCCCTTTTTACGAGGTGTGGGGATGGAACCTTGCAAGGGGTAGCTTTGCGTACTTGATCGCGGATTTTATTTCGAACTTCGCAGTCTTCAACTCCATTATTACTGCTCAATGGGAGGTGTTGAAAGATGCCCTGGCCCACTTGATCCTGCCCGCTGTTGCTCTCAGCACGATCCCGTTGGCGATTATTGCGCGCATTACGCGTTCCAGCATGCTGGAGGTATTGGGCCGTGAATATGTGCGCGCCGCTCGCGCCAAGGGCGTTGCTGAGCGCAACGTCGTGATGAAACACGCCTTCCGCAACGCGCTATTACCGGTCGTAACAGTGATCGGGCTGCAAACCGGAACTTTGTTCGCCGGAGCCGTATTGACTGAGTCGATTTTTGGCTTTTCGGGTGTGGGTCGCGCCCTGTTTGACGCCATTACCGGCAGAGACTACCCGATTATCCAAGCCTTCACGGTGGTGATCGCCATAGGCTATGTGTTCATAAATCTGGTCGTGGACATTTCTTACGCTTTTCTTGATCCGCGCATCAAGCTGAGCTGACCAATGTCGGCGCAAACTGACCTGATAACAGCAGATACTGGCGTTACGGCGCTTAACACCCGAAGCCTGGGGTCTCTTACTCTGCGGCGTTTGTTCAAACAGCGCAATGCGCTCCTCGGTATGGCCATCCTGCTTGCTCTGGTGATCGTTGCTGCCCTGGCCCCTTTGATTGCCCCTTACGATCCCGAACAGGTTCTGATTGGTATTGAGCCCGTCGAAAGGCGCGAGAATCCGTGCATTCATCTATTTGGATGCCCGGCCGATAAACCGAAACACATCATGGGGATCGACGGTAATTTTCGCGACCAGTTTAGTCGCATAATTTATGGCACTCGGATTTCGCTTTTCATCGGTTTCACCACCATCGGCCTTGCCGTCATTGTGGGCACAGCCATCGGGGCTTTTTCCGGCTATGTGGGTGGCTGGGCAGATAACCTCATCATGCGCCTGATGGATGTCATCCTTGCCTTTCCAAGCTTCTTGTTGGCTATTTTCATTATTACCGTGTTGGGTCGGGGTTTACAGAATGCTCTTTACGCCATCGCTGTCGTTAACATTCCGGTCTTCGCCCGCCTGGTACGCGCCAGTGTCCTCTCACTGAAAGAACAGGAGTTTGTGTCCGCTTCGCGGGCCCTGGGCGCTGGCCACTTCAGGCTCTTGTTTGTGCGGATTTTCCCCAATGCGACGCCGCCGCTCATTGTGCAATCTTCGTTGAGCATAGCGTCGGCTATCCTGGAAGCGGCCGCGCTTTCCTTCCTCGGCTTGGGGGCGCAACCGCCAACCCCGGAATGGGGCACCATGCTAGGCAGCGAGCGAAACCAGGTTTTCACATCCCCTCATTTGGTCTTCTTCCCTGGCATCGCCATCATGATTACAGTGCTAGCCTTCAATTTATTAGGCGATGGTTTGCGTGACGCCATGGACCCCCGCCTCGCGCAGATCTCCAACAAGAAATAGCGCTGACCATGACATCCGTCGCACCCTACATCGCAAAACCAACAACAGGCAAGGCAAATAGCCCCGCGCAGCTCTTGGATGTTAAGGGACTTAAGACCTACTTTTTCACGGAGGATGGTGTCGTTACTGCCGTCGATGGGGTTAGCTTCTCTGTTTTTCCGGGCGAGATCTTTGGGCTAGTGGGGGAATCTGGGTGCGGAAAAAGTGTCACCTCGTTATCGATCATGCGCCTGGTGGATCCGCCTGGCGAAGTCGTGGAGGGCGAAGTGCTATTAGAAGGGGAAGACCTCCGCTTGAAGACAGCCAGCGGGATGACCAAGGTTCGCGGCCGGCAGATTTCGATGATTTTCCAACAACCCAAGAGCAGCTTGAATCCGGTGTTTCCAATTGGCGATCAAATCGTTGAAGTATTTGATATCCATGAAAACCTGGATAAGGAGCAAGCTTGGCAAAGGGCCGTGGATTTACTGCGAATGGTCGGCATTCCCGACCCGGAACGAAAGGCCAGTGCTTATCCTCATGAGCTCTCGGGCGGCCAGGCCCAACGCGTAATGATCGCCATGGCCCTGGCCCTCAAACCCAAGTTGATCATCGCCGACGAGCCTACCACCGCGCTCGACGTCACCATTCAAGCCCAGATTCTGGATCTGCTTCGCAAGCTCAGCAGCCAAACAGGCACTTCCGTAATTCTCATTACTCACGATCTTGGGATTATCGCCGAAATGGCCGACCGCGTAGCAGTTATGTATGCAGGTCAAATAGTAGAGCAAACGGATACCAGGACCCTGTTCGCGAATCCATTGCATCCTTATACGCAGGGTTTACATGCCTCCGTGCCGGTATTGGGGCAGGTTAAAGATCGCCTGGAAGTAATTCCTGGATCTGTGCCTAATCTAATTGGTGTTTCCGGGCATTGTCGCTTTGCTCCCCGTTGTAGGGCCCGCGAGCAATATGGGTTGAGCATCTGCTGGGATGTTGAGCCTTCATTGATTTCGGTTGACCCCGGCCATACCGTGCGTTGTTGGCTTTACGAGGATCACGAGGGACACAAACCCCCTCTGAAGAAGCGATAACCGTATGAGTACTCCTCCCACAGAAAAGCAAACACCGCATGTGGAGCTGGTCGAGGTGCAAAACCTCGTCAAGTACTTTCCTGTATATGAAGGAGTCCTACGCCGCCATGTCGCTGATGTAAAGGCGGTCGATGGCGTGACGTTCACCATCAGACAGGGAGAAACCCTAAGCCTGGTTGGGGAATCCGGTTGCGGGAAAACAACTGTCAGTCAGACCATGCTGCGCCTTGTGGAACCGACCTCAGGAGCAGTTCATTTCCGCGGCAAAAATATTTTCGAGGCCACGGGCAAAGAACTGAAGAAACTACGGCGTAAGATCCAGATCGTTTTCCAGGATCCCTATGCTTCGCTGGATCCACGACTGCCGGTCGGTGCCGCCATCGGCGAAGGGCTGGCCATCCATCGCATCGGCAACTCTAAGGAGCGTTTCGAAAAAGTCTTGCGCGTTATGCAACTTGTCGGACTGGAAGATTATCACGCGACTCGCTACCCCCACGAATTTTCCGGCGGCCAAAGGCAACGTATCGGCATTGCGCGGGCCCTGGTCCTCGATCCTGAATTCCTTATTTTGGACGAGCCTGTTTCCGCGCTCGACGTCTCTATTCAAGCCCAGGTTTTGAACATTTTGAAAGATTTGCAGGACCGTTTAGGTCTGACGTATATGTTCGTGGCTCACAACCTGGCGGTCGTCGAGCACATCTCCGATCGCGTAGCTGTCATGTACTTAGGCAAAATCGCAGAACTTGCCACACGGGATGATTTGTTCAATAAGCCCCTGCATCCCTATACGCAGGCACTCATGTCGGCCATCCCCATCCCTGACCCGAATCGTACGCGCAATCGGACCATCCTGACCGGGGACGTTCCCAGCCCGCTGAACCCGCCCTCCGGGTGCCGTTTCCACCCACGCTGCCCTATCGCCCGGTTGGCGCATTGTTCGGTGGAGGAGCCGCAATTACGCGAACTGCGGCCTGATCACTGGGTTGCCTGCCACTACGCAGGAGATTTCCTTTAGAATTTTGCTTTGCCCGGGCCAGCGGTAAGAATCTAACCCGCTGAAAATGATGCCGTCTTGCGATCACCGCTCGGCGGATTTTCCGCGCGGTGCTATATTTCTGGATACACTAGCAAACTATCCCAATTAGCATAGATAGCTTTAGAATAACAATATTCGTCATCCCTTATGAACTTTGAAGCCGATCTTACTTTCACTTCGCGCCGCTCCCCTATTGTTGGCCAGCGTGGAATGGTGGCTGCCAGCCAACCCTTGGCCGTGGCCGCCGGCCTGGAGATCCTGCGTTCAGGCGGCAATGCTGCCGATGCTGCGGTCGCCACGGCCGCTGCCCTGAATGTGACCGAGCCCACCAGCACCGGCCTTGGCGGCGATTGCTTTGCCCTTTTTTATGATGCCGCGTCCAAAAAGGTGACAGCGCTGAATGGTTCGGGGCGCTCACCTGCTGGCCTCGATCTCGATCTGCTAAAGAAACAGGGTTTTGATCGTGAGTTGCCCCCTTATCATGCCCATACCGTCACCGTGCCCGGCGCCGCGGCCGGGTGGTGCGACTTGATAGAAAAGCATGGGCGGATGACTCTGGATCAGATCCTGGCGCCGGCCATCCGGCTGGCGGAAGAGGGGTTCCCCGTTGCGCCGATCACCAGTTATTTTTGGGCGCGCGGAGCGGCCAATCAGCTTAGCAAGGCTGCAAATGGAGTGGAGCTCACGCTGGATGGCCGCGCCCCGAAGCCCGGAGAGATCTTTCGCAACCCCGGTCTGGCGCGCACACTGAAAACGCTTGCCAAAGGCGGCAAGCGGGCTTTCTATCAGGGGGAAATCGGGCAGGCCATAGCTGAGGCGGTGAGGCAGTCGGATGGCGTCCTGGCCATCGAAGATCTGGCCGCCCATGAAAGCACCTGGGATAAGCCCATCAGTACGATCTATAGAGGTTTTCGGCTCTGGGAATGCCCGCCCAATGGGCAAGGCTTGGCCGCCTTGCTGGCCCTTAATATCCTCGAAGGGTTTGACCTTGGCCAATTGGAGCCACTTGGGCCGGAGAGGCTGCACCTCATGATCGAGGCCATGCGCCTCGCCTTTGCGGATACGCGCTGGTTCGTGGCCGATCCGCAAACGGACCCCGCGCCCCTGGAAGACCTGCTCTCCAAGGATTACGCAAAAAAGCAGCGAACCCTAATTGACCGAGGCCAAGCCAACCTCCGATTTGAGCATGGCCTTATCGGGCGTTCAAGCGATACTGTTTACTTTAGTGTGGTGGACGGCGAGGGGTCTGCCTGTTCTTTCATCAATAGCAACTATTATGGTTTTGGAACCGGCCTTGTTCCTAAGGGTTGGGGCTTCACTTTGCAGAACCGCGGCTATGGCTTCAGCCTCGATCCCAATCACCCTAATGCCCTTGGGCCGCGGAAACGACCCTACCACACCATTATCCCGGCCCTGCTCACCCATGCCGATAACAACGCCCTGTTTGCCTGCTTTGGCGTGATGGGCGGCTTTATGCAGCCGCAGGGCCACATGCAGGTGGCCATCGCCTTAATCGACGATGGCCTCGATCCGCAAGCTGCCTTGGATCGGCCACGTTTTTGTATCGAGGATGGCACGGCTGGCGGAACCGTAGCGATCGAGGAGGGTATTCCCGCCGAGACGTTGGCTGCTCTTGCGGCCTTCGGGCAGCCGGGGCGGCAGGTCTCGGGGATGGAACGAGCCCTCTTTGGTCGCGGCCAGGTGATCCTACGCGACCGCGCATCAGGGGTCTTGTGGGCCGGCAGTGATCCCCGCGCCGATGGTTTGGCGATGGCTTTATAACTGAACATGTTCAATGTGATCGAATCCATTTTTCCTGTTTTTGCCATGGCGGGCCTGGGTTACGCCGCGGCGCTTATGGGGATTCTGCGCGCCAAAGACGTAGATGGCCTCTCTCGATTTGTGTTTTCGCTGGCTTTGCCGCTCTTGCTCTTCGATTCGCTGGCCAACTCGGTCTGGCCCGGTTCCTTCGATTGGGCATTTTTGTTCGCTTTTTATAGCGTTTCGTATTTAATATTTGGCTTGGGCATCCTGGTGGGTCGCATCTGGTTTGGCTTACAACCCGCCGAGCAGGCTATCTTCGGTTTGGGGGCAAGTTATTCAAATCTCGTTCTGGTCGGCTTGCCCATTATCAGCACCGGCCTGGGCGAGCTGGCGGTTTTGCCACTGCTCGCCCTGGTTTCTGTGCAGAACTTGTTGTTGTTCCCGTTGGTCGCCTTGGTCGCCCATCCCCGCGATGCAGGCGATAAATTGCTGGTTCGATTGTGGAAATCTGCCAAAGGTGTGGCTGCCAATCCGTTATTGATCGGCCTGGCTGCTGGTTTCATCGCTCGGGTTTTTTCCATCCATTTACCACAACTAATAGGTGATCCAATTCATTTGGTCGGCCAGGCCGGCCTTCCCTGCGCCTTGATCGTATTGGGCGCTTCTTTCCATAGATATGAAATTGGCCGCCCAACCCGTGCGGCATTCACCATGGTGGGGTTCAAAATGCTGCTGCAACCCATGCTGGTTTGGCTGCTCGCGTTTTGGGTCCTGCAATTGGATCCCTTGTGGGGAGCCGTCGCCGTCATGGCTGCCGCCATGCCCACCGGCATCAACGCTTACGTGCTGGCAGAGCAAATGGGAGCAGGCCAGAAGACGGTGGCCGCATCCGTTTGGATGTCCTCGCTCCTGGCGGTGCTGATCCAAACAGGTTTACTGGCGCTTTTTATCGATAAAGTGTGAACCTATGTCAAGTCGTGAATCGCAATCAGCGATAGCTCATCCGAATATAGCGTTCATCAAGTATTGGGGGAATCGGGATGAACGATTGCGCTTGCCAGCCAATGGCTCGCTCTCAATGAATCTGGACAGTTTACATACAAGAACCACGGTCAGATTTGACGCAACTCTCCAACAGGATCGCTTGGTGTTGAACGGCCAAGAACTGGCACCTCCTCGAAATCAACGAGTATCCACGTTTTTGGATCTCGTCCGCGGCGTGGCCGGGATCAAGGAACGGGCTGAGGTGGTCAGCGAGAATAATTTTCCCAGCAGCGCCGGGATTGCTTCTTCCTCTTCGGCCTTCGCCGCGCTGGCTTTGGCAGCCGGCGCGGCCGCCGGGCTTGATCTCGATGAGAAAGCTCTTTCTCGGCTGGCGCGCCGCGGCTCCGGTTCCGCCAGCCGCTCAGTGCCGGGCGGTTTCGTGGAATGGCGGGCGGCCGATCGTGATGAGGATTCTTCTGCCGTTTCCGTCGCTCCTGCCGGGCATTGGGCGTTGTCCGATTGCATTGCCATCCTCAGCGAGGAACCCAAGGCTACCGGCTCTAGCCAGGGGCACCGATTGGCTGAAACCTCGCCCCTGCAATCCGCTCGCCTTGCAGGGGCGCCTAAACGCCTTGAGACTTGCCGCCGGGCCATCTTGGAACGAGATTTCTCCGCCTTGGCCGAAGCCGCCGAGCTGGACTGCCATCTCATGCATGCAGTGATGATGACCTCCCAGCCCGCGTTGCATTATTGGCTGGCGGGCAGCGTGGCTGTGATGAACGAGGTACGCGCCTGGCGCGCCGCCGGCGTGCCTGTTTTCTACACGCTGGATGCCGGCCCCAACGTGCATGTTTTCTGCCCTGAAACCGAGGCCGAAAAGGTGGCAGGATACCTGCAAGAGATTCCTGGAGTTCAGCGTGTGCTTCGTTCCGGGCCGGGAGGTCCTGCGCACCTTATTAAGGGATGATATTTCTCTTAGCTGGGACTTAGCAACCCCGCGGATTGCCCAGAGTCCCAGGCGATATAATCGGCTTCGTTAACTATGGAATTGATTCTTTTCATCGTTGCCATTGCCTTCCTCATTATCGTGCACGAACTTGGCCACTTCCTGGCGGCCAAAGTTTCGCGCATCAAAGTGCAGGAATTCGGCATCGGATTTCCGCCCAGGGTAGCCCGTTTATTCAGATGGGGGGAAACGGATTTCACCTTGAATGCCATTCCGCTGGGCGGGTTCGTTCGCCCCGCAGGCGAAAATGATCCCACCGTGGCCGGCGGTCTGGCCCATGCCAATCCCTGGACGCGGATCTTTGTCCTGCTGGCCGGCCCTGCGATGAATATTCTCTTTGCTTTCTTGCTTTCTTCCTTCATATTCTTCCAGATCGGCAAGCCAGACCTAACCACGGTTCAGGTCATGCAGGTCGCAGAAGGTTCTCCGGCCTCGATCGCTGGTTTGGAATCGGGCGACATTATCGTGCAGATCAACGATGAGGAAATCAACAGCGCTGAGGAGTTGCATGACGAGATCTATGCACACCTCGGGGATCTGATCGAACTTACTTACCTTCGTGACGGTGAAAGCTTCACAATAGGCCTGACTCCGCGCGATCCGCCCCCGGCTGACGAAGGCGCCATTGGAGTCACTCTGGGCCCTGCCCGCTTGCCTATCAGCGGCTTTGAGGCCCTTTCCGTCGGGTGGCAGGCCATTGGCGAGCAGGCCAACGCGCTTATTCAGCTTCCGGGCCGCTTGATCAGTGGGCAGGCCTCACCTGACGAAGGCAGGCTGGTCGGCTACAAGGGCATGTACGACATCTATACAGAGGTCCGTGGAGTTGATGCTGCGGAGAGTAATTTACCGCCCGGCATTAATACCATGTATTTCTTTGCCTCGATTTCGATGTCTCTCGGAATCCTTAATCTCCTGCCCGTCCCAGCCTTGGATGGTGGCCGAATCTTGTTCACCTTACCCGAAATCATTTTTCGTAGGCGCATCCCTGCGGCCTATGAAAATATGGTCAATTTGATGGGCTTGGCTTTGCTGTTGCTCTTGATCGTCTACATCAATATCCAGGATTTCATCAATCCCATTCTCGTCCCTTGAAATGGATAGCGATCAGGGTTCAACCCAGTCTGAAATCTCCTTCGACGAAGTGATCGCGGCCCTTCGCGATGAAGAGCATCCCTTTCCCGCCCGCTACCTGTACCGTCTTTCTGGATTAGAGGGAGAGGAACTTGGGCTGGTAAGCCGGCTTTGGTTCACTCTCCCCACACAAAGGCGCCTCGGGCTTTTGGAGGATATGGAGACTCTTGCCGAAAGCAATGCCCTTATACACTTCGATGCCATCAACCGCATCGCCCTCAGCGACGAGGATGCCCGCGTACGGGTTACCGCCGTGCGCGCCCTTTGGCTTTCGGAAGATGCCGGCTTAACGCCCCGCTTGCTGGAGATCCTAGATGGCGATGAGAGCACCGAGGTCCGCGCCCAGGCTACCGCAGCCCTGGGACGCTTTGTATACTTGGGGGAGCTCGGCAAGATCCCCGAATTGGTGTTTAGATCAATTGAAGAGCGCCTTCTCAAGATCGTGGGAAAAGACGAAGAACCTTTAGTACAGAGACGGGCCTTGGAATCGCTAGGCTATTCAAGCCTCCCCGAAATTGCCGACCTGATTGAGCAGGCCTATGAACGCGACGATGATGAGTGGGTGGCCAGCGCCCTGTTTGCCATGGGGCGCTCGGCGGACGATCGTTGGGGGCCGCTGGTGATCGAACGCTTGAAGGATCCCAACGCCGAACTGAGCCGCGAGGCGGCCCGCTCCGCCGGCGAACTGGAGTTGAATGAAGCCGTACCGCCTCTGTTGGATCTCCTGCATGAAGAAGATTCGGAGCTGCGCCTGGCCGCCGCCTGGTCCCTCTCCCAGATTGGCGGCAGCGACGTGGAGGATGCCCTCGAGGAGTTGTTGGAACGCACCGAGGACGAAGACGAGATTGACTTGATCGAAGACGCTCTCGAAAACCTGGCCTTCACTCACGAAATGGCCGAAATGAACATCCTGGATTTCTCTCCGGAGGACTTGGAGGATTTTGCCAACCCTCAGCCTCCCGATCCCGATGAGGATCCGGCCGCGGAATAGCAACTGCCCTTTCGTTCCTTCGAAAGATCATGGCTGGTTTAAAGTGAAAGCTTCAATTCGTTTCGCACTTCTCCTGGCATTCTTGTTCCTGGGGAGCGCAAACAGCGCCTCGGCTCAAAGTCCTGTAGAAATAGTCGACCAACAGGTGGAATACCTATTTAACGAGCGGCTGCACTTCACCGTGCACTTTCAGAGTTCCGAAAACCTTCAAGAAGGCTTTGTTTTCTATCAATTTGAGGGGAGTGAGCGCAATTGGGTCTATGAAGGCGACCTGGGTGAGGACCAAACGCTCGATATTCTAGTGGGGTTGGTGGCGGAAAACAGCCCGCCTCCATTCACCGAAATTGAATATTGGTATCGCTTCGCCACTGACCACGGAGACATATACGAAAGCCCGCATTACATCTTGCACTATGATGACAACCGATACGCATGGCAGAGCTTGGAAAGTGCGCCTTATATTCTCTATTGGCATAGCGGTGATGCCGCCTTCGCAGAATCCGTATTAGCCGCAGCTCGCTCGGGGGCCTCCCGCACCCAACAGCTTCTATCCCTCCCCGATCTTGACTCTGCGGTGCTGCGCATCTATAGCGATGCGCAAGACGTGCAACTGATTTCCCAACAGGCTGGGTTCAATTGGCAGGCCGGGCACACGGATCCGGACGCCGGGGTCATCCTGCTCTCCTTGGCCCCGGGGCAAAGCCTGGAAATCCAGAGGCAGGTGCCGCACGAGATCGCTCACCTCATGCTCTACAATTCCCTGGGAGCCGAGGTATATAGCCATCTGCCCACTTGGCTTAATGAGGGCATCGCTTCGTACGCTGAAGTCTATTCAGACCCGGTGCAAGGGGAATACTTGGAACTGGCTAATGCCGGCGATACGCTGATCCCCTTCTTCTCCCTTTGCAACTCGTTTCCGCAGGATAGCGCCAGCGCACGTTTGGCCTACGCGCAATCGGCCTCCTTCGTTCGTTTTCTATTCAACACTTACAAAGCCGCGGGGTTCAGTTTGTTCGTGGATGCTTATGCTAAAACCGATGATTGCATCAATGCCCCGTTCGAGGCTTTCGGAAAGGATCTCATCGCCCTGGATGCCGAATGGCGCGCGGCCACTTTTGTCCCGCAGGGCGACGCGCCCGATTGGTTGGTTGCCCTTCCCTGGATGCCAATTTTGAGTTCGGCCGCTGTCGCTTTGGGTCTCTTCCTTTTACTCCGCTTTGTGGCCTCGCGGAGGAGTTAGCATGGCCGAGCCTGTCCGAATGCACGCCTGGGTCGAGGGTCGCGTCCAGGGAGTCGGCTTTCGTTACTTTGTGCGCCAGCGGGCCGCGGCCTTGCCCATCACCGGTTGGGTGCGCAATCTTTCAGATGGCCGCGTGGAAGTGTTGGCCGAAGGCCAGCCGGCAGATTTAGAAAGCCTGCTAGCTTCCTTAAGGCAGGGCCCCACGGGCTCTTTGGTGACGCACGTGTCTGTTGATTGGGAGAGGGCTGCTGGGGATTTTGTCGACTTTAACTTTCGTCCTACAGAATACCCGCGCTAAGCGACACGTAGAAACGCCGCGCCGATCCCCGGTGCTGTCTCTATTTGTTTGATGAACTCGACATATTCCCGCATCTTTGCGTTCTGATCGGTCAGTGCATTCACGTTCCCAAACTCGGTAACGAACAGCAGCTTGTCCGGATACCACCTGCGCATCATCTGGTGGCGGGCACCCAATCCTTCATCCAGAAGTTCCTCGCTGCTGCTCCAATAGCTTTCCAACCCGATCCAATCTGCCAGCAGCAATGCCTCGTCGGCCTGCTCCATGAAGATCTGGGCGTCCATGCGTTGCCCTGTCACCTGTGGTCCGGCTGCCAACCCAGGGAAACCGAATTTGCCGAGCGGGTGAGTTTGCTTCAGTAAATTCACCGCATCGATCCACCAGCGGGCAAATTCACCTCCCGAATTCCAGCTAACGTAGCAGCCTTCGCCGTTTGTATTAGGCCGTCTCAGTACCTCGAAATAACTGATCCCTGCTTCAGCATGCTTGACAATGGAAGGCCGTAGTCGGGCAATCCATTCGCGTGGCGTTAGCCCCTTTCCGCTCGAGGGCATTCTCAGACTTGTCAGCAGGAACGTATCGGGGAGGCTTTTGCGAATCTGGCCGATGTGTTCTGTGTTCAAGTGGCCATCAATTTTTACGGCTTCCACCTTGATTGACCCGGCGCCAGGCAAGCTCCCATGCGAGTTCGCTGTCACACCCATCAGGCAACGCCCCACAGGCCAGGGATATATGCGCTCCTTCTGTGCGTTCTGGGCGAACATCAGGAACGGTGTAGGGTCGAGCACATCAGCCGGGTAATGGGTTAGGCCTTGCTCCGTGGCGCCTGCCTGCATCAGGCCTAAATGGATATGGCCTCCCGCTGTTTCTCCGCTTGGGCCGGCCAGACCGATCTGCTGCCCGGCTTTCACTTTGCTGCCCTTGTTTACTGAAGCCTTGCCTAGGTGCCCATACAAGGTCCGATAACCGTCTGCATGCAGCAAGCGGACCCAGCGGCCATAGGGGTCCCCCTCAAGAATACGTTCCTGCACAGCTTCGACGACCCCGTCCGCGCAGGCATATATCTTGGCGCCATTGGGTGCCCGGATATCCAGGCCCTCATGTCCAGGTAAGCCGCGCTCCACATACAGATCTGGGTTTGCCCCAAATGCTTGCGTGATCACCCTGTAACCAGTGGGCCACTGCAGTTGTATGGCGCCATTGCCAACGGGGCTCGCGGCCATATCTCGCCCAGGCCTCTCTGGGTCTTGAGACTTCCGGCTTTCTTCCTGCTCTTCGAAAAAAATTTGCTTATCCATGCATCCCTACACAAAGCCGAGCTTACGCTCCTTCATGGAGACATACTGCCCCTGGCCGATGATCAGATGGTCCAGCACTTCAATATCGAGCAACACTCCGGCTTGGCGCACCGCTTTGGTTAAGGCCAGGTCATCCGGGCTGGGTGCCGGGTCTCCGCTGGGATGGTTGTGCACGAGAATAAGGGATGCGGCATTTTTGCGGATGGCATCCCGGAATACTTCTGCCACCCGCACGTTGGCGGCATTCAGTGATCCGCGGGCCACTTCGACGATTTCGATGACCTTGTTGCGCGTGTCCAGCAAAATGGCGCGCAAGTGTTCCTTCTCCAGTCCACTCATTTCGTACTGCACCAGCGCTGCGGCATCCGCCGGGCTGCCGATGGCTGGCTTATCGCCGGGCTCCTGCACCGTCAGGCGCCGGCCCAGTTCGATGGCGGCTTTTATCGTAGACGCTTTCGCTTCTCCCATGCCATGTTGGCTCTCCACTTCGTGGAAGTCAGCGCGCTGCAACCCGGTCAGCCCGCCAAATGTCTGCAACAAGCGCTGTCCCATGGTCACCGCGCTCTCCCCGCGCACGCCGGTGCGCAGGAGCACCGCCAGTAGTTCGGCCGTGTTCAGCGATCCGGGTCCCTGTTGCTTCAATCGCTCTCGCGGCCGTTCCATCGGAGCCAGATCCGCGATTCTGTATTGAGTTTTCATTTCGCCCATAGGGGTAGTCTACAAGAACTATGCCAGCCCAGCGTTTGCATTGACACCCCTTTTTCGGCAAGGTATAGTCGCGCCCATGCGACGAACCGCCTGGCCGCTCCTGCTGGCCGCCTTGGCCATTGCAGGCCAGGCGTGCAACCTGCAGCGCTTTCTAGATCCCTCTCTACCCACTTCCACCCCTCCAAGCCCGGCAACGGTGACGCCAACGCAAAATCCAACAGCGGCGCCGGCTGCCCCTATTCCAACGCTGACCAGCCAGGCGCGCGTAGAGGCCGGCGACCAAGCCTTCTTATACGGTGATTGGATCGGCGCCCTAGGCGAATACAAGCGCGTACTCAACGAAAGCCAGGATGCCGAATTGCGCGCCGCGGCCCTTTTGGGAATAGGGAAGACCTATGTGCAAATGGGCAATCTCACTGAGGCGCGGGATGTATTGGAAAGCCTGCTGGACCTCTATCCGGGATCCCAGGCCAGCGCCGGCGCATACTTTGTCCTTGCCGGCGTCCACGTCGAATTCAATAATCCACTGGCTTCCGCCGAGGCGTATCGGCATTATCTTGAAGTGCGTCCAGGGATCATCGATTCTTACGTCCACGAGCGGCACGGTGACCGGTTGAGGGATGCTGCCAACTACGCCGAGGCCATTGCTGCCTATCAGCAAGCAGTCGTGACCCCGCGCCTTGGAGATACCTTTATTGTTCAAGTGAAGATCGGTAATGTGCAGGCGGCCAGTGGAGATTACGAAGCCGCCCTTGCCACGTATCTAACCATCTTCGATGCCACCGCCAATGACTACCTGAGGGCAGACATGGATCTACTCATTGGCCGTACTTATCTCTCCCTGGGCGATACCCAAAGCGCTTATTCGAGTTTCCAGCACGCAGTCAATAGTTATCCGTATGCCGGATCCACCCTCGCCGCGCTTCAGGAATTGGTGGATGGCGGCATCCCGGTGGATGAGTTCCAGCGCGGCTTCATAGATTACAACATGGCCGCCCTCAGCGACGATCCTGAGCTTTATGCCGCCGCCATAAGGGCCTTTGATCGCTTCTTGGCCGCCAACCCCGAAGAGCACGGCGATGCCGCCCACTATTACCGCGCGCTTGCCTTGCGCGGCACGAGCGATTATGCCGCCGCCATCCGGGAGTTTGACCACATGATGGCGGAACACGACTTTGATACCTATTGGGTAGATGCTTTCTCCGAAAAGGCCTTTACGCAGTGGTTCTATATGCAGGATTACGTGGCGGCCATCGATACCTTGTTAGGCTTTGTTGCCGCCACGCCCAGCCAGCCTGCCTCGGCGGAATTCCTTTTCACCGCCGGGGAGATCGCCGAAGTGGGAGGACGCCTGACCCTCTCCACGGAAATCTGGCCGCGGGTGGCCGACGAATACCCCTCTTCGGAGTTTGCCTACGACTCGGTGTTCTTGGCCGGAATCAGCGCTTACCGCCTGGAAGATTACGTTCAAGCCCAGGGCCTGTTCTTGCGCGCCAACCAGTCTGCATTGAGCCTGGAGCAGGAGGCCCAGTCGCTGTTTTGGCTGGCGAAGGCTTATGAGGTTCAGGGCGATGAGGCGCTGGCCCGCAACGCCCGGGAACAAGCCGCGGCTATCGACCTGACCGGCTATTACAGCGAACGTGCCCAGGACATCCTGGATGGCCGCGGCATTTTTGAGCCGCCGGCTGCTTACAGCTTCGATTACGATGTCGCAGCCGAGCAGGCAGAGACCGAGGCTTGGATCATTTCTACTTTTCATCTCCCCGCCGGTACCGACCTGAGTGGTGTTGGCTCACTGCCCGCGGATCCCCGTTTCCAGCGCGGCACCGAGCTGTGGAATCTAGGCGAGTATGAACTTGCCCGCGCCGAATTTGAGGACCTGCGCCAGAGCGTGGCGACCGACCCGGCGGCCTCCTATCAACTGGCGAATTACCTTCTGGATCTTCGGCTGTACCGCACAGCCATCTTTGCCGCTCGCGAGGTGCTGAACCTGGCTGGCATGAGCGACGCCGCCACGATGAACGCGCCCACCTACTTCAATCGTGTGCGCTTCGGCGCCTATTACAGCGAGATTGTGTTGCCCGAGACGGCCGCGGATGGCATCGATCCGCTCTTCTTCTATGCCATGATGCGTCAGGAAAGCCTGTTCGAGGGCTTCGTAACCTCTTCCGCCGGCGCTCGCGGTGTGATGCAGATCATCCCCATCACCGGTCAGGACATTGCCACGCTTACCGACTGGCCGCCCAATTACACTTCCGAGGATCTGTACCGGCCCATAGTCAGCATCCGCTTCGGTGTCGATTACCTGGCCATTCAACGCAACGCCTTCGGCGGGGATCTGTATGCCGCATTAGCGGCCTACAATGCCGGCCCCGGAAACGCCTCCTATTGGGTGGGTCTGGCCAAAGGGGACCCTGACCTGTTCCTTGAGATCGTTGGTTTTGCCGAGACGCGTAATCACATTCGCAGCGTCTACGAACTTTTCATTATTTACCGGAACTTGTACGCCACCGAATGACTTAGTTTAGGATCTACGGCGATGGCGTCGGTGGGGTGGGGGTGACGATCTGCGGAACGGCAGTCGCCTCTATTTCCTCTGCCGCGCTGCGCGCCACCAGGAACCATTCCAGGATTGAGAGGAAGCGGTCGCTTGACTGGAAGATCGGCCCTACCGCCACACCTTGCACACGGTTGGAGATGGCATAGTTGTAGACGGGATAATACAAGGGCAAGGCGGGCAGCTCGCGGGCGAAATGCGTTTGGAAATTCCGGTAGAGCCGGGCGCGCTGGCCCTGGCTGATGGATACACGCGCCAGTTCGAGATATTCGCTGGCCCGCCGGTCGTCCCACTTTGAATAATTCTGCCCGCCGGTGATCTCGGCCTGGTGCCAGAACGGATACGGATCAGGGTCAGGTGAATGTGCCAGGTTCAAATCGACCAGCGCGGCCTCGTAGGCCCGCGGTTCCAAATAATCACTGAGCAGCTCGGCATACGGTACAGCGATCAGAGTGACCTGCACCCCCAGTTGCGCCAGGTCGTTCCGAATGCTCTCGGCGATCTGCGTGTGTAACGCATCATCGGGGTGCACCAATTCGAACTCCAGGGCCACGCCATCTTTGCTGCGTACCTGGCCGCCCTCCGCAGGGATGGTGTACCCCGCGGCCTTCAGGGTTGCGATCGCTTTGTCAACATCGTGCGGGGTGCTGGCCACGCTTTGGTTATAAGCCCAGGATCCTGGCAGGATGGGGCTGTTTGCAATAAAGCCTTGCCCCCCGAGAAATTGGTCGATAATCCATTGCCGGTTGATGCCCTGCAATAGCGCCTGGCGGACCTGCAATTCCTGGAAAAATGGAGCTTCCGAGTTTCCTAGATTCAGTACTACCATGCTCAAGCGCGGCAGGCGCGCGCTATACACGTTGAGTGTGCCATCCGCCAGAACTTCCGGCAGGGTTTGGTTGTCCACAAAACTAATCCCCAGTACCTCTCCTTGTTGGTAGGCCTGGTAAGCCGCCGCGGATGTGGGATAGTAATGGAAGACAACCTGATCGATGAAGGGCCTGCCCAAATAGAAATCGTCCCAGGCGCTTAGCACCACGCCCGTAACCTGGTCCCCTTCCGAGATCAATTCTTCGAAGCGATATGGTCCGGAGCCCACAGGATCTAAATTGAACGGGGCGTTGCGCAGTGTGGCGGCTTCCATTTCTCCCAATAGGTGCTCTGGCAGGATCCCGAAGCTCAAATAATCCATGAACGGGGCATAGGGCGAAGGCAGCCGGAACTGGATGTGGGTGTCGTCAAACGCGGTGACTTCCACCGAACTCCACAGGGTGCGCACATCTTCGGGCACCGGCAATTGGGGATCCTTAAAGAGTCCGGCCGTAAAGGCCACGTCGGCGGTGGTCAGAGGTTCACCGTCATGCCATTGCAGCCCGGCGCGTAGCGTGAAGTTGTATTGCAGGCCATCCAGGGAAATGCCCCAGACTTCCGCCAGATCGGGTTGGGGATTGCCTCGGTCGTCGAAGCGCACCAGCCCGCTGAAGAGCAGTCGATCGATGTCCTGGTCAGCCGGATTGCTGCCATCCAGGAGCGGGTTCAGGCGGCCGATCGATCCAACCAGCCCTTCGATATAAACGCCCCCTTGGGCAGGCTCGGCGGTAAAGGCGCGCAACAGGGGTTGCTGGGCCAGCAGCAGGATGGCGATGGCAAGCAGA
Organism: Anaerolineales bacterium; assembly: GCA_040882365.1. Lineage (GTDB taxonomy): Bacteria > Chloroflexota > Anaerolineae > Anaerolineales > UBA11579 > JAMCZK01. The sequence continues at coordinate 71,913 of JBBEBI010000038.1, forward strand.
GCCAGCGCAACCAGAACAAACTGCCAGCGCAGTTTAGCCATTTAGGTTGAAAACAGGTGGATTAACCGCTTCGCAGGACTGTGTAGATGGCAAGGCTGAAAAATATGATACTGAGCAAAATAGTTATGCGGAACAGAGTGCGTTCCAGGCCGCGCCGCGCCGAGAAGGTGCCGCCCCCCATATCGCCACCGGCCAAACCGCCTAGGCTGGCTCCTTTTCTCTGCAGCACAATGCTGCCTACCAGGGTAACTGAAACGATGATCATTGCGATATCAAGAAGGTTTTTTTCCATGAGGCTGCCGCCAATCCTGCTGTGTGATTTTAATAACGGGCTGGATTATACCGTCGGCTTTAAGCTTTCGTCAACGAAGGCTAGCTTTGAGGGTTCGCCTTCTCGAAGCGAAACTTTTGTTCTATAATAACGTCCCCCATGCCAGCCTTCAAATTGCAAGCCCCTTTCCAGCCAACCGGCGATCAGCCGGAGGCCATTGCCCAGCTGGTGGAAGGGTTGCGCAAGGGCTACAGGGATCAGGTGCTCCTGGGGGCGACCGGTACCGGCAAAACCTACACTATTGCCAATGTCATCCAGGTGGTTCAGAAGCCGACGCTGGTCTTGGCACATAACAAGACTCTGGTGGCCCAGCTTTATGCCGAGTTCAGGGAGTTCTTCCCTGAGAATGCAGTCGAATTCTTCACCTCTTATTACGACTATTACCAACCCGAAGCCTACGTACCGCGCAGTGATCTCTATATTGAGAAGGAAACCGATATCAACGAGGAGATTGAGCGTCTGCGCCTGGCTGCCACGACTTCTATTCTTTCCCGGCGCGACACCATCATCGTAGCCTCGGTGTCCTGCATCTACGGTCTCGGCAATCCCGAATCCTACGGCCGCGTGGTGATTAACCTGGAGAGCGGCAAGCCTTATCGCCGGGAGACTCTGTTGCGCCAACTGGTGGACAGCCATTACGAGCGCAAGGAGAGCGACTTAGAGCCCGGCGCCTTCCGCGTGCGCGGCGACACACTGGAAGTGGTGCCAGCCTATCAGGATAAGCTCGCCTATCGCATCACCTTCTTCGGGGATGAGGTCGAGCGCATTGCGGAGATCCATACGGTCACCGGGGAGATCGCCCGCGAGCTGGGCACCATTGCCATTTATCCGGCGCGGCATTTCATTACCGATGAAGAAAAATTGGCGCTGGCTATCAAAGGCATTGAGGACGAATTGATCGAGCGCGTTCTCTTCCTCAAAGAACATGACAGGTTGCTCGAGGCTCAGCGCATCGAACAACGCACCCGTTACGATTTGGAGATGCTGCGCCAGGTAGGGTACTGCACCGGTATCGAGAACTACTCGCGTCATTTGGACCAGCGCGGCCCCGGCACCCCGCCCTGGACGCTCATCGACTACTTCCCCGCCGACTTCCTGATGGTCATCGACGAATCGCACATGACCATCCCTCAGGTACAGGGAATGTACAACGGTGATCGAGCGCGGAAGGATGTGTTGGTGGAATACGGATTCCGCTTGCCCTCGGCCGTGGACAATCGCCCGCTGACCTTCGCCGAGTTTGAACGCAGGCTCGGTGCGGTCATCTACACCTCAGCCACCCCAGCAGAATATGAGATGAAACGCGCTTCTCAAGTGGTCGAGCAGATCATCCGCCCGACGGCTCTGGTGGATCCTGAAGTGGAAGTGCGGCCCATTGAAGGCCAGGTCGACGACCTAATCGGCGAGATCAACAAACGCGTTGCGCAAGGCGAGCGCGTGCTGGTGACCACGCTCACCAAGCGCATGGCGGAAGATCTGTCCGAATATCTCCAGGAAATGGGCGTCAAAGTCCATTACCTGCACTCAGAGGTCGAGACCCTCGACCGCATCAGCATCCTTCGCGATCTGCGCCTCGGCGTTTTCGACGTGGTGGTTGGCATCAACCTGTTGCGCGAAGGTCTGGACCTTCCCGAGGTCTCACTGGTCGCCATCTTGGACGCCGATAAGCAAGGTTTTCTGCGCTCGGACACCGCCCTGATCCAGACCATCGGCCGCGCCGCCCGGCATGTGCGCGGGCGTGTCATCATGTATGCCGACAAGATGACCGACTCGATGCGTTTCGCCATCCAGGAGACAAATCGGCGGCGCGAGAAGCAGGACGCTTACAACAAAGAACACGGTATCGAGCCGGTCGGCATCGTCAAAGCGGTGCGCGACCTCACCGATGAGCTCAAGGCTCGTGTCGTGGCTGAGGGGCGCGCCGAATACAAGGCCGACGGTGCCCGGCGTTTGCCGCGCAAAGAACTGGAGCGCATGATCAGTGAATTGGAAGCCCGTATGCGCCAGGCAGCTAAGGATTTGGAGTTCGAACAGGCCGCCCTGTTGCGCGATCAACTTTATGAGGTGCGCACTCTTCTGGCTGAGGAAGGCAATCTGAAGCCTTGGGAAAAAATGCGCGTCATCGCCGGCATGGACGAGGGGGAGTAATTACGAAAAAATCAAAGTTTTCGATTACAGCCAAAGACGAAAAAATGCGGGATCTTGTAAACAAAACTGATCAAAAAATATTAGCTCTGTGGGCAATTGATTGTGCCGAGCGAGTCATGCCCTACTTTGAGGAAAAATATCCACAGGATCATCGTCCTCGGCAAGCTATCCAGGCTCTTAAGAGATGGATAGACACAGGGGTATTTAAGATGGCGGTTATTCGCAGGGCTTAGCTTGACTCTCACGCCGCAGCCCGTGAAGTAGGAGAAAACAGTCCCGCTCGGTCTGCTGCCCGTGCCGCCGGTCAAGCTGTGGCAACTGCGCATGTTCCCCGTCATGCTTATGGTCCCGCGATTTATGCCCAGCAGGCCATTTATAGAGCCACCAACCCCTTGGATGCGGGTCATGCCGTGGCCCAAGAGCGCGACTGGCAATATAAGTATTTGCTCGAATTGGGGAGGAGATATAAACAGAAGTAGGTATGCCAGTCACCAATAACGTCACCCGCATGCTGGCGGCCAAGGGCGTGGCCTTTGAGGCTCATGAACTACCGGCCGAAAAACTGGGCGGCCTCGAAGCGGCCGCCTTCCTGAGCGTGGATCCCAACCAAATGTTCAAGACCATCGTCGCCTTGCACCCAGAAGGTGGCAAGCCGGTCCTGGCTATCATCCCTGCGCCCGCCCAGCTCGACCTTAAAGCCTTGGGTCGGTCATTAGGTGGCAAGAAGCTGCAGGTGGCCACTCAGGCGCGCGCTGAGGAGCTCACCGGCTTGCAGGTGGGTGGCATCTCCCCCTTGGCTTTGTTGGGCAAAGGTTTTGAAGCAGTGATCGATGAATCTGCCTTGGGATTCGAGAAAATTTTTCTATCCGGCGGCCAACGAGGGTTGAATCTTTCTTTGTCCCCTAAAATTCTTGTTGATTTGATCCGTGCGAAGGTCTTTGCGATAAGCGAGAAGCCTAGGATTTAGGCTTTTTCAGGTTCCCGCCCAAATAATCTATCCCCAACTGCAGCGCTTCCTCGGCGGCCTGTTCCTTTACGGCCAGGCGCTCGCCCTTGAAATTGAATTTGCGCGTCCAAATGCCATCCGGAGCGCTTATCCCTATCCACACCAATCCCACCGGCTTTTCGGGCGTCCCGCCTCCGGGGCCGGCAATCCCGCTGATGGCCAGGCCCAGGTCGGCCGCCAGCGACCGGCGGGCGCCGCGGGCCATTTCGCCCACCGTTTCGGCACTCACCGCCCCGTGCTTTTCCAGTGTCTCCCAGCTCACCCCCAGCAGGCGCACCTTGGCCTCATAAGCGTAGGCGGTAACGCTGCCCATATAGTAGGTGGATGACCCCGGCACATTGGTCAGCCGGTGGCCTACCAGGCCGCCTGTGCACGATTCGGCCAGCGCCAGCCGCAGACCATGCGCGCGCAGCTTCTCGCCGATTACCACTTCCAAATTCTTGGCCATTTTTCTCTGCTGGCTCGCGGTTCATTGTACTTCAGTCCCTTTGCGGATTTCCCGATAGAATATCTGTGCGATGGTTTTGCCCGAGAAGATCCAGGCCCAACTCGACACCTTGCCCAATAAGACCGGTTGCTACCTCATGAAGGATGAGGCTGGCAAAGTGATCTATGTGGGCAAAGCGGTCAATCTGCGCAGCCGGGTGCGTTCCTATTTCCACAGCGCCGCTCAAGTGGATAACAAGACCCGCGTCCTGGTGGGCCATATCCAGGACATCGAATGGATCGTGGTGGCTTCCGAATTGGAGGCCCTCATCCTCGAGATGAACCTGATCAAGAAGCATCGGCCGCAATACAACGTTCGCCTTAAGGACGACAAGCGCTATCCCTACATCAAAGTGCATTGGGCCGACCCGTTCCCTAAAATCACCGTCACTCGCCGCATGGAAGAGGATGGCTCGCGCTACTTTGGCCCTTATACGAGTGTTTGGGCCGTTCACAAGACGTTGGATGTGCTCCGCCGTATCTTCCCCTATCTCACCTGCGACCGCGTCATCACCGGGCAGGATGAGCGTGCCTGCCTCTACTATGACATCAAGCTGTGCACCGCGCCCTGCATCGGCAGGGTGGATCAGGCCACTTACCGCCAGATGATTTCCGACCTGTGCGACTTCCTCAACGGTCGCACCGAGTCGATCATGGCCCGCCTTAGCCGAGAGATGGAGCAAGCCTCCACGGACCTGCGCTTCGAGAAGGCCGCCGCCATCCGCGACCAGCTGGAGGCCATCCGCAGCGTCGTGGAACGCCAGCGCATCGTCTCGACTGATTATGCCGATTCCGATGTCATCGCCATGGCGCGTTCCGAGCGTGAGGCTTGCATGCAGGTCTTTTTTATCCGCGCGGGCAAGCTCATCGGCCGCGAATACTTCATGATGGAGAACACCGCCGAGCTTCCGGATGCCGACGTGATGGCTGAGTTCATCAAGCAATTCTATGACCAGGCCGCCACCGTTCCTCCCGAGGTCTTGCTTCCTCATGAGGTAGAGGAGGCCCAGGTGATTCGCCAGTGGCTGAGCAAACGCCGCGGCGACGGAGGGGTGGAAATCAAGATCCCTCATCGCGGCCAGAAGCGCGCATTGATCCAAATGGCCGCCGAAAACGCCGCCGAAACTCTGGCGGCCTTGCAGGCCCAATGGCAGGCCAGCGAGCACCGCCAGACGGAAGCCTTGGTTGAGATTCAGGAAGCGCTGAATTTGCCCCGCGCCCCGGAACGCATCGAGTGCTACGACATCTCGAACACTCAAGGCACCGCCGCCGTGGGCAGCATGGTCGTCTTCGAACGCGGCGTTTCGAACAACAAACTGTATCGCCGCTTCAACATCAAGACCGTGCAAGGCCCGGATGATTTCGCCAGCATGCAGGAAGTTCTGGCGCGTCGCTTCAAGCGCTGGTCGGCCGCCCGGGAAGGCAGCCTGCTGCCCGGCGCCAAGCCGGATGCAGCGTTCTCCCAGCTCCCCGATCTGCTTATAGTCGATGGCGGCAAGGGCCAGCTGGCGCGGGCCGTGGCCGTGCTTCAAGATTACAACCTGCTGGACAAAGTACCTTTGGTGGCACTTGCCAAGCAAAGTGAGGAAGTGTTCTCGCCCGGCCAGGAACGCGGCATCCTGGTGCCCCGCAATTCGCAAGGCCTGTTCCTGCTGCAGCGCATCCGCGATGAGGCCCACCGTTTCGCCATCACGGCTCACCGCGCCCGTCGTAGCAAAAGCGGCATCGCCTCCCGGCTCGATGAGATTTCCGGCATCGGTCCCAAGCGCCGCCGCGCTCTGTTAAAGGCCTTCGGTTCGGTCGATGCCCTGCGCCAGGCTACCATCGAGCAGCTCACCACTGTTCAGGGCATCACCCCCGCACTGGCGGAAAGCATCAAAGGCCATCTGGAATAATCCATCCCTGGGCAATAATTCTGGTATAAGTGGACCATGGCAAAGAATAAAAGACCAAAAATCAATTGGAGCCAACTAATATTTGCAGCTGTTGCCCTCCTGGTCATTTTCACCATGATCTTGGGCGCAGTCACCTCATACTAGCCTGAGAGTTTTTGATAGCCGGCGGGGGAATTAATAGCCTTCGTTGACCTCATTCGATTGCCTGGTCTCAGGCAATCGTCCTATAAGGAGGCGTTTGGGATGGCCAGGCTGCCCCGTCCTGCTTTTTTGATACCCCTCTCCTTACTTCTGGGTTGGTTCTTTGAATTTGTGTTTTGGGGGAAACCCGTTGGCATCTCGTTCCCGATTTTCATCCTCCTCGTGCTCGCAACCGGCTTCTGGTTAGGCAATCGCGCCGGTCTAAAGCCGGCGCGCGCCAACCTGTGGCTGCTGGTCCCCATCGCTTTTTTCTCGCTGGTTCCAGCATTCCGTACAGAGGCCCTGACAGTACTTACCAGCTGGCTGTTGACCCTGGTACTCCTGGCCTTGTTCGCTTCCACTTTCCTTGGCGGTCAATGGCCGCAATATGGGTTTGCTGACTATGCTTTCAGGCTGGTGGGCTTGATCCCGTTGGGGCTGGGGGCTCTGCGCGACTCGACTACCTCAACTAAGCAAAAGGGCAATCGTTCCTATCTGCGCTCCCTGGCCCCAGTGGCGCGCGGCTTGCTGTTCGTGCTGCCGGTGATCTGGTTTTTAGCCGTCCTGCTAAGTTCCGCCGATCCGTTCTTTGCGGATTGGATGACGGGCCTGTTTGCCGGCTTCGAGAACGCCCCGGAATATATCCTGCGCGGTTTTGTCATTTTGCTCGTGGCCTATGCGCTGGCCGCCGCATACACATTTGCTTTCGCACGCAGCAAGAAGCAGGCTCTACTTGGTTCTGATGAGCCGCTGGTGGCGCCGTTCCTGGGGTGGGGCGAGGCGCTCACCATGCTGGCCAGCGTGAACCTGCTGTTTCTGGCCTTCGTGGTCATCCAGTTCCGCTACTTCTTTGGCGGCTTGGCGAACATCATCGAAGGCCCTACCGGTTACACCTTTGCGGAATACGCTCGTCGCGGCTTTGGCGAGCTGGTGGTGGCGGCTGTCACTACGCTGATGTTCTTCATCATCCTTAGCGCCCTCACTAAGCGGAAAACAGGTAGCCAGCAAACCTGGTTTTCCGGACTCGGGATCGCGCTATTTGCCTTGGTCGCCGTCATCCTGGTCTCAGCCTTCGAGCGCCTGCTGTTGCTTGAAGAGACGTACGGTTTTACCCGCTTGCGCACCTATCCGCACGTGTTCATGATCTGGCTCGGTGTCCTGCTCCTGGCGGTGGTTGTCCTCGAGGCCCTTGGGCGTCAGCGTGCCTTTGCTTTGGCTGTCGCCGCGGCAGTGGTCGGCTTCGCCGCCTCCTTGGCGCTCCTGAATGTGGATGGCTTCATTGCCGCCACGAACGTCGGTCGGGCCGCTGATGGTAGCCGGCTGGATTTCCGCTATCTGGGTTCCCTCTCCGCGGATAGTGTGCCCAGCCTGATCGCGGGCTACACGCAGGCGAACGATGCCGGCGATTCTGAGTTGGCGCAGGAGCTGGCCATTTCCTTGGCCTGCCATTTTGCCCGCGTCGACGCTCGCCCTCTCGCCTCCTGGCAGGGGTGGAATTTATCGGCCGACACCTCTCGCGCTCGGTGGGAGAACTTGCGCGCCGAGCCCGGCTTCCCCCAATTCCAAGTGAGCGGTGCTTCCGGCGTGACTATGAATGGAGAATCCTTTACCTGCTCTTATCAGATATTCGATTGAGCCGGCCAGGAATCCTGGGATGGTATGATGATTTTTCCGGATGAAGACCGATCTTAAGATCCGCACCAATGAAGAATGGTTGTCGGCCCTGCGCGCTCGCTCTCCCCAGGCCCTGGAGGACCTGCGCGCCGCTCTGGTGCGCGGCTTGCGCGCCGCACTTGCAAGCCGCGTGGACCGCGGTCTGGACGAATTGGCCGAGGACTTCGCCCAGGAGGCCTTGCTCAAGATTCTGGATAACCTGGACTCCTTCCGCGGGGAAAGCCGTCTGACCACCTGGGCTCAAAAGATCGCCATCCATATCGCTCTCTCCGAATTGCGCCGGCGTCGCTGGAAGGATGTATCCCTGCAAACCTTCACCCAGGGCCGGGACGGGGAGGAGCTTTCCCCCGCTTTCATCGCCGACCCCGGCCCGCAACCTGACCGTGTAGCCGCCCAGCGCGATCTGCTGCGCTCGGTGGAGAATATTCTCTTCGAAGAGCTCACCGAACGCCAGCGAGCCGCTATGCTCGCCGTGCTGCAAGACGGCTTGCCCCTGCATGAGGTGGCCGAGCGTATGGGTACCAATACAAACGCCCTGTACAAACTGCTGCACGATGCTCGCAAACGTATGCGCGAACGCCTGGAACAGCAGACCGGGTTATCCGCCGGGGAGCTGCTGGCCCTCTTCGAGGCCGCCTAAGGAGTAATAGCCGCCCTTTACATGGCGTCTGGAGAACGAGGACACATGGCCCGCATCCGTTCCGAAACTCTGAAAGACATGCTCAAGCGCGTTCTCGGCACGCGCTCCGAGGAGATCGGCTGCGAGACCTGTTACGAAAAACTCGATCAGTTCGCCGAACTGGAGCTGGAAGGCAAAGATGCCAGCGAGATCTTGCCTCTACTGAAACAGCACCTGGAACGTTGCCAAAGCTGCAACGAGGAATATAAGGCCCTACTCACCGCCCTTAGAGAATTCGAATCAGGCTAGCCCGGGGTCGCCATAGGCGCTGGGTATAATTGCGCCCATGCCGCAGCAGGACAACATAGAAGACACCGCCCCGCGTTCACCTAAAGAATCCGGGGTGGGGGATTTGGCCGAAACCCAGCGCGTTCAATTGGCAACCTCTCCCTCTGCAAAAACCGCCTCCCCCCGGCCGCGCCGCACGCGTTGGATCCTAGCCAGCCTGGGGCTCTTCGCCCTCTTGGGCGGGCTGGGCGCTTTTAGCGGCTGGCAGATGGCGGTATTCGCCCGCCAGGACGAGTATGTGCGTCAGGGCGCGGTGGAGGCCAACTTCCAATTTCAACTGGGCCTGATCGACCTGCAGAATGGCGCCTGTGACCGCGCCAAAGAGCGCTTTATCTATGTGATCGAACTCATTCCGCAATTTCCCGGCGTGCAGGATCAGCTCATCCAGGCTTCCCTGTGTTCAGGCGGGACTCCGGTGCCTGCGGGGATGCCGGCCGCAGATGCGACCGCAGAGCCTACTCCAACGCCGGATCTCCGCAACGCAGAATTGATCTTCAGCGACGCGCAGAATCTTCTCCTCGCCCGGGATTGGGACGCCCTATTGCCGCTATTGGACACCCTACGCAAGAATTTTCCTGATTTCCAGCCTATTGAAGTGGACCGCATGTATTACATCGTGTTGCGCAACCGCGGCTCCGATCGCATCCTGGCCGGAGACCTGGAGCGCGGCATCTTCGACCTGAACCGCGCCGAGCAGATTGGCCCCTTGGATAATGAAGTCGCCAACTACCGCCAATGGGCCGTCTGGTACATCACCGGCCAGAGTTTTTGGGAGGTGGATTGGCCCCAGGCTTTTTACTACTTTGGCCTGGTCAAAGACGCCGCACCCAATCTACACGACCTCAACTTCTTCACCGCCCAGGATCGTTGGGCCGAGGCGTCTGTGCATTACGCCGATTTCCTGATCGATGAAGCCACCCGGCTGGCCTCCCAAAAGCAGTGGTGTTCGGCCGAGTCAAAGATTTACGAAGCCAATGGGTATAGCCCTCTGGATGCGGAGGACCAGGCCACTGCAGATTACTACACTCAGAAGTGCATAGATAACGGCGACGAGCCGCAATAACCCCCCGATTCGCATGCCTATTCCATCCTGGGCTCTGCTGCTGTCCTATTGGCTGCATATGCTCATTACGGTGGTCTGGCTGGGCGGTCTGGCGGCTTTGGCGCTCCTCGTCCTGCCGGCTATGCGCCGCAACCTGAAGCCTGGGGAATTCGCCGCCTGGTTGGCCGGGCTCAATCGCCGCCTGGACCCGCTGGGCTGGTTCAGCCTCGGGCTTCTCACCTTCACCGGCCTGCTCCAAATGGATGCCAACCCTAACTACGTTGGCCTCTTCGGCGTGAGCAACCTCTGGGCTGCAGCCATTTTTGCCAAGCACGTCGTATTTCTAGGCATGATCGCCATCTCGGGTTATCTCACGTGGGTGGTCTCCCCGGCGCTTAGCAGGGCAGCCTTGAGGCGGGCGAAGGGCTCAAGTATCAAGGCAGACCTTCCCATTTTGGCCAGGTTTCAGGCCTTGATCACTCTCAATCTGGTGCTCGGGTTTCTGGTATTGGCTTTCACCGCCCTGGCGCGCATCTCCTAAGTTACGCCAGCCGCAAAAATTCTTTCCGAAGCAGGTAGCTTGCATGGCACAGAGCTTGCACGTTTCTTTCCTGAATGGAGGTGTGCCATGTTCTCTGATTGGATTACCTCTGCCGCCCTGCTGGCTATTTATGTCGGATGTACCGGCCTTTTGGGTAACTCATTGCGCAGGGCACAAGGCTCAGTGAATAGGGCGGCGATCCTTGCCGCCATGACGGCGGTTCTTGCTTTGGCGTTAACTCTGTCACTCCCTGGGATTGCCAGGCTTGGTCTTGTGGTCGTCGCACTTGTTACCTTTTGTGCCTTCGCATTCGCAAGCTTCCCTTCGATCACGGTTCGTCCCGCCTGGTTCTATGCCAGCGGCACCATGCTCCTCATTTTCGCTTGGAGCCTGACGCTTGGCTGGTTCGATCCTGCCCTCGGCATCGGCCTCGCCTCGGTTGGTGCTGGCCTGCTGGCCTTCCGACGCGCGGTCAGCGTCGCTGGCTAACCGGCTTCCCGATAAATTTCCTTTTGGCACATCGCCTGGAACAGTTATAATTCCCTATCAGTTGCATTTCCTTGTGAAGCATGGAGTTTCTTGCTCGGCTTGGCCGAGAGGAAACTCCAAAGGCTGGCGCTTTTTGCCAGCCACGGTCCCGTAGCTCAATGGTAGAGCAGTTGACTCTTAATTTTCAAAAAACACTTTTACTGGTTCTATAGTTTCTTTTGCGTGAGGTTTTACCTTTAAATTTCAAGTAATAGTTCCACCGTTTCCATGGATTCTATAGAACTAATTTCTATATGCACCCGAATTGCACCCGAGTAGAGAATGGCGAACGGCTAAAAAAGCGTACCAATAGGTGCGCTTTTTAGTTTCACATAACCGACTATAGCGATTCAAGAGGTCAATTAAATATGGCCAGAAACTTGACCATCCGCATTAATAAATATTGCAGATAAAAACGTCCTCTCCTTTGCTAATTGTGGTAGGCGCTCCCAAAGTTTTCGAAATTGTGGAATATCTGGGAGCGCAATGCTATATCTTGCTGCGGGATCGTCCATCCTTTGAATAATTTGGCCTAGGATAGAAAGAAAGTAATTGGCATTCATTTGCTCATGACGGCCCCGACCCTTGACCTCAACAATCCACCTTTGACCTTCTCTTCTAGATTCGATGTCAGCCCCACGTTCATGACCCCAAGCTACATGAACTTCCCACCCATCTTTCTCCAACCAGGTTTTTACTGTTGCTTTGACTGAATCTTCTAAGAAATCGCTGTTGATTGGGGGCGATTTATCTGTCAACTCAGATTCGTTTGTGGGATTAGTTTCCGAAAGAAAGTTTCCGATTAAGCCGTCCTGCCGTTTCCTTCTAATGATTTTCCCTTGCTTTTCCATTCCCCTGCATGCACCATTTATAGGTTGCTGGTCGAAAGTATGTCCCCGCAGAACATCAGTAATTTCTCGGTCGGTTAAGCCCGGGTCCCTTTTAAGTAAAGATATTATCTGGTCGTTTAGGCCCATTTGGCGGAAATCCCGAAATATGACTTGCACGTTTTCAAGGTATTAAGCCGCAGTAGGGGATGTTAACGTATAACCAAGGGCATATGAGTTCGACCCAGCCACTAGAATTTTACGGCAAATCCAATTTTTTAGGAAAATTACGGGGAGAATTGTGTTTATGGCGTATATAGTTTCTACTTTATCCAGCCGGGTTGCACCCGCGTTGCACCCAAATTCAGCTAGGAAAGACGATCCAATTCAGACAGGCGTTTCCCTTCTTTTTCCAGCCATTCGAGATCAGCCTTGTGCAGAGTCTTGAGACCGTCAAATAGCCAAGTGTGAAATTCACGAATAGAACCAAAATACTCCTTCATCACTTTGTCAATATCCACTTCAGTCATCGTCTCTAAATAGGCTTGAGCTCTAATGTTCCAGTATCCAACTGCGAGCAAATCCTCTTTGGGTATGATGAATTTGTGGATAATCGTGCCAGGATTCTTTTCTATTTGCCAATTTGAAAAGACGGATGGTCTAGATATATGAAGCATATAATTTCTTAGGCACTGAATGAAACTATGTAGCTCATTTTCCCCGAAATGTTCTTTTTCCTTAGTTTTGTATTCCTTGTAAAACGGTGTTGGCGAATACCATTTTTTCATTACTCTTTGTGTAACATCTCTCAGGGAAAGTGCAGAAGAAAGAAAATTTTGCAATCTCCTGGTTAATTCAAGTAAAACCTTTTCGAGAACATCCCTATTTTTGGTGCCAATTATCTCTAGGGTTTTTTTAGTATCCTTGGAAATTGTAAATACCAGTTCAAGCTCCTGGTAATTTTTGTCAAATACATAGAAATTTCGCTGGAGAGCCTTCAGACGCTCCCGGTACAAGTACGGTTTTGATTCAACAAAAGCCTGGAACTCATCGACCAAATCAGGCATTGATCTACTACTTATTTATCATCAAGTACGATGGATAGTAGTATTTATTCAACCTAATCAATGTCGATTCGGGACGCAAGGTATGCCCGACTTCCTTCAGATTAGGTTTTTTTAAGTGAAGCAAATAATAATAAAAGGTAATTATTAGGAGCGCGCCGACCGAGTTTATTGCATTTTTGAGATGAGCCGAGGCAAAAAATTCATTGTGCTGATGCTTTACGTATTGAGGCTCTTGCCACCAAATTGGATTTTCGTCCCTTTTAAATTTGCTCCATGGTTTTGAATTCAAACCATAATACTGTGCAAATATTGTTTCATCAGAGAACTTTGGAAATCTCGTTGTTATGATCAGACGATATTCGTCAATATTGTTTGGTTTCCTGGTAGGCTCGATTAATCGACACAATTGTTTTGCTACTACATCGACCTCAGATGATGAAGTGAGAAATAAATGTGCAAGTTCAATCGAAAACGTTTTGTAATTTCTTTTGTCGAATTCGATATACTGGAAACAGACATTAAATCCTGCTCTAATGCGAGGTAATAATTCCAATGAATTAGATTGCCCTTCTCTTCAATGGTCACTAGTGAATTTTACAATAGATTGTTGCCGTCGGCGGCGCGGACGTGAGGAGCGCCGCCGCAGGATACCGCAAAAGAATAGTGTTTTCTTTCCCGGCAGCCTACACACGGCAGCGGGGTCCCCGCTGAGATTTTTCTAATAATATCTAGCAAATCCCGTAATTTGGTTATAATTGCGGTCGTTCGGCCCCGTAGCTCAATGGTAGAGCAGTTGACTCTTAATCAATTGGTTGAGGGTTCGAGTCCCCCCGGGGTCACCATTTTTTTTCGAGAACTCCCTCTGCCAGAGGGAGTTCTTCTTTATCGGATTCCTATCTGCTGCAATTGGTCTGGAAACTATGCTTATATTGGAAACAATGTAATTTATTTACCCTAAAACCAGATCTATTCTATGCTTCAGCCAATAATGCTCCTTACTCTTAATCAATTGGTTGGAGAGCCTGCCCTGACCCTGAGCGAAGCGAAGGGGAACGGGTTCGAGTCCTCCCGGGATCACTAGAGTCGCCGCCTTTGGCGGCGCTTGTGTTTTATCGACAACCAAAGCTGGTATCCGCTAGCCATCCGCTCACGGAAGTAGCCATGCGAAATTTACTTTTGCTTCATGTTTTGGCGGCTGCCACCTTAGCGGCTTGCAGCCCCAGGCTGGCCCAACCGCTTTTTCTTCCGTGTCTGCCGAGGCGCAGATCACCTCGTCCCGGCCTTCGGCGACCGTTTAAATAATGTTTCCCCCCTGGCCCCTAATGCAGCCGACCAGATCGAAGACCAGTATGCCGAATTCGTTACCCCCGAACTCCTGGCCGCCTGGCAGGCCGACCCCTTGCAGGCGCCTGGCCGCCTTACCTCCAGCCCCTGGCCGGAATGCATCCAGATTATTTCCATCGAACGGCTGGCGTCCGAGCAATATCGTGTCTCCGCTGTCATTGTGGAGGCCCCCAGCGCCGATGCCCAATTTGACAACCTGCTGCCCGGCTAACCGCGGAGTTCACTGTCTTCCTTGTTGGCGGTCAATGGCTTATTTCCGCATACCAGTCCAACATTGACAGTAATGGTGCATCCCCAGGTGCTGGATTGTTCGTTATACTCCCGCCTGATCTAATTCCCGTCAATGGTTCAGATTGTTGAAAAACAAGTTTTGCCTTTAACCTCTGCGATCACCCCGCCCCCGGCCAGTTCGCCAGCCGAATTGGAGGCGGCTCTGCGCTTATTGCAGGCCAACAAGCAACGTTGGGCGGAGCTGCCCATTGTTGAGCGCATCCGCATCCTGAACCGCATCCACCACGACCTTCCACGTGTAGAGCAGCGCTGGGTGGCCGCAGGCATGGCCGCCAAGGGTTCGCAGCCGGCCACCATGGCCGAAGGCGAGGAGTGGTTTTCGCTCAGCGTCGTGTACCGCTACATGCGCTACCTGCGTCGAACCCTGCGCGACATCGAACGCTACGGCCAACCGCGCCTGCCCGGCCAGTTGTGCTGGAAGGCCGCCGGCGAATTTCACGTCGATCTCCTTCCCCAAAATTGGCAAGATCGGCTGGCACTCCTGGGTATCCGCGCCGAGGCTTGGATCAACGATCCCTACAAAGGCGACCTGCCCGCCATGGCGGCCTTTTACCGCCAGGAGAAACCGCAAGGCAAAGTGGCGCTTGTGCTGGGCGCCGGCAATGTGGCTTCTCTGACCGCCGGCGATTTCCTCCACAAGTTGTACGTAGAGGGTCAGGTCGTGTTATTCAAGACCAACCCCGTCAACGCCTACCTTGGCGATATGATCGCGGAAGGCTTCCGCGCCTTGGTGGAACCCGGCTACCTCCAGCTCGTGCACGGCGCCGCCGAGGTGGGCACCTTCCTGGCGCAGCATCCCTCGGTGGACGAAGTCCACCTCACCGGATCGGACCGCACCTATGAAGCCCTTGCGTTCGGCCCGGGCGCGGAAGGCAGGGGCCGCAAAGCTCGGAAGCGTCCAATCAGCGCCAAGCGCATAACCGCCGAATTAGGCAACGTCTCCCCGGTCATCGTGGTGCCTGGCCCCTGGAGTCAGCGCGACATCCGCAAGCAGGCCGCCAAATATGGCACCGCCTTGGTTGCCAACGCCGGCTTCAATTGCATCACTCCGCGCCTGTTGATCCAGATGAAAAGCTGGCCGCACCGTCAAGCCTTCAACCAGGCGATTGCAGAATACCTCGCTCGCATCCCAACCCGTAAGGCCTATTACCCCGGCGCCGCCAGGCTGCACGCTGACTTTACCCAGCAGCATCCGCAAGCCCGACAGCTTGGCTCCCCCGCGGCAGGTGAGCTGCCCTGGACTTTTATCCCCGATGTGGACTCGAGCCTCGCCGAGGATAGCTGCTTCCGCCGCGAAGCCTTCCTCGGCTTGTTCGCTGAAACCGCCATTGACGCGCAGGGTGCGGTGGATTTCCTCGCCAAGGCGGTGCAGTTCGCCAATCAGCTGGTATGGGGCAACCTGTGCGCTTCGATTGTTGTCCATCCCAAGTCTCTGGCCGATCCGCTGATTGCCGCCGCCGTTGATAAGGCCATCGCCGATCTGTGTTACGGTTCTGTCGTTGTCAATCATTGGGGTGCGCTGGCCTATTACCTGGCCCTGGCGCCCTGGGGCGCCTATCCGGGTAACGAAATGGCGGATATCCAATCGGGGCTCGGCAAGGTGCACAACCCCCTTATGTTCGACGAACCGCAGAAATCGGTGTTGTGGGCGCCGTTTATTTCTTTGCCAGACCCTTACATTGCGACCGCAAAACGCAGCTACAAATATTACCGCCAGGATACCCGCTACCAACACCGCCCCAATTTGCCCAACCTGCTGAAACTGCTTTGGGCGGCTGCCCTCAGCTAGTTAGCAGCGCCTCTCCATTCGAAATTATCAGGCGAAATAGCCCCCTCAAATAATCTTTGGGAAAAAGTGCATCGGTGTCTGACATGCTTGGCAGTATAACATTCCGAAAGGCGCCCCTCATTTTCCGTTACAATTTCCCGCATGTCCACTAAGCCTGCCTCGGCTTCCACGGCCAAGCACAAAGAATTGGCCGCCCAGCGCGGGCCGGTATCCCTCGCCGTTGTCACCGTTAGCGATTCGCGTACTCCCGAGACCGACACTAACGGCCAATTTCTGCGCGCCGAGATCGAGCGGCTGGGCCACCAACTGGTGGCCTACCACGTGGTGAAAGATGAAGTCGACCAGATCGCTGCCTTGCTCGAGCAGCTTTCCCAGACCGGTGCTCAAATCCTGTTGTTCAATGGTGGCA
>JBBEBI010000039.1:0-2990 GCA_040882365.1 Anaerolineales bacterium
CATCCTGAGGCGGCAAGAAAAATCTACACCCAAGGGGGAACTGATAAAGCCGAAGAGCCTGCCCTGAGCGAAGCGAAGGGATCTTTTCCTAATCATCTCTCTGCAGCTCTTTGTATTCTGCATAGTGCGTTTCCTCGAAACAATTGAAGGGGCGGACAGTGAATCACATTCGATAACCATCTCTCTTCGAAGAACTCACCTTCTGCAAATCTCCCGGCCCTGTTGGCGCGCGGATTACAATCGTATTGGAAATTCCGCATGACGCTCCCGCTCACTTCCTTCGACCCCACCTACCGCATCTACCTGACCCTGGCGCAATACCCCATGCTGCGGCGGCGCATCCGCAGCAAAATGCGCCAGGAGCTTTTCAAGCGCGGCATCCTCTCCGCCGAAGCGTTGGAGGAGTTGGTCAACCAGCAGGCCTCGGATTCCCAATTGCGCGAGGGCATCACCCAGGGCGCCAGCGAAGAAGAGCAAGATGATTGGAAGCAGCGCCTCGATACGGTCCGCGAGCACCTCACCGACCTGCACTTCGCCAACAATCTCCCTTACGAAGTCTTCGAAGGTCTTGTAAAGCAGGTGCTGGCGGAACGCGGCGCCGAGAGCGAAGACCTGCAGCGCACCTTCAACCCGGAACTGGCCCCGCAGGAGGCGCTGTTCGAGCAGGCCAGGATGATCGCTAACCTGCCGCCCAAAGAGCGCGCCCGCCACGAGGCCCGCGAGCGCGAGATCAAAGTGGTGCTCATCCGCTCGATGATCTCGGACCAGCTGGCCTACATCAACATCGCCAAAGAGTGGTTCTCGCTGGACGATCTGCTGACCATCCGGCGCCACAAGATCGGCAGGGGCAAGATCGGTGGCAAGGCGGCCGGCATGCTGCTGGCGCTGCGCATCCTGCGCAAGGTGGCGGAGAAGGACATTGCGCAGAACGTGACCATCCCCGAATCCTATTTCGTGGGCGCGGATGTGATGTACGCTTTCATGGCCCACAACGGCATGATCCACTGGGCGGACCAGAAATACAAGGAAGTCGACCAGATCCGCAGCGAATACCCCGTCATCCAAAAAGAATACGGCGCGGGCACCTTCCCCGATGATGTCAAAAACGAATTGGCGCAGTTGTTGGAGCGCGTGGGTACCGCGCCCATCATCGTGCGCTCTTCCAGCCTGCTGGAAGACAACTTCGGTTCCTCGTTCGCCGGCAAATATGCCAGCTACTTCTGCCCCAACCAGAGCACACCTGAGGAAAACCTGAAGGCCTGTATGCGGGCCATGGCCGCCGTGTACGCCAGCGGCCTGAACCCCGACGCGCTGCTATACCGCCGTTCCCATGGCCTGCAGGATTACGATGAACGCCTGGCGGTGCTCATCCAGGTGGTGCAGGGGGAGCCTTACGGCCGCTACTACTTCCCGCATCTGGCGGGAGTGGCATTCAGCCGCAACCTGTTCCGCTGGTCCCCAAAGATCAAACGGGAAGACGGCTTCTTGCGCCTGGTGACCGGCATGGGCACCCGCGCCGTCGAACACGTGGGCAACGACTACCCGCGGCTGGTAGCGCTCAGCCACCCGGAGCTGCGCGCCACAGCCGACGTGGAAGCGCTGCTCACCTATTCGCAACACAAAATGGACGTGGTGGACCTGGAAGGGAACAGCTTCAAGACCCTGCCGGTGGAGGAGGTCCTGGACTCTCATTATCCCCATCTGAGGCTGCTGGCTTCGGTGTACAAGGATGGCGACCTGCGGCCCATCCGGATGGCGCTGCATATCGAAGAGGGCAGATTGGTGCTCACCCTGGATGGCGTGCTGCGCTCCACGCCGCTGGCCGACCGCATGCGCCGGGCGCTCAAACATTTGGAAAAGTACTACAAGTCGCCGATCGACATGGAATTCACGGTGCAATTGCAGGCGGGTAAGGGCAACAAGACGGAAACGAAGCTGTTCATTTTGCAATGCCGGCCACAGAGCCACCTGCATGAAGAGGCGGTGACATTCCCGGAGCGGTTGGACCAGAAGCAAGTGATCTTCGCCACGGGCAAAATGGCGCCGCATGGCAAGGTCACGGGGATCCGGTACGTATTGTTCGTTCCTCCCGAAGGCTATTACGCCTTGCCTAGCGTGGAGGCGCGGCGGGAGTTGAGCCGCGCCATTGGGCGGCTGAACAGTGTATTAAAGGGAGAAGCCTTTATTTGTGTGGGCCCCGGGCGCTGGGGGACAGTCAACCCGGACCTGGGGGTGAGCGTGTCGTACGCGGATATTTACAACACGCGCGCCCTGGTGGAAATCTCGGGAAAAGGGATGGGGCCGGCCCCCGAGCCCTCCTACGGCACGCATTTTTTCCAAGATCTGATCGAGTCCAACATCTTTCCCGTGGCCGTGCACCTGGACGACCGCGACGCGGCCTTCAACCGGGAGTTTTTCTACGAAGCCCCCAATGGGCTCAGCACCTGGCTACCCGAGCTTGCAAAAATGCAGGGTGCACTGCGCTTGATCTCCGTTGACGACTTTGCCCGCGGCCAGGTGCTGGAGCTTATAATGGATTCCGACGCCGGACGTTCGGTGGCGTTTCTAAAGCCGGAGGACCAGGACGCGTGAAACATTTCGTGGCGGTGGCTGGCAATATCGGTGTGGGCAAATCCACGCTGGTGGGGAAATTGTGCGCCCGCCTCGCCTGGCAGCCTTATTACGAGCCCGTCGCGGAGAACCCTTACCTGGAGGATTTTTACGCGAACATGAAGGCCTGGGCCTTTCAGTCCCAGGTTTTCTTTTTGACGCATCGTTTGCGCATGCACCTCTCGCTGCTCGAGGATCCCAAATCGGTGGTGCAGGACCGGTCGGTGTATGAAGATGCCGAGGTGTTCGCCACCAACCTTTTCCGCCAGGGGGAGATAAGCGAACGAGACTATTCCACCTACCGCAAGCTATATAAGCTGTTGTGCGACATGCTGCACCCGCCGGATCTGGTCATCTATCTGCGGGCTTCGGTGCCCACG
>JBBEBI010000040.1:0-15891 GCA_040882365.1 Anaerolineales bacterium
TCGCCGGTGGAGCTGGAGATCGGCGCCAAGCGCTGCAACGCCGGCGAGTATTCGCTGTGCATTGAGCCCAACGGCGACGTGCTGCCCTGCCAGTCTTATTACGTCTCCGCCGGCAATATCCTGCGCGACCCGTGGGAGCAGATCTGGGATGGCGAGCTGTTCCGTTCCTTCCGCTATCGCGAACAGGATCCCCAAGGCTACGGGCTGCCGGAAAAGTGCTGGACCTGCCCGGACCTGCCGCTGTGCGGCGGCGGCTGCCGCATCGAGCGCGAGGCGCGCGACGGCGTGCGCGTCTCCTCGTCGGGCGGGGGCGGCTGCTCGGGCTGCAGCGGGAGCTGCGGCACGGGTGCCTCGGCGGACCATGTCAAAAGCCATGGTGAGGCTGTGGGCCACGTCCACACGGCTGGCTATATTCCGACGGGCGGCTTCATCCCATCGCCAAGCACGACAAAGACGACGGTGAGATCGAGCGGAAATATGACGCTGATTGGGATAGAAGATATTCAGTAACGGGGTTTTTGTAGGGGCGCACGGCGTGCGCCCCTACATCGCAGGCGAAGATCCCTAGGATCTTTGATCGGCGCTTATAAGGCGGCAACAACCAGGCGAATTCGAGAATGTCTAGGGGATCCCGAAATCCTGGTCTGGCAGCGTAACTATTACGACCGAGTAATCCGCAATCAGACCGAACTCGAGAAGGTCAGAGAATACATCCTATATAACCCTCTGCTCCTGAGCCAAAACCAGGAAAATCTGTGGAAATGAACTGGACGATAGCCTTTCTGCTCCTTTTCACAGCCCTCATCCTATCCATGCTCGCCTTGCGCTACGTCCGCCTGCGCCGTAACCGGGCTGCCACGCCGTACCAGCCCGCCGTGGCGCGCATCGAGGGCGGCGGCGTCAAACGCGGCCTCACGCCGCCGGAGGGCGCTGTGCTGTTAGGCCGGCCGCTAAACGTCACCCTGACCCTGGTTATCTTCGAGATGCTGCGCAAGGGGCTTTTGCGACAGATAGCGGCAGAGCCGCTTACTGTCGCGTTGGCCGAGGCCATCCGCACCCAAGGCAGCGGGCTAAGCGCCCAAGCGCGCGGCGAGCGCCGCCGCAAGGCCGCCCAGGCTATTCCCGCTGCCTTGCATAAATACGAGGAGCCTTTCCTCGAACTTATCGAAGCCAGCCACGGGATGCCGATAACGGAGCTCGATTTCGGCGTAGCCATCCAACCGCTGATCCGTTATGTGGCCGGGCGGGTGCGGGGCTTCAGCTTGGAAG
The DNA here is from genome assembly GCA_040882365.1 of Anaerolineales bacterium. Taxonomy (GTDB): domain Bacteria; phylum Chloroflexota; class Anaerolineae; order Anaerolineales; family UBA11579; genus JAMCZK01. Next base: position 1,270 of record JBBEBI010000040.1, read on the forward strand.
AGACGCGCGCCTATTACCGGCTGATCATCGAGCGCGCCCCGCGCGAGGCGCGCAGCGACGGCAAGCTGACCTTCGAGCGCCAGAAAGTGTTCGATCGCAATTTCGGCTGGGTGCTGCTCGGCGATGATTTTGGCGCGGTGCTGGACCAGCCGGATTACAGCTACGTGCCGGTGTGGATGAGGAGGTCTGGAGGTCTGGAAGTCGAGAGGTCGGGAAGTCAGGATCAAACCGGCCTGCCGCCTGGCCGCAGCTTCGCCGCCTGGGCCGCCGAGGTGATGGCGGCGATGGAGGGCGCGGTGCGCGAGCAGGACGTGAAACTGACGCTAGGCCGCGAAACGGACGCGGTCACCGCGACTCTGCTAAATGACGTGGCGCGGGCGACGTGGTGGGGATGAAACCTTGGAGCCAAATTCCCCTCGCCCGCAGGCGGGAGAGGGGCTGGGGGGAGAGGGGTGCCGCGCTGCTGAACGATGTGACGTAGGCGACGTGGTGGGGATGAATCTACTGCAATGAGATCTGGGACTGTCTAGATTGCAGGAATTTCGCAGGTAAAAGATGGACAACCACACCCCTGACTCCCGCACGAACAACACATAGTGCCGTTCTGGCACGAATAGGATCCCGAAGGACACGATGTGCACTCCGCGGCGTTGGATTTTTTTATGTCCGAAGATAGAAAAAATAGAAGAAGAGCTGATAGTAAAAGGAGGGTCGGTTTCCTAAGCAGATTCAATTTATACGCAGTTTTAATGGTAGGGATTTTTCTAACGAAAAGCAAGACAGGGTATATTGATATACCCTGTCTTTATTTACGGTAGACACCTTGAGGGGTAGTTTCCCATGGGAACCGAACCAACCGTTGTCAATGCTTCGCCTAGTTCTGGGGAAGTCTCAACTACCGGAGTCGGAAAGTAACCATCGGTAACATTCTGACACTCATAAAAGCGCTGGAGGCTCTCTGCCCTATCCGCGCTCAAGCCACCTAGAAAAACCTCGGGGAATGATGGTGCTCCAATCGCGGGTCCGCCCAGCCATCTTAATACATGTGTGGGACCTGTACGCCTTTGTGTTTATTTTCCGCATTCGGTTGCTGACTGTCGTTCCCGAACAGGATTTTCCGCGTCAGTCGGCATAATTGCCGAATATGCTTCAAAAACCCTGTCCGTCGCGGGTAGCACGAAGAGGTTCCACTGTTCCGGTTCCGGGGAAAGCTTTGGGGAATCCTTCGGCCAGTACATGCAGTATAGCTGGTTCATGCCCTCTTCGGAAAGAACCACATCACCTGTGTACTGAAAGTTCTCAAGCCCACTCCAGAACCTTAGGGTGTAATCCCCCTCGTCACCGAAAACCACACCCGGATACGCAACCCGATACTCTTCTGGACTCCACTGGACCACTGGGATTGCAACCAACCAATGTTCGCAAACATTCCCCTCCGGGCAAAGATCCATCGATGTTACGCATGTTTGCCCTGGGTACTGAATGCAGTCCGCCGTTGTCCAGGTAACGCCAGGTTCGGCGGCTTTGGCCAGCTCAAGCAGATTGTTCTGCTCAAACCAAGCAAGCGGCAACTCCTGGATCGGTCCCGGAACTTCGGTTGGCGTCGGCTCTGGTGTATCGCTCGGTGTTTGCGTAGGTTCAGCCGTGGCCGTATCGGTCGGCTGGCTGGTTGCCGTCGGCGTTGGCGCAGCCCGGCTGCAGGCAACCAGCAAACCCGCGAGCAGAGCGCAACATGCGAGCGCGAAACGGTGGGATCGGCCGTTTAGCATTCCTCGTCGCTTTTCCGGTTGATTCTGGTTCATGGGTGATCTCCCGACTTTACCTGTTGTTCTCTGGCTCTTAGCAATCTGCGGTGCCTGCCTTGCCAGCAATACTCGGCACCCAAGCCTTGCGTAGGTTGAGTTGCCGAACGTGTCGATTTCAAGTCCACCCTTCGCAAGGCTGCCGTTTTGGATATCTTGGGGATTGCTTCGCCTGTGTTGCTTCGCAGCGCACGGCTCGCAATGGTCGAATCCATCTTGACGTTTGGGAGTTGGGCGTCGACTTGTGGTCTACCAATCATCCATGTCCCATGGATTGCTGACACGATATACCTTTTTGTCTGCCTCAAGAGGGCTGCTTACTCGGTAGACATTCTTTTCAGCATCTAATGACGAGGAACAAACGTAAACCTTCTCGTCAGCTTCCAACGGCGAAGAGACTACATATACTCTTTCATCTGCTTCCAGCGGTGAGCTAGTGAAATACACCTTCGGCATCTTTTCCTCCTCACAAATGGTTCAGAGCGATATGCCTTGACCTTGGTATTGGACATCCGTGACCTAGGACATCTTCATCCTTCATCCTTCATCCCTCAGCCTTCATCCTTTGCTCTTCCATATCTTCCCCCACTCATCCATCAGCATATTGCCTAGCACCTTGTTGATGCCCTGCCCCGGCAGCACGTCGCCGTCCGGCTCAACGTAGAGCCACGCCTTGCCTGCGCCATCGGGCTGCTTGCGGCCTTTGGCCGCCTTCAACTCCAAGCTTACCGGGTTCAGCGCGGTGTAGGGAACCGGCAGGTCCCACACCAGCGGCAGGTCGGCCATGGCGGCGTGGTCACGGGCGGCTTGCAGCTTGGGCTCCAGCGCCGCGTCGGCCGCGCTCAACGATAGGGCGCGCACTCCGCTTTCCGCAATGCGGTCGATGAGGGCGTTGATCTGCTTGGCGTTTTGTTTGGTCATCGTCAGGTGAGCGGCGATGAAGATGTCATCGTTCAATACTTCGCGCCAGTAAGCGAAGCTGGCCAGCGAATCCCAGGTCTGGGCTTTGCTGGGCTGCAATACGATCATGGCATGGTCCAGCCCGGCGTCCAGCAGGGTCTTGAGGTAGCGGGTGTCGGCCAGCTTGATGCCGTCGGTGATCACGCCGGTCACCAGGCCCAGGTCCTCAGCGCGCATCAGCAGCTCGGCCAGGTCGGCCCGCAGGGTCGGCTCGCCGCCGGTGAACACGATATGCGGAATGCCGGCGGCGTGCGCCTTCTCAATGACCTGCTTCCACTGCCCGGTGCTCAATTCTTTGGCCACGCGCTTGTGCGGCGTGGCGCCGCGCGGCGATCCTGTAGGCAGCTTGTAGGTCAGCGCAATATCCAAGCGATAGGGCGCGCTGAGCTGCTTGGTGAAGGGCGCCGTGCGCTCGAAATCCAAATAGGTGACAGGGTCAAGGTCCGGCGTTTCGATGAGCGCCTGGATCTTGCGGGCGAAGTCGGCGTAGTCTTCAGCGGCCTGCCCTTTGCTCACGCGGTAGCGCTTGCTCAATTGCTCGGCCACCTGATCGGGCGGAGTGAGGCGGATGAAATGGTAGGCGCATTCGGTGGCGGTCTGGTTGAGGTGCAATACCGTGGATGCGTTCACCGTCATCAAACCGTCGCCGCTGGGTTCCACGCGCAGATGCAGGCGATAGTTGAAGGGGTGGCTGGGCGGAGCCATGTAGGAATAGAAGCCAGGTTCCAGCGGCTTGGCGCGCTCGCCTTTGAGGCTGAAACGATCCAACAGGCGGCGCATCAGCGGCCGCCTCCGGCGCAAGCGCAGGCACAGCCCGCGCAAGCGCAGGCGCAAGAAGAGCCGCCGCCGCTAAAGCCGCCGCCGCTGCTGCGTGTGGGTGGCGGGGGCGGGTTGGTGGCCTTGGTCACGCCGCCGGTGAAGTCCGCCAGGTTGCCGGTGACTCCGGCGGCGACATTCTGCACGCCCTTGGTGACCGAGGCGGCAAAGTCAGCTCCAGGCAGGGTGGGCAGCGAAACGCGCCCGCCGCCCGTGGAACGCGAGGGCGCGCTGATAACCGAGCGCCCGCCGGAGCCGGCATAGCGGCCCCACCAGATAGGAGCGTAAACCGGACGACCGGTGAACACCCGGCGGGTGCGGTCGTCGTAATCCTCGTCCATCATGGTCCATTCGAGGTTTTCTTCGTACAGCTTGCTCTGCACCTTGGGCGTCTTGGCGTCTTCCACTTGCTTCCAGGCGTCCTCGGTGATCGTGCGGTAATAGTCCACCGTTTCGCGCTTGCTGAAGCCGCGCATCTTGTTGGCCACACCTTTGACGATATCCACCATCAAGGTCTGCATGGCGCGGCGGCGCGCGCCTGGGTCGCCTTCTTTGAAGGCCGCCAGGAATTGGGATTCGTATTCGCGCAGGTCCTTGGGAGCCGGGGAGGTGACTGCCACCTCCAGCGGGTCCTGATTGGCCACCTGGGCGGCGCCCTTTTTGATGGTCGAGAACAGGATCATGGTCAGGATCTTGTCCATGGGCTGCTCCAGAAGGATGGCTGCCTCGGGCGCGGTGAGGCCGCGCTTGATGCCATGGCCTTCGATGGCGATCTTGGGCGGCAGGTATTGCATGCGCCGCCGCTTGTCGGAAGCCACGCCGATCCAGATCAATGCAATGATGAAAAGTGCGAAACAGATGCACACGACGAAAGGAATGATGAACTCGGGGTCAAGGCCGTAGCGCTGGAAAAGGTCCGGCTCCTGGACCGCCCCAGCGTTCACGTATTTATTGGGAAAGGACGCGCCGAAGAGATATTCCTGCGCGATGTTGCCATTGGGATTGCGCCAGGTGTAAGTGATGCTCCCCTCGGAGTCGACTCCGGTGGTGGGCGTTTCCGGAAAGCCGGGGTGGTCGGCGGTGTGCCACCTTGGCTCGTCCGGCTGCACGCCCGGCGGCAGGTGGTAGACGACGGTGATGTCCGTGGTCCCGAAGACGAATTCACTGCCGAAATATTGGGGGATGAACACCGCGCTGGCGTAATTCTCGTCCAGGTTATCGGTGTAAAGCACCTCGCGGATATCCGTGATGCGCGCGCGGAACGTTCCCGTCCTTCCGGCAGGGATGGGAGAGTCGAAGTAAATGGCCGGGCCGACGGCGATGTAAGCGGATTGCCACTCAATGAATGAGGACTGTCGACCATCCAGGGTCGCGTCGATATTGTTTGGATTGTAGTTTTCGTTGGGGAGTCCCAGGTCCACCACATCTATCGGGTGGGCGTTATCCCCATTTTGAAAAAGGATCTCATACTCCAGGGTGAGCGTTCCGTCGGCTTCCCAATAGACATCCACCTGCTCGGAAATGGCGGAGAAGTAATAATCCTGGGCAAAGGCCGATCCAAGCGGAATTAAGAGAAAAAGGGCGAAGCCGAGCAGCGCGATAATTCTTTTGTTGGTTTTCACCGTCAACTACCTACTGTCAACTGTCAACTGATCACCACTTGGGCTTTTCTTCAACCTGGTAGACGGCCCCGCAATACGGACACTCCACGTTCAGCGCGCCGCCCACCAGGCGTACGTTCTTGCTGCTCAGGGCCCCACCGCACTGCCTGCACTGGAAGTTCTCCAGGTTCACATCACCCGAAAGCTCCACCTCGTATGTCACCTTTTGGTCTGGCAGAGGCTTGCGGTTCACATACCACGCAATGCCCAGGCCGATGCCCACGGAAATAACCCCGGTGACCAAGGTGCCGATAGGAGAGGCTGGGGCATTCGGGTCATCGGGCGCGGCGAACGCCGACCAAATGAAGAGGACTCCGAAAAAGACAAGGATTGCCGCTACGATATTTCCGACTAGTTTCATGGCAGCTCCTTCGGTTAGTGTAGTCGATTTTTCGGTTTTCGCAATTACCCTTGCGCCTACTGTCCTCGTCAGGCATTAACGATTTGCTTGACACATTTCTTGTCAAGTTGTATCGACCACCGCCCCCGCCTTTGCGGAGCAACAACTTAACAAGTGTCGGGTTATCGCCCGCTTAGCAGGTCGCCGAGGATATCGCCGCCGATGCCGGCTAGGCCGCGCTTCTCGCCCTGGTTGTGCACGCGAGAAGCGGCCACGATGCGATCAGCCAGTCGCGAGAATGGCAGGCTCTGCAAGTAGACCTTGCCGGGGCCTTCCAGCTTCGCCAGGAAGAGGCCCTCGCCGCCGAAGAGCGCATTGCGGAAACCGCCGACGAACTGGATGTCGTAATCGACACTTGGGTGAAGCCCCACGATGCAGCCGGTATCCACGCGCAGCACCTCGCCTTTGGCCAGTGTCTTCTCAATGAGCGTGCCGCCGGCGTGCACAAAGGCCATGCCGTCGCCCTTGAGCCGCTGCAGGATGAAACCTTCGCCGCCGAACAAGCCGGCACCCAGGCGCTTGGTGAAGGCGATCTCGATCTCGATGCCCTGTGCGGCGCACAAAAACGAATCCTTCTGGCAGATGAATTCCCCGCCTTCCGCGCCCAGGTCCATGGGGATGATCTGGCCGGGGTAAGGCGCAGCAAAGCCGATGCGCGCCTTGTTTTTCCCATTGTTGAGGAAGGTGGTGATGAAGAAGCTCTCGCCGGTGAACATCCGCGTAAGGCCCTTGAAGATGCCGCCCACTTGGGTCTGCATCTCGATGCCGGCCTCCATGTAGGTCATGGTGCCGGTTTCGCCGCGCACACCCTCGCCCGGGTCCAACTCGACTTCGACCAATTGCAGGTCATCGCCGTAAATCTTATGGGTAATTTCATCCACCATTTTGGCTCCTTTGAATCAATCCGCTCGACTATGCCGGCTGATTATAATCTCGGGGTGTTTAACAATTCGTCCGGCGAATTGCGTGTGGGGTTTACCTACGCCGTGGGGGATTTGGTATCCGTTGGGTTACGCTATGCACCCGCAGTTTTGTATCCTTTGTTCCTTTCACCAGCCGAATATGGCATTTTCGCCGTGACGATGGCGATTTCCTTTGTGATGGGTATTGTTGTAGTTTTCGGGCTTAAGGGCGCGGCCTTCAAGCAGTCCTTCGATTATGAAGTTGCCGAAGACAGGAAATCCCTTTATGGCAGTTTGTTCCTCTTCATCGTGATCGGTGGCGCTTTGTTTACCTTTCTGGTGGACAGGGTTTGGAGCTCTGTGTTTGCGTCGGCGCTTGCGAATATCCCCTACGATCCTTACATCCGGCTGTCCCTGTGGACCGCCTACTTGAATGGCTTCGGCATCATCCTGTACGAGATCTATCGGGCGCAAGCGAAGGCCCGCTGGTATGTGGCTTTTTCTGTGGCCAACGCCGGCACGCTCGTGATCCTGGCCTATATTTTGGTCGCCGCGTTACAACTCGGCTTGCTAGGCGCCGTGCTAGCCCCTGCAATTACAGGTTTGGTTTGGGCGGTAATCTATACAATAGCCACAGCACCCCACATGAAACTGCGATTTGATCTGGTCAAACTGAGGAACGCTTTGGCCTACGGCCTGCCCCTGGTTCCCCACCAGATCGGGCACTGGATGCTCAATCTATCGGACCGCATCATCCTGGAGCGCAATGTGCCCATATCCGATCTGGGCGTGTATGGGTTCGGCTACAACCTCGGCAACGTGGAGCAGGTATTTGCGAATGCCGGCAATAGCGCCCTGATGCCGAATTACGGCAAGGCCGCCAAGGACGCGGTCAAGCGGCAGCCGCTGCCGGGATTGTTTGCCAACTACCTAACCTGGGTTGGGGCGGGGGCGCTTGGCATTTCTATCTTCGCCGATGAATTCATAGCCTTCTTCATGCCCGCCAGTTTTGCAGGGGCAGGCGCCATCGTGCCCTGGGTGGCACTAGGTTTCTTTTGCGTTGCGCTCTACTACGCTCCTATGAATGCCCTCACCTTGTTGGCAGGCGAAACGCGCTGGGTGTGGCTGTTTACCATTCTGGCCGGCGCGGTAAATATTGGGGCAAACCTGCTGCTGGTGCCTTTGTTCGGCATCCAGGCTGCCGCGGTCAACACCCTGGTAGGGTATTTCTCCCTGTTTGTGATGGTCTATTTCTATAGCCGGCGTTTTGTTGCCCAGACTTATCCCTGGAAACGGATCGCGTTGGTTTGCGCGTCCCTCGTAGCCGGCGTCCTGCTCGACCGGATGTTTGCACTGCCTAGTTTGTGGCTGGAAGGCTTGAGTGATCTGGGATTATTCGCAGCCTTCGCCCTTGCGTTCCTGATGCGAAGGTCATGACCATGGCTTCTTCGAGGAGGTTGCGCCCCAGCGAGCTAACACCTTCGCGGATCGCTGCCGCTCTGGCTCGCCGGGTAGCTGATATTCCCCATGCAATGGCCTGGTCATTTTCTCGCGAAGCGCGCGCCAACCGTGATCGACTGGCAACTTTTCGCAACATGCATCAGGACGCTCGCTGCGTAGTTATCGCCAATGGTCCAAGCTTAGGCCGTATGGATCTATCGTCTTTGCGACGGGAAATCACGTTTGGGTTGAACCGCATCTACCTGAATTTCCGCAGTATGGGGTTCGGGACCTCTTATTACGTGTCGATAAATGAACTGGTCCTGGAGCAATTTGGCGCTGAGATCGCCGGGCTGCAAATGGCGAAGTTCCTTAATTGGAACCGGCGAGCCATTGTCCATAAGGGATCGCCCGGCGTACACTATTTACGCATGAAGCTGGGTTTGAATGACGACTTTTCCCGGGACATCACACTGCCCATGAGCAGTGGAGGAACGGTGACCTTTGTTGCCCTGCAACTGGCCTACCTCATGGGATTCCGGAAGGTGGTGCTGATCGGCCTCGATCACCGATTTTCGAGCGCGGGCACGCCCAACCAGACAGAGCTTCGCGAAAATGTCGAAGACCGGGACCATTTTCACCCGAACTATTTTCCTGCGGGCAGCCGCTGGCAACTCCCTGATTTGCGCCGTTCGGAATTGGCGTATGCGCTTGCCCGCCAAGCCTTTGAAGCCGATGGCCGGGAAATCCTGGACGCCACGGTTGATGGCTCCTGTCCGGTTTTCGAGAAGACGGACTTTTCGAAATTGTTCAAGTGAAAGGGATGGCCAAGCGCGTGAGTTTATTGGGTGTCGGCGTGCACGCTATAGATCTAAAAGCCACGCTGGAGGAAATGGAGCGCCAGATCCGAGATGAAGGCAAGGGTTACATTTGCCTGGCGCCTGCCCATAACGTGATGGCTGTCCGCGCAGATGCCAATTTACGCGCCGTGTTCAACCGCAGCACGCTAACGGTGCCGGACGGCATGGGCACCGTGTGGTTCCTGCGCCTGCTGGGCCAGCACGCGGCGAGGGTGTATGGCCCTGATCTTTTGCTGGCGGCTTGCCGCCAGGGGGCGAAGGCCGGGTGGCGCCATTATTTTCTGGGCGGGGCTTCCGCGACGGTAAAGCGCCTGGTCACTCGCCTGCAAGCGGAAGATGCGCACCTGCAAGTCGCGGGAGCCTACTCACCGCCTTTTCGTGATATGAGCGACGCGGAAACGGGTTCGATGCTTGCCGATGTTAATGTGGCCAAGCCGCACATCGTTTGGGTGGGCCTGGGCAGCCCGAAACAGGAGCTGTGGATGGCGGAATTCCGCGGCCGCCTGGAGGCGCCCCTGCTTATTGGGGTAGGAGCGGCATTCGATTTCCTCAGCGGAACAAAACCCCAGGCGCCCGTTTGGATGCGACGTGGAGGGCTGGAGTGGTTGTTTCGCCTAGCCACAGAACCGCGCCGTTTGTGGCGGCGGTATGCGTCGTATCCATTATTCGTGCTGCTTGCGCTAGCCCAATGGCTTGGGCTGGCGCGTTATCCACTAGAGGAAAGCAACTAGGATGCTGCGCCGCTTTTCGGTGAACTTTGCACTCTTCTCCATCGCCTTGGATGCTGCTTTGGTGGCTCTGGCCTTGCTGCTCGCGGAAAATCTACGTCCCAGCTTGAGCTCATTGTCATTCGCCCAGCCTTTGATCGAAGGCGAAGTAAAGGTGCCATCGGCCCTGTACCTGTTTTTCCCTCTGGTTTGGATCGCGGTCTTCCTGCTACTAGATCTTTACGACGGCCGGCGCAACCTGCGTGTGGTCAACGAGTTGAGCACCCTGACCATGGGGAGCGTCCTGGCCGGAGTCGCCTGCGCCGGACTGCTTTACCTTTCGTTCCGCGACGTCTCCCGCTTACTTTATGTCACATTCATGTTGTTAGCCTTTGGAGGACTGCTTGCATGGCGGCTTTTGCTGCGCGGCCTTCAGCGTTGGCGCGGCTTTCGTGTGGCTGAAAGGCGGGTGCTTGTTATAGGCGCCGGGGAGGTGGGGCAGCAGGTGCGCCAACAAATAGAAGGCCATGCCCGGCTCGGACTTAGCTTTGCCGGCTTTTTGGACGATGAGCGCACGGGAAAGACGATGCTGGGTTATCTGAATGAGGCGCGCAAGATCGTGGCGCGCAAAAAGATGGACGATGTGGTGTTCGCCTTGCCGAGCTCGGCGTACCAACGCGTGAACTCGCTATTGGCCGACCTGCACGACTTGCCGGTGCGTACCTGGGTAATCCCGGATTATTTCTCGCTGGCGTTGCACCGCGCTCAAGTGGAGGATTTCGCTGGTCTGCCGATGTTGGACCTGCGCGCCCCGGCCCTTAGTGATTCGCAGCGGCTGTTCAAACGAGCTTTCGATGTTTTGCTAGTTTTATTTACTTTGCCGCTGACCATTCCTGTGATGGCCTTATCGGCTGTCGCAATTTGGGGGCAGGATCGGGGTCCGGTTTTGTTATCCCAAAAGAGAGTAGGGGAAAACGGGCGCATTTTTTCGATGATCAAGTTCCGCAGCATGCGCCCGGATGCCAAGGCGATGCGAGTTGAAGAGGATAGCTTCCTACACAAACGCGCGGATGACCCGCGGGTGACACGGGTGGGGAGATTCTTGCGACGGACCAGCCTGGATGAATTGCCGCAAATTTGGAATGTGTTCAAAGGCGAGATGAGCCTGGTGGGTCCGCGGCCTGAGCTGCCGGAACTAGTAAAGCGCTACCAGCCCTGGCAACGCAAGCGCTTTGCGGTGCCGCAGGGGATGACCGGCTGGTGGCAAGTGAACGGGCGCAGCGACAAACCTATGCATCTGCATACCGAAGATGACCTTTATTACGTGCAAAACTATTCCATTGGCCTGGATCTTCTAATTCTGCTGAGAACCTTTTGGACCGTGCTGAGCGGTCGCGGCGCTTTCTAGAAATGAAATCAACCACCTGGACATATTTATGGCGCGAGGCCGCGCTGCTGATGATGTTTGCCTATGTGCTTTTGTTCGGCGGCGGCTTCCCTGCGCTGGTGGATTTCCGCCTGCAGCTTTTTTCCAGCATACTAGCTGTGACCGTGCTGGGCGGTTGGTTGGTGCTTCGCATTGCGCGAGGTGAGCGATTGCCTTCAGCCGGGATCGAATTGGCCTTGTTCCTGTTCGTATTGTCCCAATTCGTGGCAGTAATGTTCTCGGGGGATCCCCGGCGCAGCCTGCCACACGCGATCACGTGGCTGGTCTATGTGCTCGCCTTCTTCTATGCGCTCGATTTGCTGAGGAGGGGGTGGCAGGCTGAATTGTTCGAAAAGTGCCTGCTAATCGTTGGCGCGATCGGGGTTGCCTTCGCCTTGCTTGAGCTTGGCCGCTTTTATTTTTCCTGGCTTGATGTGACGGCCGGTCTCGAGTTTGCTCCAAGCTTCCAGCAGCGCATCAGCGGCATCCTGGGCGACCCGAATTTGTTGGCCGCCTTCACCAACTTGCTTATCCCGTTGGCGGTGGCCAGAGCCATCGTTTCAAGGAAGGGCGCTGGCTGGCTGCTATCAGGATTCATTTTCGCTTCGCTTGTCGTGGTTTACTTGACGGATTCTCGGGGAGGTTTTTTAGGCCTGGCTGCTTCGCTGACATCGCTGTTTTTGTTTTGGATCCTTGTCGTTTCCGATGGAGCCAAAAAGCGTGTCCGGCATGCCTGGAATTATCTCTGGGAACGCAAATGGGCCCTATGCTTGTTAGGCGGATTGTTGCTTCTAGTGATCGCGTTCGTGGCCTGGCGAATGTTCAGCTTTGAAGGCGACACCACCCACGCGCCGGCCCTCGAAGCCCGCGACATCTATTGGCAAGCGGCTGCGAACGCCTTTGGCAAAGACCCGCTGACCGGGGAGGGGCCGGGGATGTACCCGGTCTACCTAATGCAGATCTGGTCCACGCCGCCGGCGCGGCCATATTTGCACGCGCACAGCTTTCCCTTTCAAGTGGCTGCCGAAAGCGGACTCCTCGGCCTTGGCGCGCTCGCCTTTCTCGTGGTCGCCATTGGCTGGCGCGCTTGGGACGGATGGCGCGGGCTAGACCATACCGGGCGCGCCCGCTGGGCAGCGGCCGTGGCAGGGTTGCTGGGCCTCTGCGTTCATTCGTTAGTGGACGATTTCTTTCCATTTGCTGCAGTGGGCGTGGTGGCTATGTTGCTGCTGGCCTTTGTGCTTATGCAGCCGCCGAAAGGCAAGGCCTTGGTTCTGAGGCCATTGTGGCTGCTGCTGCCGGGGTTGGCAGCTGCCTTATTCACTGGCTTTGCACTACGCGCCTATTGGCATGCCGACCGAGCAGTGGATGCAGGCGTGGAAGGCGATTGGCCTTTGGCAGCGGCCGAGATGACGGCTGCGATTGAAGCAGACCCCGGCTTCCCCTTATATTGGCTTCAGGCGGCTTACGCTTACACCCGCCTTGCCGAAACAGATGCGGGCTATACGGATGAGGCCATCATCGCCTTCCAAAAAGGCATAGCTATGGAACCTTATCACGCCCTTTCCGCGGCGAACTTGGGAGCCCTGTATTGGAGCATAGGAGATCTGGACCAAGCCTTGTCCCAGATGCGCATAGCCACTTCTCTGGCACAGGAATCCTGGCTTGTTTGGCTCAATCGAGGAGTGTACGAAGAACAACTGGGACTAGGCGCAGACGCTCGCTATTCTTACGCGGCCGCCCTGAATTGGCGACCGGAACTAACAGGGGCGGTCTTCTGGCAGCAAAGCGGTCTGAGACAGGTGGCCCTGGAGAGTTTTACGCCGCGCCCTGCGGAGACCAACCGAACTCAGGCGTTGGAAATGGTGCAAGAGGGGCGGCGACTTCTGGCTGCGGGCCTATTTTCTGAGGCTCGAGAAGCTCTGAGGGATGCGTACGAATTGAACAACCAGGAAGTACGCATTTACGTCGCGCTGGGGGAACTGGCGCTGGCCCAGGGGCGTCTCAACGAGGCCGAACAGTACGTGCAGGCCGCATTCTGGATCCAAGCCACCAGTAACCAATACAAGGTGGAGGCGATTTTGCTGGGGGCAGAAGTCGCTCGCGCCCAGGGCGATCCTGCGCTGGCACTGCAACGCTACGAGGCTGCATATAAAGGTTTTCTGGCGGATACGAGCTACGGCTGGGGTTCCGCGGGCTGGTCACCCTACGCCTGGTTTGTGTTCCAACGGCGGGCCTTTCCCGAGGATCTGGTGGCGCAATTGGAACGAGCGGACATCAGCAGCGACATTGCTCAGCGCCTTCTGGCGCTGGCAGAGATGTACGAAGAACAGGGGATGGGGGAAGAAGCGCAGGCGGTGCGGCAGGCGCTGGACTCGTATTTGCCCTAACGCAGTTCGCGATGAGCCTGCCGGGCCGCGTTCACGCCCGGCGCGCCAGTTACGCCGCCTCCGGGGTGAGCACCCGCGCCGCAAAGATAGAGCCCATCTATGGGGGAGCGGTAGCCGGCGAAGCCGGGGACGGGCCGCATGAGCAACAACTGATCCAGGCCCATCTGCCCGTGCATCTCGCTGCCTTCGCTGAGGCCGTAGTCGCGCTCATAGTCAGACGGGGTGATCACTTTTCGATTCAGGATCAGTGATTTGAGGTTCGGCGCGTATTGCGCCAATGTGTCGACTGCGAGGTCGCCGAGGCTTTCGCGTTGCGAATCCCAATCGCCTGCACCTAGCCGGTAGGGCGCGTAGCGGAAAATAATCGAGAGCGTTTGCTGTCCTGCTGGCGCTAGGCTGGCGTCCAGCAGGCTTGGGATGCGCGCCTCAAGGATGGGCTGCGATGACATGCGGCCATGCTTGGCGTCATCGTAGGCGCGCTCGGCGTAATCGAGGCTGGGGCAAATCACAATAGCGCCGCTCAAGCGTTGGTGGTCGCCGGCCGCTGCCGGGAAATCCGGCAGGCCGCTGAGTGCCAGATGCACGCTGGCGGTGCTGCCGCGCAGCTTGAGGCTGCGTAAGCGGCGGCTGATGCGCGGCTCAAGCTGAGGGGCGCCTAGCAATCCCAAAAAGGTGCTGCGCGGGTCGGCGCTGGAGAGCACTCCCTTGGCCAGGATCTCTTCCCCGGTGGTTAATTTCACGCCCAAGGCGCGGCCGTTTTCTGCCAAGATGCATTCCACGGGGGCGCCGGTTTTTATCTCCGCGCCAGAAGCCTTGGCGGCGCGGGCCAAGGCAGCGCTTAACTGGCCTACACCGCCGCGGATCACGCGGGAACTACGATAGCCACCGTTGGGACCGCCCATTTGCTGGTAGAGGAGCATATAGGCAGTGCCGGATGCACGCGGCCCCTGCATCAGTCCTGTCACGCTTACGGTAGCCAGTAATCCTTTGAGCGCATCGGTTTCAAAATGTTGGTTGAGGTAATGGTAGGCGCTCAGGGGAAGCACGCGTAAGAACTCCATCATGTCCCGTGCGCCTAAGCCGCGCACCCTAAGCGCCAGCCGAGCCCAAGCGGCCGACAATGCGAGTGAATTGTCTTTCAGGGCAGGCGGCCGCAAGGCGGCGATTTGCGACTGGACCTTCGCAAAGCGTTCGTTTTGTTGCTGGTAATCGGCGAAGGCGCGGGCATCCTTGGCGGAGAATGTAGCGATCTCGAACG
>JBBEBI010000040.1:15991-19328 GCA_040882365.1 Anaerolineales bacterium
TGGTAATCGGCGAAGGCGCGGGCATCCTTGGCGGAGAATGTAGCGATCTCGAACGCGCTTCTTTCGGCGTCGCGCCACAAAGTCAGGCCGCGCCCATCGGGCTGCGGGGCAAAGGCAGCCAGCGGGTTATCGATAAATTCGAGCCCGTGCTTTTCCAGCTGCAATTGTTTCGCGACCGAAGATAATAGCAGCCCGGCATCCGGGGCGCCGGTATTGAAGCGAAAACCGGAGATCAATTCCTCCGTGGCGGCTGCGCCTCCCAATGTGGCGCGGCGTTCCAGGACCAGCACCTTGCGGCCTGCCTTGGCCAGCCAGGCGGCAGCTACTAGGCCGTTGTGTCCTGCGCCTATGACGATGACGTCGTAGTCGGCGCTCATTTGCGCAAATCCCTCAAGATCTCCAAGGCGGCCAGGCGGCCAGGGGCGCCGGTGATGCCGCCGCCGGGGTGCGTGCCGGAGCCGCATTGGTAATAGCCACGGATGGGTGTGCGGTATTGGGCATAGCCGGGGGCCGGGCGCAGGAAGAAAAGCTGCGAGAGGCTAAGCTCGCCTTGAAAAATGTTGCCTCCGCTAAGCCCGATATTTTGCTCCATATCCCAGGGGCTGAGAACCTGGCGATGCAGAATGATCTTCTTGAGGTTGGGAATGTATTCGCTGAGCGTGTTCACCACGGCGTCACCGAAACCTTCGCGCTGGCTTTCCCAATCACCTTCTGCCAATTTGTAGGGCGCATATTGCACGAAACAGGACATGACGTGCTTTCCGGGAGGGGCCATGCCCGGGTCGATCATCGAGGGGAAAATGGCGTCAATGTACGGGCGCTGCGAGAAGCGCCCGTACTTGGCATCGTCGTAGGCGCGCTCGATGTAATCCACGCTGGGGCTGATGGAAATGGCGCCGCGCAAATGCGGCCCGTCGCCGGGCAGGCAAGATAGATCCGGCGCGGCGTCCAGTGCCAGGTTCACCTTGCCTGAAGATCCGTACGTGTCGAAATTGCGCACCGCAGAAACAAGGTCGTCAGGTAAATCTTGAGGATCCGCCAATTTGAGAAAGGTCAACTTAGGATCCAGGCTGGACACAACCAGCCTGGCGTGAATTTCGTCGCCGTTCTCGAGCACTACACCGGCGGCGCGTCCGTTGCGGGTGAGCAGTTTGGCCACGCGGGCGTTGGTGCGCAGCTCGGCGCCCAGCTCGCGGGCGGCTTTGGCAATGGCCTCGGCGACCCCGCCAGTGCCGCCCTTCTGGAAGCCCCAGGCGCGAAAAACGCCGTCGATCTCGCCCATGTAGTGATGCAAGAGCACATAGGCGCTGCCCGGCGAGCGCGGCCCCAGGAAGGTGCCAATGATGCCGCTGGCCGAAAGCGTAGCGATCAGAGGATCGGTCTCGAACCACTCTTCGAGGAAATCGGCTGAGCTCATTGTCATGAGCTTAACCAGTGTGTACAGGTTCTCCTCCCCCAGGCCGAGGAAATGTCTACCTAGTTTAAATAGCGCCAGCAATTCCCCCGGATGGAACGAGGTCGGGTCTGGCGGGCGAATGCCCAAAATGTATTTCACCGCCTTGGCCATCTGGTACATGGAATGGCCATATTCGCGGTAGGCCTCGGCGTCCCGATGGGAAAAGCGGGCGATATTGCGAAAGGTCTCGTTCGGATCCGCGCCGCGGTATAGGTAACGGCCGTCGGGCAGGGGAGTGAGCGTGCTTTCCAAAGGAAGCATGGTGAGGCCGTGCCGAGGGAGATCCAGATCGCGGATGACCTCCGGACGCAGCAAACTAACGACATAAGAGAACACACTAAATTTAAAGCCGGGATATACCTCTTCGCTTACGGTGGCGCCACCCAGGGCGTGGCGTTGTTCCAAGACCAGAACGCGCAAACCGGCGCGGGCCAGATAAGCCGCGTTCACCAAGCCATTGTGGCCCCCGCCGATAACGATGGCGTCGTGGCGTTCAGCCATTAGCAATAGCCTTCTTGCGCGGCGGATCAAAGAAGGGCGGGTGAACAACCCGGGCGGTTGCTCGCCGGCGCATGTATTCAACGGTGATCTCGAATTCGAGCGCCGTGCCTGGCTGCGCAAAATCGCTCTGCACCGTAGCAAGGGCAATGTATTTCTTCAAGATGGGGGAGAAGGACATGCTCGTAGCTTGGCCGACATGCTTGCCGTTAGCGTACAGCGGAACAGGGATGCGTGAGGCGCGGCCGGCAACTTGGGGAGGAAGATTTACCGATCCATACAGCGCCTCGAGGTCTTTCCAAGCAACCTCGAGACCCACGAAGCTTCGCGGAGACCCGCGCCGCTTTTCGTCAAGCAATGCTCGTTTGCCGATGAAATCGCTCTTATCGAGCGCCACCGTCCAGCCCAGGCCAATTTCGTAAGGTGATGATTTTTGTTGAGGGATGCGCGCGTGTAAAGTCGAGGTGTAATCTACCTCGATGAGCAGCAGCCCGGCTTCCACGCGCAGCATGTCCAAGGCGGCCAGGCCCACCGGCAGAAGTCCGTAGCCATGGCCAACGGCCATGAGGCGGTCCCAAAGCTCGACGGCGTGTTCGGGGGCAATCCATAATTCGTAGCCGAGGTCGCCGGTATAGCCGGTGCGCGTGATGCTAAGCGGTTGGCCCTGGAATTGGGTCTGCAGCAAGTGGTAATAAGGCATGCGATCCAGTTCAGGAACGCGGAATATTTCCCGAAGGATGGCCAGGCTGTTTGGTCCTTGCAAGGCTAGCGCGGCTAAGCCTGCGGAAACGTCGCCAACGTCGGCGTCCATGCCGTACCCCACGTCCTGCAGCCAGCGCTGGCTGGGATCGGCGGCAGTGATGCGGAAGTGGTCCGGACCAAGGCGGGCGATGGTGCCATCATCGATCACCTTGCCATCCTCATCGCACCAGGGCGAATAAATAACTTGGCCCACGCGGCACCTGGCCATATCGCGAGTTACCACACGGTTTATCAGGCGCTCGGCGTCTGGGCCGTTCACCTCGTATTTGTATAACGGGGAAACGTCCAGCAAGCCGGCCGCATTGCGTACGGCGTAATATTCGGTTTCGTGGCTGGGTTGATAGGTGGTGGCGGCCAGGTAACCTGACCAATCGCGCCACTCACTGGTCTGGCAAAGGGCGGCTGTTCTTTCGTGCAATGGGGTGGGAATGGGCATAGTACGAAGACGCAAAGGCATTATACATTTAGAGGCCCCTTGGTTTTCCCAATTGCTGAGGTGATTAACCGTCGATTGCCGGGAAAAGAATCAAAAATCCCGGTGCTGCACCGGGATTTGTCTCGTCTCTAGCGGTCTCGACGGGATTTGAACCCGCGATCTCTGCCTTGACAGGGCAGCGTGTT
>JBBEBI010000041.1:0-86204 GCA_040882365.1 Anaerolineales bacterium
GGCCCACGGCGGTGGCGGCCAACTGGCCGCCGGGCAGCGGCTTATCCGCCAAGGCGAAGTAGAGGTGATAGCACACGGCCGGGGAAAGCAAAGCCTGGATCTTCGAGAAGGATTCGCGGGGCGCGTTCAGCCCGCCCTCCTCGAACCTGGTATGCTCGGCGAAATCGTTGATGATGTGCAAGTCTTCGCGCAAATGGGTGGCGAAGGTAAGCGAGTGCGGAAAGGCGCGGAAATAGTCGACGCGGCCGAGTTTTTCCGCTGAGATAAGCGTTGGAAAGCGCTGCGGCCGGGCACCGAAACCTGCTGCCAGCTCAAGAAAGAAGTCCTCAAAAATCGCAATGAGGCGTGTGAGCAACGGGCCGAGGGTATAAAGGCCCGTGTGCTCCTGGCTCACCTCGCCGCGGGCTAGCAACTCGGGCATCGGGTCCGCGGAGAATGGAACCGGGCGGTCAAGGTGATCTTCGAGAATTTCCACCTTGGGTTGCATGGCACCCTTCGCCAAATCCGTCACAACGCTCTGGACCTTGCCCTCGATCTCGGGAAGGGCTACCTTGGAATCTAACAACTGTAGTCGGATCGTTTTGCCATCAGCAGAGATAGTGGCCGAAGCAATGGCCTCATCCACGTAGGCCAACTTAGATTGCACCTGGCCGATCAGATGGGGCGGGATAACTACTTGAGAGATGATTTCGACGGATTCAAGCATGCGATTTGGTTTTGATATGCGCCAGGATAGCAGGAACGCTGGTGAGCTGGCTGATGTTTTCGGCGTTGATCTCGACCCCAAAGCGAGTCTCAAGGCCGACCATTAAGTCCATATGTCCCATCGAATCCCACTGAGGAAGCTCGCCAAGTTGCGCTTCAGGGCCGATCTCGGCTGGATCCATCTTGAATGTCTCAGCCAACAAGCTGCGCAGGTCTTCAAATAATGCCGGCTGAGTCGTTTCCGAGGGCATCGGAGTCTTATACCAGAAAAGGTTCGCCGTTTACAACGCCGCCCTGGATGGCTCTGATAGCCTGTGAATTTTCGGGCAGCAGGGCTTCAACCGGGAATTCTTCTAGGTGCACGTAGCCCATGCGGCTATGTGGAGCCAAGAAGTCGCCAAAGGGCAAGGCGGTTCGGAATAACTGGAAAAAAAGGACGCGCCGCGCTTCTACCACAAATGCCGCAGGCTGTTCGACCGCCGAGGCTGCCAAAAATGTTTCGGCCTGCCTAAGATATTTTGGGACTGAGCCGGGATAGAAGACTGTTGGATATTGCGTATAGCGCGCCGCCCCGGCGCAAAGCACTGGCTTGCCCATGATGGATGCTTCCAGGCCGATCGAAGAGTTGTAGACCATCACGAAATGGGAGCGTTGGATTAGCGTATATGAACTCAAATATTGACCTGAATCGACAAAGACAACATTGGGTAATTTGTCGACGCCATTATCTTGCACCCATTGTTGCACGCTATCGCGACTCTGCTTGCGCGTGCCGGGTCGCATCTCATCCGGATGGGCGCGGATGAAGAACAGCGTTTCGGGGTGGGCTTTAATCAGCTTCAGCACTTCGCCCAACCAGGCAAACATGTGGGAAAACAAGCTGTTGGCATGTACCTGGCTGGTATCGAAGATGACGTTGGTGAATATGGGGACGATCTTTTTGAATTGGGCTGCCTTCGCCGAAAATCCTTCGTCAAGTTCTTGCATATGCGGCCAAAACTGTATGCCCGCCATACTGAATCTTCCCTGGAAGCGCTGGCCCAGATAATCATCCAGTTGCCGGTCCTGGTCAGGCGTCAATTGGAACCGGGCTGGGATCTCCATGGGGTAGGCCGTGGCCTGCCCCTCGGTGAAGAACGCAGTGAAGGGCCGCAGCCCCACCTCGTGGGTGATGGCGTGGATGCCGCGTTTCTTTGCCAACCAGCGCGCCGTGGCTTCCGGGTACATGATGCCGTTGAACAGGACCACCGCCTGCGGGCTGAATTCATCGAGGGCTCGTTCGAATTCCTTGCCCACGTTGAAAGCCGAGAGAATATATTGGCGGTAAAGGAACCGAGTGGCCTCGTCGTCCACAAGGTGATGGCGGCGTAGCGCCCAGCGCAGCCCCGGCAGCACTAGTTCGCCCAGCGGCCAATCCGCGTTCGAAAACCTTTCCAGGTCGACCAGACTAAGCTTGGCCAGTCTAGCAGCCAGCGTCTTCTCTTCCCGGTAACCGAACCAACGTACATCGGCGTGCGCGTACAGCCGCTTGGATTGCGCTACGCAAGCCGCACACGGTGGCGGTTGCGAAGCGTCATCGGGTTTGGTTCCCAGCACACAGCGGCTCATACCGCTGTGGCACACAAAATGGACGATGCGCACGCCGGCCAGGCGCAGGCCCCAGGCAGCCAGCAGCGAGAAGGCTGCGTTCTGGCTGAGGTGGCCCAGGCGAGCCGATGCGTTGAAGAAGATGATAGGCGCGGATTCTGTATTAAGATGGGCGCGGCGCGCTACGGCGCGCGCCGTGCGGGCAATGTTGCGGTTGCTAAACCAAGATCGGATTTTGTCGGAGATGCGCCTGAACAAGAGAGCCGAGCTCCACGAGCGCAAAGTCTACTGTACGCGCCGCAACTTTTTGAGCGAGGCCTGTTCGCTCTCGTAAACGCGCTTCTCCCCGTCACCCAGCGCTTGCTCGGTGACGCGGATGTATTTCACCAATCTTTGTAAGCCGCCGGGTTCCACCGAAGCGGCCTGATCGCTGCCCCACATGGCGCGGTCGAGGGTGATGTGGCGTTCCACCAGGCAGGCGCCCATGGCCACCGCCACGGCCGAGATCACCAGGCCCACCTCGTGGCCGGAGTAGCCGACAGGCACCGGGAAAGTCTCGCGCAAAGTGTGGATCATGCGCAAGTTCAGTTCCTCGGGTTCGCAGGGATAGGTGCTGGTGGTGTGAGTCAGTATCAAGTTTTTTGTACCGACAACATCCACAGCAGCCTTGATCTGATCCGTAGTGGACATGCCAGTGGACAGAACGATCGGCTTGCCCATTTTTTTAACGTGCCTGAGCAAATTGTGGTCGGTGAGCAAAGCGGAAGGGATTTTGTAGCAGGGAGTGTCGAAGCTTTCCATGAAATCCACAGAGCCTTCGTCCCAAACGGACACAAACCAGTCCAGTCCTTTCTGCTTGCAATGCGCGTCAATCTGGCGGTACTGGTCTTCGCTGAACTCCACCTTGTGGCGATAATCCAAGTAGCTGATGTAGCCCCATGGCGTCTCGCGCATTTTGTCGCGCTGATCGGCCGGCACGGCCAGTTCGGGGATGCGTTTCTGGAACTTCACCGCGTCGGCCCTCGCCCATTTGGCGAGATCGATCAGTTGTTTGGCGATCTCGATGTCGCCATTGTGATTGATGCCGATCTCGCCCACGATGTAAGTGGGATGGCCGTCCCCTACCATGCGTTTGCCAATCCTTAGCTCACGCTTCATTTGCTCTCCTTGGTCAGATTCCCCAGGATTAAATCACACAACTCGCGCACCGCGCCGTGGCCGCCGCGCTTGCGAAGCGCCAAGTCCGCCTCCCGTAGGACCTCGGGGTGAGCATCGGCGACGGCAATGCCACACGCAACCAGCGGAAAACAAGGCAGATCGTTGGTGTCATTGCCAAGAAAGACAACTTCATTTGTAGGCAAGTTTCGCTCGGCAAGGATCTCGCTTAATAGTTTGCCTTTGTTTTCAATGCATTTTAAGTATGGAATACCCATCTTCTCACAACGGCGGGCAACCACTGGATTCTCTTCCATGGAGATCACTAGAGCCTCGACGCCGGCTTTTAGCAGCATTTCGATCCCCAGGCCATCGCTGCGATTGGCAGCGATCTGCTCTTTACCCTCTTCGTTGATCCAGACACGGTTGTCACTAAGCACCCCATCAAAATCCATGACCAGCAGTTTGACCTTCTTGGGCAACGGCCGCCGGGCTTTACCCGGCCAGACCAGCTCCAATTCCCCAGAGGCGGCCAGCCGTTCAGCGCGGCGCCAATCGTTGGGCGTGTCGATATCAACGGTATAGCGCACATCGATCAGCACGGGCCAAATGGTTTCACCGCTCATGCTGTGCTTCTTCGTGATGGTCTTGGTGCGTATCGCGTCCACGTGCCCGGTTTGCCAATAACTAACCGGTAGTTTTTGACGCGGCGCGTTGTAGGATTCGCCGACGCCTTTGGCTTTCAACAAAGACTGCATTGAACCATCTTCGCCAATCCTCCACATCTTGTAGGGATTCTGGCCGGCCGGCACCACGCCGCGCACCGAATCGGCGCTTTTATGCTTAATCAGCATCTCCACCGCACGGTCGACCAGATCCTTTGGCCGCAGCGGCGAGGTGGGACGCAGATGTACGACAATGTCGGGCCTGTAGCTTTCGTTCTTGGCGAGCCAATCGAGGGCGTGCTGGAAGACGGGCAAATCCAGCGTATCGTCCTGGGCGTACTCGCTTGGGCGTAGGAAAGGAGCTTCGGCGCCATATTGGCGAGCAATAGCGGCGATTTCTTCGTCATCGGTAGAGGCGATCGTGCGGGTGACCACTTTCGCCTGCAAGCCGGCGGCAATGCTGTAGGCTAGCAACGGGTGTCCTAAAAAAAATTGAGCATTCTTGCGCGGGATGCTCTTGGAGCCGCCGCGGGCAGGGATGATGGCCAGGACCTCGGGCTTCTTTGCGCTCACCACGCCGTCCAGCCTCCATCGACTACCAAATTGGCGCCGGTCATATAGCTGGAGGCATCGGAGGCCAGGAACAACAAGGCGCCGTTCATCTCATCCGGGCGCGCCATGCGGCCTAGCACCGTGCGAGCCGAATAAGCCTTGGTGAATTCCTCATCGTGGGCGTTGAACACGCCGCCCGGCGTGAGGGCATTCACGCGGATATTACTATCGCCGTAATAAGTGGCGAGATATTTTGTAAGGCCCAGGATGCCGGCTTTGGTGACGGTGTAGTCTACGGGCTTATACTGCGCCGGCTTGCCCGGCTTTTGATAGATGCGTTGGTCCGGGCCACCGAGGCCGTATGTGGAACATATGTTGACGATAACGCCGTTGCCCTGCTTCAGCATTTGGCGCACCGCGGCCTGTGAACAAAGGAAGGCACCGGTGAGGTTCACTCTCAGCGCCGCCTGCCAAGCCTGGAGCGAGTAATCCTCGAAGGCACTGCCGTGCTTGTCTTTGCCTGCTGAATCGAATTTAGGATCCAGGGCTGCGCTGTTGACCAGGATGTCCAGACGGCCGAAATGGCGCACCGCCGCGGCCACCATGGCCTTGACGGAATCCTCGTCGCCCACGTCTGTGGTCTGGGCTTCGGCTTTGCGTCCGCCGGTGGCCACCTCTTTGGCTACGGCTTGCGCCGCGCTTTGATTTAGATCGGCCACCAATACCGCAGCGCCCGCCTCTGCTAGCGTATGGCAGAACTGGCGCCCCAGCAGACCGGCGCCACCGGTGACAACGGCGACGCGACCGCTCAGATCAAAGGACGAGGGTAAGCTGGACATTTGCTAGGCTGGACCTTGGCAGCACCAGCCCGAACCCCTATTATGCTACGTTGTTGGTGCCGTTGCTTAACACAGGAAGTAACAAACCGCGCCCCTCGAGATATTCGATAATCGAACGCGCATTCTGGTCGGGAGTTAGCTTCACTGTATCCAGCATGATCTCCGGGTTGGGCGGCGCCTCGTAAGGGTCGTCAACCCCGGTGAACCCCTTGATCTCGCCGCGGCGAGCCTTGGCGTATAGGCCCTTCACGTCGCGCTGCTCGCAAACCTCGATAGGCGTATTCACGTAGACCTCAATGAAGTGGTCATCCCCCACCATCTTGCGGCACTCGTTGCGCGCTGCGCGGAAGGGGCTGATGGCCGCGCAGATCACGGCGCCATGCTGGCGGACGAGCTCCCCGGCCACGAAGCCGATGCGCAAGATGTTGGTATCGCGGTCATCGCGGCTGAAGCCGAGGCCCTTGGACAGGTGGGTCCGGACAACATCACCATCCAGCACGGTGACCTGGCGCCCATGCTCCATGATCATGGAGGTCACCAAATGGGCAATGGTGGATTTTCCGGCACCACTGAGGCCGGTGAACCACAGACAGAAGCCCTGCTTGTGGCGCGGCGGATACATTTCCATCAAGATTTCAGAGGTCTCGCGGCGCGTGAACCACTCGGGTAGGTAGAGGCCTTTCGCCAAATAGTCATCGCGTACCTGAGTGCCCGAGATATTCAGGATCCTGGCACCTTTGGGTTCCTGACCAGCCTCGACATAGCGTTCTTCGTCCGCCAGGTAAACCAGTTCTTTAAAAGGCACCATCTTCACACCCACCTCATCCTGATGCTTGGCTAGCATTTCCTGCGCATCATAAGGGCCGTAGAAGGGCTTGCCTTTGGCATCCCTGCCGGGTCCGGCATGGTCGCGGCCCACGATGAAATGGGTGGCGCCGAAATTGCGGCGAATGATGGCATGCCAAACGGCTTCGCGCGGGCCGCCCATGCGCATGGCCAAAGGCAGCAGGCTGAGCAAAGTTCTGCTCTTATCATAATAATTTTCCACGAGGGTACGATACACGCGCACGCGCGTGTAGTGGTCCACGTCGCCGGGCTTAGTCATGCCCACGACGGGATGAATTACCAGGCTGCCGTCGACTTGCTCGGCGGCGCGCTTGGTGAGCTCTTCGTGGATGCGGTGCATCGGATTGCGCGTCTGGAAGAAAACTACTTGCTCGTTGCCCATCTCTTGAAGGAGATTGCGGACCTCGAGAGGGGTACGCCGCAATTCGATAAAGTCGCTGTATATGGGAAGATCGAAGACCTGCAACTTACCTGAAATGCACAGATCACCCCAGCGGATCATTTCCGAAACAAGCGGGTGGCGGGGGTCGGTAGTGTCGAGAACCTTCTGGGCTTCGACCTGCGGATCCCAACCGAAGATCTCTTCGACGTCCATGATGGCAAAGGCGTTGTTGCGCACATCGCGCAGCACCACCCGGGAAGCGTTCTTCGGCAATTCTTCTTTCCTGACAGTGAGGGTGATGGGCATGGGGAACAGGGCACCATTGGACAAGCGCATCTCTTCCATCGCGCGCTCGTAATCCGCCTTGCCCATAAAGCGATCGAGTGGCGAAAAGGCGCCGACGGCCAGCAACTCCAAGTCGTGCAGGGAGCGCTGCGAGATGCGGATTTCCGGCAAGCGATTGGCTAGTTCGATCAGGGCTTCGCGTTCCGCCCCGGTCTTAATCAGATTGACTAATTTCCCACCATAAGGGGTGATCAGTTTTGCTTTTTGCTTTTCAAGGACTGCCATTCAGACTCCGACGATTGAATTTAATCCCGGCCAGTTCGGCCGTTGAGATCATTCGCCGGCACAAAACAGCCTGCGCATTTAGGCAGGCTGTCAAGCGGGCGATGCAAGGGGAATGATACCACGGGAGATGGGAAATGGGTATGGGGGAGACACGATGGTTATAATCCATTGCTAAATGCTTAAGGCTCCTAAAATCCAGCCAAAAACAGCAAAATTTTTGGCCTTCCTGGGATTAGGTCTGATCCTGGTGGCTTTCCTGGTCTATTCGTATCGCTTCATCGAGCGCACCAGCTTCGAGGTCGACGGAGAGCGTTATTACGCGCTGTTCGACGACGCTATGATCTCTATGCAATACGCCCGAAATTTGGCGGGGGGCAATGGGTTGGTGTGGAATGCAGGCGGCGAACGGGTTGAGGGTTTCAGTAACCCGCTGTGGGTCTTTTTCATGGCATTCTTCCATTTGTTCCCGATCGCCAGTTCGCAGATCAGTTTGGCGCTGCAGATCAGCGGAGCTGTTTTCTTGCTTGCCAATCTTTTGATTGTTTGGCGGCTTGCCAGCGAATACTTAGAAGACCTTTGGGCGCCTTTACTTGCCGTGTTGCTGACCGCCTTTTACTTCCATCTGAATAACTGGACTCTGCAAGGCATGGAAGTTGGTTTGCTGGCTCTGCTGCTCAGCGCCGCAACCTGGCTTGCTCTGCGTGCCTGGAAAGCCAAACCCTTTTCCTTCTGGCCCTATATGTTTCTGGCAATTGGCACGCTGGTGCGCATTGACATGGTCGTGCCACTGGTCGTACTGACTGCGTTCTTCGCCTGGAAGGATGAAAAAAATCGCAAGCGCCACCTGGGCTGGGGTCTTGGCTTGCTAGCCGGCTCGTTGATCGTGCAAACAGGGCTGCGTCTTTGGTATTACGGCGAATGGCTGCCGAATACCTATTACCTTAAAGTGATCGGTATTCCCCTGATAGACAGGATCCAGCGCGGGCTTTCAGTGTTCGGTGATTTCGTTTGGGGTTCGGGTTGGTTCCTGATCGTGTTGCCCCTTTTGCTTTTGGCGCTGTGGCCGGAGCCGCCCACTCTGCTATTCTTTGCCCTACTCCTCGGCCAGATCGGCTACAGCATCTTCGTGGGTGGCGATGCCTGGGAGCATAAAGGAGGCGCTAACCGATTTATTGCTTTGGCGATGCCTTTGTTTTTCCTCCTATTTGTTCAAACGCTGGATAAGGTGCGGCGCGCGCTCCTACAGAAGAAGCTTGGCAAATGGGCCCAGCTTATTGGCCACGGCGTGCTGGGCGCCATCGTTCTCGCCAGTCTGTTCAGCTTCAACATCATCAACGAGAACGACGCGGTGGCCAAGTGGACCGCGCTCAAGCGCCCCATCTTTGTGGCTGGCACCCAGCGTTACGTCACGCTGGGGTTGCTGATCCAGGAAATCACCGACGAGCAGGCCAAGGTGGCCGTGGTGACGGCGGGCAACATCATCTATTTCGCCGAGCGCGCCGGCATCGATATGCTGGGCAAGAGTGACAAGGTGATCGCCCGCAGCCAGCCGCATGATAGCAGCGGCTCCTTCAATAACGTAGATGAGATCTTCCGGCCGGGCCACAATAAGTGGGATTACCAGCGTTCCATCGTTGAGCTGGCGCCCGACATCGTAGCGCAAATCTGGGGCAGCAGCCGTGAGATGGCGCCCTACCTGCAAGCCGGCGGCTACGAATACTTTGAGATCGACGGCTTTCCCCTCTATATCCGCGTCGATTCCGAGCACGTATTGTGGGATATCGTAAACAGTCGCATTACGCCGGCCAGCGAATGAATTCACGGTTGTATCAAGTCGGTTTTGTTGTTCTGTTGGTCCTCTACGCTGCTTATGGCTTAGCGTTCATTCAGCGCACCGCCATTACGGCGGATGGCGGGCAAATGCACGCCCTGTTCGATGACGCCATGATCTCGATGCAATATGCCAAGAATTTGGCGCATGGGGATGGCTTGGTGTGGAATCCGGGCGGAGCCCCGGTGGAGGGGTACAGCAACCCCTTGTGGGTCTTGATGATGGCCGGCATCCATCTCTTCCCCATTGCCCTCACGCAAACCAGCTTCTACGTGAAGTTGCTGAGTCTGTTGTTCTTGCTCCTCAACATCGTAGCAATCAAATTACTGGCCGAACAGATCACGGAAAACAAACTAGTACCGCTGTTGGCTGCATTTTTGACCGCGTTCTACTTTCCACTCAATAATTGGAGTCTTCAGGGAATGGAGGTGGGTCTGGAGGCTCTGCTGCTGAGTACGGCGCTGCTCTCCGGCGTGATGGCGCTGAAACGGAAGAAGTTTTCGCCTTGGCCTTACATTCTGCTGGGCGTCGCCATCCTCTTGCGCATGGATGCCGCCGCACCCGCTTTGGCTGCCACCGCCGCCTTCGCCTGGCCGGACGAGAAGCGCCGCCGCGACCACCTCGTGTGGGGCTTGGGCGCCGTGGCCATCACGCTTGGGGGCCTGACGCTATTTCGCGTGGCCTATTACGGCGATTGGTTGCCCAACACGTACTATTTGAAATTGGGGGGCGTATCCACTATCCTGCGCATCAGCCTGGGCCTGCGCCGCTTCTGGGACTTCGTGTGGTCTTCCAACTGGGTGCTGTTCGCCCTTCCCCTGGCTATGCCTGCCCTGGATAAACGCAAGATCCTCTGGCCTCTTTACGGCGTCTTCCTCAGCCAGGTCGCTTATAGCATCTACGTAGGCGGGGATGCCTGGGAGCATACGGGCGGGGCCAACCGTTTTATCGCCGCCGTGATGCCGGTCTTCTTTATTCTCTTTGCGCACACCCTGGGGCGCTTGCAAGACCTTGTGCTGGCGAATATTAAGTCCAGATCCAGTTGGGTCGCACCGGTGACCCAAGGCTTCCTGGCTTTATTCGCTGGGCTTAGCCTCACCAGCTTCAACACGCTGCTGGTGCAGGACAGCATCGCCAAATGGACATTGCGTGAGAAACCGGTGTTCACCGAAAGCGTAGAGCGTTATGCCCTGATGGGCCTGGCCTTGCGCGAGGTGACCACTGAAGAGGCCACCATTGCAGTAGTCACGGCAGGCAACATTCCCTACTTTTCGGAACGCGCCGCCATCGACCTGCTTGGCAAGAACGATCCGGTGATCGCCCACGGGCCGGCACACATCAATTCAAGTTTGTTCGAGCCCGGATCGTACCGCCCCGGACACAACAAATGGGATTACGCCTATTCCATCGGGGTGCTGCAACCAGATGTCGTGGCGCAGATTTGGGAAGGCACCGACGAAGAAGCTGCGCCTTATCTGGTTAATTACGAATTGTACGTGATCGACGGCATCCCTTACTATTTCCGCGAAGATTCCCCCAATGTGCTCTGGGACCTGATCCCACCTCAAGAATAAGGCAATTTAATTATGCGCCCCTCTGCGGCCGAAGCGTGGGCGGCGAGAGAAATTTCCAGTGCCTTGCGCCCGTCCTCCAGCGTACACTGTGGCTCGACTTTTCCAGCCGCCACATCGATGAAATGGCGCGTTTGTGCCAGAAACAGATCCTTGCGCTCGAATCCGGCGCGCGCCGGAAACTCCTGTTCGCCGCCGTTGGCCCGCGTGACTCTCAATAACCCAGTTGCTGCATCCCAATGCAGGATTCCCGAGGAGCAAATCACTTCGAGCCAATGGGCGCCAGGCCGCTGCAAATAATCCAGGTGGACCGAAGCCAGGGCGCCAGATCTGAATTCCAGCCCGATCTCGGCTTGGTCTTCGACTTCAATCTCCAGCTCGCCGCTACGTTGTGTGGACGCCCACACCGCATCCACATCACCAAGGAGCCTGCGCAAATAATCGAAGGGATGACTGAGGGTGAGTACCACGCCGCCGCCCAGGTCGCCGCGGGCGCTGTAGCCCCGGCGGTAATCCTCCCAGGGATGCCAATCGGGGAGGTATTCGCCCCAGTGGGCACGCGCGGACAGCGGCTTCCCCAACTCGCCGGAGGTTATGAGCTCCGCCGCTTTGTGCAGACCGGGATGAAAGCGGAACTGGAAACCAACCAGCAGGCGGCTGCCGCTTTTCTCCGTGGCGGCCTGCAGTTCATCCACGCCAACGAGAGAATGTGAAATCGGTTTCTCCAACAGGATGTGACAGCCAGCTCGAGCCGCAGGAATGGCAACATCCAGATGCAGGGCAGTGGGATTGGCGACGATGACCGCGTCGGGCTTATGGGCCAAGGCGGCACTCAGATCGCGGTCCACAATGTGCCCGGCTAATTCCTCATCCGGGATCAGGCTATGGCCGGTGCGATAGAAAATGAGGTCTTTCTGGCCCAGTGACTTGAGGTTGTGAAAATGCCGGCGGCCGATCGACCCGAACCCGGCGATGAGAAAGATCATCTCACCAGTCCGGGTTCTGCTCGTAGCCCCAGGTCATCAGTACACTGCCGGCAATCTCTTTGAATACGTTCTTGTCCCGTTCGGTGAAGAGCTGTTTCCACGAGCCGCGTTTGCCCTTTTCCAGGGCGGATGCCAGTTCAGGCGCCTTCTCGCTCTGCCAGGTCGCGTCGGGGTTCTGCACCATCTCCTGGTTCACGCGGGGTTCCAGGGTATCCGGATTGGCGCCGAGAAAGGTCCAGACCTTAGAGAGCATTTCGTAAGGGCGAGCCAACAAGTCTTCATAGCGGAGGGAGAAGTAACGATCGCCGTACATATTGTGTCCCAAGCGATCCGTCTCGGTGACATTTTCCGCCCAACTCCTGGCCATGCTTTTCAACGCTTGCGGGGTGAAGACCGAACGCTTGCCGGAGAGGAAGATATCCGGGTCCTTGGCGAACGCGTCGCACAATTTCAGATCCGCGGCAGATAGGAACTGTGGCCCATCAATGAAGTTTTGGAAGCGATGGGAAACCAGCGTGTCGCGACCATCACGCACAATATAGATCAGTGTTGCGTCGGGATAGATGCGATGCATTTCGCGCACCGCCCCACCGCCCAGAATCACATTGGGGCTCTTATCTCCGACTATCGTTTTCCCTTCGCGAACGGCATCCCGCTCCAGGATGTAATCGCTCATGGCGCGCAAGGCCACCGGCGAGAGATCGCGGCCACGGTTCCAGCGGTTACTGGGGCGCGCCAGCCAAGCCTCAAACCTCGTGTCCGCCAGCATGCCGCTAAGCAGCGGCGGGCGGGTGAAGAAGTGTGCCTGCCAATTGCAATGCACATCAGGATGCAGGCGGATCAGACGAGCCAGCAGCGTGGTACCCGAACGGGCGTGTCCGAAAATAAAGAACTTGGGCATGGGGAAGAATTGCTTGAACTCGGCCAGGTCTTCGGGGTGGATCGGTGGGACCTCGCGGGTACCGGTTTGTTCCGTTTGCCCGGTAATCAGCATGCGCCAAGCGCGGCCTAAGCGGGAACTCATGGCCGCTTCCCCATGCGCGAAAGCAAATATTCGCCCGTACGGCGGCCGGCAGTGCCATCAGCGAAGGTACACTCGCGCGCGATGAAAGCCCGGCGTTCCAGGATGTCAGCTTGCGGATTTTTCAAATAGAAATTAAGGACGTCTCGTAGCTCATCTCGGGTGTACGCCACCCGGCCCGCTGCTGAGTTACGGAAACGAGAATGCGTCGGCCACTGGGCGATCTTGGTGAGGGGCAGCGTGAACTTGCCGGGCCAGCCAACCGGCGAATCGATGCAGGCGCTAACCACGGGCCGCTCGTGGATGGAAGCCTCTACCACCATAGTCGAGTAAACGGTCACAAACACATCTGAATAGGCCATCATCGATGATTTCTCGGGCATGTCCTCGCCGGAATAATAGCCCAAAGACCCGCCCAGGGGCACCGGTTCGACTACATGAACGTGCGAGTAGCTGCCAGCCAGGGAGCGGATCTGCTCGCGCTCGGCGGCGAACCGCCCTACATCCATGAAATGATTGGGATGCAGGCGCACCAAAAGCTGGCAGGGTTCCACCAACTGGTTGCCGGACACCAAATCGGCCAATGCCACGATGATCTGGATATTGGGGGAAAAAGTAATGAAGCTACTGGCGAAGGAGATCAGTTTTCGTTTTGGATCCAAGCCGTGCAGCTTGAAATACTCTTCGCGCGGCAGCAGCCATTCCTTACGGAAGTAGCCATCGTACGAAGGAATGCCGCCGATGTTGACCCGCGCCGGCAGCCAATCCGAGCCCTTCACCAATTCCTCCTTCTGGATCTCCGCCCAACAGGTGATCCAATCGACCGGCGCGCCGGGCAGGCTGTAACTGCTGCTGTTGTCCCACCCCACGATGACAGAGGCGGTGGGCACTCCCCAGGCAGCCGCCTCGCGCAATAGGTAGCGGTCGTAACGCCAGCCGGGTGTGCTGGCGACCACAAGTTGAGGCTGGTACTTGTCGAACAGGTCAGCGTAAAGGCGCGGATTAAAGCGCGCCTGGGCGCGTATCAACCAAGCCCGGGCCCACCGCGAGCGGCGCAGAATGGCAACGGCCAATTGCATAAGTGGGAATAGTAATTTGCGCCGAGGGTTGGCTTCGGCTTTCACCTGGGAAACATAACTTTCCACGGCCTCGAGATTGATGCGATTAGCTGCGCCGGCGCGCCGAAAGAAATCCAGCCACCATTGCTGGAAGGGTGAAACTTCCTGGAAGTAGGCATGCGCCATGCCGAGGCGCAAGCCTTCGACGATCAACCCCTGCCTGCCAAACTGTTGGCGGATGCGCTCGACCAGGGCGTCGTCGGTGAGCATGATGACTTCGACACCGGCGTTCAGCAGAGTGGAAAGCACATCGCTTTGCAGGAAATACACGATGGCTAGGCCGTGATCGGCGCTGATGAAGATACGTTGCGTTGCCATTGCTTATTGGCTGCGGTGCAGGCGGTTAAAGCTCCATCCGTAGATCCATTGCAGTATTTTGCGCAATGGACCCCAGCGCCAGATGCCTCCGGCCCGGCCCTGACGCTTGGAAGCCATGGGCATCTCGCTGGGAGCGACGACAAAGTCGGAAGGTTGCGGAAGCACGTTACCCAGATGTTGCACATACCATTTTTCAGTGCACAGCCGCAGGTAGCCGGCGGCGTTCATGGCTTCGTCAAGCAGGCGCACGCGGCCCATCGGCCACTCGGCAGGAATGGGCAGCACAGCCTGCAGGGCCGCTTTGCGCGCCGTGAACTGGAAATGCGCCGCGCCCACAAAATAGCGCTTGCCCTTTACCGTGAGGCGAATGGCCTGGTTGCCTGCGTAATAATTGCGGGCGCGGCCTTCGTCGCCACCTAAGCTGCGAGCATGCCGCCAAAAATCGTCCCAGGCCAGCAGCTCGCCGCGTTCCACTTTGACGCCGCGCTGCCTTCTGGCCCATTTCACGGTAGCTGTGGAATATTTTTCCGGGATCAGGATGGGCATGGCCGTGACCATGCCGGCTTTCGGAAAAGCTTTCAACTCCTCCAGGCTGGCGGGCAACCAGCCGGGATAGAAATACACGTCGCTGTCGGCGTAGGTCACGAATTCGCCAGGGGCGGCGGCCAGGGCCATGTTCCAGGCCGCCGGCTTACCCAAGTTGCGCTCCGACAGCAATAGATATTGGATGCGCTTTTCTTTTTGTTCCGACAACAAATACCGCCGGGTTTCCTCACAACTTCCATTATCGAAGACCAGCAGGTCGTAATCGCCCGCAGTATGGGCGTCCAGGCTGGCAAGACAGAGTTTGAGGACTTCTAGACTCTGGGCGTAATAGCCGCTGAGGAAGGGGATGTGGCTGATCACAACCACAGTGATGGGGGCTGGTGGCGTAACTTTCTCCACCGATTTGATGGGGTTCTGACCCACGCGCATCAGTTCGCTCCTGAATGGGAAAGGGCGCGCCGCAATTTGCGTACGTAACGCAGAGCCCACCATGCAGGGCCGCGGCCAACCAGTTCATTCGGCTGCAGACGGCGTTCCACGCTGCGCAGGAAACGCGGCAGACTCCAGCGGGCTGGGCAAATCCGGCCACCGATCAAGTCGTGAGTTGTATCCAAGAGCATGTACATGTTACGCATGCCACCCGCCAGCTTGGTATTGTCAGACGTTTCTGGGTGCCGCTGGTGGCCCTGATCGCCAGCGAGGTGGGCGTAGCCGTGATTTTGGTGAACGACGGTGAGGGTCGGCGTGGCGTCAACGGTGACCCAGCCTTGGGTGACTGCATGATAGATCATCCAGTTATCCCAACCGGCGCGGCCGATGGCGAAATCAGGGATGCAAGCAAACAGAGGGCGCGGGAAGACGAAGTAGTCGCTGCCGCCCATGGGATGCAAACGGCCGCGGGAATGCACTTGATCGCCCAACCGTTGGGGCCAGCCCGCGGAGAAATCCATAGGCTCATGAACATCGAGGTCATAACGTTGGCCGAGCAAAACACATTCGGTTGCCTGCTGATTTGCACTTAGCGCTACCTCTAACGTTTCCGGAAAGAAGACCATATCTGTGTTGGTAAACAATAATAGATCTGCTTCGGCAGCTTCGCGGGCCAATTGGAAGATCGAACTGACCAGCGGCGTACTCCGGTTATTTCGTCGTACACCCTTTAGGTGAGTAACGCCTAGCTCCCTTGCCATTTCCGCCATGCCCGCCTCTTCACCGATAAGCAAGACCTCAACGTCGGGCCCCATTTGCAACCATGAGCGGACAGCGTTGCCCTGGATGGTGGCAATGTGCGCATCCACAAACGGTTTAGGCGCGGTGAAGATGGTTAGCTTCTTCATTGGCGCCGGTCCACATCGCGCTGGGTTTTATGCTCAATCGCCGCGTTTATTTGGGCGAGTTCTGGTTTCCTTTCAAATAAAGCCAGTACTTCCTTCCACGAAAATTCGTCGTCTTTGAAATTCGAAGCAATCTGACGCAACAACTCAAGGTCCTCGGACGTGTCTACCGTCCAGCGATAGTGACCATAATTGGGGCTGTGCTTGATATGCAAAATGCGGAAGCGATCGGGGTGCTCGTAAAAGAAAGGCATCACATGTTCGCGCTGGTGGGGTTCCTGAGCTTCGCGCCAGGCGATCTCCAGCGCCGCCATGGTGCAGAATTCGGCATCCAAACCAATGGGGATGGTGCGGTCGCTCGGCAGCCGGTTGGCCGCAAAATCCAGCGGCGGTTGCGCCTCCAGGAAGGTCCGCAGGTTGTCAGCCAACATCTCGGGGTCAATGAAGGGGCAATCCCCGGTGAGACGCACGACAACTTCGGCATCGTATTGGCGCGCAGCGTGCACATAGCGGTCCAGTACATCGTGCAGGTCGCCGCGGCAGCAAGCAAAGCCTTGCTCCTTGCAGAAGGCGGCGATCACGTCATCCTCAGTGGCCACCGAGGTGGCCACAATGATTTGATGGATGCCAGCCGCCCGGCTGGCGCGGCGCATCACCCAGGCCAATACCGGCTGGCCGCCCAAATGGGCGAGCACCTTGCCCGGCAGGCGGCTGGAAGCCATGCGAGCTTGAATAATGGCAACCACGCGAGGTGCCATGTCAGCCAGCCGCCTCCAAGGCTAAGTCATAAGCCTGGAAAAGTCTTTGCTTGTTTCGGTTCCAGTCCGCACGGGCCTCAGCCACCTGACGGGCTTGGGTGCGCATTTCATTTTGTTGCTTGCCCACCGCGGCATGCAACATGAAATCAGTAAGAGCCACCTCATCCTTCACGGGAAACCACCATCCCTGTTTGCCCGGCGTCACCCACTCGCGGTTGCCCGGAATATCGGAGACCAGGGCCGGCACCCCGCTGGCCAATGCCTCCATCAGCGATACGGAAGAGCCATCACTTTGCGAAGCGCTGATGTACACATCCGCGGCGCGGTAGTAATTGGACAGGTCATCCTGTGAAACTTGGCCGGGCATGTGGGCGCGGTCCAGCATACCCGCGCGCTCAAAGACGCGGCTCAGCCTCGACGCCAAGCTGCCATCGCCAGGCATCAGCAAACGCAGGGAAGCATCTCTCCGGGCCGCACGTATGAAAGCGCGCCCAATGGTAAGCGGATCGTACAAAGGCTCCCAGGAGCGTACATGCAGGATGACAAAATTATTTTGCCAACCAAGTCTGACCCGCAAGTTCCCATTCCCGCCCTTGGGATTGAATTGATTCAAATCGACCCCCCAGGGAAAGATGACAATACGATCCGGGTGGACGCCCAGTTCAACGGCAGCATGCCTCACGGTATCGCAATCGCCGATTACGGCATCGGCGCGCTCAAGCGCAAACCGGACGCGGCGGCGCGTCAAAAAGTTATGGCGCGCTTCCCACAGAATATCAGAACCCCACGACATGAGCACCAGCGGCTGAAAGCCGCTTTTGGCTGCCAGGTAGCCGGGCCCGGGCAGTGGGCCGGCATGGATCAGATCGGGCTTCACTTCTTCGATCACATCTTTCAACTCTCCGGAAGCCTCTCGCGCTCCTTTTGGAATAGGACGTGTTTCTGAGGCGCCATGGCTCAGACGCAAAAATGAGGCTTCGTGGCCTGCCTCGGTGATCGCGGACAGGAAACGGTGGTCGTGAGGGGTGTAGCCGCGACTGAAATACAAGATCTTCATTCAAGGAATCGGGCTACTTTAGATCCTCATGGCGCAATTCCTTGCCAAAAGGCAGGTCCGCCGCGGCCCTTTTTCCGACGACATCGAGGATATCCCAGGCCATCAGCGCCCCCGGGGTCGCCGGGCGCAGCACCTCAATCATGTCCTCAGTAAATGCCTCGCCGGCTTTTATATTGCGCGCGGCGCGCAGGCAATGTCGCTGGACGATGTAAGTTTCCTTTTCGTTCTCAGCCACAAATTTTTCGGCAGAGCCCAGGGCGCGCTCGAGGATACGAACTTCTTCCACCATGTGCGCCCAGTTGTCGGGATTGAGAGCGAACTTGTGATCAGGGCCCTCGCGCCCATTGCTATCCGTAAAATGCCGTTCAATAACGCGCCCGCCCAGGGCGACGGCGCCCACTACCGGCGCGGCGCTCTGGGTGTGATCCGAGAGGCCCAGGATCACATCTGGCCAGAGGCTGGCATAGGTCTTGAGCACGTTTAGGTGCAAATGGTCGTAATTGCTTTCGCTGGCTGTGTAGTTGGTATTACACTGCATCAGGACGACCTGCTTATTCACAGGCAAGACCATATCCATGGCTCGTTTCACATCGTTGATGTCGGAGTCGCCGGTGGCAATCAAGATCGGCTTGCTGAATTGAGCCATGCGCACGATAGCTTGTGGCCATGACATGAGGCTAGAGCCCGCCTTATAGGCGGGCACGTATGGATCAAGCATGTCGATGGCTTCGTAGTCGTACGGGGATGAGAAGTAATGGATGTCGAATTCGTCGCAAGCATCTTTTAGTGTGGGCGTCCATTCGAAGGGAATCGAGGCGTCTTCGTACACTTCGAACACGCTCTTTTTCCATTTCGCCTGGTGGGAGAGCTGCCCGCCCAGCGACTTAAACCCGTAATCGGAGACGATCTTAGGAGCGCGGAAATTCTGGAACTTGGCGGCATCGGCGCCGGCCTGCTTGGCCAGGCGAATTAAGGCCACAGCGCGCTTCAGGTCGCCATCGTGGTTAGCGGCGATATCGGCGATGAAGTAGGTGGGATGCCGGGGGCCAACTTTGCGCCCCTGGATCTCAATCTCCATGGCTTATCCTTTCACCGGCTCAGGCGCGGCCGCCAGATTTTGCAACTTGGCGCGGTAGCCAGATTGGAGCTGTTCGTGTAACCGCTCTATACCCTCAGCGATAGTGGGCGGCCTGCGTTCAAGTGCCTTCGCCAGCCTGCCGGTCCGCAAGGTCAGGTTAAGGGCGCGCCGCGCAGCGACTTCCACCGCCGAGGTGGTGGTTGGCTGGACCAGGCCTGCATCTAATCCGAATCGATTGGCAATGGCCACGCCGAACTCATATTTGCTCATGTGATCGGCACTGACGACGTGATAGAGGCCGCGCAAATTTTTCTCCAATAGCTGCAGCATGATTACGGCCAGGTCAGTCACCAGCAATGGGCAAAAAGTGCGGTCCGTAAAGCCCAGCACCGCGTTTCCCGCAGTAAGATTGTTATGGAAAAATTCCGCCAGGCTGTGGCGGCCGCTCACGCTCCAGCCGAAGAAGTTGGGGCGCACGATGAGCACATGGGGATGGGCGGCTTTCACTGCCAGCTCGGCCAGCCGCTTGGTGCGGCCATAGACACTGATTGGCACAGGGGCGTCCTCTTCGTTATAGTCGCCCTTGGCGCCATCGAAGACTGCGTCGGTGGATACCTGAAGAAAACGCAGGCCTCGTTTGGCGCTCTCAGAAGCCAGGCGACCGGGCAACTCCGCATTCAGGCGCTGGGCCAGTTCGGGCTGACGATCGCAGGTGTCCAAGTTGGCCAGCGCAGCACAATTGATCACCCAATCGGTCTTAGCCTCATCGAGCACGCGGGAGATGGCGCCAGGCGCCAATAGATCAGCGTGCATGGTCTCAAAACCGGGATCACGCAATGGCTGCTCGTGCACTACGCCGATGACCTCATGACGTTTGGCAGCCTCAAGGGCGAGGTTGATACCCAATAAACCGCTAACCCCGGTGATCAGGATGCGAGTCACGCCGACTTGCCTGCCTTAATCTCAGCCTCGATAGGATCGACCATGGCGCGGATCTGCGCCGCAGTCAGAGTTAGCGGGTTTTCGTTGCTGGCATAATAAAAGCCTTCGGGAAGCGGCTTGCCTTTTTTATCCCAAGAACGCACGAAATATGGCCCCTGAGCCGGTTGGATGACATACATATCTTCGAGCTCGACCGCGGTGCGGGCTTCATCTTCGGAAATGAGCACCTCATGCAATTTTTCCCCGGGCCGGATGCCGATCACTTCGAGCGCGGCTTTGGGTGCGATGGCCTTGGCCAGATCCATGATCGAAGTACTCGGCAGCTTGGGCACGAAGACCTCACCACCCTGCATCACCTCGATGCAACTCAAGACGAAATGCACTCCTTGCTCAAGCGACAACCAGAATCGGGTCATGCGCTCATCGGTGATGTGCAATTTCCCGTTCGAGCGCTGGCGTAAGAAAATGGGCACCACGCTGCCACGGCTGCCAATAACGTTGCCGTAGCGCACGCAGCTAAACCGAGCCGGCCGATCGCCGGAATAGGCGTTGCTCTGCACGGTGAGTTTCTCGGCGGCCAGCTTGGTGGCCCCGTACAAGTTGACCGGGCTGACAGCCTTGTCGGTACTGAGCGCCAAGACTTTGCTAACGCCAGTTTCCAGTGCCCCTTCCACCACGTTGGCGGTCCCAAGTATGTTGGTCTTGATGGCCTCCATGGGGTTGTATTCGCAGGCGGGCACCTGCTTTAGCGCCGCGGCGTGGATGACAATGGTCACGCCATCCATGGCGCGCTTGAGGCGCCCCAGGTCGCGCACGTCGCCGATGAAATAGCGCAAATTCGGCTGGTCGAAACCTGCCTCGCGCATTTCGTGCTGCTTGAGTTCGTCGCGGCTGAAGACAATCACCTTGGCCGGTTTGTACTCCTCCAACAGAATGCGCGTGCACTCCCTGCCGAAGGAGCCGGTCCCGCCCGTGATCAACACAACCTGCTTTTTCCAATCCATCGTCGTCTCCATCTATTTGCTGATCACCACCAGAGGATACAGCCCTTTTTCTCCAAAGAAACGAGGAAACCACTCCTCCAAGCGATAAAGCAGGCGCAGCCAGACCCGGCCGAGCCATTCCTCGCGGATGAAGAAGCGCAGCACGTTGGTGCTGGCGCTGCGCCAGACCAGGATCTGGAAATCCATCTTGCCGCGCAATACGTTCTTCAACCAACGCGCGTCCTGCTTGTTCACGAAGGTCCCCTTGCCCAGCTCCAGTTCTTCAGGCAGCGTGCCATTCACCGGGCCCACACCTTTGCGTCCCTTAATCCAGGCCTTGATGCGATCGAAGAATCTATTCAGGGAGGAATCACCCCAGCCGTTTACCACCACAGCGCGCCGACCCGGGGTGAGCACGCGCCGCAATTCCATATACGCCTGCACGTGCTGGCTGACCGGCAGATGATGGATGGTATGCAAAGAAACCACCGCGTCGAACGCATCTGCCACGAAAGGAAGACGGGAAACATCGCTTACAACGTATGAGCCCTGACTGCCGATGCGTTCTCGCGCCGCCTTGAGCGCGGTAATGGAAACATCCGCGCAGATGCGCTTTTGATAGCCCTTGGAATAATCCAGATATTCCGGATATTGGATGGGCCCCGAGCCAGCGTCCAGAAAGAGGCGCCCCGTAGGAATTAGATGGCGCCCCACCCGCAGATGGCAGCGATGGATGTATTCCTGGGACACCGGACGCAAATCCTCGTAGCGTGCGTTCTGGTACAGGCCGTCGGAAACTTCCTTCCAGCCCACTCGGTCGTAGAACTCGCGCACCTGGCGCTTGATCTCGCGTTCGGAGTCGATCATCGCGCTGTATCCCAATCAAAGGGCCGGCCCAGCAAATAATCAAAGGTGCGGGCGTATCGCGCCTGACCTTCATCAGAAAAAATCGCGCTCAAAGGCGTAGTCTCTACGTCTTTCCAGAAATGCAGAAGGTGCCAGGGGAATGGTTGAGGATAATCGAAAAAGAAACGGTATGCGTAATGCCAGGCCGTGTCCACTTGTTGCGGGTTGAGCCGCGCCGCCGTCAGATCCCAAAGGCAAGAGTCCAATGTGGAGAAATATTCATCCCACGATTCGGGGTCGTGGGTAAATCCTTTGCCGCGGTAATGCGTGCGGCCGGCCACGATCACCGGCAGGCTGCTCATCGCCATCTCCAGGCCAACCGTGGTCGTGTACACCAGGCCCAGGTCGGCAATGTCGAGCAAGTCGTATGTATTCACAGGGTCCTCAGCGGCCACCAAATGCAGATTGCCCGGCAACTCGGGCAAGACCTGATGCACGATTTCGGTCACTGAAGGGCCGTCCAGGTTGCGCTCGCCGGGGTGGGCGCGCAGAACGAACTGCACATCCTTCCGTGCCGCAAAATATGCCAGCGTCCTACGCAGCCAGGTACTCATATCACCGGTGAATGCCGCGCGACCCAGAGTGAGGCTGTCGCCGATCACATTGGCCGCCAGCAGCACCATTGGCCGTTGGTCCAGGCCCAGCTTGGCGCGCACTTGCTCGCCGCCTTCGGCGGGTAGGTTCTGCCAGCGGCGGTAGAAGTTGCGGAAGAGGCCGGCGGCTTGGCGAGTAGCGAAGAGCTCTTCTACATGGCCGCGCTGCTCCGGGTTGAACGGCTCGTCTTTCTTCGCTTGCCAGAGAGCATCCGTCTCCTGCAACATCACCGGCGTGTTGCGCGAGAGCCAGATGCGGTCGCGTTGTTCGCCGAACTCATAACTGACCACAGGAATGTCCAGATAGCGGGCGGCATGGAACACAGCGCCGAATTCCATAATCAACCCGTTGGGCAGGATCACCATATCCGGGCGCTCGTCTTTAAGCCAGGCCAGCGCGGCAGCTGCGGCAGCTCGGTTGCGCTGCAAGCGCAACTGGAAAAGCTCGCTGCTTTTGACGATCTCCTCTACCTGAAGCGTGTATTGCGTATCCATAAGGGAAACGTGTTCTACTGCCTCAGCCAAGGAGTTGGGAAGTGAGGTGGGGGTAGTATTCGAAAAAGACTTACTATCAATCAAAGTCCCCGCCGGTTTGAAGACACTGCGCGTGTAGGCTTCACGGCGGCGCAGGTCGAATTTCGAGAGCGGCCCTTTCCAGGTGGCATAAGGCAAGTAAGCCAACGTGGCCTGGTGACCCAGACCCGCCAGCCCCAAGGACAGCAACGCGGCGTGCCCGATCCAATAGTGAAGGGTGGCGAAAAGCAGAACCTTGCTGCCTTTACGGCCGCGCAACGGAGAAGTCTTCACCTGCCGGCACCAATCCGGCAATGCAGCTTTCAGTTCCTCGAGCTTGAAACCACTCACCGGGGCGCGCCCGCCGCGTAGCGCCCAATCCAGTTCGGCCGCCAGCGGCAGCTCGGCCAGCACGCGTTTGATCTTCGTTCCGCTCAACATCTCAGGCTTTCACGACCTCGACCTGTTCAATGCGCCAATCCAGCAGGGGGCGCATCAATCCCTGGCGCGGCTCCGGCCACTGCATGCCGGGCGCACCCATGGCATCTACGACGAAGGCGAGGGCACGCTCCTCCTGGAAGTAGCGGCGCACACGGAACGAGCTGGCATTCAGACCCAACACATACTGGCCTTCGTTCAAGGTGTTTGCCGGTATCTGGGCGCGGCTGACGTAATGCCCTGCCGGGCGGGTAGCAAATTTGTCGTATTGCTGCGGGGCGTCGGTATCGAACGAGGTAAACAGCACCTCGCCGCGAATCGTCTGCAAATACATCCCCACCCGTAGCCCCTGGATCGGCTTCTCGACTTCGTATTCGATCTCGATCTCGAGCGGCTGCCGTGATTGCACCGTCTCAACCACTTTGCCTTGCGGGTCGCGCACGCGCATGGCAATGGGCTTGAACGGCGCAGCGTCGCCGGGGATCTCGTCCACCGTCCAGATGCGTTCGCCGCTTTGTGACAGGCCGGAAGCCATGTAGTA
Source organism: Anaerolineales bacterium (assembly GCA_040882365.1). Taxonomy (GTDB): domain Bacteria; phylum Chloroflexota; class Anaerolineae; order Anaerolineales; family UBA11579; genus JAMCZK01. Next base: position 23,836 of record JBBEBI010000041.1, read on the forward strand.
ATCCACCGCCTGGCGCGTAGTTGACCTGTAGACCAGCTCGCCCTTTTCCAGCACAATGGATTCTTCGGTGAGGCGCAGGATGGCAGACATGTTATGACTGACAAAGAGCACCGTGCGCCCGGCCTGGGCCACATCGCTCATCTTGCCCAGGCATTTGCGCTGGAACTCCGCGTCCCCCACGGCCAGGACCTCATCCACGACGAGGATCTCGGGCTCCAGATGAGCGGCCACCGAGAAGGCCAGCCGCAAATACATGCCGCTCGAATAATGTTTTACCGGTGTATCGATGAATTTTGAGACCCCGGAGAAATCGACGATCTCTTCGAACTTGGCGGCGATCTCTCGGCGCTTCATGCCCAGCACCGCGCCGTTAAGATAGATATTCTCGCGGCCCGTCAGCTCCGGATGGAAGCCTGTGCCCACCTCGAGTAAAGCGCCTACCCGCCCGCGAATCTCGGCGTAGCCGGTGGTCGGGTCGGTGACACGGGAAAGGATCTTGAGCAGGGTGCTTTTCCCAGCCCCGTTGCGGCCGATAACACCAAGCACCTGTCCCTGCTCCAAATCGAACGAAACGTTCCGCAAGGCCCAGATCTTCTCAGCGTGCCGGCGTAGTTCACCTTTTAGCATACGCACCGGCCACTTAAAGGTGTCGCTTATTGTGTCGCGCAGTGTGCGATAGCGCTGCTCTGCTTTCCCTCCCAGGCGATACTGCTTGCCAAGATCCTCAACCTTGATAGCGTAAGTCATTGCGCCCTACACCACATCCGCAAACGTGCGTTCCATGCGCCGAAAATAGATGAGGCCGGTGATCAACAAAACAAATGAAGTGACGATAGAGACCCATAGCAGGCCGGTCGAATAAATCGGTGTGCCCACTAAGACGTTGCGGAATCCTTCGATCACACCCACCATCGGATTGAGCGCGTAGAGCCAATCGAAACCTTGCGGTAGGCGATCAAAGATTTCGTTGGCCTCGTATGCGATCGGGGTGGCCAACATCCAGAATTGCGTCAGAAACGGGATAATGTGGCGTACGTCGCGGTAGTGCACGTTGAGCGCCGAGAGCCAGAGACCAACACCAAGCGCTGTTACCAGGGATAGGATCAAGTAAAAGGGAAGGCCCCAAATGCCCGAGGTGGGCGCCACGCCGTAGTACACCATCATGCCGGCAAGGACGAGGAACGCAATGGCAAAGTCCACCACACCACTCAAAACGGAAGACAAGGGGATAACCACGCGGGGGAAATAGACCCTCGTGATCATGTTGCGGTTAGTCACTAGGGAGCGTCCTGCCTCACCAATGGCTGTAGAGAACAGGTTCCACGGTAACAAGGCAGCGTAAGTAAACAGAGGACGGGGAATGCCGCCGCTGGAGAGCCCGGCGATATCGCCGAAAAGCACATTGAAAATGAGCATCTGTAACAGAGGTTGGATGATCGCCCAGGTGCCGCCAAGCAGGGTCTGCTTGTAGCGCACCAGAATATCGCGCCAGGTGAGAAAGAAGATCAATTCGCGGAAGCGCAACAGCTCATGCAGGTCGAGTCCCACCAAGCCGCGCTGCGGCCTGATCACGATAGTTGGAGCCGCCTGGCCTTTGACGATACTCACCGCACGGCCTCTTTACGATGCTCGCGAAACCAAGTGATACTCTTGCGTAGCCCCTCATCGAAATCCATGCCGGCGCGGAATCCAAAATACTTTTCAGCCCGGCCGACATCCAACAGGCGGCGCGGCTGGCCATTAGGCTTGTCCGTGTCCCAAACATACTCCCCGCTATATCCGGTCAGCCTACCGATAGTCTCTGCCAGATCTTTGATGCTGATCTCCCGCCCCGAGCCTAGATTCACCGGCTCGGGCCCGTTGTAGCGTTCGGCGGCCAGGATCACGCCTTCAGCGGCGTCGTCTACATAGAGGAATTCACGCGTCGGCGACCCGTCGCCCCACAATTCCACCTGTTTGTTACCCCGCTCCTCGGCCTCGATGAATTTGCGGATCAGGGCAGGGATCACATGAGAGCTTTCGAGATCGAAGTTATCGCCCGGGCCATAGAGGTTCACGGGCAGCAAGAAGATCGCATTGAACCCGTATTGCTGGCGATAGGCTTGCGCTTGTACCAGCAGCATCTTCTTGGCAAGACCATAAGGAGCGTTGGTTTCTTCGGGATAGCCATCCCAGAGATCCTTTTCACGGAATGGCGTGGGCGCGAATTTGGGATAGGAGCAAATGGTGCCCAGGGCCACAAATTTCTTCACGCCGCGCTCCCAAGCCTGATGCATCAATGGCACACCCATCATCAAGTTGGTGTAGAAAAATTCGGCGGGACGAGTCCGATTGACGCCGATGCCGCCGGCCAGGGCAGCGACGTGGATGACCAGGTCGGGCTTGGCATCATCCAGCATACGGGAAATATCTGACGGCTGGGCGAGGTCGTAATTCTTTTTGCGGGGCACGAAAATATCGGTTGCGCCGCGGGCGCGCAGCTTGTCCACTATCACCGAACCCAGGAAGCCTGCCCCGCCGGTCACGGTCACTCGTTTGCCCTGCCAAAAATTAGTATCCGTCATCATCACCTGTCATTGCACTATAAAGTGAGCGTTGCGAAAACGGTCATCTTGTGGATTCTTGATCAGGCCATCCTGTAAGGCGTGCAGCACCTCGCGCACGCCATCATCCACGGTGAGCAGGGCTTTATACCCCAGTTCGCGGCGAACCTTCTCGAAAGACACGCTGATATCGCGCATGTCTCCGCCGAAGGTCAGGTCCTTATACCGCACGGTTGTTTCAGGCAGGCGCTTGAGTACAAAATCCACGATCTGATCCTTACGATAATTGCCTTGCTCAGTTCCCAGGTTGAAGACCTGGCCGCGCACTTTCGCTTCCGGCGCCTCCAGAGCGAGCTGGAAACCGTTGACGATGTCGCGCACGTGCACAAACGAGCGCGAATAGCCGCGTTGGTAGATGAGCAGTTCGCGTTTGGTATAAGCATCCAACACAAATTGGTTCACGATAAGGTCAAAACGAGTGCGAGGAGAAATTCCATATAAAGTGGCCAAACGGAAGATCAAAGGCGCACAGCCGGCATTCTTTTGCCTGAGCAGATATTCTTCTGCCGCGATCTTCGTTTCAGCATACAAAGATTGAGGATTGAGTGGTGTTTCCTCAGTGACCAAGTCTCCATTCAGCGACAGGCCGTAATTGCTATACGTAGAAGCAAACAAAAAACGTTTGATGCCTAATTCTTCTGCCTGGTCGAACACGTGCTGCGTGGCTTCCACGTTGTACCGCCACGCCACCTGGTGGCCCACCGCTTGGCAAGCCGGGAACCCGACAATGGCCGCCAAGTGGACTACGGCATCGGGCACGCGATGCTGGGCTTTCAATACCTCGCGCAAGGCGCGCGCCTCCCACACGTCCACTTTGGCGAAAGAAAAATTGGGATGCGCTAGATAATTGATGAGCGAATCGCCGCCAAACAGCAATTTGTCCATTACGGTGACGTGATAACCGTTGCACAGGAGCTCACCGGTCAGCAGCGAACCGATATAGCCAGCGCCACCGGTGATCAGCACATGCTTTGCATCGGGTTGCCGACCGTTCGGGTTAGTGCTCACGTAGGGGATCCCATTCCAATTGCACCTTGTGGCCTTGCACCCGCAGCGAGGGTCCGGGTTGGTCTTCTTTCAATAAGGTTAGGCCTTGCTCCAGGCAGGTGAGCTTGCAGATGTCGGCGATGTCTTCGGGATCGCCATTTAACTTATCGACGTGGACGCCGTTGTAACCAGCAGCCCGTACCTGCACAAGCAGCTGCTGCACACGGCGCCGTGTTTTGCGATAAAGCTGCATGGAATGCTCGACGTAGTTGACTGTCAGGCGGGCGCGGCGGCTGATGCCCTGCGGGGTGATGATGTAGCGCAGCTTGCGGCGTTGGGCGCGCTTGACCTTCACATAGCCTTTGGCCACCAAGCGCTTCAAGTGCCAGTTAACCGTACCCACGGCCACTCCCAGTTGGGAGGCCAGGGAGGCCTGCGTAATATCGGGGTCGCTCTCGATCTGCTCCAAGAGCAGCATGTCGCGCGCGGTATCGGCTTTAGGGTCCGTCATTATCTAAAATTCAGCCGTTGAATTATAACAACGATTTTATGGTTTTGAGACTATTCTTTGTGCATCCAATCCCAGAGCACGAACAGTACTGCACTTAACAGCCCCAGGCCGATGACCTGATATAAATCCACGATAGGCCAGTCGAAATTCGTGTAGCGCCGTAGATACCAGGGGATGAACCAGGCTATCATCAAAACGGCGCCTCCCATGGCCCGGCGTAACCAGGGGTCCCTTGTTTCGCGATACCACACCCAGGCCCAGGCGGCCAGGGCGATCTGGATGGCAGCAAAAGCGCTACGGTAACGCGGGCTATCCCAAAGGTCTCCCCCACCGCGATAGGAAGCGGTGAAACTCACCACCCAACTCGAGAGAAGCAACGCTCCGGGAAGGCGGTGCCATTCCTTTGAGCGCAAGGCCAAGAAAGTCGTATATAGCAGAAGGGCCAGAAGCAGGGTCCAGCCCACAGCCCGCCAAACGCCTATAGCAGTCCAAACCGTCGGCCCCGTGGCTACTACAGCTGCCGGTAATAGAGGGCGTAAGATCCCATAGGCAACCAGAAAAGGAATTTGCCCAAATAGCGGAAGGCGTTCGAACTGGCGCGCCACCCAACCCGAAGCGTTCTCGCTGACGTACGCTTGCCATCGGGCAGACTGGATCAACCAAAGGTTCTGCTCATCGGCGAGAAGAATGAATCCGATCAGTATGACAAACGCAGCAGCAGCCAATCCGATCCAGACTTTGGGTGAGCGTAACCAGCGCCATTCGTCCAATGCCAACGCCGCCACGACCAACATAAAAATCAGCGAAGGCGTGAAAGCCCAGGTAAGCGGAATAGATAATAAGACCGGCGCCGCTAGCAATGCCAGTTTACCAATAGATCGCTTTTCACGGAGGCGCAGAAGACCATACAGGGCAAGCGGCACCAAGAAAACGGTAAAGGCCTCGCGCATTTGCGAGGAACCCAGCAGCACGGCCTCAGGATACAGAGCCAATCCCCAGGCCGCTAAGTAGGCGACCTTCTCGCCCCATACACGCCGCGAAAAAGCCCAGGTGAAGGCGACCGCCAATCCCGAGACAGCCGCGGCCAGCGCGAGCACCAATAGCGGCTGATGCTCAGTACCGCCCAGATAGCGGTAGACAGCGGCGCTCAAGAACAGCAAACCCCCGTATTGATCGGTGGAACTAATTCCTTGAAATGAACTTAGCAGAGGTTGATCCGAGCGAGCAAGATTCCAGGCTGCCACGTCACGGTTATAGGCATCTTCCATCACATAGCCGGCCTGCTGCACTGCAGTGTCATAGCCACCGGCGGGCAACGCAAATAACCACAGTGCGCCCATCGCGAGGCGAAGCAAAGCCGCGCCAATGGTTAACACCAGGAGCCATCTGGGTGGCCTTTCGCGGCGCAGAATCCGGCATGCGATCCAAAACAGCAGGGCGGCAAGAGCCAGTAGTGCCAGAAAGGACAGCCAGCTATTTACATTGGAAAAACGCGATGAAAACCAGGCTAAAAGAAATGCCAAGACTAATATTCCCCAACCAACCATGGCAATAAAGCTCCACGAATATTTTCTTGTTTTTGCGCGCGCTTTTCGTTTTGGCATGGTTAGCTAAGAGTCAGGAGCGGAACAGTTATCAAGTTTAGCGGATACCAGTAAAACTAGGGAGCCATCGGATTCCTTGACGATTACGGCCGCAGCATCCAGGGTTTTGCCGCAATGAAAAACGTAAACATCCGAACTGGCGGGGAATTCCGCGTCTAGACTATCCAAGGGGAGGATAACCTCGCCCGGTTCCGGCCCTAGCAGGTAAAAAGTGAGGCGCGCGAAATCCATCGGCGAAACGAGGAGGAAATTTCTATCGGGTAAACCTTCATGCACGCGATAGTAACGAGGGTGCAGGGCGCGGCCGCCAATTACATTTAGCCCGCCAGCCGTAAATAAATTAAGCACCCGTTGCTTATCCGTTGAATTCCCCAACGTGACGCGGGAGAGCGCATCGAGTACATGCTGCGATGATACCTTTGCGTAGCGCGGCACGTTTAGCGCTTCGATGATCGAAAACGAGGAACCTGCCATCAGGAGCAATAAAGCCGCGATAACAAGGGGCCAACGCCCAATGGATTGCGATTTGGGTTTTACTCGAGATTTCGGCTCAATGGGGACCAGCTTGGCAAGGAATTGTTTTACTCGTGGGAGATTATGGAATAACAACAGGATCCAAATTACCAATTGCCCCAGCCCTAGGGTGTAATACAGGAGCACAGACCAATCCATGGGCAGGTTGTACCGCCAGCCCGATACCCGGGCCAGCGCCAAATTGATTGTGAAGCCCAGACTGATGAACAGGGGCACCAATCCGACCCAGCCCACCTTCTTCCAAGCCACCGCCAGGCCGATCGCCACCAAAAGCAAGTTTGCAGCCATTGGTAAAACCGTTTCTCCCGGCAAATCCCCTTCCCAGCCGGGCCAAAAGGGTAATTCACGAACATGGGATTCCAGGTCTCTCAACTGCAGTGAAAGGGGCATCGCCATGAAGTTGAGCATCTGATTGCGCACGTAATTATCGGCCACAAAGCCGGCCACATAACCCGGGTTCTGCAAGGTGAACTCGCGCACCCGCCCCATCTGGCGCGCGTAATACTCGCCCTCGCTCTCGCCAGGCAGGAAGGGGAGCACATAAGTGCCGGGCGTGAAGCTGTAGCGATTGGCCAGGAACCCGGACACCACCGCGTCTTCGATGGCCCATTGGCCTATGAGGGCGCGGTTGCGCAGGATCCAAGGACTGGCAACGAGAAGAACCCCCAACACAAACAAGGCGGCTGGCCGCCATGCCAGTCGCCAACCCCAAACCAAAACAACCAATAGCAAAACGAAGGGGATAAGAGTCAGGCTTTGCGAGCGCAACAGGATGGACCAGCCCAGCAGGCCCCCAACCAACAACGCTGCCATCCAGTTGCGGGGCGAACTCCGCAGCCAGCTTACGACTGCCAGCGCTAACGCGGCCATTAACATCGCCGTGGGCAAATCGGCCATCAACAGTCTTGCGTGCGAGGTATTGATCACATTCCCGAGGACAATTGAGTTCGCTTCGCGCAGAATGACGATTCCCGCTAACAATAAACCGGAAAAACGATTGTGGAGCTTCGCGCCGAGCAAATAGAGAAATGCAGGAAATAGCGCCAGGCCGAGCACTTGGCCGATAACCACCCCGTCGTAATCGCCTCCCAAAAATCCTTCCAGCCCTGCCAGGAAAAGCACGTAGGCCGGGCGCCGAATAGCCACCTGATCACCAAAACGAAAACCTTCACCGATGAGCACGTTGTTGGCGATCGCATCGTGATTGAAGGCATCCGAGAGTGGGAAACTCTGATAGTTCGGTGCCACTGGTGGTGAACTGTAATACGTGGAAGGCGCTGGTTGCATAAGCCAAATGCCTGCAGCGATGAGCCACACCATGCCCGCCAGGATCAGGTCAAGCCGCTGCTCCAGAAACCTTCCCTTTCGCCACCGTCGCCAAATGGCAATTGCCACCAAGAGGATCAGCGCTGCGATCAACAAACACAGAAGCACTTGACTGCTCAGGATCGGCGTCCCGGGAGCATTCCAAACAGTGGCATCGAACCCCAGACCGAGGCCGGTCAGCGCAACCAGCACAACAAATAAGATGAGAAACGTGAAAACGAAAAGCCCTAACCGTAATTTTTCTTTTTCTTGGTCAAGTCCCCGCGTGTTAATTCCATAACGCATAACCAAAAACGTGGGCAACCAAAAAAGGGATACCACAATTCCATAAAAAAATAGGGGGCGAATTCGAATGATGTATAACGAGATCGAACCAAAGAGGCTAACTGCTCGCGCTTGAGGCAGGAAGAACAGGGCCCAGCAAAAAACCAGAACTGCGCAAACAAGCAACAATGAAAACCAGAACCGGCTTGTGGAGCGCAAAAATGAACTTAGCCGATCAATTGCATTCTTTATCCATTTCCCTCGGGTTACGCTGATAACTGCGAAACTAAAAATGAGTGCGAGGGCGAACAGTAATAAGGCCAGAAGGATACGCTCAAGTGAATAGCCAAGAACAACAGCCCTGGAAGCTTCGCTTGGCTCGGCCAGCGACCAGGCAAAACAAAACCAACCGACCAGCGCAGAGACGGTCATGCTGACGCGCAGGGCTATTCGTTTTGCCGGCATTACCGCGACGCTGCCATTAGTCTACAATCTTGTAATCGGCTACCCGTCTTTCCAGGGCACGCCAGATGTCGGGGGGCGCCTCCCCGGCCGCCAAGTGCTCGGCGATGAAACGGCCCATGTCGGCGCAATGGTCTGAGTTGTTGTAGTTATACATCCCGATGCGGCCCGTGGTCAGCAAATTAGGTACTTGTCGTAATTTATCGCTAACCAGTTTCATCTTATCCGCATAAGCCAAATCGTAACGCGGGTAGAAATTCTTTCTCCGAATCACAAAGCTGCCCAGTACTTCTTCACGGCTTATCAATCCCGTTTGAACCAACCCGGCGACTACACGTTCAGTCAAATCCGCATCGCTGGCCAGCCACAGTTCGCTGCCTTCCGCGGCGGTGAAATCTGCCGTGATCACCGTGCGGTCCGCAGGTCCCAGCTCTGGATTCATTTGCTTTTGCTCAAACAGGCGGCTGAACACCACATTGCGTTGAGGAAAGAAGATCCATTGATCCGCGAAGACCAGGGGGCGCTTGATTTGTATGTAAGCCAAGATGAGATGGCGGAACTGCAGCCCATCCACCGCCTGGTTGAATTCGGCATCCACCTCGCCAAACACCATGCGCCCTATAACAGGAAGGGGAAGGGAAGAGACCAGGTAGTCGCATTCGAATTGCCTAAGCTGGCCTTGATGGTTCGCTGTAACACTGGCAACTTTGCCCGCCTTCATTTTCAAGCCTTTTACATCGACTGAAGTGAGCACTTCCCCGCCGTGGGCGCGGATGCCTTCCGCCAGCGCCTGCGGCCAATCCCCAAAACCGGCGCGGGGGTAATAGAAGAACTCGGCATTTGTATCCGCAGTTTCCTTCTTCAACCCCAGCAACTTCAGGATGAGTTCCAAGCCGCCCGAAGCCGGAAGGCGCGTACGCGCCATTTCGGGATGCAAGCTTGCCGGGTCGCCCCATACCTTATCTGCCAGAGGTTCGAAGACCAATTCGTAGGTCGGGCGACCGAACCGGCGGATGATGTATTCCTCGTAGGAACGCGGTGCGCGGCGATCCAACAGGCCTTTGACGAGTTCTACCCCATAACCCAGGCCGAGGCTCAGGAATCGGGCTGGGCCGAGCACTATTGCCAGGTTGCCAAGCTTCAATGGGTAATCTACCAAATGACCCTCGATGTACAGCCGGTTCTTTTTTGGTAGTTTGAGCAACCGGTCGCCCATCAAGCTAGTGACTTCGTCGAGGACGCCGGGGATGACGGAATACAGCTTGTGGGCGCCGTAATCCAGCACAAAGCCGTCGCGCTCAAAGCTGGCGCAAAGCCCGCCGATGACGGATTCCTTCTCGAGAACCGTCACCTGGTATTTGCCTGTTCGGGCGAGGAAGTAACCGGCGGCCAGCCCTCCCACTCCGGCGCCGAGGATGACGATCTTGTCTTTACTTGCCAACGTATCTCCAGAAATAGAGCGGCTCAGAGCCGCCCTCGGAATTCACCGACGCAAATGATAACTGGGATTACTGCTTTTCGGCGATGACCAACACCTGTCCCATCCAATAAGGGATCTGCAGATAAGTTAATCCCAGGCGTTTTACCAGCCATCCTGCGGCCTTGGCGACCGGCTTCAGGTAAGCCTCCATGCGGAAGAGGATGTAGCCTAGCTCTAAGGTTTGCCAATGGCGGCGGGTTTGCACTACCCGGAAACCTAATTCCCCCAGCATGCGCGCCAGGGTTGGGCGCGTAAAGTAATAAAGGTGTACGGAAAGTAAAAACACCCAGCGGCGCCCCATTAGGCGGGCGACAAAGGAGCGAATGTCCGGGTAATTGACCACCAATAACCCACCCGGCTTAAGCGCGCGGGCGCATTCGCCCAACGTGGCTTTGGGATCAGGCGTATGCTCCAGCACGTCCCAAAGGGTGACCACATCGAAAGAAGCCGAAGACAGCTTCATATCGAAAATGGTCCCAGGAACGATGTGTAGGCCGTAATTCCGATTGCCCCATTCACACAGCCAGCGGTTGGGCTCGCAGCCGGCCATCTCCCAACCAGTTTTCTGCGCCACCGAAAGGAAGGAGCCGCCCGCCGTTCCTACATCCAGCAGGCGGCCGCGCTGCGGTCGAAAGTGTTCGATGATCTTCAGCGCCTTGGCAAAGGTGCGCTCGCGCCCGGCCGCCTGCGAAACGAACAACTCATCGCTGCCAGCGCTGTAACCCTCTAAGACGACATCACTGCGCAGGCGGGGGTTGAGGTACATCAGCCCGCAGCGTTCGCAGCGGACCAGCTGATCCAAAAGAACTTCATCGCCTGAGGAGCGGAAGGTGTTAGTGATCTCCTCCGGTTTGGCCTCTTCGTAGCGCGGCGGATAAATGACCTCATAATCATCCGTCCCACATAAATTGCATGGGACGGATTCGAGGAGGGTTTGATATTGTTGGGCCTTTGTCATTGATTGCGGCTGCGGCGAAGGAAATTTTTGACTTCCTGAAAGCGAGTATTGATCGCATTGAGGGAAAGGCCGATGCCCAGGGCAATCAGACCGGTAGGAAGGCTAAAGAGTATGATGCCACCCAAGATGCTGTTGGGCAAGCCTTCCTGACCAAATAGATTCATCAACCGCAATACACCAGCAACGGCAGCCATCAGCCAGAAAACCACCGCCACGGCGCCGAACACGCGCAGCGGGCGGTGGTCGCGCAGCAAGATTGCGGCGGTCAACATGATGCGATACCCATCGGCAAAGGGGCGCAATTTGGAATGGCTATCCTCCGGGCGGCTGCGGTAACGGATCGGCACCTCCACGACGCGCAATCCCTCGGCCAGCGCTTGCAAAGTGATTTCGGTTTCCACCTCAAAGCCAGAGGTAAGCACTGGCACGCTCTCTACGAAACGGCGATTTACGGCGCGGTAGCCGGAAAGCACATCGCGGAATTTGGTACCGAAGAGCCGATTGATGTAGCTGACGATCATGCGGTTGCCAAACTGGTTCATGCGTTTCATGTTGGCGTCCGACGCGGCCGCCAGGCGCTCCCCAACCACCATATCAGCCTCGCCCGCCAACACGGGCGCGATCAGCGCGTGGATGTCGTCCGCAAAATAGGTGTCATCCCCGTCCACAACGACGATCACATCTTCTCTCAGCTCATCGAAGATGGCGCGTAAGACATTTCCTTTCCCCAGGGCCGCCACCCGGCGCACCTCCGCGCCGGCATTGCTTGCCAGTTCCGTGCTCGCGTCGGTGGAGGCATTGTCGAATACGTATATGGCGGCATCGGGAAGCGCCTTGTGAAAACCCTGCACCACACCCGTGATCGTAGTCGCCTCGTTATGGCAAGGAATGGCGACTGCCAATTGTTGTTTGCGGGAGAAAATCCTGCGCGGGGCCATGCCTAAGCCTTCCTGAGCAGCATCCATTGATTCATGCCCATTGAGAATTCCTGATATTGCTCGACCGACAATCCGGCACAATCGGCCAGAGCCTTCAGGCCTGTTTGTGTAAGGTACAGCTTATGGTCTTTGATCTCCTGACGATCGAAAATTCCAAGGCGCGCCAACTTCTTCAATACAAAATGGCCTTGCGGAGCCGGCGTGGTCAGGCCGGCCAAACCGTCCTTGCGTAAACACTTTGCGATCAAATCAAAATGCGCCTGCGGATCAAGGAGATGCTCGATGACGGCCAGGGAGAGAACTCCATCATAGGTTACTTTTGGTATCCACGTAGTGAGGTCCGCTTCGATGAGGTCAAATCCGTGGGTTTCGCTGGTAACCGATAAATCCACTCCAGTGAACTCGACTCCAGGATAGCCTTGGCTTAAGGCAGCCAAATTGCGTCCCCAAAATCCGCACCCCAATTCGAGGCACTGGAGTTCCTTGCCCGGGTTCTCGGAAACCAACAGGTCGAGAAACGAACGAGCCCGAAACAAGCGGCGGCGGATGGCGAAATCTTCCAGGCCACGGAAGGTACGCTGCTGACCGTATGAATGAGACCGCTTTGCAGTGGAAATCTGTTTGGCCATCATCTACTTAGCCAGCGCAACATCAACGCCCGATAGGGCACCATTTCCATCTTGGTTTCAAAGCGGCGCCTCAGAAAATTCCAGGGCTGACGCAGCAATTTGAAAGGATGATAACGCAATTTCCACCACAGGAAATGGGCGTATAGGCGCACACGATAACGATTAAGGCGGGCATAGTCGGCGCGCCAGGTGGGGCTGAAGTTCAATTCTGAGAGCGTCGTATAACCCGAGAACTGCTCATGGATCGACGAACCGGGCACCGGAGTAATGACAAACAGCGCAATCTCATCTACGCCCACGCGGGTAAGGTCCCGCGCAAGATCCCAGGTCGTTTGCAGATCCTCATCCGTTTCACCCGGATATCCGAGAACAAAGCAGGCCTGCGAGCGGATGCCCACCTGGTTCATGCGCTTGACCAACCGGACCGCATGCTCAAGGTTGAACGGCTTGCGCATCAGTTTCAGCAGGCGCGGTGAGCCCGTCTCCGGAGAGATAGAAATATAGCGGCACCCCGCCTTGGCCATCAGGTCGATGGTTTCCTCGTCGCGCATGGTTTCCACTTTTGTGCCCGCCGCGATCTTCCAGGTCACCTTCAACCGGCGACAGATGAGCTCGTTGCACATCTCGCGAATGCGTCGATCGGAAATTGTGGGATCCAAATCTTCGATGTGGAATTCGTGCACATGCAGCGTCTTAGCAAAATGCTCGATCTCGGCGACCACGTTGCCAGCGGAACGCGGGCGCCACTTCTGGTTGTTGGTGGCTGGGACTACGCAGAAGCCGCACGGGTAGGGGCAGCCGCGCGAGGTCAGCAGTGGCAGATAGCGGCGCGCCGATACGGGCCCGTGGGCGAAGCGCAAAGACCAGTAATTATCGAGGGGGAATAGATCCCAGGCTGGGAAGGGCAACGCGTTAAGTTCCTCTTCAGAAAGATATCCGTTTGGAGGGCTGTAGAACTTAGACGAACCCAGCCCGTCGATCCCACGTAGAGTTTCCTCGGGCGCCGAGGGATTCAGCGCTCCCAGCAACCGGATCGCCCTACGCTCAGACTCGCCGGTAAGAATGAAATCGGCGCCTGCCGCGTAGAATTCCGCTGCCACGTGGGAGAGCGCATAGGCGGTCACCGCTTGGGTGTTCTCCACCACGATCACCGGCACCTGGGGGAGCGCCTGCTTTATGGCGCGGACGATCGACACCGTGGAAATATGGTTGGTCAGGTTTATGGCGTAGACAAAAACCGCGATGACCTCTTTGGGCAATTGCTCGACGATCTGCGCCTCGGCGAGACCGAAGAACTGGAATTTGCCTTCCGCACGGTTCCGGCGCGGGGCCGCTGCATAAGCGTCGATCACCTGAACTAGGTAACCGCCCTGCCTCAGCGCGGCCGCCAGGTAAGCAAGACTGATGGGCATGTACACGATCCCGGTCGTGAACGGGTCGCTACGCTGCACAACGAGATTGGGATTGATCAGGGCAATGGACATAACAAGAACGCCTCATACGAGGCGCGGGAGAGAATTATACCTAGTACGAGATACGACTATTGAGGCGCACAAATGAACGCATCGGAGTCGTCCGCCAGTAAGTCGTGCCCGCCGTCATCGAGAAAGACAACCGCGGCCGCCCGAAAGTAAGTGCTTTCTGAACAACCCAGTACCAGCACGTTTACCGCGTTCGGAAAATACCCGGGCGGGGCTTCGAGTGGCAGGGCCACTTGATCATTCTCTGGACCAACGACCCAAAAAGCCATCCTTGAGAAGGGCAATGGATTGTATGCCGATTCGCCTCCCGACTCCCCAATCCCGGCGGGATAGAAACGCGGGTAAAGGGCGCGCCCCCATAGGGCTTTCGCTCCTCCTTGCCGCAAGAAGCCTTGCAGGTCCAAGCCGGTTAGCTGGGCCAACTCGGAATCCTCCCATTGAGCTTGGGCAGTGGCCGCATCCAAATCGAGGAAGCGGGCGGGCAACACAAGCTCTGACAAGGGGAGCAGCAGGCCGGCCAGCAGGATAGCGGCGGCCCAGCGCGGCAGCTTCTGTTGGCGCCAGGAAGGCGCTTTTTGCTGCCTGGCAGCCTTACCCTTAGCCAGCCTCGACCCAAAAAAGTAAGCCCAGAGCCACAAAGTGAGCTGCGCCAAACCCGCACAGTAGAACAAGATCAGCACCCAATCTACGGGAAGAATCAAGCGCCAACCGGATACGCGGGCTACAGCCGTGCTTAGGTTGTAGAAGACATGTATTCCAATTGGCACCAGGGTTAGCCAGCCGGCTTTCTTCCACACAGCCCCAACGCCGATAGCGACCAGTGTCAGGTTGAACACCAGGGGCAGCCAGGCTTCACTTGGGAAGGTGCCATCCCAGGTTTGCCAATAAGGCGTCTCGCCGATATAGGTGTCCAGCGAGCAGCATTCGCTCCACAGGCGATCCTCAGCACCCAGCCAATAGGGCCGCAGGTTATAGAACGTGACGATCTTGTCGGCTAGATCGAAACGCACGGGCAAGGCCAGCAAGGAAGACACTTCATTGTGGAAGAAGTGAGCGGTGACAAAGGTCGCGACTTCTCCGGGATGTGTGAATGTGAATTGGGCCACTTTGGAAAAACCGAGCGATACATAATCAGCAACCGCCGTGCCCTCGGGGAATCCGGGGTCGGCCAATTCGGGCGTGAGGCTATATTGCTTGGCCAGGTACAAAGCCTGCAAGGGCTGCGAATATCCAAATTGACCCGTGTATTGATAGTTTCTCCACATCCATGGGAGCGCCGCAAGCAGGAACCCCAGCAAGAGAAGCCCTGCATACGCCAGCCTGCGCACAGTTCTTCCCGCCTGCCAAAGAGCCAGAAACAAGGCGATTGGCAGAAAGATTATCGTTTGCGAACGAAGCAGCATCAGCAATCCCAGGGCGCCGCCTACCCAAAGCGGCCAGTGCAGGACGCGCCGATCTGATTGCAGCCAGCAAAGGACGAGCAGGGTGAACAGCGCAATGCCCAGCGCGGCCGGCAGATCCGTCATCAACAATTTTGAATGAGAGACATTGATGTCTCCGGAAAGGGCGATCGCATTCTGCTCACGGAAAATCATAGCCAGCGCTAGCAGAAACCCCGTCAGGCGGTGATGCAGGAAGCTCGCCAAGGAAAAGAGAACTGCGGGAAAAAGAGCTAGTACCATGATTTGGGCCGCAATTACATTCAAATAGTTCTGGCCTACCAGCGCGTGGAGCACACCCAGGAAGAAGCTGTAGAGCGGCTTCTCGATGACGTCGTTAAAGCCTTCGCCGACCAAGAGGCTCTGCGCAGAAAGATCGTGAGTGGCGGCATCCGAGTGTGGGTAATACTCGAAATTCGGCGGGCGGGGAGTTGGGGAAAAGAAAGTGGGAGTGAGCGTTTGCGTTTGCCACGTCCAGATAGCAAAAACCCACAAGACCAGCGCGGCCAGCAAGTCAATGCGGGAAAGCCGCCAGCCAAACCTTTTCTCAATGAAACGCAAGACAAAATAAAGCAGACCCGCGCCCAACCATGCCAGCAAGACTTGCGTGGCTAGCAGGGGAACTCCCGGGGTGTCCCAGCCGGCGCGGTCGGGAACCAGCCCGAATCGGGTACCCCACATGAAGACGGCGATGACAGCGATAGCGCCCAAAGCAGCGACAGTCGGAAGCCAGGCTTTGAAATCAAATGTGGAACGCTTGGGTCTGCGAAGCAAAGGGGCACAGATTAATATTTGAATGCTGAACAAGAAAAGCCACATCAGAGCAGGAAATAGCCGAAGCAGCCAGGCGCGTACGAAATTGTCGGTGAACTTGAAGGTGAGGAAACATAAATATAAAGAAAGGACGGAAAAAAATAAAGCAGCACCAATAATGGCTGCATAGACGACCGGATTATTTACCGCGGCCAGGATTTTCCTTTCAATGGATGGCAAGGCCTTGTGTCTTTTCCATCTCAACCAGAACAGAAGGGCAAACAGTACAGCGATAGCTAATAACCCTACTACTAGTAGCCATCTGGTTGGTGAAAGGCCCAGCAGCCAGGCTGACGCGCCTTCGCTGGGCGCGCCGAAAACGAGGGTTATCGCCCCCAGTGCTTCCAGCGCCGGCAGCAGCAAAAAGAGCCCCAGCAACCTGGCCGTGCCTTTTTGCTCTCTGCGAGATTCTAGGTTACGGGCAGTCAAAGCTGCGCTCAATAGGCATGAATAGTTCTATCGCCGCGTCCTTGTAATCGGCCACCGATTCATAATACGCCAACAGCGGGGTTGTTACCCAAGTAACCCAGGCATTGTTTTCTTCATTCAGACTGTCCCCAACGCTTTCGATGTCGGGCTCTTTATACAAAATAGCCTCGCGCTCAGACACGATGAGCGAAAAGCGGCCGGAAGCCAGGTCGGAACGGACCTCCTCAAAAAAAAGTTCGTTGCCCGCCAAGGCCTGATCCATAACATATTTTTTTTCGTAATCAACAACCAACGGCACGTCACCCACCAGCCCAAAGGTAATGAGCTGGCGCTGATCCATAAAAAGGACCTCGCCATATTGGCGTGCGCAGGCTACATAGTCCTGAATGCGGCCGAGGACAAATTCGGTGCGCTCCTGAGACGGCCGCTCAAGCGGCTTGCCCGCCACCATTGGCATGAAAGCCGGAATGATGACAATGATTGCAAGTAGCCAGCGCACAGTCACCGCGCTTTTTTGCAGCCTAGAGAGATTGGGTGCCAGCCCTCCTTCCCAGGCCATCGCGGCCACCAGCACTAGGCCCACCAGGAACATGTCCATGTTATGCAAGTCTGTGCCTCCGCCCACCTTGACGCTGGCGATAACGCCTACGACCAGGAGGGACCCCAAGCCCAGCACGGTCACAATACGCTGCCACTGCACTGTCTTCCATAGCTTTTCCTTCGCCAAGTAAATAAGCAAAACGATCAAGGGCAGCGTGGCAAGGGCAAGGCCTAGCAGGATGCCTGGGGGATAGATCGAATTGGGAAGCAAACGTTCCCAGAGGAAGGGCTGCTGGGTGGAAACGGCCTGCAAACCCTGCAGGGTTTCCACGGACGGGGTCGCAGGAACAGGGGCAGCATCACCTGCCACCAGGAAGGGGAAAAAGCCCACGACGATACCAACAAGGATGGGCAGCCCTTTGCTCCAGATTCCAGCCAGCCCAAGGGCCAAGGCGCTGAGCCAATCGCGCCAAACTAATCTGCCCCGCTCAAGGACGGCGTCTCCGAAAGCCAACAAGACAACCCAAATGCCAGCCGCAAATCTCCAGCTGTAGCGGCTGAGGCCCGCGTAATGGCCGGCGATGTAGGCCAACGGCAAGGCTAGCCAGATGGGTTTGCGCCGCGCCACCGCCACTAGCATCGCCGCCAGCACCAGCGGCGAGTAGACGGGCCCCTGGTTTAGGAAAATGAGTGCCCACAGGCCAGCCAGCAGCCACTGATTTCGCCACCTGATCCCCGGCCAGAACGCGGCCCACCCCAACACCGCATAAGGCACGGTCACCAGGATGGCGCCCCACAGGCGAACAGCCCAGATGGGAACATGCGGAATGAGAAAAGGGAGACCCCACAGCGTTTGCCGACCGGGATCGATCCAGGCAAATATGGGCTCTTCTCCGGAAATGTTGTAACGCTCGCTGCCAAAAGCGATTGAATAGTCCCAAAGGCGATTCCCTTCGGACCAGTGCAGAGCAAACGGATAATCGCTAACCAAAACGAATGATTCGGCCAATACCAATATTGCTCCCAGCACAAGGCCAGCCACCAGGAACGTTGGCCACTCAACAATTTCCTTTTTGGAGGTGGTAAGCAAAAAGGCACTAACAATCAACACAAGGCTGAATAGAAAAAGACGGAAAAACAATCCAGTGAAGAGCCCGCCCCAAGAGGAGTAAAACACAAACCAGGCCAGGAACAATAGTACGAGAAGTATTAGGGGCCAGCGCCAACCACCAAGGTTTCGCCGCCAAGCCAACAAGCGATTTTCCAACACTTTCCAGCCTGGCAGGTAGAGCCAGGCGAATACCAAGGACAACAATCCGGCGAAAAATAGATAGAAGGCCAGTAAGGCAGCTGCCCATTTTATTGATAATCTCCCCAACCAGGAGCCAGACCCCCAGCCGAGGGAAAATAGCTCAATCCCGGCCAGAATTAACAAAAGGGCAACCGCGGCAAGCAAAATTGCCCGCTGATAGGGTGGCATCGCAGCCGGTCGATTAGGGACGGAGTTCTTATGCGCCATGTAGCGCCGCCTGCATCAGTGCCTCATAGGCCTTGCACATCTTCTCAATACTGTAGTCAGCCGTCGCTCGTTCTTGGCCAGCGCGCCCAAGCCGCTGGCGCAACTTTTCATCTTCGATGATGCGCTCCAGCGCTGCAGCTAGCGCGCCAGCGTCACCGGGCGGGACAAGCAAGGCGCTCTTCCCCTCCTCGACCACGTCCACAACCCCCTCGACGCGGGTGGCGACGACAGGCAGGCCCGCGAAAAGCGCCTCAAGCAATGCGAGAGACAGGCCTTCCCACAACGAGGGCTGTACAAATACATCCGCTGCAAATAGCAGGTTAGCAACGTCATCGCGCACGCCTAAGAACAAAACCTTATCGACAATTCCCAGATCCGTTGCCTTCTTTTCTAAGTCGATTCTTTGCGGTCCATCCCCAGCAAACACGAACCTGAGTTCGGAATGTCCGGGCGCAACTAAAGCAATAGCATCAAGCAAATGGGTATGCCCTTTTTGATTCGTTAACCGCCCCAAAGTCAAGAACAGAAGGCCATTGGCAGGAATCCCAAGTTCTTTTCGAGCGATACCTGCATCCTTCTTTTTGGATAGCGGTTCAATTCCGTTTGGGATCACAACCAAGCGGCTCGCCCGCGCGCCCTCGCGTTGCACTGCATATTCGCGCACCTGTGAGGAGACTGCTACCATCACACTACACAAGCGCGAATTAGTAAGCCGCCCGTGCAGCCAGGCCATGACGTTGGAAGATCCCTCGATATATCCGTGGTGCGTTCCAATGCGAACGGGCACCCGTGCCAGCCAGGCCACCGGCAACCCCAACAAGTTACTATGTGGCGTAAACGTGACAATTACATTAGCATGGCCCTTGAGCACATTGTAAAGCCTGCGCAACGCGCCGAATACATGGAACAGATTGAAAAGCGCAAAGGTTTTTAGCCGCCAGCCATTTAACGAAACGACGGGAAACTCGCATCTGACCTGCCATTTGTCCCTCAATCCCTGCTTGTCGTAGAAGAATACTGCCGTGACCTGATGACCTTGTTGATGAAACCAGCGCGCCTGCGAAAGCAACATCTTCTGAGCCCCGGCCACTTCCATTTGTGTACCCAGGAAGACAATAGAGAGCTTCTCAGTTGCAGCCATAGCGCCCGGCGATTATAGCTACCCAGTTCCCAGCTTTTGATAGCGCAGCCGCCTGAGCCAATTCACAAAATTGCTCCGCAGGCCCAACGGCAAGTAAGACGCCAGCCATGCAAGTGCCGCGCCCAATTGAAGCGGCCACGCAGCCAGCGCTTTTGCGCTGTGATCGCGGACCTGCTTCATCTCTCGCGGTCCGCCCTCACCCAGTAAATTCTGTCCCAGTTTTTCATGCATTTTTGCCCTGGCATGCCGCTTGAAGGACGCCGGAAGACTACTGTCCTCGGCAAACGCCTTTTCCAGGTAACGCTCAAAACCTTGGGCACCGCCGCTCCGTGCAAATGTGGTGCTGGACGCATGTACGCGTACCCGCACCAAAGGTTCGGGGACCACGGCCACTGGATAACGGCGTGCAATGCGCCGCCACAGGTCCAGATCCTCCGCCCAAGTCATGCTCTCATCGAAGCCCCCTATTGCCCGCAAGGCATCCCTCCTCATCAACATGCAAGGCATGGCCATGAGCACCGACCATTCCTGGAGCATGTCGGGGTAAATCCAGCCCTGGAAGCGGGACGTATCGCGCACACCCAGGTCTCTTCCCTGATCATCGAACTTGGAAAAACTGCAATGCACATAGCCGGCATCCGGGTTTTTTGCGAACACGCCCATTTGCTTTTGCAGCTTCTCCGGCAGAAACAAATCATCCGCATCTAGAAAAGCGATATACGGGGCTTGAGCCAACCGGATACCGTGATTCCGCGCGGCTGAGACCCCCGCCGGTTTCTGGAGGACATAGCGAATCTTCTTGGTTTCGACAAAGGGCGCAAGTTTCCTGCCCGTATCGTCTGTGGATCCATCATCGATAACAATGACTTCGTAATCGGTATAAGTCTGCGCGAACACGCTTTGTACCGCTTCAGTAATGTACGGCGCGGTATTGCGCGTGGGAATTACGACGCAAACAGATGGGGACACGCTAAATTTCCCGCTTCAAGTATTTTTCTTGTGCACGGTACACGACCGGTAAAATTCCCAGCCGCTGCAATATGCTGCGAATTGCGTTCCTGATCCAGCCCAGCGCCCAGAGAGACTTCCTGGTTTGCAGATAGACCGCATGTTGCGGCAAGTAATTGCCCAGCGGTTTCCAATCCTGCGTAACATTGATCGCCTCGAGACGATATTGCCGCGCAGCTTTCATAAATTCCCAGCGCACCTTATCAAAGACTCCATAGCGCAGTTGAATGGCGGTTCGCTCCACAGCAGAATCGCTAGCGCCCTGGCAAGTGCTTAGGCCCTTAGCCGCGTTCGTGAAGTAGCCCGCCAAGCCTTCAGCCCGGACCATGGTCAGCCCGCGGACCGCTATGCGGAAGGAGTACTCCATATCGGGGCCGATCCGGAATTGTTCATCGAAAAATCCAATTTGCTCCGACACACTACTGCGAAGCAGCCAAAACGCGCCTCCTTGAGCGAAGGCACGGCGAAAGTGGTTTATCCGAAAAGCAGGGGTGTGGCGGCGAGCGCCTTCCTCTTCGCCGTAATTTTCCACGGCTATGTAATCCGCATAGCACAGTGCAGCTTCCGGATGTTGCTTCAAGGCGGCCAATTGGCACTGCAGGGAATCGATCAAGCGCCTATCATCCACATTCCAAATGGCCAGGTATGGCGCTTTGGTGGCCTGCCAGGCCCGGTTCCATGAAGCCCCGAGGGTTTCTAACCGGGGCGGGAAGAGGGTGTGCACGCGTTCCGAATGCCTGAGTGCAAAATCCTTCGCCAGAGTCTTCTCTCGCATGCTGGGATCATTCAGGACCAGAATTAACTCAAGTTCGGGGAATACCGTTTGGGCGCGCAGGTTTTCAAAAAAACCTGGCAGGTATTCCTCGCCCCGGTATACCGATGTGAGGACGCTCAGGGAAGGTACAAAAGCCATCAGAAGGGATTATGCCGTACAGCGAGGAAAAGCATCAGCTTTTCCAGGTACGGCGAATGGGCTCGAAACGGTCCAGGATCTCAAATACACCGCGCACAAAATCCTCAGCGGTCCAGCTGGCGGCCCGTTTGCGGCCGCGGGCAATCAACTTGCTTCGCAGGCCGTGGTCGCCATGTATCTTTCGGATCGCACCGGCGATTTCATCCGGGCTGGCTGGGTCCACCAGCAGCGCTGCATTGCCAAATTGCTCCTCGGCCCCGTCCACCCGGGCGGCGATCACCGGGCAACCCAGAGCGAAAGCCTCGAGCGGTGGCAGGTTCTCGGGCCCGAAAAAACTGACATAGGTCAGTGCCAGCGCGTTTTGATAAAGGGCGACCAATTGTGAGGCATTTACAAAGCCTAGCACCCGAACCTGGTCATTCAGTCCCAGCTTGGCAATATTCTCTTCGACAAAGGCTTTGTTGCCAAAATCTGAGCCAGCCAACACCAATGGGATGTTCAATCTCTTGTCTCGAAGTTTTTTCAACGCCAGGAGTAGATTGACGTGGTTTTTGTGCGCCCAGAATTGAGCTGGATATAAGAGATAACCGGGTTGAAATCCCGCTACCTCCTCTCTCTCCCCCTTAGCATTCAATGCGTAAGAGGGCGTCGGGTGCGGAAGGACGTGTATGCGTTCCGGCGGCACCTGCAGGAAATTTAGGACCTCTTCTTTGCCGACCTGTGTGCCCGTAATAATGCCCGCAGCGCGCCTAAGAAAGGGTGTCAGGCGTCGTTCGCGGGTTTCCCATTCGGCGTTCTCGCTCACTTCGGGGAACCACGGCTGCTTGCGATGCTGCAAATCGAGCACGATGGTCAGATAGGGTAAATCAATTTCCACAGGCCGCGGGCCAAGAAACCACACGAATTCCACTCCCCCGGCCCGCAGTTTGCGCTCCAGCGCACTACGGCCCGAAAGGCGCTTGCGCCAGCTGGGAAAGGTGCGCGACACGAAAGCGCCAATTCTTTCGCCGAGTCCTGCGCCACGATAAGGTAACCATTGCAGGCCCGCCCTTTTTGCAGCCGCCCCGATCTCACGACTGGGTGCGGAGATGATGACGAATTGGTGCAGGCTTTTGGGCTCCAGGGTGCATATGGCACGAAAGATATCGGCCTGCATGGTGTATGCGCCGCCATCTTGCGGACGGTAGTGATCGAGATAAATGCCGACCTTCATAGACTATGGCCGCCTTGCGACCGCCAAGATGTGCCAGGTATCTTCAGTGATCGCAGCATTTCTCTCATACGCCGGCAGGAACTCCACCGGTTCGAATCTGCAACTTTCCAAAAATGCCGCCATCTCCTGCACGAGAAAAAAACGGTTAATCTGTGTTTCCTGCAGATGGTTGGCGTGGCTATTCCTGCCCGAATCATCAATGTCATAGGTGACCTCGGCCAACTGCTTGGCCACATCCAAACGCGTGCTCGATTTCCGAACCACTTCGCCGCCGCCCGTTTTCCAGCGTCGTTCCCGCATTGGTTCGAAATTTCTAAGCATGGCCGCGGCATGCCAGAATTCATAAACAAAAAGGCCCTGTGGGATCAACTGGGTTCGCACGCCATCTAAAACCCGACGGATACCCGCGTTCGTTTGCACGTAGCCGATGGAGTCAAATAGACAGTAGGCGGCGTCAAAAGGTCCGTCCGGTAGATCAAGTTTTCGCATATCCTGGAAACGAAAATCCACATAGGATTTCTTTTCCTTCGCCTTACGTCGAGCGACTTTCAATAGGTCATCCGAGTAATCCGTGGCAACTATACGATAACCCAACCTCTCTAGCTCGAAGGCATGGCCGCCTGTTCCGCACGCCAGCTCCAGCAATCGATGGCACTTGCCATCGGAATACTTCTGCAGACATTCGTGGACAAATGTAGCTTCCGCCGCGTACGGTTTATCTTGATAGAAGATATCGTATAACTCGGCGTGCCTGCCGATGTAAGAACTCATGCGCCTTCAATTATCCCAGTTGGGCGCCTGGCGAATGGCATCGGCAATGAACGTGATCTTCTCTTCGTCGAGGTTCCAGGTTGAGGGCAAATAGAGCCCGGTCTCCCAGAGCGAATCAGCGACGGGACAAGCCACTTCACGAAAACCCGGCATCTTCCGCAGCACCGGTTGCTGGTTCATGGGACAGAAGAAGGTTCGAGTCTGGATGCCGCGTTCGGCGAGTGCCTCTGTCAGCTTGTCTCGCGAGATACCAAATTCCGGCTGCACCGCGATGCCATACATCCAATAGACGTTCTTGGCCCAGTCCAGTTCAGCCGGCAATTGCAGGCCCGGCACATCTTTCAACTTCCGGTTGTAGCTGTGGGCCACGCGGCGCTTCTCCCCAACAATCTTGTCGATTTTGCGAAATTGAGCCAAACCCAAGGCAGCAACAAAGCCAGGCATGCGGAAATTGAAGCCGGCCAACTCGTGCCGGAAGCGTGGCTCGGTAAACGCCAGGTTGCGCAACAGCCTCAAGCGTTCCGCAAACGCGGCGGCGTTGGTCGTGACCATGCCACCCTCACCGGTTGTAATGACCTTGTTGGCGTAGAAACTAAAGCAGGCCATGTGCCCGAAGCTACCGGTCATACGGCCGCGCACTGTGGCGCCATGCGATTCTGCGCAATCCTCTATCACAATTAGATTGTGTCGATTGGCGATCTCCATCAGTCGATCCATATCAACGGGATGACCATAGAGGTGCACCGGGATAATGGCTTTGGTTCTGGGGGTGATCAGGCCCTCGATCAGATCCAGGTTGAGATTCCAAGTAACAGGTTCTGAATCCACCGGGACAGGGATGGCGCCGTTGTGCACGGCTGCCAGCGCAGTGGCGATATTGGTGCTGGCGCTGACCAAGACCTCATCGCCGCGTTGCAGCTCCAGCGCGGCTACCGCCAAGTGCAACGCCGAGCTGCCGCTATTGACCGCCACGCCGAATTTGCACCCCACATAAGCAGCGAAGTCGTTTTCGAAATCTTCTATGTAGTTGCCGAAGGTGCCAGAGACCTGCCCCTTACGCAAGGCATCTACCACCATGGCAATTTCATCTTCACTGATGACGGGCTCAAAAACCGGGATCATTTTTCACGTCCACGAACACTTTGTCCTGCTCCTCCCCCAAATAAGGGCCTTGTTTCACGCTAATGCACTGCATATCTTCCAGCACGCGGATGGCGTGCACGCCATGAATAAGCACGATGGCGTCGCCGGGGTGCATCTCGATCTCGCGCAACAGATTGCCTTCATCACTATAAAGATCGACAACCACTACACCTCGCTGCACCATGAACATCTGCTGCAAATCGCTGATCGTACGTGTCACTGGTTTGTGATAGTGAGGAGGCTCAACAAAGCCGGCTGTATGGGCTAGTAGGCCGAATTGAAAGGATGAATCGGCCGGGGAAAAGAATGTGGTCTTCTCCACTTTCGTATCCGCCCAGATGATCTCGGCGCATTTGATACCGCTAAATTCGACAACTTCGATGGCCATTCTTATCCTTGTCTATTCAATCAGATGACTGAGGTTTCCTGACAATCATGCCATGCTGCCCCCCGTAATAGTCAAACCCATTGGGAACATTCTTATGGGAAGACGTAAAACCAAGGACCTGCAACCCTATGGACCGTGCCATTCTTTTCGCGTAGGAGCGCGTAACAACCAAATTCGTGTGGTTCACCTCGGCGGCAAACTCCAGATACCCTTTTGGCAGCCATAGGTTTTCCAATATAGTATCGAGCGCGAAGAGCATTGGTGATTTTCGATTTATGGAGTGCCTGGCTTTTCGTCCGAAGTACAGGATCCCATATCCCCGGGGCTTCAGCACACGCATTGAATCTACCAGATATGACTCGAAAACCTGGACTTTCTCCACGTGCTGCAAGACTATGAAAGAATAGACAAAATCAATACTGCAATCCGGCAAGGGAATCGTCATTCCATCCGACGAATACAACTCAATATTGTTGATTCCTCTGGCAGCTAATTCCTTCTTTACTAACTCGGCGTTCTCGTGAATATCGATGCCAACGGCTTTCCCGAAACTTTGGGCAGCGGCGGCCAACAATCTTCCTCCTCCATACCCAATTTCAAGACTAACTAGGCTCTCGGGAGATTTCAGGTACTTCGCCATCGGGTGGGCGATATGCACGCTGAAATCCCACATCCCTTGAACGAAGGATGCCTCGGCATCTTGCGCGGTGTCGAACCAGGTGAAAAATGCATCCTTGGATGTCCTGGCTGCCTCGCGGATCTCGCGTTTGAAATCGCCTTGTTGGCTCATTTAGAAGGAAGATCCTTAGTATAAATCTTGGATATATCGACTATTTATATCGTACCGGGTTTCCTGCCCAGCGCCCCAATGAACACCCCACCTAGATAGCTCATTTCCGCCTGGATCTCCAATCCGGCGGAGGCGAGGAGGCTGTGCAATTCGCCTCGGCCATACACACGCCCCAGCCAGGCCCGCATTCGCCGGTTGGGGATGAGCCGCAGCCAGCCGGCGGGGCCGTACTTGTTAGGTACACCCACAAAAACCCAACCTCCAGGCTTGGCAACCCTGGTTCATAACCTCGGGCGGCATGGTGGCGTCCGCATCCATCCATCCAATGATGTCTCCACTGGCCTCCAAAATGCCGCGATGGAACGCAGCGGCTAATCTGCGCGCCTTCCGACGGATCAGTCGAAGGTTTGGATGGCCCAGTCCAGCCACCACATCTGCCGTCCTATCGGGGGAAGCATCGTCTACTACGATGACCTCGAGGGGCGCGTCGATCTTGCCATATAAGTCATCGATCAGCGCGGCGATATGCTCCCTTTCCTTATAGGTTGGGATAATGATGGAAACTTCGCTTCCGGCGGGGCGCATGACTGGAGCTTACCTTAGCCAGAAGGATGCAGAACGGCCGACCGAATTGCCTTCCAGATCAACCGCAGAGGCCAATAAACCACCAATAGACGGCGCGCGATGATCTGCTGGACCAAGTAGAGCGGCGATTTCATCAGCCGCTCGATGTCTCCCGCCGCGCGCATAGGTTCATTGAGCTTGCCAACTGCCAAATCGCGTTGCAATGCAATGATTGCTTCAGGGTGTTCACCCCTATAAGGTTCCAGCCATTGCAAATTTGGCCATCCCTTCTCTCCCAGGAACATGGGCCGCCTCAATCTTTGATAGCTCTCTTCGAACCAGTGTTTGTTGCGGCGAAAGGCCGAGGTCCAGTCGACGTGAGAATAGTAGCCAACCTTTTGCTGCGCTTGTTTTGGAAAGACGTATGAATAGTGGAATAGCAATATAGGTCTGTCCCTATTTTTAGGGGAAGAAATCCAATGCTTTTCTCTTAGATCAACGCCGTAAGTATCGAGAACGGTTGGCGGTCTGTGCGCAAGATATCTATATCCAGGATCCCAACGAAATACGCGATGGAAAAGCCTATGCTCGTATAAATGCCATTGCCCAGTAATCAAGCTGTGAAACCCTCCAAAGAACTCGTGATAAGGAAATGAGATCGTGGCAATTTCATCTTCCCGGTCCAAAATATTGAGGACTGCCTGCATGTCGTCATTCATATAGAATTCATCACTGTCTACTTGCCATAGCCATTGTCCTGAAATTCTCTTGGCATATGCCTGGGACATTTCGTCTTTTTCCGGCCAAAACCCATCCACAAATCCTTCATCAGCGGCCGTGATTACCCGCAGCTTCTTACCCGGGTCATGCCGGGTCCCGAACTCAGCCAACATCTCCCGCGTGCCGTCCGTGGAATGCCCGTCAGAGGTGGCCAGCGACTTCGCCGCGCGGGTGGCGCCTTCCACCACAATGATCTCGTGGGCGAATGGATACAGGGCGTGCAGGTTGTATTCCAGAAGGGGCTGGGCATTGAGGGCGATAATTCCAAAGCTTACGCGAGCCATATGGCTAGATCCGCTTGCGGCTCCCCTCACGGGTGAGCGCCTTAATTCGGAAATATATCTTCTCAAACACGTTTATCGCGGCAAACCCACTAAGAGGAGATCTCGCATAGCGTTTCCAAGCCAGTAAACCTAAATCAATATTGACCCGGCAGGCCCCCCACCATCGCCTTTCCAATGTTCGGCTCAACGCACTAGGAATATAGATCTGCTTCCTCTTGTTTGCCGCGGCTAGTTTCAAAAACCAGCGTTCCATGGCCTGCAATCCGGCGCTCGTATTCGGGAAATCCCACAGAGCTGTTCGATTATGAATCTTCTTCTCAACAGCCGTCGGGTTTAATCCTAACCTGTAAAGCTCCCTTAAGCGCACCTGGTCGGCCACTGCCTGCTGTTCGTGCCCATATTGTCTTCCCACCTGGTGACTGTGGAGACGGTAACGAAGCAACACCGACTGGAGGTTAGCAAACCGGACTCGAGGTGAAGCCCGTGTCCACAGTTCGTAATCCTGAGCTCGTACCACTTTTTCATCATAGCGCAGCTGCAGTCGTTCGAATGTGGATCTGCGCAGCATGACCGAACTGTGCACTACCGAAGAATTGAAAATGAATTCGCTGCGAATATCCTCGTCTCGTTCCGGGTACTTCCAGGTTTGTTCGGGTTTCCCGCCTATCGTCTTCGCCCAGCAGCCGAGCACATCGATGTCCGGATGTTCCTCCATAAAACTGTATTGCGTTTTAAGGCGCCGGGGCAGACTAATATCATCATGGTCCATCCTGGCTATATACTGCCCTGAGGCGATATCAAGACCCTTGTTCAGCGATCGGGATAGCCCAAGCTGTTTTCTATTGAAAACCAGCCGTAACCTTTTATCGGAATATGAATTCAGTACTTTCCGGCTGTCATCCGTGGAGGCATCCTCAATGATGACAAACTCAAATTCATCGAACGTCTGTCGAAGCACGCTGTCTATCGCCCCCGCTAAATAAGGCATCCCATTGCGCACGGCCATCAAGACTGTTACCTTCGGCATAGGCTCAACAGTCCAAGTCGTGCAGCAATGTCATTTCTAGATCAACCACACCAGAGAGGGAAAAATTATCTTCGACATGCCTGCGAGCTTTCTTGCCCACTGCATCGCGCAGATCAGAGCCATCTATGGCGCGCTGGATTGCACTGCGCAAGCTGCCGGCATCGGTATCGCACAGCAGTCCGTTTTCGCCGTCCGTAATCAGTTCCTGTATCCCAGGCACACGCGTGCCGATCACGGGAAGGCCGCAGGCCATCGCTTCGAGTAAGGACTTAGGATGACCTTCGTAAAGGGACGGTAACACAAACAGGTCACAAGAATTCAGGAATTGAGGCAACTCCCGGTTGGGGATCTTCCCCGCGAATCGTGCATTGGCTTTGCTTTGTTTGGCCTGGGTAGAAAGCATGTCCAATTGGGAGCCCTGGCCTACCAACGACAATTCGACATCCATTCCAGTAATTGCCTCGAGCAAGGCCGACAGATTCTTTTGTGGCTCAAGCCGCCCGACATACCCGATGCGAAATTTCTTTGATGTGGTTCTCACTATTGGCCGAAAGCGATCTGTTTCTACATAGTTGGGGATGACTCGTAGCCTTTCCCGAGAAACTGCATAGTGACCGGTGACGGATTCGGACATTGCCGCAGTAGTCACTACCACGCAGTCGGCATTGGTAAACACTTTCCTTTCCAAACGCCTTGCGGTTTCGGCGGCCGGGGATCCTTCTCCATGCCTTCGTGCCTCGAAATCCGACAATAAATAACCGCATCTGGCAATAAACTTCGCTCCCCGCCGGCGGGCCGCTGTCAGCGCGACATCTGCCCCGGAAACCTGGTTACTTTTGAAGATATGGCCTCGTGGTGGCAGCCATTTCAATTGTCGCTGATACCAGCCTTCGGGTAGACCCCAATGATTGGTGATTAAGTTGATCCCCGGAATCTCCTTTGCCCGCAGCATTTCCTCTTTTCCCCCATAGGTCACGAAGGTGACTTCCACCTCTCTCTGCCGCAATGCCTTGTATAGGGCAATTTCCCGCGCGAACATACCGGCTTCTTCCCAGGTCCCAAGGGAAACTCCTTGGGTGAAAAAAAGGGTTAGGTCGATCGATTTTTGCATGTCCGCGATGGGTCGTTCTGTGGAGGCTATTTAGTTATTTGATCCAATATGGGCTTATAGATTTCCGCATAATAGCGGGCGGCGATCAAAGACCAATCGTAACTCGCAATCGTTTTGAGCCCGCTGGCAATAAACCGAGCCCGGATGTCGGGATGGTCGATCAACTCTATGACATGAGCCGCCAGCGAAGGTACATCCTCGCTCTCGGCCAAGAATCCATTTTCTCCTGGAATGATCACGTCCGGCGCCAACCCCACCTTCGTAGCCACCAGCGGCACACCAGTGGCCAGCGATTCGATCACGCCTTTGGGCCCCCCTTCCTCCCTGGATGTAAGCAAATACATGTCAAGCGCCTGATAAAGACGAGGGATCTGCAAATAATCGTCCAAAACCATATGTTTATACGGAATCCCCAGCCGCTCAAGCCCGGCTTTCACATAACCGCGGGCGGGGGCGCTGAGCAACACAAATACGGGATGCTGTTTGCTTACTGCCTCTACAACCTTAAGGAAAATGTCAGGGCCCTTGATCAATTTGGGTTCCGTTCCTTCACCCATCCCGACCCCATCTTTGTGGAACGAGCCTATACAGATAGCTTGCCGGAGTATGCCGAACTCACGGCGCCTCTCTTGTTTTTGTTCTTCATTTACCGGCGCGAAGACTTTTAGGTCAACCCCAAGGGGTATGCAGATCAGTTTTTCGGCAGGAACTCCCCAAGCTAACAAGCGCTGTTGCATGACAGAACTTGCCGTATGGATCTTGTCGAATTCACCTATAGATGAAAGGACCCGATCGAAGGTCTCCTTGAAAAGCGGGTCGTCTTTCAATCCGTGGAATATGGTTCCAACAATCACGTTGCGTTCATTGTGCCGCGCTCCCACGTTTGCCGCCATATCCCACAAAGACCCATAATGGACGATCTGGCCTGAAAGCCGCTCGGCAGTGCGGGCCACTCGTGCCTTCAGCCCGAACTGTTTCTCAACCTCACGCGTAGTGTAATACCCATCCCAATCCAGTGACCAGTTGACCCCAGGAGATATGTAATAGAGGCCCGGCGGGCCTCGCCGGCGAAATCGCTGAGCTACTTTCCCGAAGAACGAGCGCATCATGCCAAGTCCAGTCTCTGCCTTGCCGGATAGCTCCAGGCTAGCAGGCTGCGCCAAATCATAGGTAAATGAGTTGGCCTCTTCAATGATTCGTTTATTGCATCGATGTACTGGGAGAAATTTCTTTGCGGATCGAAGAGCTCAACGGCGCGTTGGCGGGCGGTCTTGGAATAAATCTCCAAATTCGCCAGAATTATTTCGAGTTGCCGCGGGAAGCTTTCCACACTGACTGGCTGGCCACAATCACCAATCACCTCTTGCATGGCTCCGCTATCCTCGAAAAGCACAGGCAGTCCCGACGCCAGTGCCTCCAGCACATGGTTTGGACACGCCTCGTTTTTGGAAAAAGTGAGCAACAGGTGACAAGATCGCAAGGCGATTGCGAGATCAGAGCGCTTTAGGTAGCCCTGCCCGTGTACATTCTTCAGATCGGGCGCATTATCATAACTGCCGCAAAGAATGAAATCCACGTCGGGGTTTCTCTGGGCGACTTCATAAACCTGGCTCATACCCTTTAGGGGATTTTTGCTCCAGGTTACACAGGCGACCTGTGTGCGGCGCGGGAATTTTCGTCGCCTTCCCTCCGGTGTGAAGACTTGGAGATCCACCGGATTGTGAATGATGGGTCCATCCTGGGTTATTACGCTAAACATCTCACGCGTGCTATGACGCGCGTATTGGCTTTGGAAGATCGTGAGGTCGGCGAGGCGATTGACCTTGCCCTGGCGCAGGTCCGCCTCTGCATCCCGTCCGTAATTTTGAGCCGCGCCATCAATACGCTGCACAATGCGTACTCTCGGGTTACTCCTTATAACCAGCATGAGATCCCGATAAGGGGTCATCCAATGATTAGTGAACAAGACCTCGCATTTGCCTTTTGGATCGCGTATGATCTCCCACCCGATCTTGCGGAGATAATTTGCAAAATTGTCCAGAAAATAATAGCCGCCTCCCTCTGGGCGAAATTCAATAGGAATACATATGCGCATTCTTATTTACCCGACACTGGCACCAGTTCGGACCAGATCTCGCCCCAGCGCACTTCAATGTGCTGGGGTCTCAATCCGGCCTCATCGATTTCCTGATGGAAGCTCTGCAAGGTGTATTCGATCTTATGGTCCTCATCTAAGCGCCATTCGACGCCTAGCTCCTTCTTTAATGGAACGCGCCAATCGCGTTCGAAAAGCGGCACGCGAACAAAAACGCGTTTGGCCTTGGTCATTTCGACCATGTCGCGCAAGAATTGGGGCCGGCCATTCAAATGCTCCAGCACGTTCGAAAGCAACACTACGTCGTAGAGTATTTTAGTTTCTAGTCTCATTGCGTCCTGGACGGCATAATGAAGGTCGGGGTGAGAATACCTGCGTTTCGCCTCTACAATATTCTGGAGGCTTAGATCGATTCCGTCCACAACCGCCTTCGATTTCGCAACTAGATCGTAGGCAACGTCTCCCGTTCCGCAGCCAACATCAAGAACGCGCTCCCCCGCAAAGATCCGGGAGACGAAAAACTCGTGATAAGACGTGTGGCGGTGTTTCGTATGCTTACCGCCCCCATAAGCTACAGCCAGGGTGCCCTGCAATCCATAGAACGCGGCGTCCAATCGAAAGAGAAAACGCAGCGCTTCATCGGGAGGGAGGGTTTTGACTTTCCGTTGGACGAGGCGCACTAGAAGTCGTTCGTATGTGGCGCGGTCAAGTAGTTGCGCCAAGCGTATCAGAATTATGGATAGAATTTTTCCCATTCAGAGCTCAATTTTAGTGAATAAAACAATGTTTATGGAATGAGACGTTTTTTACTCTATCACTTAATAGCCAGATGAAATCTTAGTCACTCGCTGGCCTGTATCGTTCAACTAAGGGGTTAAACTCGGCCGACAGTCGCCGAGAGATATAGTCGATGCTGGCCGAATCCATCTCTTCCGTGTATGTTCCAATTTTTCCTTTGCGCGAGATAACAATACGCGCAACCAAGTTCTTCCCAACTTGGGGTACGAAACGACAAAAACCTTTTCCTCGGGGTTTTTGCTTTCAATTTCCAATTGATCGGGTTCAATGCGCATGGCAGTATGGGTTACGGTCTCGTCTTGCTAATCCGTTCAAAAACTTCCAGAATCCGGTCGCTTGCAAGTTGCTCCTGCATGCCCAAAAAAGTCCGTGTGTATGTTTTTTGGCGCTCAGGTTCCATCCTTATATCCTCCAGTTTTGCAGATCGCAACCAACTTATTATGCGTCTCCGATCTACTTTGATGATACAGCCGGAATAATTCATCAGTGATTGGGGATATCCGGAAAGCAATTCATCGAAATAACGCTGTTTAGGCAACGACCATGACGCTGCAAGGTCTATATGGGGAACATAAATGTTGATACATGGGGTACCACAAGCCACGGCCTCAACGGCCGCCATACTATTCGCGGTGATACAAACATCCGCGGCCAACATCAGTTTATAGGATGTGAAAACAGGATAATAGCTGTCATCTAACCCAGTGAGATATGTATCGGCCTCCTCCATTTGATATCGCAGTACCTCTTGTTTCCCCCTGGATTTGACAATTAATTCTGCGGATTCGCGGTCACAAAACTCGCGTAAGACTCGGACGATCTCCTCAAACGCATGCCCCCTCCAAATCTCCCACACAAACTGCGGCTTACCCGCCCGAATAGCGGCTCGAGTTCTAGATAATTTGCTCCCCCGACCCCATACGTAAAATCGCCAAGGTGTGTTCGACGAGATAACAGGCGCCATCAATAAGACCACCTTTGCATTGGGGGCAATATCCAGTTCCTTACGGGCATCCTCGCGAGAAATCACACCGATCTGGTCAAACATCGCAGAACCCGCGACGGCCCATTGACCGCTTCGGGCGTCTCTTTCGCGCCGCCAATCCATCGAACGACTTTGTAATCTAAAATGAAGATCTCGACAGAATTCGCTTGGATATATCGTTAGATCGAAATTATTCAACGCGGCAAGGGAACCTTGAGCAATTTCAAAAAAATGAACCAAGGAGATAACCTTTACTCCAGATTTCCTCAATTCAGCTATAACATCCAAATCGGCCCTGAGTGTGTGGAATCCCTCATGGGTTACCAATACATCGAATGATGAACTATCACGTAGTTGAGAAAGGGCGGTAATTCCGCTGATATTTTTGCGTGGAATCCGAAAATTCGAAAACGTTTCGGCTGTGGCCACCTGATACGATTTGTCCCCCAGCGGGCGAGCAGCATCTTCGTAAAAAACAATCACCTCGTGTCCCTGCCTTAATGCCGCTTCAAGCAGACCTCCCATTGTCTTCAAATAGGTTACCCTCTGAAAGTAGAAAGCGATACGCATAGCAGCTTGCCAGATCCTAAGTAATCGCCTTCGCCAGAATTGCAGTGATTCGATCTGCGGTCTTTCCGTCCCATAGGGGCGGAACTCGACTCAAAACCGACCCGCGGTCCAGGGCACGGTGAAAACCATCAACAATCCCCTTGCGCTTGTTCCCTACTAGTTGGTTAGTTCCCTGCTTTATCGTAATAGGGCGTTCGGTGTTGTCACGCAGTGTGAGACAACTAACGCCAAGTACTGTGGTTTCCTCCTGGATGCCACCCGAATCTGTGAGCACCAGCCTGGCGTTAATCATTAGATTCAAGAAGTCGAAATAGCCCAACGGTTCCAAGAGCATTATGCGTTGCCCGCTCTTTTGGGAATCAAAGGCCAACGAATCGATTATTTTTCGCGTTCGCGGGTGGACGGGGAATAAAACGGGCATTTCCCGCCCTATGTCGCCCAGCGCGGCCAGGATTTCCTTCAAGACAGGGATTTGATCGACGTTTGACGGCCGGTGAAGAGTGACCAAAGCATAACTCCTCTTTTCTACTCCCATCGTTAAATATGTGTCTAATTCGGCCGCCTGGTCTCTGAAGCCCACCAAGCTATCCACCATGATGTTACCGACTCTATAAATTCGCCCGTTATCGATGCCTTCATTCAATAAATTCTGGTCAGCGTCTTCCGAGGGGGTAAACAGAAAGTCCGCGAGCATATCAGTGACCTTACGATTATGCTCCTCGGGCATACTCCGATCGAAACTGCGCAAGCCTGCTTCCACATGGGCAAGTGGCAAGTTCATCTTGTTAGCCGCGATAGCTGCAGCCAGCGTAGAATTGACGTCACCAAAAACAACCACCATTCGAGGCCGATAGCCCGTAAATTCGTCGCCTAAAGCGGTGATGACCTGCGCGATCTGATTGGCCGGCGTGCCTGTATGAATATTCAGGTCGGCATCCGGTTTCGGCAGACCCAGCTGCTCGAAGAACACCTTCGACATGTTTTCGTCGAAGTGCTGCCCGGTATGGATCAGCCGCACCGTCGCCCGGCCATCATTCTGCAGGGCGCGCCACAGCGGAGCCGCCTTCATGAAGTTGGGCCGCGCCCCTACCACCAGTGTTAAATCGTTTTTGCTGCTCATTCAGGTGTGTGAAAACCAATTTGAGCTTTTTCGTGCTCGTGGAAATAAAGATAATCCTTTACACATTCGTCCCAATTGATTCCGTATGCATCGGTAATGTCCTGGATCCGCTCTTGGATCTGCAGAATTTGGTCGCTTGAGAACACGAAGCCAGGGTCATGAAAAAGATGAGAGTTGCGTATTGAGTCTTCTTTTGTGGATCGAAACGGCTTCGCTAGCTGCTCCCCAACGTAGACAAGGAAGCGGTCGACATCAAAACCGAGCCCCAAGAAATCGAAGACCCGTTTTGCATATTTGGCATCCTCCGAAAATTTTTCCAATTCCAGGAACTGCATTTTCTTGTCGCCAAAGAAATTGAATTGATCCAGTGCCATATGGTAAACATTCGCCCATACATTGGCCGCACCTAAAAAGCCACCCTCTCCAACTAATGATTGGGGACGAATTCGATAAGCCTGTTGCCCAGGTTTGCGCGCATCTTCGGCGAGATAAATTGCATGTACCGTTTTTAGAGGATTGCGAAAGACAATCAAGCCGCGCGATTCCAGATCTGCTTTTTCTATTTCGTATTCAATCAGAGGCGTTGCAGCCGTCATCAAGTGGGCCGTATGGATCACATAACCGTCTCTTTCTCGTTTTTGCCTCTGCCTTTGCAGCCGGGCCCAAAATCCGCGAGGAGACGATTGGGGCTCTCCATTTATCAACCCTGCTACATTGCGCACATACGGCTCAGCAAAATTCGACCGAAAGCTGAAATATCCATCCTTGTCCTGCTTCCAAAGATCGGCGAGCATATACAGGTACTGCAAGATGGCCGAAGTGGGTTCGCCTACATATAAGTTCTCATGATAGGACACGTATCCCTGATCTTCGAAAACGCCCGCCAGAAACTTAGTGCCGGCGCGCCCCGTGCTAAGCATTCGAATCAATCGTCCACTCACCAAGTAATTCCTTCAACTGGCATGTTGCATCATCTTAACAAGATGATCCCTGAACTCGGGCCGCCGGTGAAATAAGGCCTCAACCATTTCCGCATAGTAGTGCTTAAGGTCGGCATTGTAGGTATAAGGTCGTTTAAGTTGATAAACGTTTAAGGCGTCGCTGATCCAGCGCGGATCCTCTGCAAGGCCAAGGAACCGTGCCAACCTGCGAAATATATGCGAATCCACCTCGTCTTGAAAATAATGTAGGAAGTGCTCGGAATGCTCTTCGGCCAGCTCTACAAACCACTTAATCTCTTCCAGTATTGTTTTTAGCAAAGGGAAGAGATCATTGTCATTGAATTGGGGATAAAACTTCGATATTCCTATTCGAGAAAGCGACAAACTGCAATCAAGTGGGTTTCGAATAGGCAACAGAAATCTTAACCTCGGGTTATTTTTCACAAGCTGACCTAGATCAGCGCCGTTCTTCCGTATAAATTCACCCACCTTTTCAGATTCCTTCCAAACTAGGCTTTTTACGCTGCGTTTGAGTAGGCGAGTGCCAAAGCGCGCCCTATAAGTCCTCCACATTTCAGGGTGCTCGGCAAAAGCGTGGGACAAAACCACCGAACCGCCGTGACCCCCACGCGCTCCACCCTGCGATAGCGTAAGAGCTACATGGCAAAACCGTCGGAATTTTTCGTCCGAGTAATTAACCAAGAAGTTCCACTCCTCACGCGGAAGGATGCGCGACCCGGCATGATTGAGCACCTGGCATTCCGGATGCAGAAAGAGTACTGAGGCCGTCAGCGAGGTCAGGTTTCGATAAGGTCCTAGGAATAAACACACGCTCCGCAACCCGTCAATCGTTGTCGCCTCGCGCGCTGAAATGCGACCTAATGGTGGCTCCGGCAACTTTTCGGGGTACTTGCGGCGCCAGGTCAGTGCCCAAAACACCTGGGCGCGTCGCGGCAAACTTTGCAGCCAATCCATCAGCCGTTTACCTCTTTGACCGGTTGCGGGGTTGGGGATTGGCCATCGCTATCTATTTGAAATTGCAATTCGCACAGCCGCTTGTACAGTTCGTTGCGAGTAAACAGCTCGTCGTGCCTACCCAGGTCAAGTACCACCCCGCCTTGCATCACAATGATCTTGTCGGCGTGGATGACGGTGGAAAGCCGATGGGCCACCACTACCGAGGTTCTCCCTTGAATTACGCGGTCGATTGCTGCCTGCACCAAGCGCTCTGACTCGGTGTCCAGTGAACTGGTAGCCTCATCCAGGATTAGGATCTCGGGCTGATGCACGATAGCCCGAGCGATGGCGATGCGTTGGCGTTGCCCGCCAGAGAGACGGATACCGCGATCCCCAACTAAGGTCTCATAGCCCAAGGGAGTTGCTTCAATGAACTCCGCTGCGTTGGCCACTTCGGCGGCTGCCTTGATCTGCTCACGAGAAATGCCTTCACGCCCGTAGGCGATATTGTTGGCAATCGTTTCGTTGAACAGCAGGTTCTCTTGGGCCACCACACCAAACAAGCCGCGGTAAGCATCAACCCTCAGATCGCGCAGATCTTGCCCATCGATGCTGATCGCGCCGGCGGTAGGGTCATAGAACCGCAACAGCAAATCAGTGAAGGTCGATTTCCCCGCCCCGCTCGGGCCCACGAGAGCTACTGTCTGGCCCTGTTGAATTTCAACGTTTACTCCGCTTAATACGGTCTCATCTCCATACGAGAAAGCAACATCCTTAAAGTGAATACTGTTCTTAAACTCAGCGATGTCTTTTGCGCCGTTCTTTACCGTCGGCCGCACGTGCAGGATTTCGTAAACTCGCCCAGCCGAGGCAGCCATTTCTTGGTAATTCACATAGATCTGACCTATCTGGCTGATCGGGTGGATCATGGCCCTCCCCACGTATAAGAACAAGAAAAAGCCGACGATAGTCAAATCGCCATTCAATAACTCCCGTGTTGAGAGCAACAGAATAGAAATATTGCCTATTGCATTGACTGTGAGAACGGCCGGTTCCTGCCAGTGTTTGGACAAAGCTCGTCTTATATGGATGGGGATCATTCCCTGAAATCGTCGGCTAAGGCGATTTTGTTCGTAACGTTCCGCTGCGAACGACTTGACCACGCGGAT
Source organism: Anaerolineales bacterium (assembly GCA_040882365.1). Taxonomy (GTDB): domain Bacteria; phylum Chloroflexota; class Anaerolineae; order Anaerolineales; family UBA11579; genus JAMCZK01. The sequence continues at coordinate 62,121 of JBBEBI010000041.1, forward strand.
ATTTTGAAATATCTCCGTCAAATAGGCATGCACAGCCGCAATCAGATCAAATTCTGCCGTCACGTATTTTCTAACCTGTGTACGCAGCACCCGGGCAATGCCCCACTGGATCGCAGCGATCAGGGAAACCAATATCATAAGCTGCAGATTGGTACGCACTAGCATTACGCCATAGATCAGCGCCATCACCGGAGCTACTGTGGCTGACTTCAGGATGCCGGCTAGGCTGTTCACACTGGCCGCTGCATCCTGCTCCAGGCGGGACACCAAGCTGCCTGCCCGCTGATGATTGAAAAAATCCATGGAGAGGGAAAGCAGATGCTTAAACACATGCTCTTGCAGCGCGCGCAACGTATTCACTCTGGCCAGTGTGAATACATAGAAAGCAATAGTTTCCAGAGCCGTCCCCACAATAACCAGGGACAAGAAAATCCCGGAAAGCATTAGAACGATATCCCAAGGCTGAAGGGAGCCCAACCCAAGCACACTACTGATTAACTGATCCGCATTATTAAGATCCACGTTAGATATCGATACAGAAGCGCCCGTCCCGCCAGAGGAAATCCCCGCCTGGCCAAGGGCCACTTGCATCATCGGGGCCATGATCAGCGGCTGCGCTGCTGCGACCCCGGCCGCCCCGAGCCACAGAATGACAAGGATTACCAGGTACGTCTTGTACTGGAACAGAAAAGCAAGAATAAGCCGGGTGGGCGAGCTAAAATCTTGTGTTTTCATCAGAGGCTAAGTCCTCACCGGCTGTGCCGCACGGGCGCCAAGGATCTCCTCGGCCCGCTGCCAATCAACCATCGTATCCAAGCTCAGCGCCTCTCCGCGAGAGATGATCAGTGGAAGACACTTTTCGCCATATAGGCTCCCCCTTTCCATCAATACATCCCGCCGGCAGGCATACACGGTGCCTTCACGCGCGTAAGCAGATACCACCTGCTGTCGCCGCGTGATCGCCTTCCCGCCGTCCGTCAAAAAAACGAGAAATCCGTCCTGGACCTTCATCGCTTTTTGGGGCGAATACAGATCCGGTATTTCAACCACGCTAACCACCGAATCGCACCCCTTGCTCTCCAGTAATTCCACGGCTTTCCGAACGCGCCCCCCGCGCCGCAGCGGTGAGGTCGGCTGAAGGAGCACAATAATATCCGCCCGCCATCCTTGGCGTTCCAGCTCTCCCACCGCATGCTGCGCAACGGCCAGCATCGGGCTGTCATCCGCAGCCAGCTCCGCCGGCCGCAAGAAGGGGATCTCCAATCCCAGTTTGCGTCCCAATTCGGCGATCTCTTGGGAGTCAGTGCTTAGTACCAATCGATCGATTACTCCAGAAGCATTCGCGGCTTCGAGGGTATACGCGAGCAATGGCTTGCCAGCCAACTCGCGCAGATTCTTATTGGGGATGCCCTTGGAGCCGCCCCGCGCCGGAATGATCCCCAGCACGCTCATAGGGCCATGCCTCGCGGCGCGTTTTGCACAGTGCGGATTTCGCGCAACAAAAGCTCAACGCTTTCGGGCGACGGCAGATGGCCGGAGTCGGGTGCGATCGAGGCGCACACATAACTGATATGCAGCCGGTCGGCCGCATATCCCTTGCGCAGCACGGTGAACCCCTTTTGACGCAGGAATGCTTCTGTGGTCTCTTGCGTCAAATAGTAAGGATGGTCGATCTTGATCACCTCGTTGATGTTCCAGTGGCGCAGGTAAGCAGCCCTGAGATCGACGATATCAAAGAAGAAGATCCCGCCTTCTGTTAAACATTCCCTCACTTTTGTCAGGGTGACGGAAATGTCTAATAGATGGTCGATCGTTTGGCACAACAGCAGCAGATCGAATTTCTCAGATCCAAAATCAGTCCCTTCAAAGAGCCCGTGAATGGTGGAGAGCCCACGCGCTTTTGCCTCACGCAGTTCCTCGGCCGAGGGATCCAGCACAACTCCGGCGTAGCCGAAGCGCTGGGAGAAATGCTGCGCTACCACCCCCGTCGAACCACCGATATCCAACAGTCGGCCCCCGGGCCGTCGTCCTAAAAAGGGCGCAGCGAACTCAGCGCGTTCCCTGGCATACTCGCCCTGCTCGCCTTGAATGCTCTTGGCATCGATGACCCGCCCGTGATAGGCGCTAACCAGCGGCCGATAGACCCGAGCGTAGAAGTCGCTATAGGCAGTGCCGGTTAGCCGCGGGTTCAGGAATACCAGCCCGCAGCGGCCACAGGCATAGGCGTTGGCAGTGAACCCGTAGCGGTCGCGGTCACATAACTGCACAAAGTAATTGCCCACACACAGATTGCACAGCTCTACCCATTCTTTGGGTTGGTCGGCATAACGGTAGGCCAGTGCCTGGATTCGGTCAGTACGATCGGCTTGAATGGTGACCATATCTAATACGCAATCTGTTTGGCGATGCTGAGCTCAACCTTCGCCAACAAATCGGCGATGCGCTTGCCGGCGCCGCCATCACCGTAAATCGATTCGGACGGGTAGCGGCCATTCGCCAAGTGTCGTTTGAGTGCGCCTTCGATTTTCGCCGCATCATAAGGTACATCCGCCACATTCTTACCGCGCTCGCGGCCCGCTTGCCGGCCGCCAATGTTCACCGCGGGCACTCCCAGGAAGGAACATTCGCGAATGCCAACGCTGGAGTTCCCCACGATGGCTTTGCTGTTGTAGATCAGGCGCAGGAAGTCTTCCGGCTCCATGTTCTTAAAGTAATGGAACTTAGCCCCCCGCCCCTTCTCGCGGAAGATGCGAATGCCGCGCGAGATGCCATCGGAACCCGCATCCACATTGGGCCAGAACCACAAAGCGGGCAGGTCAAAAGCTTCTACGGCTTCCAACGTTTCCGTGATCTGAGCGCGCGATCCGGCAATCTGCGTCGTGACCGGATGCTGCATCACCACCACATAGCCATCCGAGAGCTCGCTGATGGCTCCCACGCCGCCGTATTTCACGAACGGATCGAAGTCCAATTCAGGTTGCTTTAGCACCTCGGCTGCCAAGTCAATCGACGGACATCCGGTGACGAAAACAGATTGGGGAGCCTCGCCCATACGGATCAGCCGCTCAGCCGCGCCTTTGGTGGCTGCGAAATGCAGATTGGCCAGCTTGCTTACCGCGTGGCGCACCTTCTCGTCAATGGAGCCGGTCACTTCGCCGCCCTGCACGTGGGCCAGCGGAATATTCATGTAGGATGCTGCCACCGCCGTGGCCAGGGTTTCGTAGCGATCCGCTACGGTGACCACCACATCAGGCTGCAGGTTATCGAAGATCGTAGCCAATTCCATGATGCCGAGGCCCGTGGATTTGGCGGAAGTGATTAGATTCTCGCCTTCCAGCACAATGAAAACCCGCGCCGCAATCTTGAAACCATCCTGCTCGATGTATTCCACGATGCTGCCATAGCGATCCAACAGCGCCGAGGCGGCCACAATGAGTTGGAGTTCCAGATCGCCGTGCTGTTGCATGGCGCGCAGCGCCGTTTTGATCCGCGCGTAGCTAGGCCGTGCCGTCACTACCAGTCCGACTTTGCGCGTCATCAGGCCAGATCCTCTTCGGCTAGTAACTGGTCGCGCTTTAGGTTACGCGCCAACTTGCGGCCGATCAGCTCACCCAAACGTTCAGTGGCAATGCCGGTCCCGGGCTTTTTAGTCGTCAAATCCTCTTTGGCAAGCACGGTTCCCGCCGGCAGATCGCGCCTGGCGACTACGCTATGGAAGAACAAGAGCCGCAATTCATTTCTTTCTGCCGCGGCCTTATCTTTATCTACAGGAGATTCTAAAGCGGTTTCGATGAACCGTACGCCCTCAACCAATTGTCCCAATTCAGTTGGCGTGAGCGAGGCGGGCACATCCGGGCCGAACATGTCTCGGCTCAAGGTCACGTGCACCTCTATTATGTTGGCTCCCAAGCTGGCTGCGGCCAAGCCGGCGTAAATCTTCCCGGAGTGATCTGAAAGCCCCACCGGAACGTCATAACGCTCCCGCATCTCATGCATAACATTCAACCCAAGTTCCTCTGGGGGGCACGGGTAGGCAGTAGTGCACTGAAAAATAGCTAGTGGCGCCTTCGGTTTAATTGCGGCAACCGCCTTATCCAATTCCTCCCAGGAACTCATCCCCGCCGATAACAACACCGGCCTTCTCGTGGCAAGTATCTTTTCCAACAAAGGGAGGTTGGTTACTTCGCCGGAGGCCACTTTCCACGCGGGGACCCCCACGCGCTCCAGCAGCTCCACCGCTTCGATCGAGAAAGGCGAGCTGAGGAAGAGCAGCTTGCCCTCATCGGCGTGTTGCGCCAGGCCGCGCCATTGCTCTTCGCTGAATTCCATACGCCTCCAATATTCCAAGCGCGTGCCATCTTGTTTGCTAAAGGATACGCGGAATTTTTCCTCCAGCGTGCTCTCGGCTTCGGCTATGTGCGTCTGGAATTTCACCGCGTCTGCTCCGGCCGCGGCGATGGCGTCGATGAAGGCATGTGCCATTCCCAAGCTGCCCTCGTGGGCCTGCGCCACCTCGCCGATGATCAGGGCTGGGTGACCCGACCCGATCCTGCGGTTGCCAATCGCGATCTCAGTTTGCGTCACGCTTTGGACTCTTTCACAAAGTAAGCCGTGGGACTCTTTGCCCAGGGGAAGGCGAGTAGCCTGACTTGCCTGCCCGTGAGGAATTCGTCAACTGCATCGGTTTCTCCGGCGCCGGCAACCGCATATTCATCCAATGCCACCACCCCGCCAGCGACCACGCAAGGGTACAGATGGGTCAAAGCTGTCATGGTGGGCTCGTATAAGACGAAATCCAGGTTGAGCAAGGCGGCTCGAAAACCTGGATTTTCTTTGATGTACTTCGGCATGCTTTCTTCAGCCTTGCCATGCACCAATTCAATGCGATGACTCAAGCCCTGTTGCTCGGCTATGCCTTGGATGGTTGCCATGGCCACATCGCTCCCGTCCTTGATCTGAACCTGCTTAAAATCCCTGGCTGTCTTACGGTCATGACCCTTGGCCCCGTCTTGAGGATATCCCTCAAATGTATCGAAGCCGATTACCTTGCGGCGCGACTGGGGATTAAAGATCTCGATCAGCTTGGCCCACAGTAGCAAACCGGCGCCCTTCAACACGCCGCCCTCGACAATATCGCCGGGCTTATCCGCGATAAGCTTGAACAATTCATAGCGAGCCAGCAGCTTTGTGAATCGATCCAGGTCTCCCCACAGGGAAAACTGGTTATACAGGTCCCAGCGCGCTTGTTCTTCCATGGCCTAAGGGTTATTTTCCTTCAATTCGTAGCCGCGGCCATTGCGTTTGACCGTCCACTTGCCCGGTTTGTCCTCTACTCGAATCCCCTCCTCAATACAGGTAAGGCGAAGGATGTCCATCACCTCATCGCCTCCCTCCAGGTAAACCTGCCGAACCCCGCTATGTTGCATCAGAATAGCCATATCCTTAGCCTGCTGCCGCAGGTCGCGGTACACCTGCAAGGAATCCCGCAGGTATTGCAGCGCATTCCGCGTGAAGGCTGACATTCCTTCCGGGGTTAGGTTGTAACGCAACCGGGTGCGGTCCATTCGCGTCGCCTTCAAATAGCCGCGGTTGATCAAGCGTTTGATATACCAGTTCACGCTACCCACGGCGATATCCAAATGTGTAGCTAACCCCGCTTGAGTGACGCTTTCATCTGCAGAAATAGCCTCCAAAAGGCGGTATTCACGTTCCTTCATATCAGCATTCAGGAAATGAATTCTGACACATTAAAAACGGAATGTCAATGGACATCGTCCGGGCCTTCGAATATGGGGGAAAGCTATTTTTGGGCTTCCAGGAAGATCCCGACCTCGGGTTCACGAGATTCCAACAATTGCGTATCCCGCAACACCGGGCACCGGCTTTGGCCATACCCGGATCGATACACCTGGGTAAAGCCATCTGTGCCTACCATGGCACTCAACTTGGCTGCATTAAACCAATTGATGTGATTCTCAGGATGGCGTCTCTGGCTCAGCAATGAATATTTCGCCGTGCAGTAGTTCAAAGCGTCTTCAAGGCTGGGTTCTGCCAGAACCCTGCGCAGCTCCGCGTCTGATACCTTCTTGGCGGCCCCATCAGCGTGCAATTCGCTGGCGCTGCTGGCGAAACTCCACAGGAATTTCTGCTCGAATGACGCCTGGTTGATGTTGGCGAGGAAATCCTTGTTCGGAAAAGTGTTCAGATCGTGTTTCGGTCGATAAAAAAAGGCCTCGTCTTTCAGCTCGTAGGCCGCGTAATAAATATCGATGTCGGGCACCACCAACCGCAAAAAGCCATCCTTGGCTAGGGCACGGTAAGCTTCAGCCAGGAAGTGCTGCACCATTTCATCAGTAATATGCTCTAGCGTGTACCGCGAGAAAATTACTTTCGCCTTTTTATCTTCAACCGGAAAGCGAGTCCCGGCCATTAACTCCCAGTGAATACCAATATTCTCACTGCCATAATGCTCGCTGGGGTGATTGACCCTCGTCCACGCGGGATGGCTGAATTGTGCTTCCGCACCCACATTGTAGAAACGCCTTTCGCGCAAGGCTTCCTCGCCAAACCAGCGCGATAGGCTTCTAGGTTTTTGCTCCCCAATTTGGCTATTGGAGGCGGGCATGGCAAAGGAGCTGAAACCCTTGGCCTCCTAAGCGGGACAATGTCATAGCCAAATGGATTGAAGAAGGCTTTACGAATCAGATCTTTGAACACCTTAATCATTAAGGGAAATATAACCTCAAAAACTTGACTCTGTCTATTCCATCCCGTACAATACGCCCTACAGCTTTAACATTGCATTTGGGTGGCCGCTTTCATAGCGGCAACTGCGAAGCCGGTGAGACTCCGGCGCTGTCCCGCAACTGTGATCCGCCTCGAGCGGCAAGCCAGGTCGCCGGCCCAGATGCCCACGCGCACCAGCGCAGCATCGCACAACCTCGCGGAAGGGGGGTGCGGCGGCCGCAACAAGTTGCGGCTTGCCTCTCCCCTGCCATCGAGCAGGGGATTTTCTTTAACTCTGCATATTAAAGGAGCAACCATGAAGCCTATGAAATTTCCCGTATTGTTTCTTGTCGCTTTGCTCGCCGCCGCTTGCGCCGCCCCTACGCCACAGCCGACTCTGCCCGCGCCGGCAGTGAGCGTCGCGCAGGCCACGGCCACGCCCATTCCGCCGGTCACATTTCCGCTCACGCTTGTGGATGGCCTGGGGCGCACCATCACGCTGGAGGCTCCTGCCCAACGCATCATTTCCCTGGCGCCTTCCAATACGGAGATACTCTTTGCCCTGGGCGCCAATGCTCAGTTGGTGGGCCGTGACGACGGCTCTGACTTCCCGGAGGCAGCTCTCCAAGTTGCCAGCATTGGCGATACCTTTTTGGAACTCAACGCCGAATTGATCATCAGCTTGGAACCCGATCTCGTACTGGCCGCACAAATAACCCCGATCGAGCAGGTGACGCAATTGGAACAACTCGGTATCAATGTATTCTGGTTGGCCAACCCTGTTGATTTCGAAGGCCTCTACGCAAATCTCGCCACCGTCGGCCAAATGGTCGGCCGCGAACAAGAAGCGGCCGCTTTGGCGCCATCGCTGCAAAGTCGCGTCGCCGCTGTCGATGAAGCCCTGGCCGGCGTGACCGACAAGCCAACCGTGTTCTACGAGATCGATGCCAGTGACCCGGCCGCACCCTGGACCACGGGTACCGGAACCTTCCTCGATTTGCTGATTACCCGCGCTGGCGGCCAAAACGCGGCCGCCGCACTGCAAGGCGACTATGCCCAGATAAGCATCGAGGAGCTGCTGGTTCAGGATCCTGATTTCATCCTCTTGGGCGATGCGCTCTACGGCGTGACCGTGGAATCGGTAGGCCAACGCGCCGGTTGGAGCGATCTTTCTGCGGTGCGGAATGGAAACGTTGTCCCCTTCGACCCAAACAAGGCCACCCGCCCCGGCCCGCGCCTCGTGGATGCCCTCGAGGAGTTGGCCCGGCTGTTACACCCGGACCTGTTCAACTAAGTTCTGATGGAGAAGGGATGCCAATCCTGCTTCCCTTCTAAAACGAGCGGCCATTGCGCAAGCATCCATTTCTGCTTAACTCACTGCTCTTGGCGATCGCCGTCATCCTAAGTGTGGCGATCGGCTCTGTGTTCATTCCGCCTGCGGTCTTGCTAAGTGCGCTTTTTGGCGGCGCCGTGGAAAGCGCCCAGACCACTATCATCTTCGACATCCGCTTGCCGCATACGCTCTTGGTTGCCATCACCGGGGCGGCCCTGGCCGGCAGCGGCACTGCTTATCAGGGCCTCTTCCGCAATCCATTGGCCGATCCTTATCTCATCGGGGTTGCGTCTGGAGCCGGGTTGGGCGCTGTGTTCGTCATGGCCAGCGCCTGGCCCAAGACTCTCCTCGGCTTCTACACCATCCCCGCAGCTGCCTTCCTGGGCGCGCTGCTGGCTGTCGCCGTCGTCCTGAGCATTGCTCGTCTGGGCAAGACCATTCCGGTCACCACGCTCTTGCTGGCGGGTGTTGCGGTGAGCTCGTTCACCACAGCGCTCAGTTCTTTTCTAATGCTGCAATCGGAAAGCGAGCTGCGCCGCGCCATCAGTTGGCTGCTCGGTGGTTCCGCGCTAAGCGGCTGGCAGCCAGTCATCGCCATTCTTCCTTATGTGGCGGTCGGCCTTGGCATCCTTTTGTTTTCGGGCCACCAACTCAACGTACTGCAATCTGGGGAGGAACAGGCGCAGCAATTGGGCATGCCCGTGGAGCGCGTCAAACTACTTTTGATTGGCGCCGCGTCCTTGGCGGCAGCCGCCGCCGTCGCCTTCTCCGGCATGATCGGTTTTATCGGCCTCATCGTGCCGCATGCCCTTCGCCTGGTCTGGGGAGCCGACCACCGGCGCCTCCTCCCCTTGTCAGTCCTTGGGGGCGCAACAGCGCTCCTGCTGGCGGATGTATTGGCGCGCTCTCTTTTTGCGCCCGAAGTGTTGCCGGTCGGCATCCTTACCGCCCTGGCGGGCGTGCCATTTTTCTTGTGGCTCCTCCGCCGTGCCCGCGCACAGATGATCTGGTAGCCATGCTTTACGCCAATTCGCTAACCGTCTCTTATGGGAAACTCGAGGTGCTCCGCAACCTTGATATCGAGATCCTTTCTGGGATGCTGCTGGGCGTCATAGGCCCCAATGGTTCAGGAAAAACTACGTTGATTCGGGCTTTGAGCGGCGTGATTGAACATACGTTAGGATCCGTCCAACTTTCAGGAAAAGAGCTGGCCGAGTTCTCCGAAGCTGAACGCGCCCGCCACATTGCCGTCGTCCCTCAGTCTGCCTCGTTACCTCCGGCCTTCACCGTCTTCGAATGCGTGGCTTTGGGCCGTACGCCGCATTTGAATTGGCTCGGCAGGTTGGGTTCGCACGATCTTGACCAGATCCAGCGTGCCATGCACGCCTGCGAAATCAGCCACTTGGCCGAGCGCCGCGCCGCCGAACTCTCCGGCGGCGAACAGCAGCGCGTGCTTCTGGCCCGCGCCCTAGCTCAGGACTGCCCTATCTTGCTCCTCGATGAACCAACCGCCCATCTGGATCTCCATCACCAGGTCGCCTTGCTCAACCTCATGCGCCGCATGGCGAAAGAGAACAGCCTTGCTGTTCTCGTCGCAATGCACGACCTGAATCTGGCGGCCCTCTATGCAGACCAGTTGGTGTTGCTGGTCAACGGGCGCGTACGCGCCTCCGGCTCCCCGGCCGAAGTCTTGACCGCAGACATCTTGCAGGAAGCCTACCGCGTCCCCTTGCAGGTGCATCCGAATCCCCGGCACGGGATGCCGTGGATCGTCCTGTAGTCAGCTGAATTCGCAGCCTTCCTTTATCGCTCGTCGCGGCCCTTGGTGCTAGAATGCCCGCATTATGCCGTCAAGACGGATTCTCCTCGTTGAGGATCAAAAGGAAAGCGCCGAGGTATTCCGCGCTGGTCTGGAAAGCCTGGAACAGGATTTTGATGTCGTTACGGTCGCCTCAGCGGAAGAAGCCCTCCATGCTCTGGATGCCTCTGAGTTCGATCTGCTAATGGCCGACGTGCTGCTTCCTGGCATCTCGGGCCTGGAGTTGATGGTCCGTTTCCGCCGCCGCAATCCAGATACCAAAGCCATCTTAGTCAGCGGAGTGCGCGACCCGGAGATTCGCAAGCAGGTTGCCCGCTCTGGGGCAGATGCCTTTTTCTTCAAGCCCGTGGAGCTCTCCGACTTGCTGGATGCAGTCGAGCGCCTATTTGGGCTGGCCTCCAGCTTCCTGCCTTCCGAGCTTTCGGCAGTCAAAGGTGAAGGCACGCCGGCGGACGGTTCGGCCAAGCACGTTTCCGACCAGCTTGCTGAATTGCGCTTTCACTTGCAGGCGCTGAGTGTGGCGCTGATCAATGAGCGCGGCCAAATTCTGGCGCGCGCTGGCGCCTTGCCAGATGGAGAAATCGAAACATCCCTTATGCCCCATCTCATGTCAGCCTTCTTTGCCGCCGGGCGCATCGCCGCCTTCGCCAAATCGGCTCAGCCGGACGACTTCCTGCTTTTCCGCGGCAAGCGTTACCACCTGCATCTGTGCAGCGTGAGCCCGATGTACGCTCTGCTGGTGGCCACCAAGCCGCTAAGAGCGGCGCGCATGGCCGCCACCGCCGAAGCCCTGCAGAAAGCCGTTTTACGCGTGAGCAGCGAGCTAGGGAAATTGGAGAAGGCGGCCCTGGCCAGCGCGGTGGTTGTGGAAAAGGCGCCCAAGAAAATGGGCGACACGGATCCCCAGCTTGAGCGCCTCATGGATAAGGCCGAAACCAAACCTATGAGCCGCAGCCAGACCGATAAATATTGGAAGAAGAAGGAAATGGAGCCCCAGCCTGTTTCCCGGCCCGGCGCTCTTACTTATGAGCAAGCCGTGCAGCTCGGCCTGGCCCCGCGGGAAAATTAGCTATTTACTGCCAACTATCGGATAGACAAACAAATAGCCCGCCTTCCATCGCTTATCCAACAATCCACTAATTCCGGAACATGCCTATAACCCTCTAATCGGCACGTTGTTCGACATGTTACAATTTGCCCTCTTTGCCTGACCGCGCACGGGAAAATTGGGGCGTGGTGCAATGGTAGCACACCGGCCTTTGAAGCCGTGGATCCTGGTTCGAGCCCAGGCGCCCCGACCTGGTTCATTGAACAAATGCCAATCTCAACTTCTGAAGAACCACCTTTAGCTCTTACATTCCGATTCACCACCGAAATGGGTCACTGCCGGTGAGCGCCCGCGTTGTCTTGCTGGCCGCAGGCAAGGGTACCCGCATGCGTTCGCGGCTTCCCAAGCTCTTGCACCCGTTGGGTGGCCAGCCCATGGTTCTGCATGGCCTCCAAGCCGCCGAAGGGGTTGGCGACGGGCTGCCGGTCCTGGTCGTAGGGCACGGGGCTGAGGGTGTTCGTGCTGTGGTGGGGCCTCGCGCAGAATTTGTAGAGCAGGCCGAACTACTTGGCACAGGCCATGCCTTGCTTCAAACAAAGTCGCTCTTGGCCGGCCGCGCTGATCTGATCGTGGTTTCCAACGCCGATCTTCCCCTGCTTCAGGCTCAAACCCTCAAGCTCTTACTTGCCAAACAAAAGGCGAACAAAGGCCCTTTCACCATGCTCACGCTCAAGCAAAAAGAGGCACGTGGATTTGGTCGCGTGAAACGCAACAAATCCGGCCGCGTTGCGGTAATCATTGAGGAGGCAGAAGCGACTCCCAGACAATTGGCCATCGATGAACTGAACGTTGGCGCTTATTGCTTCCGCGCCGAATGGCTGTGGCCGGCACTCGAGAAGCTAAAACCCTCGCCAAAGAAAAAGGAATACTATTTGACTGATCTGCTTGAGCTCGCCGTGAAATCCGGTAAGCGCGTAGAGACCGTTGCCCTGGACGATCCTGATGAAGCCATTGGCATCAACACCCGCGAGCACCTGGCCGAGGCCGAAGCCGCCTTGCGCAGGCGCATCAACCGGCATTGGATGCTCGCGGGCGTCACGCTGATAGACCCACAGTCCACTTACATCGAAAGCGGTGTGACCATCGGGCAGGATACGAAAATCTGGCCGAACACGATGCTGCTTGGCAACACGCACATTGGCCAGGATTGCGCGGTAGGGCCAAACACGGTGGTACGCGACAGCCGTATCGGCGATGCCTGCAAGATAGAAGCCGCCGTTGTGGAGACCGCAATAATCGAAAATAACGTGGACATCGGCCCCTTTGCCCATTTGCGCAAAGGCGCCAAGCTCGGTGATGGCGTGCACATAGGCAATTTCGGCGAAGTGAAAGATTCGGCCCTTGGGCCCGGTGTTAAGATGGGCCACTTTTCCTACATCGGGGATGCCACCATCGGCGCCAACGTGAACATCGGCGCCGGCACCATCACCGCCAACTATGATGGCGTCAACAAAAACAAGACCGTAATCGAAGAAGGCGTGTTCATCGGCAGTGACACGATGCTGGTGGCTCCTCTGCATATCGGCAAAGGCGCCCGCACCGGCGCGGGCGCCGTCGTCACCAAAGACGTGCCCGCTCACACGGTGGTGGTTGGCGTGCCAGCCCGTGCTATCCGTAAATTGGAGGGATCTGATTAGTTCGCTTGTGGTTCTGCTCGTCTTTCTGTTAGCCATCGACTTGATCATTACCGCCACGCGGGCGGGCATCCTGAACGCCCGCTATGCCCGGCTGGCCTCGCTCAGCGAAGAACTGGGCAAGCAAGTCGATCGCGCCCTTGAACTGTTGAGGCGGCGCGCCAGTCTGCGGGATAGCTTGCGCTTGGCGCTCACCTTGTTGCGTTTCATGATCGCCGGCCTCGCCCTGGCGCTGCTCATACCGCTCGAGGCCGCTGTCATTCCTCTCCAAAACCTCATCGTCCTCCTGCTTCTCGTTGGCTTGTTCATTTGGTTGTTTGAATACTTCGTCGAGCGCCGAGTGGCTCGCAACCCGGAGGATTGGGCATTGCGCCTCACGCCCTTGGCCCGCGTCATCGCCCTCGTGATGCGCCCTCTCTTGGCGCTTCCCGCTCGTCTCTCCACTCGCAGCGGCGGAGAGCCTCAACAATTGGTCACCATCACCGAAGAGGAACTCCGTTCCTTTGTGGATGCCAGCCAGCGCCAGGGCGTCTTGGAACAGGATGAACGAAAGATGATCTTTTCCATTTTCGAATTCAGTGACACCCTGGTCAGAGAGATCATGGTGCCCCGCATCGATATCTTCGCCCTGGATGTAGGAATACCGGTTCAGGAAGCGGGCGCCGCTTTGCTCGCATCTGGTTATTCCCGCGTGCCGGTGTTCAAAGAAAATATCGATAATATCGTGGGCCTGCTTTACGCTAAAGACCTGCTCAAGGTATGGCGCTCACCTGGTCAAATCACATCGCTGCGCGAGTTGCTGCGCCCAGCCAACTTCGTCCCCGAATCGAAGAAGCTCGATGACTTGTTGGGCGAAATGCAGGGAGGCAGCATTCACATCGCCATTGTGGTGGATGAATACGGGGGAGTGGCGGGCCTGGTCACCCTGGAAGATATCGTCGAAGAGATTGTGGGCGAGATCCAGGACGAGTACGATCAAGGGGAAGAGTCCTCTTATCAGCAGATCTCGGAGCATGAATTCCTCTTTCATGGGCGCATCAACCTGGACGACTTCAACGAAGTCGTGGGCAGCCAGTTAAGCAGTGAGGATGCCGATACGCTCGGTGGCTATCTTTTCAGCCGTATCGGCCGCGTCCCCAAGGCGGGAGACAAGTTGGAAGAAGGGGGCGTGACATTGACCATCGAGCAAATTGCCGGGCGCCGTATTCGCCGCGTGCGCGCCCAACATGCGGTAAGCGCAAGCTCATCCACAGAGAAGGAAACAAATGCTAAATAAGACCCAGCGAGCGGAACTGATAAACGCGGCCAAGCAGGCACGCGCCAGTGCCTACGCACCTTACTCCAAATACCACGTTGGCGCCGCGCTGCTCACCGCCTCCGGCAAGATCTACCTGGGCGCCAACATCGAGAACGCCGCCTACCCGGATTCGATCTGCGCAGAGCGCGTGGCCATATTCACCGCGGTAACCGAAGGCGAGCGTGCCTTCCAGGCGATTGCCGTGGTCACTTCGGATGGCGGCACGCCCTGCGGCTCCTGCCGCCAGGTCCTCGCCGAATTCTCTCTGGATGCCAACGTGCTGATCGCCAACGAAAAGGGCGAGATAGTGCGCGAAGAAACCGTAGCTAGTCTCCTGCCCGGGGCTTTTGGCCCACAGAATCTAAAAGCCACGCTCTAGCTTCAAGATTCCTTCGATGCGCACGCTCATTATCAGCGACATTCACGCCAATGCGTCTGCATTGGATAGCGTGTTGAAGGCTGCCGGTGAGGTGGATGCCGTCTGGTGTCTGGGGGATGTGGTGGGCTATGGCCCCGACCCGAACGAGTGTATTGCCCGCTTGAAAGACCTTCGGGGCTTGGTTTGTTTGCAGGGCAACCACGACGCTGCCGCCATTGGCAACCTGAGCTTGGATGGCTTCAACGTCGAGGCGCGGAGCTCCATCGAATGGCTCCGCAACTGCCTGTCGCCCGACGACCAGGCCTTCCTGAAAAAGTTACAGCCTCGCAGCGAAGAGAACGGCGTGACCCTAGCGCACGCCAGCCCGCGCCAGCCCGTTTTGGAATATTTATTGGACAGCTATTCCGCAAGCGAGAATTTCAATTACTTCAGCACCGACTATTGCTTCGTTGGCCACACGCATGTTCCCGTGCTTTTCTTCCTCCGCAGCAAAGTGGTGGATTTGCAGGTGCCGCTCGCCAATACCCAGACTGAGCTGAAACGCCGCTGCATTGCCAATCCGGGCTCGGTGGGCCAGCCCCGCGATCGCGATCCACGCGCCGCTTTTGCCGTCTTCGATAATGAGACCGAAGCCTGGGATTATCGCCGGGTGGAATACGATATTGCCTCTGTGCAGGCTCGTATGCGCGCCGCCGGATTGCCGGACAGGCACATTGCCCGCCTCGCCAGCGGCTGGTAACTAGCCTAATATGAAACAGAAACTCGTCTTTATTGCATCCCTCTCCCATTCAGGTTCGACCCTGATCAACTTATTACTTGGTAACCATCCTCAATTGGTAGGACTGGGAGAAGTGGACACGGTGCTACAAATGAATTCAGCCGAATTGGAGAGCGAGAAGGTCATGCGCTGCTCCTGTGGCCACCGCGTGGCCAACTGCCAATTCTGGACGCGTGCCATTACCGCCCTGCAATCTCGGCCCAGCGCCAACTTGGTTGATCGATACCGCATCTTGTTCGCAACTTTCCAACGCCTGTACACCCCGGATTTCCAGATCGTTGATTCATCCAAATACCTGGAGCAATTGCGTACGGTCATATCACTCCCAAATACGGACCTCAAAGTCATTCATCTTATCAAAGATGTGCGCGGGTTCGCTGTGTCTCAACGCGATGCTACCAACGCAGAACTTAAATACCATCACCTGCCTGTCCTATTTGGCTCTGTGCCTCTCAGTCGATGGTTATATTTACACACATTGAAGACAGCCACCTACCTGTTTTGGAAATGGTATTTGCGCAATGTGGCAATTCAGCGTCTTCTGAAAAGAAACAGGATTGCCCACATTTGTGTCGGCTACGATCAATTGGCCCAAGACCCCAGGCGAATCCTCTCGCGTATCTATGAGTTTTTAGGACTTGAAACGCCGCGTAAGATGTCCTTGGTGCCAAAGTTAACTAATAGCCACGCCTTCATGGGTAATCCAATGTTGGGCGATTCCACAAAAATGAGCTCGATTATCTATGACGATCGCTGGGAAAAACGCTCGGATTGGCGCTTGGCGGCCCTGCTTTTTCCCCACATCCTTGCTTTTAATGCCGGCACCGTTTATTCGAATAGTCTGTCGAACTAGTGCCCTTATGGAACCTTTCTCTATCCATAATCGTCTTATGGCCAACTAAGGATTCTGAGGAGCAAACCATGAAGAGGACCTCGCTATTTCTTTCCGCCCTGGCTTTGTTGGCCGTCCTGGTTTCCGCTTGTGGAGCGGCGGCCACCCTCCCAACAGAGAGCCAAGAGTTCTATCCCCTGCCCACTCCGATGGTGGGCGCGCCTGCGGCCATCTCTGCGGATTACACCGTGGAAGAATCGGGGCGCGCAGAACTCCCAGCCGCCGAGGCGCCGGCCGCCCAGGCGCCTGACCGCCTGGTGATCAAGACCGCCAGCCTTTCAATTGTTGTGGATGCCCCCGAGCAGCGCATGAACGAACTGGCCGCCATGGCCGAGCGGATGGGCGGCTTTGTGGTTAGTTCCAGCGTTTATAAGACCGGCTGGGAACGCGGCCTTGAAGTACCCAGCGCGTACATCACCATCCGTGTCCCTAGTCAGGCATTCCAGCAGGCTCTGGACGAGATCCGCGCCGGGGCCATCGATGTGCCCTCCGATACCCAGTCCGGGCAAGACGTGACCGCTGAATACACCGACCTGCAATCCAGGCTGCGCAATCTGGAAAGCGCCGAAGTGCTATTGCGCCAGATCATGGAAGAGGCCACCGATACCGAGGATGTCCTGGCTGCCTTCGACCAACTCAACTACATCACCGAACAGATTGAAGTTCTCAAGGGCCAGATCAAATATTACGAGGAATCAGCCGCCTTTTCCGCCATCTCCGTTGAGCTCATCGCCAACGAGGCCGTGCAACCTATCGTAGTCGGCCCCTGGAATGTTACTGGCGTCGCTAAAGACGCCATCGAAGCCCTCGTTAAAGCTCTCCAAGGTATTGCGGAGGCGCTTGTTTGGTTCTTCTTTTACGTGCTTCCCGTCCTCTTGGTGCTTGGCGTTCCCTTGTTGCTAATTGGTCTTGGTCTGCGATCCTGGTGGCTGAAGCGGGCAAGAACCGCAAAATAGCCCCATAGATGAAAGCGCCAATGCAATGTTGGCGTTTTCGTTATTTTATCCTTTGGGTTATTTCCTTTGCAAAACAACCCTATTGGCAACCTTTTTTTCAATGATCAAACGGAAGAAGAGAAGGGCCTCTTCGAATGAGCCGTCATGGCTTTTATGGCCGATGCCCGGATAGACTCTTAACCCCAGCCACGCCCTTTTTTCCTGATATGTCTGGACCAAGGGGAGAGCGTGCATGGAAAATTCATTGACCGCATCATATTGCGATTGAATGAGAAAAAGTGGCGGCAATTCATCCTTGGATCTCGCTAAATTGTAAAGATCTGGAAGACCGCCCCTGTCCTTCCCGCCCAAAAAGGCGTAGGCATTTTCTTTGACATCCCCATAATCCTCGATTTTGCGTACAAGGTCGATCTGGGGGGAAGTCACATAAATCCCCGTACAATCATATTTGATGCCGTGCCATAGAGCTCCAAATCCGCCCATGGATCCACCGTACGTGAACCATGGCTGATCCACTCCTTCTGCCCTGGTCTCATTTATGAGATCAACAATCATTCGCTCTACAAACCCATCGCCATGTTCTCCCCAAAACCAGCTCCCGAGGCGTCTATATCCAAATGTATCCCAAGGCGCCAAAATATCGAAATCTTCACACGGGCTCGGGGGTAAATCCCCGCCGTGACCGTGGAAAAATACAACAAGGGCCTTGGCCTGATTTAAGGCCGGCATGAAGGCGTAACGGAGAAAACGATTGCCGGAGTGGAAGATGAGAGGATATTGCTGTTCAAGAGAGGAAGCGGCGAAAATAAAACCCGAATTTTTCCTTCTTTTCTTTTCCTCCCCCTCAGCATCATCTAGATTTGTATTAAATAGAAAGAATGGATCGATATTTCCGAGCGGCAAAAAGGGGCCTCTTATCGTTTTTCTTAAGAAGGAGCGGCGAATTCCCTCTCGAAAACCGAGCGCGCGTAATTTTCCAAAAAACCGTCGTAGATTCATGTTCTGCATATCATTTTTTTAATCCGATCATGTTCCCTATGCATAGCATATCCATGTCCGTATTGAGGAATGTACGTACAGCATTTTCAGGAGTTTCGACAATCGGCTCGCCCTTATCGTTGAAACTCGTGTTGAGCACAACGGGTAAACCGCTCAAGTCTCTGAAGGCGTTAATTACAGCATGATATTCAGGGTTAGTGGTCTCGCTAACCAGCTGTACGCGGGAGGTCTTGTCCACATGAACCGTGGCCGGGATCTCCCGCTCGCCTCTAGGAGTTGCAGGTACAGTGAAAGTCATGAAAGTAAGGTCAGCAACATTCGCAGGGAAAGCGAAATAATCTTCTGCGAATTCCTCCATGACTGAAGGAGCAAAGGGCCGGAACCACTCACGGTGCTTCACCCGTTCGTTAATGATATTTTTCATCTCGGCCCGCCCGGGATTTGCCAGGATACTGCGGTGGCCCAAGGCGCGTGCGCCCATTTCAGACCTCCCCTGAAACCAACCCACGATTAGTTCATTGTTCAAGGCTTGCGCCACTTCATGCTTGACGTCATCGCTCTTATGTGTCCTCAAGCCAGCTTCCTTCATGGCGCGTTCCGCATCTTTGTCCTTGTAAGCACCTCCGTAAAATACTTGGTCTAGATAAAAGAACCGGGGAACGTTAAGTTCCTGATGAATGTGGTAGAGAGCCGCTCCAAGGCCAATTCCTCGGTCAGAGGCCATCGGCAAGGCGTACAACCCCGCAAATTGGCTGCCGAGCAAAAGAACACCGTTCATGGTGGAATTCATACTCACCCCGCCGCCAAGGACTAGATTGGTTTTGCCTGTTTTTTGCTTTACAATCAGTCCAAGTTTTGTGCCAATCTCATCCAATACTTTTTGAACGCTTGCCGCTAAGTTCTTATGGATAGTGTCCAACGGCTCGGGGCTTATGCGCCGTGGGAAAAGATCATTGAGGAAGCTGTTGGTCAGCAATTCTGTATTGAGATATCCACCTTCCCGTGACAAATGCGTAATGTCACCTTGCAGCGCCGGACCAAGATGGATCCTACCATCCCCATCCACGTCAATTTGCTCCATATAGGCTTCATAATATGTTGGTTCCCCATACGCGGCTAGACCTTGGGTTTTTCCTTCTTCACCGTGGCCTCCAAGACCTAGATGAATGGTCGCCCTCAAGTATTCCAGGCCAAAGCTGTTTTGATCATCCGTGCGCGTAAGTTCCTCAATTTTGTTCCCTTGGCCTGCAGCCAGCAGAGCGCTGGATCCATCGCCATACCCGTCTAGAGAAACAATCGACGCATCCTCAAACTGGCTACTAAAGAACGCGGCAGCCGCGTGCGCCAGATGGTGATCAACGGAAACATACTTTTTCCGCCTTCCCAGCGAGGTCTGCAATTTCTCCTTGACAGGAAACGGATCGGTATGACCAAAGACCACAGTATCAATGTTCTTGATGGAAACGCCCAGATCATTGCAGCACCTCTCTATTGGAGCTAACAAATCTTCACCCGGACGTATCACATGATGTTTCCGCCTCGAGATGCGCTCGGCCTCGATCATTGCAACTTGTTTATTCTCAACATCTATCAATGCGCAGTTGTAATCGTGGTAAAACCCACCGATACCCAGAACCAGCATTATTTAGCTCCTCATATCCGCTTAGAATTTGTGGCTGGAAAGTATAGCCGTTATTGCCCTGCCCGCACTAATACACATTGCGCCGCTTTCACAATCGGCATTTCCACCATTTTGCCATCCAGGGCAAAGGCGCCCCGTCCCTCCCGCACGTTCAGTTCATAAGCGTCCACAATGCGCTTCGCACGGCGAGTTCCTCGGGGCTGGGCGTGAAAGCCCGTTGCGCGGAAGCAATCTGGCCCGGGTGGATCACTTGCATCCCGCTGTAACAGAGTTGGGCGCCTTGGACTGCCACCCGCTCCAACCCAGCTATTTCCTTGAAATCGACCCCCAACATATTAATGGCCTGCAGCCCGAAAGCCGCGGCATGCGCCACCACCGCACTGCGCGCGTAGAAAACCTCATTGCCTTCCGGCGTGCGCTTAGCTCCCACATCGCTGGCGTAATCCTCCGCCCCGAAGATCAACGCATCCAGTCGTTGGTCTGCAGCTGCAATTTCCTTGAGGTTGGCTAAGCCCATGGCGCTTTCGACCTGGGCGATCAGCCGGATGGTTTGTGTCCTCCAGCCTTGTTGCTCCTCGTGCAGTATTATCGCTTCGCTCATGTTGCGCACCTGTTCGGCGTAGCTCACCTTGGGCGCCACGATCCCATCCGGCCCGCCCCGGGAGCACGGCCTCCAGGTCGGCCTCCCCCAACTCGCCAGCAGTGAGCGCTCCAGTCGCTCACTGCGCCCGAAATTCAATTCCTTCAACGCCCGCGTGGCTAATTGGCGTGCCTCCCCCTTTTTTTAGGCGCTACGCCATCTTCGAGGATCTCCATCTTCATGGCTTGCAGAACCTAAGGTTCGCCAGCGAACGCCTAGGGTATATCGAACCTGCATTAGAATTGTCTCTCCTATTCGCTCCCCCTCCCAGGAGGATTGATCTATGCGACCCGTGTACCTAGTGTCAGGCGGTGTCTCCAAGTTCGCCAAGGCGCGCCCCGATAAGACCTTCCAGGCCGTCATCAAAGAAGCTTACGATTACTCCATCCAGGACCTTGGACTGGATTTCCCGACCTTTGCCTCCGTAGTAGATGGATCGGTAGCCTCGTACTTTTCCGATCACTTCGCTCGCCAACTCATGGCCGGCATTATGGCGCAGGATTATTTGGGTCTCTGTCCTAAACCTAGCCACCGCGTCGAAGGCGGTGGCGCCACTGGCGGCCTGTGCTTCCAGGAAGCGTGGAAATCGGTTGCCAGCGGCCATATGGATGTCTGCGTAGCTTATGGCTTCGAGACCATGAGCCACGTGGAAACTTGGAAAGGTAATGAGTTCATTGCCTTGGCCTCCGATGTGTCCTTCGATTACCCGGTCGGTGGTTTTTATTCGGGTTATTACGCCATGATGGTGACCCGCCACATGAAGGAGTTCGGCACCACCGTCGAGCAAATGGCGCACGTCAGCGTGAAGAATCACATCAATGCCTATCACAACCCCTATTCACAGAAACGCAATCGCTACACGATTGAAGATGTGCGCAACTCCCCCATGGTGGCCTGGCCGCTCACTCGCCTGGATATCTGTGTGATGTCGGACGGCGCGGCGGCCTGCATCCTGGCTTCCGAGGAAGGCTTGCAAAAACTGGAAGCATCCGGCGCCAAAGTCTCACGGCCGCTGGTGAAGGTGACCGGCATCGGTCGCGGCACGGATGCAATGCGCATGGCCGATCGTCCCCACCTGGATTACGACTTCTTTATGGAGAATTACGCCACCGACCAGGAAAAAAGCTCCGCTGAGACGGGCAAGTATTACAAGAACCTTTGGGACCACGGCACGCGTTACCCCGGCGTGCACTCATTCCGCGCCGGCCGCACGGCCGGCAACATGGCTTATCGTCAGGCGGGCATCTCTGACCCACTGAAAGAACTGGACTTCGTTGAGCTTCACGATGCGTACACCTCCAGCGAGATCCAGACCTACGAGGACCTGGGCTTATGCCGCTATGGCGAAGGCGGACCCTTCGCCGCCTCCGGCAAAGCCCACCTGCCGAACATCGATTACGGCCACAAGCTACCCAAAAAATCCGAGTGCGCCGTAAATCCTTCGGGCGGCCTGATCGCCTGTGGCCACCCTGTGGGCGCCACAGGCTTGATGCAGGGCGTCTTCGCGCTGTGGCAATTGCAGGGCACGATCAAGAAACATTTCGGCGATGACGCGTTGCAATTGAAGAACGCCAAGCGCGGCGCCATTCACTCACATGCCGGCACCGGCACCTACGTGAGCGTCAGCATCCTGGAAAGGCAGGACTGAGATGGCTAAGCTTCCAACAAAACGACCGGAAAGCCTGGGTGGTTTCATTGTTCATGGTGTTCCCTTCCCCACTGCCTCCGATCCGGAATCGCTGGCCTTTCTGAAGAAACTGGCCCCGATTCAAATCGAGCAGGAATACAAAATCACGTATCTACATTCTTACGGCCAGGACAGCCCTTGGTTTGCCGGCCTGGCCAACAAGCGTTTGCTTGCCAGCCAGGACCCCGGCGGCAAGACCACTTATGCCAACCCGCGCGGCCACGACATGTACAGCGGCCAGGAAACCAACTGGATCGACATCACGGATCGCCGCGCAAAAGTCCATGCTTTCACAGTCTGCTATTTTGGTTCAGAAGAATTTTTGCCTGAGACCCCATACGTGTTGGTGCTAATCGAATTCGAAGGCGTGGATACGCTGCTCCTTTCCCGCCTGATGGGCGTTGATCCCGCCGCGGCTTCCCTGGCTTGGATCGATATGCCGGTCAAAGCCGAATTCCTGCGCAACAGCAAGCTGAAGCCGACGGACGTGTATTTTGTGCCTGCGTGAGAATTCGGTTGATTAACACATCGGGCGCAGCCGCGCCCGCACCTAGGAGTACACCGCCACCGGACGGATGCCTAGTCCGCGGCAGGCACGAATGATGCGCACGGCGATCTCCCCGCGGTTGGCGACCGTGGCGTCATTGGCCACGATCATCACCTCACGCCCACTCACACGCCCAATGCCGGTAACAAGCCCTGCTCCGGCCGCTTCTTCTTCATACACCCCGTTGGCGGCCAGCGCCGGCAACTCCAAAAATGGCGACCCGGCATCCTGTAGCTTGTCGATGTGTTCGCGCACGAATAGCTTGCCGCGCAGCTCTTCGGCTAAGCCGCGGTGGTATTTGGCGTTGGCTTGAAATTCTGGGTTTTGTGTGTCTAGGCGGCTGGCGATGGGTTCCAAAAACTGATTATAAGCCGCCGCCTTTATTCATTAATGCTGCTCACTGGTCCTTGAAATACGCCACCGTCACGCCCTCACCGCCTTCGTGGGGCATGGCGTAGTCGTAACGCTCGATGTATTTGCGCTTCTTCAGCTCATTCCGCACCATTTCACGCAGCACGCCCGTCCCCTTCCCGTGGATGATGCGCGCCGAGTGCAAGCCCGCCGCATAGGCTTCATCCAGATAATGGTCCAGCGATGCCACCGCGTCCTCGAACCGTTGGCCGCGCAGAGAGATCTCGCCGCGCGGCGAGGCGGCCAGCACCTGCACGCCGCTCCACAGCTCGCGACTCCCATCTCCATTCTCGCTTTCCGGCATCAGCTCCAGGTCCCCCAGCTTCGCCCTGGCCCGCAGCGCGCCGATCTGCACTTCGGCTTCCGCCTCGCTCAGCGCGGTCACAATGCCGCGGTGCCCCAGGCTGCGCACGTGCACCGTATCTCCCAGGCGCAGTGGGCGGTCCGCTGCCGATTCGGGCACCGCTTTCCGCCGCGCCGGCTGCTCCACTGCCTCCTCTAATTCTTCAGCCGCTTCCTGAACTTCCCGCACGGGATCCAAAGACTGCCGCGCCCGCGCCATATCCGCGCGCAACTTGCCAATTTCGTTTCGCAGGCTGTCGAGCTCGGCCTGCGCCTGCTTACGTGCGTTTTCCAGCACATCCAAACGTTCGTCTTCAATCTTCTCCAGCCGCGCCGCCAATTCCGTTTTCGAAACCTGCGCCGCGCGCTGGGCTTCCTCGGCGCGGCCGCGTGCCTGCCGCGTGCGCTCCCGCTCGCGGTGGATCTCATCCAGCAGATCTTCGGCCTGTAATTCGCTGGGGTCTATCGTGCTGCGCGCCGCCTCGATCACATCCTTCGGCAAGCCCAGCCGCGTGGCAATGGCTAACGCATTCGAGCGCCCCGGCAGCCCCACCACTAAATGATAGGTTGGCGCCAGGGTCTTGAGGTCGAACTCAACACTGGCGTTAACCACGCCTTTGGTGGCATGCGCATACGCCTTTAGTTCGGGGTAATGCGTGGCCACCAGAGTGGTGATCCCGCGCTTGACTAGATGATCCAGCAAAGCTCTCGCCAGTGCCGCGCCCTCCTGTGGGTCGGTACCCGCCCCCAGCTCATCAAGGATGACCAGGGATCGCGGATCCGCTTCTTTCAGTATGCGTACGATATTGGTGATATGGCCGGAAAACGTGGATAGTGACTGCTCTATCGATTGCTCATCGCCAATATCTGCATAAATGCTCTCAAAAAATGACA
>JBBEBI010000042.1:0-18371 GCA_040882365.1 Anaerolineales bacterium
AGCCACTCGGGTTTGGCGTCCAGCGCCAGCAGCGCCTGCTTCCACAGACCATGATATTGCGGCGGGGCGATGAAGACGTAATCGAAGGCGCGATCGGGGTGCCCGCCCAGGAAAGCGAAGGCGTCGGTTTGGAGCACATGACCGCCCAGCCCTAGCTTGGTGGCGGCCAGGTTGGCGCTGACGGTTTCCACGGCGGCGCGCTGGTTGTCGATGAAGCGCGCGAAGCCGGCGCCCTGGCTGAGGGCTTCGATGCCAACGGCGCCTGTGCCGGCGAAGAGGTCGAGAAACGCAGCGCCCTGCAAATAAGGGCGCAGGATGTTGAAGAGCGATTCTTTGGCGCGGTCGGTGATGGGGCGGGTCTTGTCGCCGGGGACGGAGCGCAGGCGCAAGCCGCGGGCGGAGCCGGCGACGACGCGAAGGGGCTTCATTGCGTTACTTCGCAGGGCAATGGAATATCTACTCTACTGCGCGGAGTAATGATCCCACATGCGTGGCTTGAGCAAAACACAAATCTGCCATTCGTCAATTGCCTATAATTTCAAAACCTTGTTGCTCCCACCGCAACATACCGCCATCCAGATTCCAAATGTCTGTGTAGCCCAGCGCCACTAAAGCGCTAGCGGCAATCTCGCTCATCCGCCCCGAGCGGCAATACAGGACAATTTTGGTATTCTTATCAGAAGGGAGTTGCGCAAGATTGGCCGGTTCTGTGATCTGGTCAAATGGGATAGACAGGTCCGTTCCGGCGATGTCACCTTCAAAAGGGATATGCACATTAACGAACACAAAATCCTTGCTCGCCAGCATAGTGTTTAGTTCAGCGGGGTTAACGTTGGTGAACGTGCCACCACTGGCGCTGACTTGTTGCCCAGCGCTATCGGGGGTCTGACCCTGGCAGGCTACGAGCAAAAGGACAAGCGAAAAGAAAAGTAAATGTTTCATGATCTGGTCCTTATAAACCTTTCGTCGGGCATTCCCTTCTTCGGCTTCATTTATTTGCACGGCGGTGCAGCTCCGTCTGCTTGGCCTGGCTGAGGCGGTATTGCTGGCGGGCAGCGCCCTGCTCCATGCGCTGGCGTTCGAAGTCAGTCTCGGCTTGCAGCGGCGGCACGCGGACGGGCCTGCCCTTCTCATCCAGCGCCACGTAAACCAGATAGGCGGTGTTGGTGTGCCAGGTTTGGCCGGTGGTGGGGTTCTCGGCCTGCACGGAGACCTCGGCTTCCATGGACGTAGTACCGACGTAGCTGACCTCGGCAGTGATGGTGACCAGGTCGCCGATCTTGATTGGATGCTTGAAGGTCATGCGGTCGATGACCACAGTGACGACGCGCTGGCGGGAGTGCTTCATGCAGGCCAGCGCGCCAGCCTCGTCCACCAGCTTCATGATGTGGCCGCCGTGCACGTTGCCCAGCAAGTTAGCGTGCGCCGGCTCCATGAGCTGGGAGATGGCGACCCGGGAGGCGGAGACGGGCTGCCGGGTGAGCTTGGGGGCGGACATAGGAAGATTATATAAGGCAAAACCAATTTCCAGTTTCGATTTTCGATATCCGATTGCTGCCTGCTGTGTCAAGTTGATAGTTGCTAACGCGACACACAGCTCATTAGCAACTTGACAAGGCGCCAAAGCCGCCTCCACCATGCGGCCTGCAGACCCTGTCAAGTTGTACTTGTACCGAGCGAGACACAGCATCGGTACAAGAGACAAGTGCGGCAAGCGGCTGGCAGCAGACAACCAGGATCCCCCCTTTCTTTCCATGGGGCTATTAATCGCACGATTTGGGGATTTGTGGCGGGAACGGAAGCGGGTGTCAAGGAGCAGAAGGCGCACGCCAATTCATTGATCAACCTTCCAATTCCTAGAATCCTTACGTAAGCTTTCGAGTTGCCGCCAGTGATTATCAATTGCAGCGCGCCCCTTTTTTGTGAGTTCGGCGACGGTATTTGAGCGTTTGGCAACGAACTGTTTTTCGGTGCGCAGCAAGCCAGCCTCTTCCAGCTTGGACAGATGGACGGAGAGATTGCCCACCGTAAGCCCGGTGAGGCGCTGCATAAAGGTGAAGTCGGCTTTTTTGCAGGCGGACAAAGCCGTGAGAATAGCCAAGCGGGCGGGTTCGTGGATCAAGCGGTCCAGGCCGGCCATCTCTTCGAAGACGCTAGCCATGTTCGATCTCCCCTGCCGGGAATTGGCGAACAAAATTGAGATGCTCTCCCAAACTCCCTAGCAGCAGGATAACGCTGGTAACGAGCAAGACCAACAGGAGGTGCGAACGCAAACCGAGCTGCAGCCAGACATCTCCGGCGCCAAGGACCGGAAGGAGGCTGGCAGCCAAGATCAGAATGAAACTTATGATCGTTTGCCACACGAAGTAGGAACTCTTCCCCAGACGGTAAAGGCGCTTGTATTCGAAAATGCAGCCAGCAGCGAACACCAAGCCGACCATGTTGACCGAGAGTTCGTAGCTGACATCTATAAGAAAGGCACCCAAACCAGCGATTCCAGCCAAGGCGGCATACAAAAAGTCCACGCGCCTTTGTTCGACGGTCACCTCGACCATTCCATATCGCCTACGATAATAGTCACCGACCAGCCAATACAGGATGGCCGCCCCTACTCCGAATGAGATTGGGAGAATCAGATTACGGGCAGCACCTGAGGTGAAATTTACCCAGAGAACGACGGCTAGCAATAGGAGCCCCAAGGGAAACCCTTTTAGTCCCTGGCTGCGGGAGTACCTTAGGGTCAAAAACCAGATTTCCTTTGGGCCTTGCATACATCCTCCACTTGACAGTACAGATTACTTTGTATCGCAAACCTATTTACATTCTATATCGTTGGAGGATTCCTGTCAAGGTCGCAGGAAGGGGCTCACCCACTGGGATTGAGGTTGGTCTACAGGGACTTGGAGGGCTGTTATTACAACGCGGCTTGGTTATGGACAGAAAAGCGTGTGACGCACAAAGCAGTTGCCAGGCAGATAATTCGAGCTAATCCACATCCCCGAACGTCCAGCGTCGATTAACGAAGTAATTCCATAGCAATACCACGCCGATGGCGCCGGCCAGGGCCAAGTTATGCGCCAGCCACTCCGCGGTGAGCCCGAAGGGAACCTGGAAGCCGACCAGCAGGCGGCCAAACAGGCCGCCGAGAAAGGCGAAGATAGGCGTGCGGATAATGAGGCCGACGGTGTTGACCAGCACGTACTGGGCGAGTTGCACGCGGACGTGTTTGGTGCGCGAGTCGTGGAAGGTCCAGTTGCGGTTGAGGATGAAGTTGGAGGTGACCGCGGCGACGAAGGAAATGCCCTGGGCAAGCAGTTCATCGATGCCGAAGGCGAAGGCAACGAGGTTGAAGACGCTGTAATCGACGAGGGTACCGATGGCGCCGACGATGGCGAATTTAGCGAACCGTTTTTGCTCACGGCGAGAGCGAAGGAGGCTCATACGCGACCGCCCCTTTCCAGTAAGGGTGCAACCGGCAAGTCAGCAAAAGGGATTCCTCGTCGAGCTGCGCCGCTGAAGGCGGCGCAAAGCGCTCTCGCTCGGAATGACAAGATAATAGACACCGTCTCCTTAAAGCGTTAGGTAATCCCCAACTGAGCCTTGAAATACGGGATGGTTTTCTTAAGCCCTTCCTGCAGCGAGATCTTGGGTTCCCAGCCGAGGACCTGCCTGGCGCGGGTGATGTCGGGCTGGCGGCGCAGCGGGTCGCCGGAGAGCATGCGAGCCTTTTCGTAAATGAGGCCGGCCTTCTTGCCGACTAGGGCATCGATCTCTTTAGCAAACTGCTCAATGGTCATTTCGACCGGGTTGCCAAGGTTCACCGGCTCGTGCACATCGGAAACCAGCAGGCGGTAGATGCCCTCGATGAGATCATCCACGTAGCAGAAGCTGCGGGTTTGCTGGCCGTCGCCATAGACGGTGAGCTTCTCGCCGCGCAAGGCCTGGGTGATGAAGTTGGGCAGCGCGCGGCCGTCGTCCACGTGCATGCGGGGACCATAGGTGTTGAAGATACGCACGATGCAGGTGTTGACTCCATGGAAGCGGTGGTAGGCCGTGGTGAGCGCCTCGGCGAAGCGCTTGGCTTCATCGTAAACGGAGCGCTCCCCGATGGGATCGACGTGGCCCCAGTAAGATTCCTTCTGCGGGTGCTCCAGCGGATCGCCGTAGATCTCGCTGGTGGAGGCGAGCATGAAGCGCGCCTGGTTGGCGAGGGCCACGCCGAGGCTGTTATGCGTGCCCAAGGCGCCGGCCTTCATGGTTTGGATGGGCAGGTTGGGATAGCCGAAGGGCGAGTTGGGGTTGGGGCTGGCGGGTGAGGCGAAGTGCATGACCGCGTCCAGCTCGCCGGGAACATGGATGTAATTGGAGACGTCGTGGCGGATGAAGCGGAAGCGGTCGTTGCCGGATAGGTGAGCGATGTTCTCCGGCTTGCCGGTGATGAAATTGTCCATGCCGACGACCTCATGGCCTTCGGCGAGGAGGCGGTCGCAGAGATGGGAACCGAGGAAGCCGGCTGCGCCGGTTACGAGCACTCTCATCATGCGCTCCAATGCGGCCATCCGGTTGTCCATGCCGACGATCCTTCGCTTCGCTCAGGACAGGCTTCGTGGCCTTCGACCAGGAGGCGATCGCAGAGGTGGGAGCCGAGGAAGCCGGCCGCGCCGGTGACTAGGATGCGCATGGTCAACTTGAAACCGCCCGTCCGACCAGTGAATGCACGATTTGAAGAAAAAGCAGAGAGATTCCTCGTCGGGCTGCGCTGTTAAAAGCGGCGCAAGACGCTCCTTCGCCTTCGCTCAGGACGGCGCCTACTCGGAATGACAATGAAGGGGATGACATAATGACGAGCGGAGAGGCATTTTAGCATGCGCTTCAACTGTTATCTCCATGAGACCGCGGCCACCAGACCATCGCCGGTGAGCTGCTGGGCTTCACCGCTAAGCACATTCACGACCCAGAGGTTGCCCTCGTAGATAAAGGCGACCATGGGGCCGGTTTCGGCCGAGGGCGACCAGGCCACGCGTTGAGGCTGGAGGCCGGCGGCGCCTTCGGGAGGGAACAGCGAGGCGCTGACTCCCTCGGAGGTGGCGACCATCAACTCGTAGGCGCTGATGTCGCTCTGCGCGGGGATGAAAGCACGCAGGAAGGCAACCTGGCTGCCGTCAGGGGCAGCGGCGGGATGCGCAAACATGCCAACGTCGGCGGCGATCGGTGTATTGCCTTCCTCGCCAGCTAGCATCAGCGAAAAGCTGGGTGGGTTGGCAGAGTAGCGAACGTAATAGAAGCCTTCATCATCGTTCCAGGACAGGCCGGGGATCCAGACCCAATCGCTGCCGGTCTGGTAGGCGGGCAAGTTAAACCAGACGTCCAGCGAATCGGAGTCGAGATTCACGGTCCCCACCCCATCCGCGCGGGAGAAGGCGAGTTGAGCGCCGTTGGGCGACCAGGCGTAACTGGTACCCCACCAAGCGTAAAAGCCATCCGCACGCGGGCCTAGAACTTCTCGGGGTGTGGAGACCTCGCCCTCTTCGAAGGTCACAATTTGGAGATCGTTGTTGGCCTGCCAGCCGGGCGGGTTGAGAGACGGGTCGACGGTGGTAAAGGCGATCTGGTTGCTGCCGCCGGGCATCCAGCCAGCGTAATGGCCAACGTTGGCCACATTCAAGTCGATGAGTTCCTGGGCGCCTTCGTCGAGACTGGCTACCCATAATTCGTTGATGTTTCCGTCGTCGGAGCTGCGGCGGGTAAACAATAGCCACTTGCCATCCGGGGAGACCTCGAAGATGCCACTGTCGAGGTCGCCGGTAATGGCGACAGCCCGGCGGGAGCCGCTGGCGCCTTCCAGGACCCAAGCGTTGCCGGCGGAGATAAACGCCAGGCGGCCGCTGATCTCGACGGAGCTAAAGGGCGACTGAGCGCCGATCATGATGATCTCTTCAACTGGCTGGGTGAGCACCATAGAGCGGACCTCGGTGCGGGAGACCAACTCGCCGTCTTCGTAAAGCAGGCGGTAGTGGACCTCCTGGAGGCCGTTGGCGCCGTTCTGGATAAGGCGCTGCTCACCGACCGGCAGGGATTCATTGGGCAGGGTGCGCGAAATGAAAGGGAGCTCAAGTTGCTCCGTTTCGAATTCTTCGAGGACGCGGATCACACGCACTTCGTCACCGTCGGCCAATTCGGAATAGGATGGGGGCTCTGTGCGGTCCAGGTCGCCGAGTTCGATGGCGGCTGCGCCAAGAGCCTGGCGCACCCGGCTGCCCTGGGGCAGAGCCAATGAGCGAGTCTGGCCATCGACCTGGATGGTAATGGCAATTTGCGGGCCCTGGTCGGCAGCGGGGGCGCACGCAGCCAGGAGGCTGAGGGCAAGGAGGGCTAACAGGTATAATCGCATTTTGGTCGCACGTTCATTGTTACAGACAAAGAACCCTAGTACGGAACTAGTAGATTGCCACGTCGGGCAGCGCCTCTGAAAGTGGCGCTAAGCGCCCTCCTCGCAATGACAAATAAAAGCAGAGAATTATAGTTTATGCCATCCATGAACGATAGCAAAGAGGAATTAAGTCTGGTGGCCAAGCTTGAGGCCTTGCTGTTCGTAGCGCCCGCCACGGTGAGCATCAAGCAATTGGCCGAGGCTTTGGCAGCTTCGCCGCGCGAAGTTGAAAAGGCGCTAGAGAACTTGGAGGGCGGGTTTGCCGAGCGCGGCATCCGGCTGCAGCGCAACAAAGGCGAGCTGCGCCTCACCAGCGCCCCCCAGACCGGTGATTTGGTAGAGCGGTTCCTGGACCTGGAGGCCACCACCCGCCTGAGCCATGCGGCCCTGGAGTGCCTGGCCATCGTGGCCTACCAGCAGCCCGTTACCCGCCCGCACATCGACCAGGTACGCGGCGTGAACAGCGACAGCGCGATGCGCTCGCTGCTGACCCACGGGCTCATCGAGGAAACAGGCCGCGCCGAAACCGTAGGCCGCCCTATCATGTACACGACTACGCCGGAGTTCCTGCAGCATTTTGGACTGAGCAAATTGGAAGAGCTACCGCCGTTGAACCTTGACCATTTGGCGAAGCAGGAAAGTCTGCCGGGGCCGAACATGCAGGAAGCAGAAAAATGAGCGAACAAAAAGTGGTAACTAAACATCCATTGGGCAAGACCGGGAGAAGGATCGACAAGGAAAAGTACGAGATGCTGAAGCGGGCTATCCTGAATACCCTGCGGGGGAAAGAACTCACCCATACTGACCTCATGGACGTGTTAGCCCAAAAGCTAACCGGCAAATTTACCGACAACATTTATTGGTACGCGGAAACGGTCAAGCTAGATCTGGAAGCCAGGAAAATCATCGAAAGAACGACTTCAAAACCGCAGAGATATCGTATTAAGTAGCACGCTTCCCATGTCCGAAGAGCGCTTGCAGAAGATATTAGCCCGCGCGGGTTACGGCTCACGGCGATCCGCCGAGGAGCTGATCACGGCCGGGCGCGTGTTCGTAAACGGGAAGCGCGCCCAATTGGGCAGCAAGGCCGACGCCCAGCGGGATGTCCTCCTGGTGGACGGCCACCGCGTGAAGCTGGCCGAGGAATTTGTCTATTATGCGGTGTACAAGCCACGCGGCGTACTCTCCACGACGGCTGGGCCGGACCCCCGCCCCAAGGTCACGGACCTGGTGCCCGGCGGGGAGCACCTTCATTTGGTTGGCCGATTGGATCTGGAAAGCGAAGGGCTGATGCTGCTGACCAACGACGGCGAACTCACCCAGCGCCTAACCCACCCCCGTTATGAACAAGAGAAGGAATACCGCGTGCTGGTGGCCCGCCACCCGCACCCGGAACAATTGGCCACGTGGCGGCGAGGCGTGGTGCTGGCAGATGGGACGCGCAGCGCGCCGGCCGCGGTGCGCATTGAACGGGCGCAGGGCAAGGGAATATGGCTGCGGGTGGTGATGCACGAAGGCCGCAAGCGCGAGATCCGCGAGATCGGCCGGACCCTGGGCCTGCCTATCGCCAAGCTGATCCGCGTTCGCATCGCCAGCCTGCATGTGGGCGGGATGAAACCCGGCCAGGTGCGCAAGCTGAGCGCCGATGAGGTCGAGTTCTTGAAAAAAGGGACGAGCGCTAAACAAAAAAGTCGCGGTTAGGTTTCCTTCTCAAAAGAGAACCTTAGCGCCATAATTTGCCCATATGCTTCGCCGAATAGATTCCCTGTTGGATGGCCTTAGAAAAGTCTACAGAGAATTTCCGCGCCGCTTCTGGGGTGTAGTAGGCGTCTCCTTCATCGATTCGGTAGGCGCCACGCTGCTTTTCCCGTTCTTCGCTTTATACATCACTGAGAAGTTCAGCGTGGGGATGACGGAAGCTGGGCTGGTGCTAGGAACGTTCTCCATTGCAAGCTTTGTTGGAGGCATGATCGGCGGGGCTCTCACCGACCGGCTGGGGCGCAAAAAACTTATCCTGTTCGGGTTGGTGGCCAGCGCGATCACAACCCTCTCGCTCGGCCTGATCGGTGAGTTCTACCTGCTGTTCCCCGTGGCCTTGATCATCGGCGTGTTCGCGGATGTGGCCGGCCCGGCACATCAGGCCATGATCGCCGACATCCTTCCGGAGGAACAACGGCAGGAGGGCTTTGGGATGATGCGGGTGGTGCGAAACATGGCGTGGATCATTGGGCCCAGCATCGGCGGCTTTCTAGCCAACGTCGATTTCTTCCTGCTGTTTGTCACAGATGCGCTGGTGAGCTGCCTGGCGGCGCTCCTCTTCTTCGTTTATATCCCCGAGACGAAACCGGCGCCCAAAGGGGACGAAAAGCCAGAAAGCATGCTGCAGACCTTTGCCGGATATGCAAAGGTGCTGCGTGATTCGGCCTTCGTTTGGTTTATCGTGGCCATGGTGCTGATGATCCTGGTATACGGCCAAATGTACAACTCCCTTTCGGTGTTCTTGCGGGACGTATACGGCATCCCTCCACAAGGATTCGGATTCCTGCTTACATCAAGCGCCGTCGTGGTGATCTTGTTCCAGTTCTGGACGACGCGGGCAATCAAGAGCCGCCCACCCTTCCTGATGATGGCGCTGGGCTCACTGTTCTACATGCTGGGGTTCGGGATGTTCGGCTTTGTCAGCGCCTATTTCCTGTTCGTCACGGCTATCGCAATAGTCACGATCGGGGAAATGATCGTGATGCCAACCAGCGCAGCCTTGGCCGCTAACTTCGCACCCGAAGCAATGCGCGGCCGCTACATGGCCATCTTTGGGCTGGTGTGGGTGGTGCCCTTTGCGGTGGGGCCCACGGCGGCAGGCTACATCCTGGATAACTTTGATCCGAACCTGCTATGGCATGTGGGCGGCATCCTCTGCACGATAGCCGCCCTCGCCTTTTATCTGCTGCATTTGCGCCTGGGGAAGCGGGAGCGTTTTGCGCCTGCCGCTGCCCCGGGTGCAACCCCTGCCGCTGAATGACACAGTTCGGAAACTTGGCGAAAGGTGACGCGGTAACGTAAAATACTGCATCTCCCGTTCAGGGAGATGACCATCGCCGATGCCCAAAGAGCAGACCAAACCGCAATCCTGGCTGGACCGCCCAGTTTTGCCAACCATCAAGTTAAGTTGGGAAAGCGCTCTTGTAGGGCTGTTGCTGATCGCAGCCATCCTCACGCGCTTCTATGGGTTGGGCGACCGGGTGATGAGCCACGACGAAACCACGCACGTGGTCTTTTCGTGGGAACTCTCGCAAGGCGGCGGATACACGCATGACCCGCTAAGCCATGGGCCATTCCAGTTCCACCTGCTGGCCCTCAGCTATTTCCTCTTCGGGGATAACGATTTCACGGCGCGTGCTCCGCAAGCACTGTTCAGCGTACTAACGGTCCTATTCGTTTGGTGGGGCTTCCGCCGTTACCTGGGACGGGTGGGCGCGCTCGCGGCTGCCTTCCTTTTCTTGATCTCACCCTACATGCTGTACTACGGCCGATACGCGCGCAACGAGGCATTCGTTGGCTTGTTCGGCCTAGTGATGATCTGGGGGATGCTGCGCTATTTGGATCGCGGTGAGAACAAGTATGTATACATAGCCACTGCAGCATTGGCGCTGCACTTTGCCACCAAGGAGACCGCCTTTATCTACGCGGCGCAGGCGCTGTTGTTTCTGGGCCTGCTCTTTCTCGTCCGGATGGCCCGCTACAAGTGGCGGAAGACAGGGGCGCGGGAGCGATTCTTCTTTATCCTTATTCTGGCGGGCCTTCTTTTGGCGGCTGGCGGAGCACTCAGAGCCCTGTTCCCACAGGTCTCTGGGGTGGCATCCTCATTTCTGATCGCGCTGGCACTCATCTCGGTAGCGGGGAGCTTATATTTCTTATTTAGCGGCTATGGTCTTGAAAAGTTGAGGCAGGAGCGCAGCTTTGGGTTAATGGCTATTCTGTTTGCCATCGCAATTCCAAGCCTGGGGGCCTTCCTGCTGGCACCGCTGGGGCAAGCCCTGGGCCGGGATCTAAGTTACTCGTATTTCAAGAACGTGATCATCTCCATGAATTGGGGGCAGTTGTTTGCCTCGCCTGATTTCATAAACATCGTCATCTTAGTCGCGGTCGTTTTGTTCATGTTCGTGCTTTCGGCGCTCGTTGGCTGGCTATGGGATTTCAGACAGTGGTTGACCAACATGGGCATCTTTCTCCTCATTTTCTTCCCTCTGCTCACCACCATGTTCACCAACCCCGTGTTGGGCACGTTCACTGGGCTGGTGGGATCTTTGGCGTATTGGGTAGAACAGCAGGCGGTTGAGCGGGGAAGCCAACCTTCGTACTTCTATTGGGCGGTACAGATTCCGGTCTACGAGTTTCTGGGCGCGCTGGGCAGCATGCTGGCCGCAGGGATTGGATTAGGAATTTGGCGGCGTGAACGATCGGAAATGGGCAAAGGCGAAACCGTCAGCCGCAACCTGCGGCCGGGTGAAAGCCGACGGCTGGCGCTGGGGCTGTTCGCGTTTTGGGCGATAAGCGCCTTACTGGCCTACACCATCGCCGGTGAAAAGATGCCGTGGCTCACCGTGCACATCGCCCTGCCCATGCTGATGCTGGCCGGCTGGGCGCTTGGGTGGGTGATCCGCCGGGTGGAATGGTCGCGGTTAGCAAAATACCGCGGCCTTGCCATGGTGGCGGCAATGGCGGTGGCTGTTTTCGCATTGCTCAACTTATTGGGCATCCTGCTGGGCAGACGGGTTCCCTTCCAAGGGATGGAACAGGCGCAGATCCAGGCCACGCTGCGTTTTGTATTCACCGCCATTCTGTTTGCCGGCAGTTGTGGGCTACTTGTATGGCTGGCGGTGAAAGATAACTGGCAAAGGGGACAAATTGGAAAGGCCTTCCTTTTGCTTTCCTTTGCAGGCCTGGCCGCGCTCACGGCGCGGACTGCGTTCCGTGCCGCATACATTAACTACGACAGCGCCACGGAATACCTGGTGTACGCCCATATGGGCCCCGGCCCCAAACAAATCATGAGGCAACTAGAAGAACTTTCGCTAAGGTTAACAGATAGCCTGGATATACGCGTGGCGTATGACAACGAAAGCAACTACCCCCTGTGGTGGTATTTACGCAATTATCCCAACAAGCTTTTTTATGACGTAAATCCCTCTTTGAATCTGCGGGATTATCCTGTCATCATTGTGGGCGACCCCAACTATAGCAAGGTGGAGCCCATTGTGCGCGATGACTATTACATGTTCCAATTCATGCGCATCTGGTGGCCCAACCAAGATTATTTCGAATTCCAAAGTAAAAGCATAGGGGCTGTATTCAGCGGTGAAACCGGCCTGCCAGCTTCTGAGATGTCATTCCTTGATTATCTTGGTCGCCTGTGGAATAGTTTGAGCGGGTATGTGGATACTCCAGCAGAACGTGAAGCCCTGTTCGATGTTTGGCTGAACCGCGACTTCACCAACTATCTTAGCTTGAGGGGCCGCGACCCCAGCCCAACGCGGTGGTCTCCCGGCGCCAGCATGCGTATGTACGTGCGCAAGGATATTGCCGCACAGATTTGGGACCTTGGCGCACCGCCTGTGGTGCAGGAAGCCGACCCGTACGCCGAAGCGCTAGCCAGAATGCCGATGGATGTGATGACCGGCGATACGGGCTCTGGCGAAGGGCAGTTCAATGGGCCACGCGGGATCGCAGTGGCGCCCGATGGCAGCATTTATGTGGCCGATTCCTACAACCACCGCATCCAGCACCTGGCTCCGGACGGCAATTTCATCAATGCCTGGGGTGTAACGGGCGATCCGGTAGACACGAATGACCCAGAAGGCGCGTTCTCGGAACCATGGGGTGTGGCAGTTTCCCCCGATGGACGCTACGTATACGTGGCCGATACATGGAACAATCGCATCCAGAAATTCACCGCCAACGGGATCTTCCTGACGATGTGGGGGGCCACCGACCAAACGGGCCCGCTGTATGGGCCGCGCGATATTGTGGTGGCCGATGACGGAAATGTCATTGTGGCAGACACCGGCAACAAGCGCATCCTGGTCTATGATGCGGATGGCAGCTTCGTTAGCATGATTGGCGGCAGTGGCTTCCAGCTCGGCCAATTCGATGAACCGGTAGGGCTGGCCTTGGACCGGGAGAACGGTTTGCTGTTCGTAGCCGATACCTGGAACCTGCGCGTGCAGGTGCTGAGCTATGCCGAAGATGTGCTGATCCCATTAAGAAGCTGGGATATCGAGAGCTGGAAGGGTCAATCGATAACAAATAAGCCCTACCTGACCGTCGGCAGCGACCACAGGGTATACCTGACCGATCCGGACCTTGGGCGGGTGCTAGTGTTCGAGCAAGACGGGACCTTCGTGCACTCCTTCGGGGGTTATGAGGAAAACGGAGTGAATATAGGCATAGCGCAGGGCATTGCCGCGGATAGCAATGGCGGGCTGTGGCTGAGCGACAGCCTAGGCAACCGGCTATATCACTTCATTATCGAGTAACTAGGAACGGAAGGGGGCCAACCCGATGGCGCTATTATCCAAACCGCCATCCAGGCCCAAATAGGCAGCCTTGCTGAAGCAGTCCACGCGCTCTAAGCGGCGCAACATCAAATTCACTTCCTCCCTCAAAATCGAATCCGTGTGGGCAAGCATATCCGCCAGCGAGTTGAAATATGGGTAAAGCAGCTTGGGGGCGGCGCGGCTTACTAGTTGCAGTAAACCGGCACACTCATAGGCTACACGCAAGTCCCATGCAAACAGGCCTTCCACCAGGGTCATGATGACCTTGGGGCGGCCAAGGGTCTGATCCACGACATCAGCACCGGTGGCTTGTTTTGACTCTAGGGTGTTGAACAACTCGGTTACGGTCATTATTTAGTGAGGCTTAGTATTACCCATAAAACCAAGGCTGGGGATATTCAATCCTTAGCCCTGGGGTCCTGGATAGTATAAACGCCTACGCGATTGTACCGTAGGTTAATCTGCCGGCTCTGAACGGACCTCACAACGAAGGGACTTTCCCCATCTTTTGTGCCTAGCAAGCAGCTTCTCTGCGGCCGCGTGGGTGGAATTGCGGTGGCTGCCCAGGTGCCTCTCGGCAAATTCCACCACCGGGCCAGGACGGTCCAGCCACTTGTAGATCTTGTCGAAGGCTTTTAGAGCCTCCCCGCAAACAATCTCATAGCACTCTGAGGTTTCGTAGCGACCCTTTTCTGCCCGCAGAATGTCTCCCACTATGCGTTTGGCCAAATCCGGCCTCGCTCTGGCGATTTCAGAGGCGCCCTTGATGATATTCGCTGCCGTGATCATAACCGGGCCTTCGACCCGGGCAAAGTAGCGCGGTATCAACGCTTCGATCTTGTTTTCCTCGTCCACGGAAACCAAACCGGCCAATAAATAAATGGCCTCCCATTGAAAGATGTTATTGCGGCTATCGAGCATTTCGGCAAAATGGTCAAAAAGGGGGTAGAGCAGCTCCGGCCGGTCGTCCACCACGAAGCGCAAGGCTTTGGCGCAGCCATATTTGACTTCGGCCTTCTTTTGCCCCATTCCATCCACCAGGATCGGGATCCACTCAGGTTTCTTACTCACTTTCTTGGCCAGCTCGGCAGGTGTCAACTCGCGATTTGCCAATTTCGCGTAAATTTCTTCGGGTTTCATTGCGGCCTCCTGAATATAACTGCAGACTACAGCAATCGCCGCCTGCTTTCAAGTATCCACCCTTTTTTAAGGTTGCCTCATTCACAGACTACGGGACATTTACCCCTGTATTTTCGGGACATTTGGCAGGGGATTGGGACGGGGCTAGGAGCGCTAACCGGGCTGTTTCAGATGCAATTGGTGAAAAACGCGGTGAACGATAGGAGAGATGACAATGCCAGTAATCACGGCAAATACGATACCGGATGTGAGCGCATAGATGGAGGCGAAGACCTTACCTGCCTCAGTGGTTATTGGATCGACCGGGCCCATGCCGGAAAGAATCATGGAAGCATTCAAGGCAGCATCCAGCCAGGGAAGGCCGACGAGGAAATGATAACCAAGCATACCCAACGCAAGGAAAATCAAAAGGAGGACCAGGCCGTAGCCGACGTAAAGCAAGACGCGAAAAAAGAAACCGTGCCAGGGCAAGATGGGCTGCGAGTGATGTTCGAAGGGCATCTTACTTTCCTTTAGCAATTAGGTGGCGCTGCTCGCCCACCGCGTAGGCTTCGCGCAGCCATGATTTGAATTCGGCGTCGAATTCCCGGGGAGAGCGCACCTTGATGTACTGGATCCAGTCGCTGCGCCCGAGGTGCTGGATCTTCCAAAAGCGCGGGCTGGCGATCTCGCGTTTCAAAAAGAAACCGCAGTTGAGTTCTGCCTTGCGCGGGCTGGCGCCGGCGAAGCGCACGCGCACCATAAATATGACGCGTGACTTTTGCACAATGCGCGTGACCGGGCCGCAGGCGCGCACCAATTCCTCGAATTTGTGGAAGAGATCCAGGACGTGTGGATCGCATTTGGCGAACAGATTCTGGAGGCTGATCCTCGTGACGCAGGAATGCCACAGGTTCTTGCTTATGAATTGCGCCCCGCATTTGGGGCAGGTCCAAAGGTCGGGAAGACCGGATTCCACGATGGCATTATAGAGGGAAAAAAGTCCGAAGAATCCCCAATGGTATAATGCCAGCCGGTTCCCAACCGGCTTCCTCCACCAAAGGAGCTTCTTCCCCGAATGAAATTACACGAATACACATCTAAACAGATTTTCGCCAGATATGGCGTCCCGATACCGCAGGGCAAAGTAGCGGCTACCCCGAAAGAAGCAGGCAAGATCGCAAAAAAACTGGGTGGCCGCGTTGTCATTAAAGCGCAGGTTCTGGTGGGCGGGCGCGGCAAAGCGGGCGGTATCAAGCTGGCCAAGACGGCCAGGGAGGCTGAGGAGAACGCCAAGGCCGTGCTGGGCATGCAGATCAAGGGGCTGCCGGTGCGCAAAGTGCTGGTGGATCCTGTGGCGGAGATCGCCACCGAAATCTACCTGGGCATCACGAACGACCGTGCCGCGCGGCAGCCGGTAATCATTGCCTCGGCGGCCGGGGGCGTGGACATCGAAGAAGTGGCGCGTACCGCGCCCGAGAAGATCATCCGCGCGCATGTCAACCCGCTGCTCGGAGTGCAGGATTACAACATCCGCGATCTGGCCATCGGTATTGAGTTGGACCGCAAGCATTGGCGCGCCTTCCACGAGATCACCAAGGGTTTGTGGGAGGCTTACCACAGCAACGATGCCACCTTAGCGGAGATCAACCCGCTGGTGATCACCAAGGACGAGAAGCTGCTGGCCCTGGACGGCAAGATGATCATCGACGACAACGCCCTGTATCGCCACGAAGACCTTGCGGACCTGCGCGACCTGGACGCCGAGGCGCCTGCCGAGAGCGAGGCGCGCAAGTATGGGCTTACCTACATCAAGCTGGACGGCGAGATCGGTTGCATGGTGAACGGCGCCGGGTTGGCCATGGCCACCATGGACATCATCAAACTGTTCGGCGGCGAGCCGGCCAACTTCCTGGACATCGGTGGCGGCGCGGATGCCGAAAAGGTGGCTGCTGCATTGCGCATCATCCTCTCTGACAAGAACGTCAGGGCCGTGTTGTTCAACATCTTCGGCGGCATCACGCGCGGCGACGAAGTGGCCCGCGGCATCCTGGAAGCCATGGAGGAGGTCAAGCCAAAAGTGCCTATGGTCATCCGCCTGGTGGGCACGAACGCGGAAGAGGGCCGCGCACTGTTGAGCGAAGCCAAGATGATCACAGCTGAAACGCTGGCCGAGGCCGCCAAGAAAGCTGTCGCCGCCGCAAAAGGAAGAAACTGAGATGGGAATTCTGGCCAATAAAAATACGCGCGTGGTGGTGCAGGGCATCACCGGGCGTGAGGGGCTTTTCCATTCCGAGCGCATGCTGGAATACGGCACCCAGGTGGTGGCCGGCGTGCGACCCGGCAAGGGCGGCGAGTGGGTGCTGGATGGCAAAGTACCCGTATTCGACTCCGTGAAGGTGGCCGTGGAGGCGACAGGCGCGGATTGCAGCATGATCATCGTGCCGGAATCGGCGGCGCCAGATGCCATGCTGGAGGCGGCCGACTCAGGTGTACGCCTCATCGTGTGCCTGACGGAAGGGATCCCTATCCAGGACATGATGCGAGTGCGCGCTTATTTGGACTTTAAGGGGGTGCAGCTCATCGGTCCTAATTGCCCGGGCCTGTTGACGCCCGGGGAGACCAAGATTGGCTTCATCCCAGGCGACAACGCTATCCCCGGCAACATCGGCGTCGTGTCACGCTCCGGAACGCTGACCTACGAGGTGCTTTACGCGCTGAAGCTGGTGGGCCTGGGCGCCACGACCTGCGTCGGCATCGGCGGGGATCCGGTCAAGGGATTGAATTTCATCGATGTGCTGCGCATGTTTGAGGAAGATCCGCTAACCGACAAAGTCGTGATGATCGGCGAGATCGGCGGAACCGATGAAGAGAAGGCCGCAGAGTTCATTAGCCAGAACATGACCAAGCCGGTAGTGAGCTTCATCGCCGGGCGTAGCGCCCCGCCCGGAAAGCGGATGGGGCACGCCGGCGCCATTGTTGAGGGCGGCGAAGGCAGCGCTGAAGACAAGATCATTGCGCTCAGGCAAGCAGGCGTGCAGCTGGCTGACCACCCGGAACAGATCCCGGAGCTGCTGAAGAAGTGAGAGCAGGATCGGCCACGAAGAAGTCTTCCAGCGCGGCCGATGTAATTATTCTATATACAAGTCTTGAAAAACAAGGCGTAAATATATGGATAGATGGTGGCTGGGGGGTTGACGCTTTATTAGGTAGAAAAACACGACCACATGAAGACATAGATATTGTTATAGAACAAAAGGATCTTGGAAAACTGCGCGAGTTTCTGGAGCGCAAAGGTTATACAGATCAACTAAGGGACGATACAAGTGACTGGAATTTTGTCCTGGGCGATCAGGAGGGTCATTTAGTTGACGTGCATGTCATCGTTTTAGACAACCATGGCAACGGCATGTATGGCCCAGAGGAAAAGGGGATCATGTACCCAGTCGGGTCCCTGACAGGAAAGGGCGATATAGCTGGCCATCCTGTGCGCTGCATTTCACCTGAATGGTTGGTGAAATTCCATACGGGGTATAAGCTTGACGCAATTGATTATCAGGATGTTTGGGCCTTGTGCAAGAAATTCGACCTCCCTATCCCTGAGGAATATTCAGACTTTCAAAGCGGTTAATTGGGCTGCAGGTTTACGCCGCTTGCATAAAGTCGATACTCTATTTCCCCCTCCAGTTGCAGGATCACTTTCGGGATCCGGCGCCCGGCTTCAGGTGCATAAGGGGTCGTATATTAAGTCCGCGACCTCATGCAGCCACACCGCCGCGCGAAGAGGATAGCAAAGCTGACCACAAAAGACTTACTTCGCATAAGGGGATTCATTCTAAGCAATTAATGAAAAAGCGCAGCTTTCGCTGCGCTTTGTTTGTGGCAGATAGATCTATTTCTTTTGATTGTCGATGTAATCCACAGCCTGGCCAACGGTAGTGATCTTCTGGGCATCCTCATCCGAGATCTCGATGCTCATCTTATCTTCCAGGGCCATAATAAGTTCAACGATATCCAGCGAGTCCGCCTCCAGGTCCTCGCGGAAGCGCGCTTCGCGGGTCACTTTTCCAGCATCCACGCCGAGCAATTCGACGATAGTATTCTTCACCTGTTCAAACGTATCTGCCATATCAGCCTCCTAAGCCTTGGGAAAAACGGGGCAATTTTACCTATTGAGCAGCCTCAGTCAAGCAATGTTTGACAGCCAAAATTACGGCTGGTAAACTAGCCTCAAGCACAGGAACACCCCTTTATGGCGAAAGTTACGC
>JBBEBI010000043.1:0-18253 GCA_040882365.1 Anaerolineales bacterium
ACCACGCAAACGACCAGCCTGTCAAGTTTGTTATGACCTACGGATTTGTTGGGATTTTGACCATTCCTGTAACCCATCAAGGTTTATGTTGTTCTTGCCCCTTACATAACATCTGTGATGCTATATAATCTGCTATGAGGTTATCCAATGAAGATAAAGAGGGTATCAAGGACCAGGGCGAAAAAGCGGACGATAAGGTGGGCATTTCGACCTAGCAATTTCACACAGCAAGAAGCCAAAATCGCCCTAGGCTCGATCCATGTCATTCCGCGGAAAGGGAGTGGGTGGCGGGTAAAGGAAATGGTGGGACGACCTAGCTCCAAAGCCTTTGGGACAAAGGATGGTGCTGTCAGGTATGCGAAAGAGATTGCTAACCATGGATACGAAGCCATAATTATCCATGATCGGCAAGGACGAATTGCTGAACACTTATCCGTAAGAGATCCATATCCTCCCAAATAACTAGGGGAATCCTATGGCATCTTACGGGGAAAGCGTATTCATTAATTGTCCCTTTGACCCCATGTATGAAGGACTCTTTAAGGCGATTATTTTCACAGTACTAGACTGTGGCTATACGCCCAGATCCACAAAAGAAATCGAAAATTTCCACGATCCAAGAATTCACACAATTTATCGCATCATTTCCGAGTGCAGATACGGGATCCATGATCTTTCAAGAACACAACTAGACCAATTTGGTCTGCCGAGGTTCAACATGCCACTTGAACTGGGCATTTTTCTAAGCGCTCAGTACTTCGGCAGCCATAAGCAAAAAATGAAAGAAAGCCTAGTAATGGCGAAAACCCGATATCGGTATCAGATATACATGTCAGACCTTGCCGGCCAGGATGTTAAGGCGCATCAGAATCAGATTTCAAAAGTAATTGAGATAACAAGGAATTGGCTGAGAACGAAGACAAACGAGATAATACCTTCCCCCTCGTCAATTTGGAGTCATTACAAACTATTCAAACGCGCTTTGCCTATCTTTTGCGAAACAATGCCTATTCGTCTAGATTCGAAAGCACTTCACCATAAGGATTATCTGGCTGTGGCAGCAGAATGGCTCCGAATCAATACTTAGGAGGATCTGGATGAGCAAGCGGATAATTTTCAGCGTTGTGCATTCACCTAAAGGGGGATGGGATCTTAATAGAGGGACACGGAAGATGAGTCATCACACTACAAAAGAGAACGCAGTCCAACGTGGAATCAGAGCGGCTAGAAAGAAAGATCTTTCCCAGCTAAGAATACATAAAGAAAATGGAAGAATTCAGGAAGAAAGGACTTACGGAAACGATCCCGAGAAGTATCCTGGTTAGCCAGCCAAGTGGAGCCAATTAAAGGGGTGTCACATTGCACAATCGAGTGCCCCCGGCAGGGCTTGAACCTGCAACCTGCGGATTAGAAGTTTACTACTAGTAGTCGATCGGCGGGCGCGTCTCCATTTCCCAGGTCGTGGGGTAGATCGGCAGGCCGTCGCTTTGGTATTCCAGCAGGATCCAGCCGCCGTCGATGCGGCCCCACACGTTGCTGCCCTGCGGCAAATATTCCTCGACGGTGAACGGTTGGCCGGAACCCAGGCTGCCTGTAATCGCCCCACCTGGAGCCGAGTGAATGTTCAAACTTCCTTCGGCAATTCCGCAGAACGGTAAAAGCGGGAACCACTCGATCCGTTTCAATTCGACCCAATAGCCCTTCTTGTTCTTGGCCAGGTTGGGAAAATACACATCGATGCCCCCCGCATTGCCCAGCTCTCCCTCCCTCGACACCGAAGTGAACTTGGTTACCAGCCACGGCTTGGTCTGATAATTCAGGACGCTCGGGTCG
Organism: Anaerolineales bacterium; assembly: GCA_040882365.1. Classification (GTDB taxonomy): domain Bacteria; phylum Chloroflexota; class Anaerolineae; order Anaerolineales; family UBA11579; genus JAMCZK01. The sequence goes on from JBBEBI010000043.1 coordinate 1,834, forward strand.
GGCGGGTACTTGCGATAAAAGATCATCTCGATGCGCCCCGCCCCATTTTTGGTTTCCAGGATCTTCACCACGTTCCCCCCTGAAGATATGGCTTCGGCAACGGGTTTTGTCTCGAGGCGATCTAGATCCAGGATGGGGATTTCTTCGTTCACCCGGTCGAACAAGCCGGCCGCGATCCGGGTGATCCACACCGCGGCCTCGTCATTAGGCTGCAGGTCGCGCAAATATTCCAACCAGGGGCGGCTGTAGGTCAGCCTGCCATCCCCGCTGTGCGGCCCCGTGGTCAGTTGAACCGTCTCGGGATACCAATCCAGATAAAACCCGCCCGGCCATGCGGAGTCACCCATGCGCGAAGGCCATTCCATCCATTGCGGGTCATGCATCAGCCGCGCAAAGCGCGGCATTTCGCGCACCTTGGGCTCGTCTTCGCAGGCTAACGCCGCCACCCGGTCCGCCGGTTGCGGTGACCATGCTGCGGCCGTAGCGGCAACCAGAAAGGATAGCAGTAAGAGAAGACGCTGGACTTTCACAATGGGAGTTACATTTTAGCGAGTGGAAGGGCAATCGCCAACCCCGCCTGACAGAATTGGTGGAAATTGGAGCGAACCGTCGTAACTGGGAGGGAGGTGCGTTGCTCGGCAAAGCCGAATAGGAACTCCATTCGCACGGCCGTCAGGCCGTGCACAGGGCCGAGACCATCAGTTGCAATCGCTGATAAAAGTGGAGTTGCGTTACTCGGCGAAGCCGAGTAGGAACTCCATTCGCACGGCCGTCAGGCCGTGCGTAGCGCCCCCACCAGGATTCGAACCTGGAATCTTCAGCTTAGAAGGCTGCTGCTTTATCCATTAAGCTATGGGGGCCAGCTCATTGCGGATACAAGCAAAGGCAAATTATACAGCGGTGGGAGCTGCCCTTACGCCCCCACCGGTCTAATACCGCGATAGACGCGGGCGCCGGCCAACGTGCGCAGGATGGTCTGCGGCGGGCGGCTCAAAGCCTCGCCCAGCTGCCTGGCGCTCATGGCGCTGTTGCCATTTTTTAGGAAAACGCGGAAGATCGATTCGACCATGGAGGCGCCCTGCTCACCCTGTTGGGCATAGTGCTGGCTCAGCAGATACTGCAGCAAGTCCATCTGGGTCACTTCGCCAGTGTGGGGGTCCACCCAATCCACGCGATCTTCCATGTTCATTTCGGCTAGGTGTGCTTCCTGCTCCTCGCCCAGCAGGCCGCGCAGGAAGACCAGCCATTCGCGGTCGTTCTGCCGCCACCAGGAGAAATCGATATGGAAAGGCGTATCCAGTGTGGGCTTGATCAGGCTGGGGCGCGGCGATTCCGATGCGTTGGGTTCCGGCGCGTCGCTCATGACTCTGCCACCTGATCCACCAGACGGAAATGCAAATGGCCCACGTGTTGGAACTGCGGACGAGAGGCCAACAGTGCGAACAATGGCGCCGGCGGGCAGCGCACTATCAGGTTGACCGCGGAATACAGCTCCGTGGCGTGCACGTGGTTTTGCGTGTTCAGCTTGGCCAGATCGCGCATGGTGTTCATGGTGATCTGCGCAAAGTTGCTGACCGGTTTGCCGGCGCGGCGCTGCCATTCGGCTTCCAGTACCTGCAGCTCTCCGGGAAGGTAGATGGCCATGCGTTCATCGAATGAAGTCTCAACCTGCTGCTTCAGGGTAGCAAACACCACGCCGCCATCCGCCCCGACCAGCGCCGTGCGCACCCATTCTTTACTGGAACGGTGCGCTTCGGCAGACACCAGAACCTCGCCCGGCTTTTCGCCGCGCAGCACGCGCACGTAGCTGCCCGGCATCAAGCCTCGTTTCAGGTACCAGTCACGTAACCCTACGATATATCGGCCGGCGCGCACTACCCAACCCTGGAAGCGATCGCCACTCTGCGCGTCCACGAAATCGAAGCGCACTCTGGGCGACTCGTACGCGCTGGGGAACAGCCGCGCCACGCGCCGCGTGAGGGGAAAGCTGCCCACGCGCCAATGCGGAAAGATCAATGGGATCTGCACATCTTTGTTTTCGAGGTCGGTCTGGAATTCCACCGGGGTCAATTCATCGTCCAAGCGGCGTTCCACGTCCAACATGTCTTCGGTCAACAAAGCACGGTCATGCTGGATCGGTTCATAGCGCAGGAACAGCGGTGTCTCGCGCACCGCCTCCGGCTCCAGGCGGCGCAGGAACCAGGCCACCTCACCGGAGGGGCCAACCTCGTCGAAGCGTTCGTCCTCCTGCAAAGCCAGGTCCAGAGAGAATTCGGCCAGCTTGGGATTTACGCCCTGAGGCAACTCCACTTCGCCCAGCAGCTTGCTGGTTGGCAATGGTCCACCCCCGGCCATGTCCAACAGCGCCTCGGCCACGTTGCGCTGGCCCTGATCTACATCTACGATCAACGCCTTGGGGAACCAGCGGCCGGCAATGTACACGAAATCGGGACTCTTGCGCAACGCCTCGGCCACCAAGGGAGCAACTTGCCTGGCATGCGCCTTGGCGGTTGCTTCGGGCAGGGGTTCCTGGGATTCCCCGTTTTGCTCGGGTATGTGATTAAGTTTGTGGTCGGCCAACCCGGTGGCATATTCTTGCGTGCGGCCATTCTTGAATTCAACACTGATGACCTCGAAATCCGCCCCGTTCCCGGACCTGGCCGGGCGCAGCCCGCTCACGCGGCCGGCGGCCCATTCCTGCGCCGGGAAGAGCAGGTGATCGCCGACCGCAAAACGTTCCTTGGGCAGGTAAACCTTGTTGGCCGCCTGTTTGATGGCTTGCTGCTCGCTCTGCAAGCGCAGCCGGTTCCCGATGAGCTGCACGGCCAACTCCTCAGGCCCAAGTGGAGTTTCAACTTCAAGTAGATATGCAGACAGGAATTCGAGGTCTTGCGATCGAATGTCGAACTGATCCCAATCGATCTCGAGTGCCTTAGGCACTGGTGCATTAGGCAATTGCAGCGCCATAACCGTATGTAAAACCTTTACTCTCGGTGTAGTCTGAGATGTGGGAAAATAAGGAAAGAAATGCGAACTGCGGAGCCAAAGCGGGCGTATTATACACGAGCGAGCTACGGCTTCAAGAGTCGAGGTGAGTGATGAGTGACGACGCACTAAAGAAACTCGTAGTGTTGAATGACCCATCTGAAGCAGAAGTCTTGCGCGGTATGCTGGAAGCGCAAGGCATCCAGGTCATGTTATCGAAAGAAGGAGCCAGCACCGTCTACGGACTCACCGCCGGCGCTTTCGCCGAGATCGAGGTGTTTGTTCCGCAGTCCCAGTCAGAAGAAGCCGAGCGAATTTTAGAAGAGACCTTTGGCATCCATAGAACGGAGAACAGTGAGTAGGGAATGGCTACACCGAGTCCATGGATTTTGGTCGCTACGCGCAGCGACTCCGCCGAAGCCGATCTTGTCAAGGCCGTGCTCGAGAGCCAGCAAATACCCGTGGTTATAAGAAATGACGGCATTCGCCCACTGGCCTTTCGTGGGCGTGTCGAGGATTTCGAGATCTACGTTCCGCCTGACTATGAGAGGCAAGCCCGGCAGGCACTAAAAGTTTATTACACTGAGGAAAAAGAACAATACGATTTCTGGGGATCAGGGAAAGACGCGGGCCAGCCAATCCAGCGGTTCCACTGGAACGCCGCCTACCCATACTTCCCAATGCAGATGCGGGCCAGACACGCGCCCGCTTTTGCCTACAATCCCGATCACCTGGCCTGCCTCGACCAGATCCCCCACCTGTACGGAAATTTCCTCCTGATGCCAATAGCCTGTGTAGATCCCCCAGCCGTGATCGATGATTGTGGCATTGCCGCGCACATCCAGCGGCCCGGCAAACACAACCCGCCCAGGCGCAGGGGCATAAATGCTCAGCAGCGCCCCACCCCCAAAGTCCACTCCGTAGTGAAAACTTTCGGCCAAGCCGCCGTTATATTTGCGGTAAACGCCAAACTCCGAAGTAACGTCGTCGACCAGGTCGTGCGGCCAACCCCATAGTTTCTGCCACATTTTTTCGGTAGTCACCGGCGTCATTAGTTCGCGGACGCGGGTGTTTTCTGCGGCCGAAAGCTCGGCATCCAAAAGCTCCGACGCATTGACGGAAAGCGTGGCCGTTGCAAAACCACCGCTTTGTACTCGGATAGGCTGCGTAAAGGAGAAATTCACGCCGTTGGGGAGAGTGCCGGCCAGGCCGAAATAGTATACGCCGGCCGAAGATTCCAGGGCAATGCCTTGCAGCGCAACCCACCCTTCCTCATTGGGGAAGAAATTGAGCGCCTGTTCAATCAGGTTCCCAGTCAACGTCATATCCGCGGGACCAGCAACAGAAAGGACGGCCGTGTGCCCCTGCACGAACCCTGGCTCATCAAGGCTCAACGCGGTAATTGGCGACGGCAGCCCGCCCGGGCCTTCGCCCTGGCGGCCCGGCATGAACAGCACATCCCCGGGCACCGCGGCCCAGGTTCCGGGCAACTGGTTAACGGCCGCAAGCCGCCATGGATTATCGCCGTAGGCCGCGGCCAATTCCAGCAGCGAGAGCCCGGGCGCAACCACAACGCGTGCGCTGCCGGTCAACTCGCCGCGTTCGGTGGCCAGCATCACCTGGAAGCCGGCATACAACTGCTCCGGGCTGGTGCTGGTGAATCTGTTTAGGCGCTGCATATCCTCATCGTCCAGCAGGTAGCGGCGCTTGAGACTCAAATAAGATTCACCCAGCGGCATCTCCTCGAGGACCAGGGTGCCTTCGATCCAATCAATGCCAGGGATGACCAGCACCTCCCCGACGTTCAAACTGTTAGGGTCGGCGATACCATTGGCGTCGATCAAGTCTTGGACGGATACATCGAAACGCAAGGAAATACTGGAGAGTGTGTCGCCCGGCTGCACCACGTAGCGGACGCCCTGCCCGCCCTCTTGGGCCGTCGCCGGAACAGCGGCCAGGGCCAGCAGCAGGCCGGCCAGTAAACTAAATTGCAGCGCTCTCTTTGAAAACCAGTTGATCGCCAAGGCGGAATTCATCCAATCGGGAAGCGTGAAACTCTAACACATAGCGGGCGGGTTTGCGCGGAAAAAGAAAGGAGCGCCAACGACGTGCCCTGCGCAGATCCACTATCTTCAAATCCTTGTCCAGCCATACGATGCTCAAATCGAAGAACATGCCCAACATGTGGATGCCGGCATTCAGCCGGCTCTCCCGGCCTTCGGCCAGCAGCAGGCCGCGGCCAGGCGCCAGTTCCCGGCGCAGGGCCAAGCCGCGCAGTTTGCACAAGTAACTCTCGCAATAATCGACGACGAGGGGGGAGTTCAGCGGGCGGCTGTGGTTGAAGATTTCGACTCGGCGCATTGGAACCGCGCCGGTTAGCTGGCGGCGTTGCGTGCCTGGGCGTGGCGCTTGATGACCGCATCCACGCGATCCACCAGTTCTTGCAAACTGAATGGCTTGGAGATGTAGTCATCCACTTTGGCAATGTGCAGACCAAGGACCTTGTCTATATTTTGGGCTTTGGCCGTCACCACGACGACCGGGATCTGCGCCGTTTCGGGGTCGGCCTTGAGTTGCTGGTAGACCTGCCATCCGTCCATTTCGGGCATCATCAGATCCAGAAGGACGAGATCGGGCTTCTCGCGGCGCACGGCCGCCAGGCCCGCGACGCCCCCGTCAGCGCCAATGACCTCGAAACCTTTGCGGCTAAGGATGAGCCGGATGAGATCGATCATCTCCGGTTCGTCTTCTACACACACCACTTTGCGCAGTCGGCCGGTTGGCATTCGGTGGGAGTCTACCATTAAGGGTAGAGCCTCTCCTCCCCCAAGAGTCCCAATATAAGCCGGTTACTCAATCCCCGGCCTTGCGGCCGGGCTGCGATATAATCCCCCCGCGATTTTCCCGTAGTAACCAAGGAGCCTGAATGATCGACGTGAATGACCTGCGCAAAGGCGTGACCTTTGAGCTGGATAAAAACCTATACAAAGTGCTGGATTATTCGCACAACAAGCCCGGCCGCGGCAACGCCACCATCCGCGTGCGTGCCCGCGACCTGCGCAGCGGCGCCGTGGTTGACAAGACCTTCAGTTCAGGCACCCGCGTGCAGGACGTGCGCCTGGACCATCACATGGTCCAGTACCTGTACAAGGACGGTCTTCACTATGTGTTCATGGATCAAGAAACCTTCGAGCAAACCAGCCTTGCCGCCGACATTTTGGGGGATTCGGTCGGCTATCTAAAGGAAGGGATGGAAGTCAAGCTCACTCTGCACGAAGGGGAGCCGCTGGATATCGAACTCCCCACGGCGGTGGATTTGGATGTCGTCCGCTCAGAAGCCGCCGTGCGCGGCGACACCGCCACCGGAGTGAGCAAGCTGGTCACTACCGAGACCGGCCTGCAGGTGCAGGTTCCCGCCTTTGTCAACCAGGGCGACAAGATCCGCGTGGACACCCGCACCGGCGAATACGTTACGCGCGTCTAGCACGCATCCCCCTCAGCCCGCTTCACCACCTGGCTGGCTATAATCGCCGCCATGCTCACCCCCGCCGGCAAAGAATGCCGCTACTTCTTCGGCGATTACCACCGCGGGCGCAGCGTCGAACGCTGCCGCCTGCTGGAAGGCGCCAAGCTGTATTGGACCGAGGATTTGTGCACTAAGTGCCCGGTGCCCGATATCTTGCAGGCCAACGCCTGCGAAAACCAGACCCTGACCCCCCGCCTCGAAAGGCCGCTGTTCTTTATGAAACCCGAGGTGCGCGTAAAGGCCCACTGCACTAAGTGCGAATGTGATGTGGAAGAACCCGCCATCGGATGCGGGCTCTGCGTCTCGCTGCCCGGCGTCTTCGTGGTTGGGCCTCCCGAATGAAATCCACCGACGCACCGCCTTGCCTTTCCTTGTGTTATAAACCTCACAAGTGAGTCCCCTGGTAATGAAGAAACGAATTGTATTCACCGGCCTGGGGTGCGTCAGCCCCGTTGGTAACGACGTAAAGTCCACTTGGTTGGCCATCCTGGCCGGCAAATCGGGGGTCACTCCCATCACCCTGTTCGACGCCAGCGGGCAAAAGAGCCGTATCGCCGCAGAAGTGAAGGGTTTCGATGCCAGCGCCCTATTGGGCCACCGTGAGGCTCGACGCATGGACCGCTTTACGCAGTTGGCGGTGGCTTCCGCTCAGGAAGCTGTGGCCGATAGCGGCCTGCAGATCACGGATGAAAATCGCTCGCGCATAGGCTGCATCGTCGGCAGCGGCATTGGCGGCTCCACCACCATGTTCGAACAAGTGAAAGTGTTCATGCAATCTGGCGCAGACCGCGTCAGCCCCTTCTTAGTGCCCATGATGATCCCCGACTCTGCCGGCGGCATCATCGCCATTCGCATGAAGATCCAGGGTCCCAACTGGGCCATCTCCACGGCCTGCGCCACGGGCGCTAACGCCATCGGCGAGGCCGCCGAAATCGTACGGCGCGGCCAGGCGGACGTGATGCTGGCCGGCGGCTCAGAAGCCTCGATCAATGTGATGGCCCTGGCCGGCCTCGGTAACATGACCGCGCTGACCACGCGCAACGACGACCCGGGAGGCGCCTCGCGCCCTTTCGATGCCACCCGCGACGGTTTCGTCATCGGCGAGGGTGCGGCTGTCGTGGTACTCGAAACGTTGGAACACGCCCAGGCGCGCGGCGCAAAAATATATGGTGAACTCTTGGGTTACGGCAGCACCAACGATGCCTTCCATATCTCCGCCCCGGCTGAGAACGGCCGCGGCGCGGCCGATTGCATGCGCATGGCGCTCACCGACGCCGGCCTCCAAGCCAAACAGATCGATTACATCAATGCGCATGGCACCAGCACCCCGCTGAACGACAAAAGCGAGACCGCCGCCATCAAGACCGCCTTCGGCGAGCTGGCTTACGACGTCCCGGTGTCGTCCACCAAATCGATGACCGGCCACATGATCGGCGCGGCCGGCGCCATCGAGGCCATCTTCTGCTTGCTAGCCATGCGCGATGGCATCATCCCGCCCACCATCAACTACCAAACCCCCGATCCGTTGTGCGATCTGGATTACGTGCCCAACGCAGTGCGCAAAGCGAAATTGAATATCGCCATGTCGAACTCCTTCGGGTTCGGCGGGCACAACGCCACGCTCATCCTCGGCAGGCCGAACGGCGTCCAAGCCGGCTGACATGCCCTACGCGCACATCACCGGCTGGGGCATGTACGTCCCCGAAAAAGTGCTCACCAATGATGACCTGGCCCAAATGGTGGACACCAACGACGAATGGATTCGCGAGCGCACCGGCATTCGCGAGCGCCGCATCGCCGCCGCGGATGAGACCACGGCTTCCCTTGCCGTGGAGGCTTCCATCGCAGCCTTGCACATGGCCAAATTGCCGCCGACGGATCTCGATCTCGTGATCGTGGCCACTTCTTCGCCGGAATACGTGTTCCCCTCCACGGCCAGCCTGGTGCAGGACCGCATCGGGGCTACGCATGCCGGCGCCTTCGATCTTTCAGCCGCCTGCACCGGCTTCATCTTCGCACTCAACATGGCCTCCCAGGCCATTCGCAGCGGACAGATCAAAAGCGCGCTGGTCGTTGGCTCGGAAACTCTGTCACGCATCGTGGACTGGAGCGACCGCAGCACTTGCATCTTATTTGGGGATGGCGCGGGCGCCTTTGTGCTGCAAGCCAATGAGGAGCCAGGCGGGGTGCTTTCGGCAGTCATGCGCTCCGACGGCTCCGGTGGTGATTTGCTCACCATCCCCGGCGGTGGCAGCAAGAACCCTGCCTCCTCGCAAACGGTGTTGGATGGCTTGCACTTCATTCATATGAACGGCAACGAAGTCTTCCGCTTCGCCACCCGCGTCATGGCCTCCGCCTCCAAACAGGCCATCGATAAGGCCGGTTTGCGCATCGAAGACATAGGCGTAATCGTTCCGCACCAGGCCAACCTCCGCATTATCCAGGCCGCCGCGCGAGGGTTAAAGCTCCCCTTGGAGCGATTTATGGTGAATGTGGACAAGTATGGCAATACCTCTACAGCTTCCATTCCCATCGCGGTATGCGAAGCCGTGGAACAGGGTCTGCTGAAGCCCGGCGACAACACTGTGATGGTTGGCTTTGGCGCCGGTCTTACCTGGGGTTCCGTGGCCGTGCATTGGACCGGGCCGTTCGAAGAGGCCAAGCCCATTCGCATCACAACTTATCGCAGCTGGGCGCGCGTGCGCTCCTGGCTGCGCCGCTTGTGGCGCTTCATCGAAGGGCTCATCTGGGGCCGCGGCAAAGATTCCTCGGCGTAACGTCTCGTGTCATTCTGAGGCGGAGACAAAAATCCTCGCCCAGTTGATAATCAAGGAGCCGAAGAATCCATAGAACCACGCCTTCCGAATAACCCCCTTCTGCAAAGCCAGTGGTGGCTTCTGTCTTCGTCTGGCTGTGGCGAATTGTCATCCCCGCTTCAGGACATCTGCCAATGGTATTAGTACTCCCCCTCAAGTAGCTTGGGCGTGTCCCTGTCCTAGCTGCTGTGGAAAGGCCATAAACCATGACAACAACCGTCAAAGACCGAGAGGTGCTTAGCCTGCTCGAGCGTTGGCTCGAAGTGATTTTCACCATCATCGCCATGGCGTTTGTGGCGGGTTTCTTTGCCGCCCATCAGGTGTTGAACACGGGGTTCTTCACCGCGGAGTTCGGCGCGTATGAGATGCTGGCTTTATACGGACCCATGGCCCTGTCGCTGGTCCCGCCCATCATCCGTGCCTCCCTGGGAGTGCGCAACCCGGCCCGCCCCATGGAAGCTATCGCCAACACCGCCCTGGCCGTGGGCGCCCTTTGGCTGTTCTTCGTCTTTCCCTTCGACGTCAGCCACTTGGCGGATATCTTGCCCGGCCCCGTTCAATTTGTGTTCTCCTGGCTCACTGATGGCATGGCTCGCATCGTGCTGATCCTGCAGGTCGTCATTGGTGTTCTCACCGCCATCGGCAAAATGGGGAAATTTATATCCGTCCAGAGCCGCTAGGAGCTATTACCTATTGAGGCGCGGGGGCAATCACTATAAGAAAGAATAGAACGAACTAGCGAAGAGGGAGACCTGCATGAGGCACCGGCGCAGACGAAAAGGCAAAACCGATTGGCTGGATTTAATATTTCTGTTGGGGATTATCGCTGTCTTTGTCCATTCCTCCGGGGATCCCTCGTATCTTGCTTTATTCCAGGCGATAGTAGGTTTCATCCTCTTTCTGCTCCTCGCAAAGTACTTGGCATATCGGAAGAAGATGCGGCCGCTGCACATCTCCGGTGTGGACGATATGAGCGGGACCGAGTTCGAGCACTTCATCGCTAAGTTATTAAGAAAACAAGGTTATCAAGTGCAGGAAATTGGCGGTTTCGAAGATTACGGGATTGATCTAATCGCTTCACGTGGCGAACAAAAATACGCTGTTCAAGCCAAGCGGTGGAGCTCGGAAGTGGGAGTAGACGCGGTTAGAGCTGCTGTTACAGGCGTGAAATACCATGGCTGCACCAAAGCAGTCGTCATTACCAACAACTACTTCAGCCAGCGTGCCATAGCCTTGGCGGACGTCAATGACTGCAAATTGATTAATCGCGACGAGTTGGCCAGCGAAATCCGCAAGGCCGCTTGACAACCCCGGCTTAACGTCGCTTCACCGCCAGCATCACCTTTTTCCCATCCACTTTTTGTTCCTCGGCGAAGGCTTCAGCAGGCGCGGGCCCCGCGGTTAGCTGTTCGCTTAGCGTCTCCGCCTTTATGTACTTTGCCCAATCCCGGAAGACGGCCGCCAGGTCGCCCTCGGCTTCGTAGTAAGTGTTGATGCGGTCCTCGATGTTGAAGTCCGCCTTCTTGCGCAGGTCCTGGATGCGGCGCACCAGTTCGCGCGCCAGGCCCTCGGCCCTCAGCTCCGGCGTGATGGCCGTGTCAAGGCCGACAGTGACGCCCTTATCGGCGGCCACCGCCAGGCCCGTCGCCGGTTGGCTGTTCACCAGGATATCGGCCGCCGTCAGTTCCGCGGTTTCCTTGCCGATCTTCACCGTGACCACGTCACCGGCATCCAACTTCGCTTTCGCCGCCGCTGGGTCCACTGCTTCAAGCGCGGCGCGCAGCTTGGGGAAATCGGCCCCAAACTGGGGGCCAAGCCTGGCATTATCGGGCAGCAGGCGATAAGTCACCAATTCACCGGCTTGCTTTACGAACTCAATGTCTTTGACATTGAGTTCGTCCTTCACGATCACAGCGAGGTAATCGGGGAGCTGATTGGCGCCCGCCGCGGAATGTACCAGCGCCTTCGCCAGCGGCTGGCGCACCTTTAGGTTGGCGTTGCCGCGGGCGCTGAGGCCCAGGCTGGCGATCTGCCGCGCCAACCCCATCTCGGCGACCAGTGCATCATCGACGGCTGCGGCATCTGCTTGCGGATACATGGTGTGATGAACACTTGCGTGGGCTTTATCCTTCTGCGCGCCCACCAGGTTCTGGTACATCTCTTCGGCCACAAACGGCGTAAGCGGCGCCAGGGTACCCACGAGCTTGACCAGCACGTGATAGAGCGTGGCGTAGGCCAGCTTTTTGTCGGCGTCCTGCTCGCTGCGCCAGAAGCGGCGCCGGCTGCGCCGCACGTACCAGTTGGTCAAGTCATCGATTAGCGACTCCACAGCCAGCGTCACTGAGAAGGCATCCCAATCCTCTAAACCCCTGACCGCCTGGCTGACCGTTTGATTGAGGCGCGCCAGGATCCAGCGATCCAGAGGATTATTGCTGCTCGGCGTGGCGCCTTCCGGATGATTGGCATCCAACTTGGTGAAATTCGGCGCCCAGCCATCCAGCCGGGCGTATGTGGCGAAGAAGCTGTACACGTTCCACAGCGGGATCAGGAAACGGCGGCGCACATCGTCGGCGCGGTGGAAACCGAACAGCAGGTTATTCTCGGGCTTCTGGGCGCAATACATCCAGCGCATCACGTCCACGCCCATCTTGTCTGCCGCCTCGTTGAACTCGATGGAATTGCCCATGCTCTTGTGCATAGGACGGCCTTGCTCATCCAGCAAGGTCGAGTAGCTGAACAAGTTAAGGAACGGCGCGGTCCCCGCCAGCACCGTGCCCATGGCCAGCAGGCTGTAGAACCAATTGCGGAACTGGCCGGGGAAGCTTTCGCTGATCCAGTCGGCTGGGAACCATTTGTTCCAATAAGCCGGATCTTGCCGATAGCGCAAGGTGCTGAACGGCACCACGCCTGCGTCCAGCCAGGGATTGCCCACGTCGGGGATGCGACTCATGCTGCCACCGCAATGTTCGCACTTCACCTTCACCGCGTCGATGTAAGGCCGGTGCGGCGTGTGCCCTGCGAACTCATCCCAGCCTTCAATGGCACGCTCTTTCAACTCCAGCTCGCTCCCAATGACAGAGTGCTGCTTGCAGTTCTCGCACACCCAAATGGGCAGCGCCAGGCCCCAGTAGCGCTTTTTGCTTATCATCCAATCGTGCATGTTGCGCAGCCAGTCCATTTCGCGGGCGTGGCCGAATTCCGGCACCCAGCGGATCTGGTCGACCACGTCCATGATCTGGTATCGCAGGCTGGCGTCCTTCTCGGCCCTGGTGAGTTCCTCGCGCGCCTTGTCATAGGTCGCACCCATGCTGATGAACCATTCGTCCACCACGCGCCACACCAGCTCGGTCTTGCAGCGCCAGCAGGTGGGATAACGGTGGGTGTAATCGGCGGTGTTGTAAAGCAAGCCCTTGCGTTCGAGGTCCTTGAGGATCGGCTCACGCGCCTCGTTGACGTCTTTACCGGTCAACCAATCGGCCACTCCCGCCACGAAGCGGCCTTCTTCATCGATGCCAACCAGCACCGGCAGCTTTAGGTCGCGGCCCAGGCGATAGTCATCGGCGCCGGCGCCGGGCGCAATGTGCACGATGCCAGTGCCTTCGGCCTCGCCCACCCCATCCCAAAGGAGGACGCGGTGTGCCTGCACCGCCGACTGAGTAACACCTTCCTTGACTTCGTCCACTTCAAGGAAGCCACCTACGGCCTGCGCGGGTGCCAGGTCATCAAAGGGGCCATCGTAGGTCCAGCCTTCCAGATCGCGGCCCTTGAGTTCAGCCAGCAACTCGTATTCGCCTTTCAACATGTGAAGCGTGCTTTTGGATAAGTAATAAATCTGATCACCCTGGCGCACCTTGGCGTAAACAAGATCGGGGCCCACGGCGGCCGCCACGTTGCTGGGCAGTGTCCACGCCGTCGTGGTCCAGATGAGCAGGCTCTCATTCCTGCGGCCGCGCAGCGGGAAGGGCAGCGTCACCGTGTTGTGCGTCACTTCCTTGTAACCGTCAGCTTCGATCTCGTGCTGGCTGATGCCCGTTGCACAACGCGGGCACCACGGCATCGAGTCGGCGCCGCGATACAGCCAGCCTTTTTCCCAGCATTGCTTGAGGAAGGCCCAGATCATGTAGTTGTTCTCGTCGCTGAAAGTGAAATAGGAGCCCCCAAGCTCCGGCAGGCCCAGGCGGCCGACGATCTGCTCGACGGTACCTTCGGCGCCGCCGGCTGGGCCCATATACTCGATAATCTTTTGCGAGTCAGCCGCGAGTTGTTCACGGAGCCAGCGCAGGCTATTTGGATCGTTCCACTCCATCCAGAAGCCGAGGCGGATGGATTGCTCGGTCTGCACGGCGGCGTAGCGCAACACACGTTCCTTGCAACGCAGCACGAATTTAGCCAAGCCATAGGCTTCGATGTCGCGCTTGCTCTTGAAATTAAGTTCTTTCTCGACCTCGACTTCCACCCACAGGCCCTGGCAATCGAACCCTTGCTGGTAGCGCAATTCGTGGCCCTTCATGGCGTGGTAACGGTTGTAGACGTCCTTATACGTGCGGCCCCAGCCGTGATGCACGCCCATGGGGTTGTTGGCGGTGATGGGGCCATCTACGAACGACCATTTCGGCGCGCCCTTGCGCAAGGCGCGCAGTTTTTCGAGCGCCTTGCTCTCATCCCAGAATTTGAGGATGGCGTATTCCTGCGCCACGAAATCCACTTTGTTGGGCACTTCCTTAAACGGCATACTACTCCTTAGTTTTGCGGCCAGCCAAGTTGATAGTTGCTAACGCGCCACACAGCTCATTAACAACTTGACAAGCTACAAACGAGTTCCTTGACATGGTCGCCTTAAAGAACAAAACCTCCGCCAGCGATGGTTTTCATCGCACGGGACGAAGGTTTGTAACCTCCGCGGTACCACCCGCGTTCCTGTCACATGGGCAGGCTCTCATAACCACAATCATGGCTCGCCCTTGTAACGGGGAGCGACCCCGGCCTCGCTTACTAAGCGATGGTAGCCATCGCACGTTTCAGCTGGCGGCTAAGGAGTGATTTTCGGTTGGCTTTCGCTACCCGGTTTCACCGGCCCCGGGTTCTCTGGAAGCGGCCGCGAACCTACTCTTCTCCGTCTCTGCCTTTAATAAGAGGATTATGCCATAAGCCCCGAGGGTTGGTCAACCGATTACACGGCGAGGTAAACCGTACGAAACTGTAAGGCGGGTCGGTACTTAACTCTCACAGGTATTTCCGGTTGCAAGGTTAAACTACTGATGATTCTATTACGCAAGGAGATGCGAAAAATGAAGAAAGCGATTCTGGGGATCTGCAGCGCAACCGTGCTGCTGCTTGTTGCGGCTTTTCCAGCAATGGCCCAGGTAAGCACCACGGTGACAGGCGTGGTTCAGAGCGTAGACCTGGCAGCCGCCAGCTTCACGATGTTGACCGCCGAGGGCACGATTCTGACAGTGGTAATGCCCGAGGGTACTGATCTCAGCACGCTGGTGGTGGGAACCAACGCCGAAGTGACCGGTGAGCTGGCCGAGGATGGCACTTTTGTGGCCACCGGTGTCGTTGTCCTTCCCGATGGCGAGGTGACCACTGGGAATTCCGGGTTCTATTGCTCCAACCCGGATGTTACGCTGCCGGCCTTGGGCACGGTGGCCGAATCTTATGATGCAGGCTACGCCGCCGCTCTGGATTTGTTCTGTGGTGGCGGATTTGGTATTGGTGGCGTGGCCCTGACCCTGGCCACCAGCCAGGCCACAGGCCTGACCCCGGAAGAGATCGCCGCCATGCGGGCGGATATGGGCTGGGGCCAGATCTGGAAGGCCTTGGAAGATGCGGGCGATGACTCTGGCGTTGATGTTACAGACGCCGATGACGACCACGGTAATCGGCCCGCCTGGGCGGGGAAAAACGATGAACGCGGAGGCGGGGATCCCGGTAATGGCAACGGGCGCGGCAATGGCCAAGGGAATGGCAATGGCGGCGGAAAGCCATAACCAACATTGAGTTCAAAACAAAAAACCCTCTCTTTCGAGAGGGTTTTTTGTTGCCTCCTACTCTTCCTCAGGCTTATTAAGCGACTCTTAGAAAACAGCGTATTGGCCTGCGCCACTGTAATGATGGAACCTGGATCGATTTACTTGCGGCCTCCGCCCGATAATGCTGTGCAAAGGTCACCGCCCAGGCTGCAGCAGCCCGCCCTCGGGCGGCACGGCCAGCATGCCGGCGTTGAAATATGGCCGGATCGGCTCTTCCTCCAGACTGGTTCGCATGGGGGAGAAACGATCTTCCCCCACGCCGCACAGTTCATAAATGCGCCGCCAGAATGCATCCGGGGGCTGCGCATAGTGCGAGCCGATCAGCCGGTGGTCCACTGGGCGGCAGCCCAGGCGTCTGCCCGATGAATTAGCTGTATACTTTAGGTGCCGACCCGTACTAGCAAGGAGTGTGGGTATGAGCGAGATCAACATCTTTACGGGGAAACCCAAGGGGGAGGAACACAAGCCAAAGCCGGAACCAACATCCATTGTTTTGCCACGCGCCGAAGCCAACAACCCGGTGCCGCACCAGAGCGGGCGGCGCGGCTTCGAGGGCCTGGGCGGCGGGCGCCGCACGGGCGGGTTGGCCCGCGGCCACACCAAGCGTGAGCGCGCCCGGAGCGGGCCGCTGTTCGGCATCAAGGACGACAACGCCCCTTTACGCCCGCCGGGCCATCCCATATCGAAGCCCCAGGCTCATGATGAGATCCCGCCCCCGCCAGACTCCCTGCAGGTTAGGGAAAAGAAGCGCCGAATCGATTGAAGTAAGTCAGGGCGCACCGCAGTGCGCCCCTACAGTTTGTCTGGGCGCGTTGTAGGTGTGGCGAAGTTGTCGATCACGTCGAAATTGTCAATGTTGTAGATGTTAGGTGTTGTAGGTTGTGGCAGGCAGGGGGTTGTGGCCGCAAGCTGGGAAGCAGAAGGGCAGAGCTACAAAGCGGAACATGCGCTGATTAATTACACAAACCACGGATAGCGGGGGGAAATTGGCCCTGTGCGGTCAAGGCGCTGCAATGTACACTTTAAAATGTCACACCGGTAGTTGAAGTGGGGGTCGCATG
>JBBEBI010000044.1:0-3589 GCA_040882365.1 Anaerolineales bacterium
GGTAACCCTTGGGCAGGTCGGGGTAGAAGTAGTTCTTGCGATCGAAATAGGAGACAGGCTGTAGCTCGGCGCCCATGGCGGCCGCCAGCAGCGCGGCTTTCTCCACTACGGCCTGATTTAGCACTGGGAGCACGCCGGGCAAACCTGTGCACACCGGGCAGATGTTGCTATTGGGAGCATCTCCCCAGGAATCTGCCTTGCAAGAGCAGAAGATCTTGCTGGCGGTGTTCAGCTGGATGTGTGTTTCCAGGCCGATGACGGCTTCGTAGATAGGCATCTGGGCATTTTACCCGTTAGGCCGCTTGGGCTTGCGAGGATTTCGTGGGACAAACGACATTGAAATCTAGTTACTCCTGCCTCTGACTATCTGCATCATATGATCGAAGGATGAGGAGCAAAGGAGTTGGGCTATGGACAACATAAGAACCGGCGAAATCCACTGGAAGCCAATCTACAAGACTGGGGCTATAGCGGCGCTAATCTTCCTCCTGTACTCCCTAATAACCATGATCCAGATGTTCACCCTCGGCGGGCCGCCTGCAAATGCCGAGGAAATCTTTGCGATGCTCCAGGAGAATCGTCTGCTGGGGCTCATGAGATTGGACGGCCTGACCCTGCTGGTTTTGCCGCTGTACTATTTGATCTATTTGGGTTTTTTTGTGGCGCTGCGCAATCAAAACAAAGCCTACGCCTTTCTGGGCGCGGCATTGCTCATGGCAGGGTTGACAATGGTTTTGGCAACGCCTACAGCTTTTTCTCTGGCCTCCCTTAGTGACAAATACCTAGCTGCCGCCAGCGCGGCTGAGCAGGAACGTTTCCTTTCAGCGGGCGAAGCGTTGTTGGCCGCAAACATGTGGCAAGGATCTGGCGCAATGCTGGGTCGGCTGCTAATGTTGATCGCCGGCCTTATCGGAAGCGCAATGATGCTGAAAAGCCCTGCATTTAGTAGATTCACGGCTTACACGGGGTTAGGCGCCCATGGCTTTGACCTAATCCACGGCATTGGGGTCTTTCTGGCCTGGCAAGGCGGATATATGCTGATGGCAATTGCCGGAACGCTGTACTTATTCTGGTTCCCCTTGCTGGCGTGGAATCTCTTTAAGCTGGCCAAAACACCGAATTAACTGAAGGGGCGAGGCATGCCACCCCCCCCCCCCCCCCCCGACGCTTATCCGTATCTATAGAATCCCTGGCCGCTTTTTCGGCCCAATTTCCCGTCTGCAACCATCTTGTGCAACAGCGCCGCGGGCTTGTACTTGTCATCGCCAAAATCTCGGTGCAGCACTTCCATGATGTAAAGCACCACATCCAGGCCGATCAGGTCGGCGAGGGCAAGGGGACCCATAGGGTGGGCCAAGCCCAGCTTCATGACCGTATCGATGCCTTCGGCGTCGGCCACGCCTTCATCGAGCGCCAGGATGGCTTCGTTGATCATCGGGCACAGGATGCGGTTGGAGATGAAACCCGGAGAATCCTTCACGATCACTGGCGTCTTGCCCATTTGCTTGCCCACTTCGAGTATCGTCGCCAGAGTCTCGTCGCTGCTTTCCTTGCCGCGCACCACTTCTAATAGGCTCATGAGGGGCACCGGGTTGAAGAAGTGCATGCCGATCACCTTGTCAGGGCGCCGGGTGGCCGCCGCCAGCTTGGTGATGCTGATGGAGGAAGTGTTCGAAGCCAAGATAACGTCTGGTCTAGCGACTCCGTCCAGGTCTTTGAACAATTTGAACTTCAAATCTGGGTTCTCAATGGCCGCCTCGATGATCAGATCGGCGTTGGTGGCGGCATTCAGGTCGGTGGTGGCAGTGATGGCCAGGGCGGCGGCTTTCTGCTCCGCGGTGAGCTTGCCCTTCTCGGCCAGCTTATCTACGGATTTGGCAATGGTCGCTTGGCCGCGCTTCACGAACTCATCAGCCACATCCATCATGACCACCTGGTAACCGGAGACGGCTGCGGTCTGGGCAATACCGGAGCCCATGGTGCCGGCCCCGACGACAAAGATTCTTTTGATCGCCATTACTTGCCTTTACTTTGCTGTTCTTTCCAGAGACGATAATTCTCGGTAATCTGCTCGGCATGAGCGTGCGGGTGATTGGAATAGATGCGCAGCCACTTATCGAAGGTATATGGTTCCTCGTATTCCGGATGTTTGGCAGTGTTGTTCCAAACGTCTTCCGGCAATCGTTTGATGAGGTCGTAGGTCATCTTGCGTACCAGGCGCGTCACTTCCAAGGCGTCTTGCGTGCTCTGATTGTGGTAATCGAGATTATTGGCCCACACATCCTGGTCGTAACCCATTAGCAGCTGGCCGGGTTCAGCGATGAGGCGGCGGGCGCGCAGATAGCTGTTGGTTTCGCTATCCGCAAGATGCACAATGACCTGGTGCACACTCCATTCTTTGGGAGCGGGTTTGAACAGCCAGGCCTCTTTAGGAATGGCATTCAACGCGGTCATGAAATCATCGAAGGCGGTGCGGTATTTTTCGATCAGTTGGTCACGTTCTATCTTGTCCATTTCAATCCTCCACTTCAATGGCCATCGCTACAGCTTCGGCGCCTCCCAGACAGAGCGAAGCAATACCGCGTTTGAGGCCCCGGTCCTTAAGCGCGTAGATGAGCGTGGTAAGCACACGGGCGCCGCTGGCGCCCAGCGGGTGCCCCAGCGCAATGGCGCCCCCATTCACATTGACCTTGTCCCAATCCCAGCCCAGGTCGGCCATGGCGTAACCGTCGGCAAGCACCTGGGCGGCATAAGCCTCATTCAGTTCGATGAGGTCGACATCTTTGAGCGACCAGCCAACTTTCTCGAGTAGTACAGGGATGGCGCGGGCCGGGGCGATGAAGATGTGCTTGGGGTCCACGGCAGCCTGGGCGTAGCCTACGACGCGCGCCAAGGGCTTCTTTCCCAATTCTTCTGCTTTCTGCCGGCTGGCAACCACCAGCGCAGCGGCGCCGTCGTTCAGACCGGGCGCGTTGCCTGCGGTCACCTTGCCATCGGGCTTGAAGGCCGGCGGCAATTTGGCGAGGAGTTCCAGCGAGGTATCCCGGCGCGGGCCTTCATCGGTATCGACCACCGATACCCTGCCTTTTTTATCTTTCACGTCCACTGGCACAATTTCCTGTTTGAACTTGCCGCTATCAATGGCCGCCAGCGCCTTTTGGTGGCTGCGCAGCGCATATTCATCCATGGCATAGCGGGTGACTTCGTATTCTTCGCCGATGAACTCGGCGGCGTCGCCCATGATCCAATCCTCAAACGGGTCCCATAGTCCATCGTATTGGAGGGAATCGATAAGTTCTGTATTTCCATAGCGTAAAGTGCCGCGGCCCTTTACCAAGAACGGCGCTTTGCTCATACTTTCCATGCCACCGGCCACATAAAGATGGCCGTCTTCAGCCTTGATGGCCTGGGAAGCCAGCATCACCGCCTTCAATCCCGAACCGCACACCTTGTTGATGGTAGTGGCCCCAACAGCCGGATCAAGTCCGGCGAAGATGCCGGCCTGCCGGGCCGGCGCCTGCCCCACCCCAGCCGAGACCACGTTCCCCATGATGACTTCGTCGAACCCGGCGTCGCCGTTCAACCCGGC
>JBBEBI010000044.1:3599-18139 GCA_040882365.1 Anaerolineales bacterium
CCCCCCCCCCCCCCCCCCCACGGCCACGGCGCCAAGTTGCGTGGCGGTAAGGGTGCCGAGCGAACCCAGGAACTTGCCGCCAGGGGTGCGAACAGCGCTGAGGATGACCGGTTGGTTGTATGTGTTGGTTTTAGCCATTGACCTTCCTAAGGATTCGGTTTGCGGGCGATGAACGTGAATGCCCCGCTGGTGGATAGCAGGCGGTATTTCTCACTGGAACGCTCTGAACGGGTGATTGCATAGCCCAAGGCCCACCATAGGCGGTGGAGGACTTGCAGAGGCCACACAAGGACGCGGCCCAACCAACCTGGCATCAGTCGGAAAAGCGCCATTTCGGACATCGCCACCAATGCAGGCCATTCGGGCGCCGGGCTGAGGTGCAGGACCTCAAAGCCGGCGCTGTGCAGACTATTATAAGTCGCCAAGTGGCTATGATGGTAATAGCTATCGTTGTGAAAGGGTTCCAGGAATGAGACTGTGCCTATGAAAAGGCAGCCGGGCTGCAGTACGCGGTAGGCTTCGCCGGTCATCACGAATGGGAACTGGATGTGTTCGAGTACGGCGATACTGAGCACAAATTCGAAGCTGGCGTCCTGAAAGGGCAGGGCGTGCCCATCCCCGCGGATAGGAGCCTCTGGCAGGCTGTAATCTAGGCCCACCCACTCGAAGTCAAAGGTTTCGGCCGTCTCCTTATGAATCCCATCACCACAACCCAGATCCAGCATGAGGGCATCGTTAGCCCTCGCCTTGGGGAAATGGCTAAGGAGTTGACGGGTGAGATGCCAAGGGACCTTTGCATAGTCGAGGTCGATGGCCGGAGTCCGGTTTTCCTGCAGAATTTCGAATGGGAAGCCATCCGGCGGAAGCAACGGCTTCCCCAATTCGAATTCGATGGTGTGTTTTTTGGGCGATTGGAGGCGAAGATCCAATTGTCCGTTCACTGAATATGGATGAATGATTTGGCAGCTGGAGCAAAGGGCGCCATTATTCTGTTGGCTGAGCGGAGCCCCGCAGGCCGGGCAAGCCAGCACCCTCCACACGCGCGCGGAAATGGTGTGCGACATCGATTGGCTACCAGGCCGCTTTAACGCGCTGCCAGGTCTCTTCCAGCGTCTCGGGGAGAACGCGGGTTTCCCCTACGGTGGAAATAAAGTTGGTATCCCCCACCCAGCGCGGCAGGATATGCACATGCAAGTGCTCCTCGATGCCGGCGCCGGCGGCGGCGCCCAGGTTGGCACCCAAATTGAAGCCGCCCGGGTTGTAGACACGAGTAAGCACCAGGGTCGCTTCGGTCATCAATTCCATCATCTCTGCGCGAGTGTCTTCATCGATCTCGTCCAGGCGGGCGACGTGCGCGAAAGGCAACACCATCAAGTGGCCGCTGGTGTAGGGAAAGCGATTGACGATGACAAAGGCCGTCTTTCCGCGGTGAACGACGAGATTTTCCGGCCCATCTTCCTGCTTCAACGCCCGGCAAAACACGCAACCTTGTGCCTTTTCGGCTTGCTTATCGCGGCCAATATAAGGCATCCGCCAGGGGGAAAAGAGCCTTCGCATGGCAATTACGGTGGCAATTGTAGCAGACCCCTTGCTTGACAATGATTGACAGTCCTACGTCCTGCGAGTATTCTGCCATCAATGGAACAATTGCCGCTTTTCGCTCAAACGCGTTCCTCTTGGACTGTCTCCGAAATCTCGCGTGTGCTGCGCGAAGTTATCGCCTCAGAACCTTTGCTGCAAAATGTGTGGGTGCGCGGGGAGATCTCGAACTTCTCGCGGCCGAAATCCGGCCACTGGTATTTCACTTTGAAGGACCGCAACGCCCAGCTTCCTTGCGTGATGTGGCGCAGCACTGCGGAGCTGCAAAGCCGCATCCCCAAAGATGGCGAAGCCATGGAAGTGCACGGCGGCCTGAGTGTGTATGAAGCCGCCGGTCGCTATCAGCTCTACGTCGACCAGATCCGCGCGGGTGGCGGCGAGGGGGCCCTTTACCAACAATTCATGGAACTCAAGGCGCGCCTGGAAGCCGAAGGTCTGTTCGCTCCGCAGCATAAGCGCCCAATCCCCGCCTGGCCCAGGCGCATCGGCATCATCACCTCACCCAGCGGAGCCGCTTTGCACGATATCCTGCAAACATTGGCGCGCCGCTTTCCGCTGGCGGAAGTCGTCCTGGCCCCGGTGAAAGTGCAGGGAGAGGGAGCATCGATTCAAATGGAGTCCGCGATAAAGCGCCTGAACCATTACGCACAACCGGACCTCATCCTGCTGGCCCGCGGCGGGGGCTCGCTGGAGGACCTGGCCGCGTTCAACAGCGAGGGGCTGGCGCGCACCATCGTGGCCTCGGAAGCGCCGGTCATCTGCGGCGTGGGCCACGAGACCGATTTCACCATCGCGGATTTCGCTGCAGACCTACGCGCACCAACCCCCACAGCGGCGGCCGAGCTGGCCACGCCCAGCCGTGCAGATCTGGCAGCGGCTCTGCAAACTCTGAGCCAGCAACTGGCGCGCTACTCACCGGCCGCCATGATTTTGCGAGAGCGCCAGCACATGGATGAATTCGCTTTTCGTTATTCGCGCGCGCTGCGCCAACACCTGCAATTGCAGCGCACCAGATTGAGTGGCATCCAATCCCAATTCGAGGCGCTGAACCCGGCCGCTGTGCTCGAGCGGGGCTACGCGGTGGTCTCAAAAGAAAATGGCGAATCGGTGAATCGCACAGATCAGGTGGAGCCTGGGGAAGCAGTGAAGGTGCGCGTGAGCGATGGCCAGTTTGGCGCAAGAGTAGAAGCGAAGGATTAGGAGAGCAATGGCAAAAGAAAAACCGATAGAAGCGTTGACATACGAGCAAGCCTTCAAAGAGATGGAGGAAATTGTCGGGGAATTGGAAGGCGATATAGGCAACCTAGACCAAGCCATCAAGCTCTTCGAGCGCGGCCAAGCGCTCGCCACGCATTGCTCCGAACTATTGGAAAAGGCAGAACTCAAGGTACGCGAGTTGACGGAGGATGGGGATTTGAAAGATTTCGAGGAAGAAGAATAGCTATTTGGTCAGTAACTTTGCGCGCGTTGCCTTTGGTAGCCCTTTCACAACCAGGTCGTAAGATTGATCGATTAACTCGCGGACTAATTTATCCGGCAGGCTGCCATCCAACGTCAGCGTGTTCCAATGGTGCTTGTCCATGTGATAGCCGGGGGCAATTGCCTTATGGGCGGCGCGCAGGGCCAAGGCGTCGTCCGGATCGCATTTGAGGTTTATCGTCCAGGGAGCGGTGTCCTCCCCCAGTAGCGCAAACATCTTGCCGCCAACTTTGAACACCAGGGTGCCGGGGCCGAACGGGTAACCGGCTTCGGCACCTGGCTTGCCCACCAAGCAATCCATCAGCTTGCGCTTGGTCATGCTAGGCAGCCTGCTCCGAGAACAACTGAATAACGACCACACCGGCAATGATCAGGGCGATACCCAGCAAAGCCGGCCAGTCCAATTTTTGCCTGTACACGAGGAAGCCAAGGATGGTGATCAGCACCATGCCAATGCCTGACCATATGGCGTAGGTGATGCCGAGTTTGAAATACGTCAGCGTGTGGCTAAGCGCATAAAAGGAAACAGCATACCCGACGATGGTGATGATACTGGGCACGAGCTGGGTAAAACCCTTTGTAGCCCGCAAGGCGGTGCTGGCGGCCACTTCGCTGAGGATGGCCACCAGTAAATAAATGTAGGCTTTGACCATTATGGCTTTCCTCGCTTGGATTTAAAGCGCGCCTGCAATTTGTCGCCGCTCAATTCCTTCAGCGCGTCTTTGGCGATCCACTGGGCGGTTTTATCCTCGATCTTGCTTATTTGTTTTGCCGTGGCAATGGCTTTGCGATTTAGAACGCCATTGCGTTTGCCGATGTTGCACAGCGCCCAATTGACCGCCTTTTTCACGAAGTTACGCCCGTCGGTGGCCTCGCGAACGATGATGGGCAAGAACTGCTCCAGGTCCGCATTGGTGACATCGTCAACCATGGCGGCTAAGCCAGCCATGATTACAAAGCCTGCTCGCTTGACAAATTCCTCAGGCCGCCGGCTCCATTGGCGGGCTTTCTTGTAGGCGAAAGGCGAAAGCCAAATGGCGTCCGCTACCTGATCCACGAGATCCCAGGAATTGAAATCAGCCGCCCAGCTCTCGATGGTTTCTTCGCTGATAGCCGCCGGGTCGGCCACATAGCCCGCCAGCAACCGGGCCTCACGAATCCCGGTTTCCCACAACTGCTCGGCCAATGGCTGGTCGCGGCCGATCTCCTTGGCGATCTTGCGTAGATCCCATATGGAAATACCAAGGCCATCTTTGACCTCGATGCCCAGACGTTTCTCTTGCTCCAGCAGCTTGGGGTTGGCCATGGCCCGCAAACGCGAGAGGATCCCCTGGAGATCAGGTTGAGGATCATTCGGTGAACGGGGTTGCTTCGTCGGCCTTCGGCCTTCTCGCAACTGCGATAAGCGGAGCTTATCTTGCTTTTTCACGCAACCTTGCCTGGACTGCTTCGCCTTCCAACTCCTTCAGCGCGTCCTTTCCGATCCAGCGCGCCGCCTTCGAATCCAACCTGGCGATCTGGCGCGCTGTGGCAATGGCTTTGCGGTTCAATGCCCGATTGCGCTTGCCCAGCTGGCGCAGTGCCCAGTTGACCGCCTTCTTCACATAATTACGCTCGTCGGCCGAATATTCAACAATAAGTGAAAAGAAGGCATCGAATTTATCGTCGGGCGCCTTTTTGTCATGCACTGGCAGCCAGGCCATGAGAGCGAAGCCGGCGCGGCGCACGAATTCCTCTTTGCGGTGCGCCCACTGGATAGCCCTCTTATAGGCGAAGGGCGTCTTGTCGATTAGGTTGCCGGTAAAGCCATCGCAGATATCCCAGGAATTGATGTCCTCGACCCAGGCTTCAGCCTGGGCTTCAGTGACCTGCTTGGGATCGTCGATGACGGTAGCCAGTAAGCGCGCCTCGTGGTAACCGCTGGCCCACAGTTCCTGGGCCAGCGCGTGGTCTCGCTGGTACTGCCTGGCGATCTGTTTGAGCTCGGGATGCTTAATCCCGAAGGCCTTATCCGTGGCTATGCCAAAGCGGGCCATGCCGGCCAGGTTGGTTTTGTTGGAGTGAGCTTTCAGTTGCCTTAGGATCTTGTCAAATTTTTCGCTCATAGCCCAATCCATGGCGTAGAGGCGTGGTTGTTGCGCATGCCAGACAAACCGCCAAGTAGCTAAATGTTTTCCAGCACAACCGGTCTTTCATTTCGCCATTCCTCATTTTCTGTGGCAACTTCATAGGCCCGCCCGATGCGGAAGAGCTTTTCTTCGCTGAAATCAGCGCCCATAAGTTGAACGGCAAGCGGCAACCCTTCACTTCCCAGGCCTGCCGGAACGGAAAGCGCCGGCACCCCGGCATGGTTGGCGGTAACAGTGAACTGGTCGGCGTATTGCATCAGCACCGTATCGCCGAAGACCTCGCCCGCCGGGAACGCCCCCGTGGGAGCAACAGGTGTGAGCAGCGCATCCAGCTTGAACTTCCCACTTTGCTCGAAGATGGCATCTAAGTCGCCGCGGATCAGCGAGCGCGCTTGCAAGGCCCGGCGGTAGAACTGCTCGCTGTATTGGGCGCTGCTGACGTACATACCCATCAGGATGCGCAGCTTGGGTTGCGGGCCGAAGCCCTCGGCGCGGGTCTTGCGATACAGCTCGCGCAAGTTTTCGACCTTGGACCGGGTGCGGTAGCCGTATTTCACGCCGTCGTAGCGATGCAGGTTGGAGGCAGCCTCGATGCGCGAAATAACAAAATAAGTAGGGATGCCGTAGCGGGTATGCGGCATGGGCACCCCTTCTACGATCTCCGCGCCCTGCCTAGCCAGCGCATCGGCTGCCCGTGTCACCGCATCCGCAATTCCCTTGGGCAGTTCACGATGCTCTAACGTGCCGGATTTCGGATCGAGGAAGGTGAGCTTGTCGTAATCGGGGGACAAGCCAATTCGCAGGCCCTTCACTCCTTCTTCCAGTCGAGCGATGTAATCGGGAACCGGGCCCGCAGCCGCGGTGGCATCACGCGGGTCAGCCCCGGCGATAACATTCATCGCCAGCGCGGCATCGCGCACGTTGCGGGTTAGCGGGCCAGGACAATCTAAAGAAGAGCCAAAAGCGATCAGCCCATAGCGTGAG
This sequence comes from Anaerolineales bacterium, assembly GCA_040882365.1. GTDB lineage: Bacteria > Chloroflexota > Anaerolineae > Anaerolineales > UBA11579 > JAMCZK01. The sequence goes on from JBBEBI010000044.1 coordinate 9,791, forward strand.
ACGCGCCCATAGGTCGGCTTGACGCCAACTACCCCGCAGAAGGCAGCCGGCTGGCGGATCGAACCCGACGTGTCGGTGCCCAGGGACAAGGCACCTTCCCCGGCGGCCACGGCGGCGGCGCTGCCGCCGGAGGACCCGCCCGGCACACGCCTGGGATCCCAGGGGTTGCGCGTGGCCGGTTGGTAAGCGGAGGATTCGTTCGACGAACCATAGGTGAACTCGTCCAGGTTCACCTTGCCAAGCATCACGCCGCCGGCCGCTTCCAGCCGTTCAACTGGAGTGGCCGTGTATGGCGCTACGAAGTTGGACAGGATGCGCGAGGCGGCGGTGGAAAGCACACCTTTTACGGTGAAGATATCTTTAACTGTGAATGGCACGCCAGCCAGTGGCCCAGCATCTTCACCCCTGGCCACTTTCTGGTCGATGTCCTTGGCCTGGGCCCGGGCCCGCTCCTCCGTGAGCGTGATGAAGGCGTGCACCTGGTTGCCGGCGGCACGCGGCCCATCCAGAAGACCGGGTTCGCCGTCCACGGCGCGCACGCGGGCGAGCGCCGAGTCCAGCGCCTGCTCGGCGGAGACCTCTCCTCCGCGGATGCGCTTGGCTAATTCGTGCGCGGGCAGATCACAAAGTTCAGGCATGGTCCCCGGCCCGCTACTCCAGTTGTTCGTGAGGGATTTCTGGAACGGCGATGTAGCCGGCTTCGGTTTCGGGAGCCTGCGCCATGATTTCGGCGGCGAGACCTGAATCCATGGCCTGGTCATTGCGTATGGCAGGCCGGATGGCGGCAGTATAAGGAACCCCATGACTGGCCAACGGTGTACCTTCCGGAATGGGAATAGCAGCTAATTCATCGATGGCCTTGAGCTGGTTGTTCAATTCCCGCCTCAGGTATTCGCCTTCTTTTTCATCCAACTCCAAAGCAGCAAGCTCGACCAGGCGTGCGAAGAGTTCAGGGGTGATTTGGTCGGCCATTCGCGGGAGTATACCATCGCGCTTGAATCGCTCTGCTATAATGAAAAATGCTCCCTAAACGCCCGTAAACCGGAGGCTCTATGGTCACTAAAGATGCCTTTCCCGCCGGCCCGCTGACAGAAGAACACGAGATGTTGCGCCAAGCGGCGCGCGAGTTCGCCCAAAACGAGATCCTGCCCATCGCTGCCGAGCACGATGAAAGCGGCGAGTTCCCGCTCGATACGATCCGCAAGATGGGCAAGATGGGATTCATGGGCATCGAGGTGCCGGAGGAGTACGGCGGTGCCGGCATGGACACGCTGGCTTACGTACTGGCCCTCGAAGAGATCTGCAGGGCGGATGCAGCGCACGGCACGGTCATGTCCGTGAACAATTCCCTCTTTTGTTATGGCCTCCTGAAGTTCGGTACTGAAGAACAGAAACAAAAATATCTGCGTCCCGTGGCCTCTGGCGAAAAGATCGGCGCCTATTCGCTGACTGAGCCCATGTCTGGCTCGGACGCCGCCGCCATGCGCAGCCGCGCCGTGCGCCAGGGCGACCATTACGTGATCAACGGGCGCAAGTCCTGGGTCAGCAGCGCCCCGGTGGCGGACTACATCCTCTTGTTCACCATGACCGATGCGGACAAGGGCGACAAGGGCATCAGCGCGTTTCTAATCGATACCAGCCAACCCGGCTTCACGCGCGGCAAAAAGGAACCCAAACTGGGTATCCGCGCTTCGGCTACCAGTGAAATTAACTTCGACAATTTCAAAACGCCCTCGGGAAGTCGTCTCGGCCAGGAAGGCGAAGGCTTCAAGATCGCCATGACCGTGCTGGATGCCGGGCGCATCGGCATCGCCGCCCAGGCGCTGGGCATCGCCGAAGCGTCTTACGAAGCCAGCGTGAAATATGTACAGGAGCGCGAGGCCTTCGGGCGCAAAATTGGTGAGTTCCAGGGCATCGCCTTCAAGATCGCCGACATGAAGACGCGCATCGAAGCCTCCCGCGGCCTGATTTACAGTGCCGCCCTGGCAAAGCAGCGCAGCAAGGAAAGCGGCGCGCGCTTCACTCTCGAAGCTTCTATGGCCAAACTGTTCGCTTCGGAGACGGCCATGTTCTGCGCCCACCAGGCAGTGCAGATCCACGGCGGCATGGGCTACAGCAAAGAGCTGCCTGTGGAACGCTACTTCCGCGATGCCAAAATAACCGAGATCTACGAGGGTACCAGCGAAATCCAGCGCATGGTGATTGCCCGCATGGAAACCGGGCTGCGCTAATCAAACTCCCTTAAAATAAGAGGGGCTATGCTCAAGAGTTACGCACCCCAGCTGCGCGTTGCCGCGCTCATCGTTGGCTTTTTGTTGACGCTAGCCGGGATCCTGCTTCTGCGCCAGGGATCCATCGCGGTTGGCTTCATTGTGATCGCCATCGGCATTGCTGGCTATTTGTGGTCTTCTTTCCAGCTTCAAAAACAGTCATCGGAGCCGGACGATTTCCGGGGGATAAGGAAATACACAACCCCTGCAGTATTTGCTTTTCTCGGCCTGGCGAGCACCTTCGCGGTGTTCTATCTAATGACCGATCCGCGGCAAAACAGCGTCAAGGAATATGCTGCAGACATTCTCTGGATCTTCAGTGTTCTCTTCCTCCTCGTCACTGTGTTTTGGTTGGAAGGGGTGCGCTGGATCTCCCGCCAGCGGATAAGGAGTTGGTGGGCCGAGCACCTCGGCGAGCTTTTGATCTTAGGCGGAATTGTTCTGGTTGCTGTGCTCGCCCGCACGATTGATCTTGCCGACCATCCCTACCCTTGGTCGGGCGACGAAGCTTCGGTGAGGTTGGAAGCCCGCCGCATCCTGGATGGCGAGGTAACCAACTTTTTCGACACCGGCTGGTCCGGCCAGCCCAATTGGTCATTTGTGCCTACTGCGCTATCCCTTCGCGTCTTCGGCGATAACATCATCGGCGTCCGCATGGTCAGTGCGCTGGGGGGCATCCTCGCCGTGGTCTTTGTGTATCTCCTCGGCAAAGAAATGTTCAACAAGCAGGTCGGCTGGCTGGCGGCTGGCTTCCTGGCGCTCTACCCGATCCATGTACACTTCAGCCGCATCGGGGTCAACAATATTAACGATAGCTTTGTGGTGGTCCTGGTGCTATGGCTGGCGTTCCGCGCCCTGCGCACCGGGCGCTTTTCAGACTATGCATTAGCAGGGGTTGCGTCGGGTTTGACCATCTATACGTATGTAGGCACCCGGCTTGTATTGATAATTGCCTTGGGCACGCTTGCTTACATGGCTATTTTCCGGCGCGGGTTTGTGCGTGCAAACATCAAAGCGCTTGCGTGGTTCCTGGTCGCGGCAGTAATTACTGCCCTACCCATGGCATATTATTTCGCTAGGCATCCCGATATCTTCATTAACCGCATCGGTCAGGAGGGCATCCTATTCAACGGCTGGCTAGTCAGTCATGCTCAAGAAACGGGTCAGTCTGTTTTTTCCGTTTTGATGAACCAGATTTCTCGTTCAACCCTGGTGTTTATCGCCCACGGCGCTCCGGGCAACTTCTACAACTCCCCCCACCCTTATCTGACCGTACTGGGAGCAGTCTTGTTGCTCCTCGGAATGGTCTACGCTTTTAGCAAATTACGGCATAGCCCCAACGTAATTTTGCTCGGCTGGTTCTGGTCCGTAGTGTTGTTGGGCGGTGTCCTGACGCTCAATCCGCCTTCCAACACACGCATGGTAATGACCGCTCCGGCGGTGGCGTTATTTGTAGCCATCGGGCTTTGGCAATTAGGCCAGGTCCTCGAACGCATAAACATTTCCTCGGCGCGGCGCACGATGGTAATGTTTGCAATAGTTCTCTTCCTAATTATTGAAAATGGGATTTTCTACTTCGGCGAATACCGCACCAATTACTATTTCCAGGATCCCAGTGGGGAACTGGCCATGGAAGCAGGCCAGCATTTGCGGGAGCTCGGCCCTGATTATTCGCTTCTCCTGTTGGGCTATCCGCGTGTATTCGCCGGTTTCCCCACCTTGACTTTCATGGCCCCGGAGAATGACAAGGGCGATCTAAGCGCCGAAGAACTGGAAAACATCGTGCTGCCGAGCAATCAGGGTGTATTGTTTGTGGCTATTCCGGAAAACATAGATGCACTAGAACTTATTGAAGAGCGCTTCCCCGGAGGAATGCGGCAATCCATCTTGCGTAAAGCTAAAACAAGTGAGATCCTATACTATGCTTACATTATCCCGCCAGATTAAGCTGCATGGATTAAGCTCACCAACCCATTTTTGAGAATAAACGCTGGGCGAGGTGGAAGGTGTATAGGTTTGCTTGGAAATTTAACCTTAGCCTACTCTTAATTGTTACCCTCACAGCCTGCACTCAGCCTCAGGCACCCGTCCTGGCACCTTCTACAAATTCGTCGGCCCTGCCTTCAGTTGAAGGTGTAATCAAAGGTTACGGCATTTCGCCTCTGGGTTTTCCTGCAGATTACAGCCGCTACCCGGACTTTCTGACCGAGGTCGGCAGCCTGCCCAATGGCGGTGTGATGTTCAACGGCGCCTGGCGGATGGAAGTTGCCGGCGGCAGCGTCGCCGGCCAGGTCCCCCAGACAGCCATTGGCATCGTGCGGGAGGCGGCCAATTACGGGTACACACCTATCATCGTATTCGGCTGGCGCTCGGACGATGGCAGCCTGCACATCAGCATCCCTAGCAACGCTGCCGACGATTGGAGCAACGAAGATGCCAAGGCGCTCTTCAAGCAGATGCTGGTTGACTTCGCCGCCGGTTACTACCCACCCTTTCTCTTTCTCGGCAACGAAAGCGACGCCTACTACATCAGCAATGCGGAAGACTATGCGCGCTGGGTGGCGTTCTACAACGAAGCGTACGACGCCATCAAGGCGGTGTCCCCCGAAACCATGGTCGGACCGATTTTCCAATACGAACGGCTCTCCGGCCAGGGCACTTTCAACCAATGGACCACACCGCAGTGGGGAGCCCTGGAGGCACATGATTTGAGCAAGGTAGATATTGTGGGGTTCACGCTGTATCCCTGGTTGGGCGTGTCCACACCCGAAGAGGTGCCAGATGCCTACTTCGCGCCACTGGTCCAACGCATCGGCGACAAGCCGGTGGCGATTACCGAGACCGGCTGGCCCGGCGATGGCCTGGGATTGCTGACGGCCTGGGAAGCCAGCCCGGAAGCCCAGATCCGTTATATCGATACATTGCGCCGCATTTTGCCAGAGCTAAATGTCAGGATTCTCAATTGGCTGCACCTGAACCAGATGGTGCAGACGCCGGAAAACCTGACCTTCTGGCAGGCGTTCAGCAGCATTTCGCTGCGCGACTTCGAGGGCAGCAAGCGGCCGATATACGACGCCTGGGTGGAATTCCAACCCTAGCCATGGCAAGTCCGTCCGCTGGATATAATCCGCGCCGTATGCGCGTTCTGTTCGCCTGTGTCACTTGCGTGCTCATGGCCGCCTGCTCACCAACTCTGCCCGCGCCAGCCGTCCAAGTCACCACAGAGTTTGCGCCGTCACCGGTTACGCTCACACCCACTCCTTCTCTAACACCCCCTGTCACCCCCACCCCGGCACCGCATCTACTCAGTATCGAGTATCTGCGCTCAAGGGACTATCCGGCATCGGACCTGGTCACTGAAGAGACACTGGAGGTCGGCCCCAATTATTACCGTTACATCGCCTCTTATATGTCAGATGAGCTGAAACAATACGGCCTGCTAACCGTCCCATTCGGGGAGAAGCCGGAAAGCGGCTGGCCGGTGATCATCTTTAACCACGGCTACATCCCGCCCGATGTGTACCAAACCACTGAACGTTATGTGGCTTACGTGGATGGGTTCGCGCGCAGTGGATACATCGTCTTCCGGCCGGATTACCACGGCCACGCCAATTCCGAAGGCGAGGCACGCGGCGCCTATGGCCGGCCTGATTACGTGATTGACGTGCTCAACGCCGTGGCTGCCCTCAAAGCCCTATTCGGATGCGGACCCACAGCGTATTGGCATGTGGGGCCATTCCATGGGCGGCTACATCACTTTGCGCGCCATGGTGGTGAACCCTGATATCAAGGCCGGCGTCATCTGGGCGGGCGTGGTGGCGTCCTACGCCGATATGGCGGATGTGGCCGGCAGGCCGCGCTTTGGAACGCGCAACCTACTCGTGTTTTATGGATCACCTGGAATGTATCCCGATGTCTGGGCTTCGATCTCGGCGAACACATATCTAGCAGACCTCTCCGGCCCCGTGCAGCTGCACCATGGTACCGCCGACGAATCCGTACCCACTGAGTTCTCGGTCAACCTGGCGCTGGAAGTGAGAGAGGCCGGTGGCGTCGCGGAATTATTCGTTTACGATGGGGACGATCACAATATTTCGCTGAATTTCACCGGAGCGCTTCTACGATCGATCAAATTTTTCGACCGTTATTTGAAGGCCGAAGGGGAATAGGCTACTCAGTTACATTCGCCCTAATTGATGCGTTCGGCGGGCACACCCAGGTAGATGCCGCCTGACTTCAGGTGCATCCCCGGTGACACCAGCGTGTGTGCTCCCACAACCACGTTGTCCTCGATGACCACGCCTGGCATTATGGATGAATTGGCCCCGATAGTGACGGAATTGCCGATGCGCACCTTGCGCAAACGGCCCCGGCCCCCCTGAGCATAATGGGCCGAGATGGACGCATTGCCCCCAATGATGCAATTCTCGCCGATCTCCACCAGATCGCAATCCCAAATGCGATTCGTCGCCACCAGCGTGCCCTTGCCGATCTTGGCGCCCATGCGGCGATAGAACCACACATTGAAATAGCTGCTCTTGAGCACCGGCAAGTAAAACGAGGAGGCCACGTAAAGGAGCAAACTGTACAAAGCGTAATGGATGGTGGCGAATGAAAACACTTGGGCGCGCCTTTCAGTGGCGCGGATGCGGAAAGCCCGGCTCAACACGATGACAAGCATCAGCAGCGAATTGCCGAATAGCACAAAGGCGAACCCCAGCGCCAGGCACAAGCCAAGCAAGCCCCATACATCCGCCCTCAGACCACCCACAGCTGTCCAGGCCCAGCGGAGGAATAAAGCGCTGGGGAAGAGAGCCAATCCCAACAGGAGGGCCACAATGAGCTGGCTCACCACCGACAGGATGGGGTAAAGCCAAAGAAGAGTCCGCCGCATAAGTTGAATTTAAGCCCTGTGGGGACCGAATGCAAGGCTTTGCCAAAAGAGCTTCTGGCATCCCGAGACTGGGAGGCAAGGCGAGAAGTCCCAATTACTAGGCTTTATAGGAATTGTTTATCTCCGCGTTCGTGACGAGGGGTGGGAACCAAAACATTTGCCGAATAAATCTCGCCACCCCGAGGTACTTAAAGATTGCCCCCGCCATGCGGAGTTCCTTACGCCACCCGGGCAGAAAGCCTATCTTTTTTGCGGCAAGCACGGATTTGCAGTACAAGGGCATGCGCACCACTTGCTTCTTATTGTCGATCATGAACTGGTTCACGGCCACCTCCAGTTGGTACCCGTGGACATTATCTCCCTCCAGCACCTTGGCCAGATCGTTGCGCCGGATGATGCGTTCACCGCTAAAAAGGTCGCTGCCGCGCGCCAGGCGCGCCCACCAGGGTTCGGCTGTGCGCAGGAAAATGACCATGTCAATATTGGGGTTTTTGGCCACGTGCCCCAGGCCCGAGGCCAACTCCTCCCTGTTGAGTTCCTGCAAATCCGCGTCCATGAGCAAGAGATAGTCGCAGGTCGAGTGAAGCGCGCCAGCCAACACAGCCCCGGCTTTGCCCCGATTGTGCGCAATCGTCAGCAACTTCACATGCGGGAACTTGCCGCGGAGTAAGGCAGAAGTGCCATCTGTGGAACCATCATCCACACAGATGATTTCGCTTAGCCCTTCCAGCCGCTGCAGGATTTGGAGCACATCCGAAACCCTATCCGCCTCGTTGTAAGTCGGAACCAAGGCGCCCAGCTTAATAGGATCACTATTTTGGAAGGGTGTCATAAGGAATTGTGATTCTCAGACCACATCACCCCAAACCAACCATGAGCGCGGGAGGATTCGAACCCATTCGTTTGCCCTCTCTTCGCTCGGGCTTCACTCAGGGCAGGCTCTCCAACCAATGACTTAAAAGTAACTAGCAGGAACGCATTGTAACAGGCTAAAACCACTTGGAAAACAAATTTTCCCGTAAAAATGCGTCAAAGGCGTCTACAAATTCCAATATTTACACGCTGATTACCCCACGTTACCCCCGATTTAGAAGTCAAGCTTCAAACCAGTGCAAAATAGTTAAAATTTACGGGTAAAAAAAGTGAGCGCGGGAGGATTCGAACCTCCAACCAATGGCTTAAAAG
>JBBEBI010000045.1:0-28743 GCA_040882365.1 Anaerolineales bacterium
ACAGAGAAACCTAGCGCTTATCTTCCCAATCTTAGCCCTGGTGAGCGGTGTCGGCGTTGAGAGTATTGTTTCACAACTGCAAGGCTACGCGAGGCGTGTCAATTTTGGCAAACTGCCTGTGCTCTTAAGTGCAATCGTCCTTGCAACAATAGGTATGCTTTCGTCCCTTTTGGTTCCAGACTCGCGGTTAATAGATATTCAAATTTCGCAGCAGAAGGAAATCTTGCTTCGCGGGCTCAATCGAGAGCTATATGAATACTTTGACAGCACAGGGAAATACGGGGTAGTTCTTTCTGGATATCCCCTTGAATTTCTCCCTGGATTTGAGGACCTGACAGTCAGCGATTCCTTTGAGGAGTACGAAACCTACGCTGAACATCGGCGACAACATCCAGAGATCGAATACTTATTGATGCCCAAATCCGCAGACGATAGAATTTTCACTGAGGTCATGGACTATGTGAGTGCGGGGATTTATCGGTTGATCTTCGAACAAAACAATTACCACTTCATTAAAATAAATCCATAGAAGCGAATCCGTCAGCCTAGGATGATTTGGCTTTTCTCTTCCCTGGCCTCTCTGCTCCCAGCAGCGTCATCTTTCGCGCCAATTCCGTAAGACGTCGATCCAGGTCCCGTTGACGACTATAAAGGCCGAGCCACAGAAAAGCCAATGTACTGAAACCAACGTAGACGAGCAGATCGGCACCTCGACCTACTCCAAAGTAATGCGCCACATCGTTAGCCCAGTCAGGTTGCACAACCAGCACAATAGCCAGGGCAGCAAAGATAAAGAATATGAGTCGATCTAGGAGCCGCGTTCGCAGGCGGTTTATATAAATGACCAGCAAAACGATTGAAACTGCAATTAGAATAATCTGGATTGGGGTCATCGAACTGCCCACCTAGGCAAGGTCTAAGTGACTTGAATTATACGTGGGAGTAAGCCATGCGGGCCCATTAAGCCAACTCGCCTTTTCACACCATATCGATCCCAACTGCGAGGCAATGAGCCAGGCTCACCTAGCGGTTCGGTGTTTTCCGAACAGTCGTGAGCAGGTTGCACCCAAAACGACCAAACCTTGTTCCAATATCTTAGTATAGTCCCGATAGACCCAATATTACAGATATGGTTAGTTTGCCGAAGAATGCAGTGAGTATCAATATCCCTATTCCGTATATGCCTCGCGGCCAACCGAGTTTAATAGCCTCTCTTACGCCGAGAATAAGCCAAACCCAATTTATGCAGGGTATCGGAAGCGAACTAAGAGCTCCGTAAAAAAGAAACGGTACAGACCAATGAGATTTACGATTTGAAAAATAACTGGGAGAGAAAATATTAGGTCTTTCGGGAAATAGGCTTTCATCTAAAACAATTCCAGAAGGAATATTGGCTCTTGATTCCTCCGTAGGAGTTTCCGCATTTGTGTACAGATGGATCTTCTGATACTCAACCGCTTTGGCAACCAATTGCTGAGCCAGTTTGTCAGAAAATCCAGCTTTTACAAGGTTTTCGACTACCTCAGAGCTGTTCCTTTTTTCATTGGAAAGTTGTTTTGCAATATATAGCATTAAGGTGTTAGTTGTGGCCGAACTGAGTTTCGAGATTGGCAATGAATTATCTGAGGTCATTCCGGTCCATTTCCACGGGCATTATCAGCCCCTCTCATTAAGTAGCCACATTATAATCTTGACAGAAATAAGACGCATATTCTTGCCAGCGGCGAGGCACTGAGCCAGCCTGGCTGGCGGTTCGGTGCTTTTCCGAACAGTGGTGAGCAGGTGGACCAAACCCAGCGCATAATTCTAAATATCGGAAGGCCCCTTAGTTACAAACCACCTACCCCGCAAACGGCGCTAGGACATACTTTGGGTCAGGAGAGAAATGACTAAAAAGGAATTACTGGCTGAGTATCTTGATGCAAGCAACAATTTCCGCCATTTTCATACAATCCGGTTTGTTCAACTGCCAATTTTCACTGCTGTTACTTTTGGTTTGTTGAGTATCGTATTTAGTGAAAGCAAGATAATAAGTGAGCACATAAGATTGGCGTTGAAGGTCGGGGGGATAGTCATTACAGCCATCTATTGGGTATTGCAGCAAAGAGCCGGAAAATACAGGAAGTATTTTGCCGATAGGGCTGCCAGCTTGGAAGCAAAGCTTGGCTTTACTCAGTACACAAACAGACCACAGGACGAGCCCTTTAATTCCCGCAATGCAATAGACGCTTTTTTTGTCTTCTGCCTAGGTTTCTGGATTCTTATCACCATCTGCTTATAGCGAACAAAAACTCAACATACCCTAATAACCGGTTATAGCTGTCAAGGTATTGATCCTTCCCTGGTTAGAACATTTGTGCTAGTATTGTTTTGAGATACCAAACACAAGAGGCGTAATCCCAACAGGCCGAGTGGCTAAACACTAGCCCCAGGCCAGCCATTGGTCGGCGAGCAGGCCTGAATTTCCTAAGACCAATCCCAATTGAATAGCTGTTCAGATCGAACAGCAAGAGCCGAGCTAGCGCCGAGCACCGAACCCGCCCGCAGGTGACGAGGACGGGAAGCGGAGCGCAGGCGCACAATTCCGCTTTGCTCTCCCAAATTCGCTTCGCTCCCCCCTACTAGAAGGGGAGCGAAAATTTCAGGATTGGAGAAAGGATGAGCATCACTTTTCGGGTTCATTGGTTATCAGCCACGATCTGGGGCAGCTCGAATTATGGCCTCAAAATGTGGCAGGAATGGTTTCAGAAGTACTTAGGGCCCATGCAGATGGTTGGACATGGGGGCAGGGGATTCAAGGCCTTATACAAAGCCCTGTTGGAAGCCAAGCTGTATACAACCCCGATCTCCCAGGATGGCATAGATAGTGAATATTTTTGCTATGAGTTTCCCGGCCAGGCTTGTGATGCCATACCGGATAAAGACATTCAGGTATTCATCATCGTATTGAGCAGGTGGGAAAAAGCCAGGATCACCAGACTGGATTTAGCTTGGGACGGTGTCCCCTTCACTCCTGAGCAAGTCAAAGAGGCGGTTGGTAAAGAGCAAATGCGCTCGTATCTGCGCCGCAAGAAGATGAGCTACACGGTAACACCGTATGAAGATAGGCAAGATGGGCAGATCGGTACAAGTTCCCTGCGCCTTGGCTCAAATCAATCCGAGCGCATGTTGCGGGTCTACAACGAGCGAGGGCCAGTCCGCATTGAAATGCAAACTCGCTCAGATCGAGCTGACCTGGTAGCCAGGGATGTACTTATCACTCTGCCCAAATCATGGGTGGACAAAGCCATAGGCCACTTGCGAGATTATGTAGATTTCGTTGACTACGAAACAGGTAATCTCCTATCCTGGTGGGATGAGTTTGTCCATAACCAGGATAGAGCTATGAAGACAATTTCCAACGCCAGGGAACAAACCCTCAATGGTATGTTGGGATGGGTCGATAAAACAGTTTCTCCGACTTTGAGTGTAATAGCAGATTTAGTTGGTATGCCCGCCATTGAAGCCTTTATCATGGCCGGCAGAAGAAAAAGGGGGAGTCGTTTCAACGCCCTATTGAACCAGGAGGGAAATAGTGACGATCCAAACCCTGCTTCCTGAGAAGTTACTTAAAGCAGTGCAAGTTGCAGAAATCCTTAATGTGAGTAGAGCATTTGCCTATCAATTGATGCAGAAGGGGATCATCCCTACAGTGAAAATCATGGGTACAAGGCGCGTGCGCCGTGAGGATTTGATCCGATTTATTCAAGACAGTATTTCCCACTAGGTCAGGTTGGTTTACAATGATTCTGGCTGACCTGCACCTTACCAATCGAATACAAACAAGACCTTGTCTTTCCTGGCTCCTAATAAAAGGAGTTCAGGAATGATTAGAAAACGCGGTAATAACGAAGGCAGCATCCACAAAAGGCCTAACGGAACTTGGAGAGCCCAAATCTCTATAAAAGGCGGGAGACTTGGCTTCACTGCGAAAAGACGGGCTGAGGCGCAGGCTTGGCTAATGGAAATAGGAAACCAGGTTGATCGAGGGCTTACTCTAAAAGCGGCAAGGCTCGCGTTTAACGACTTCCTCGACGAATGGTTGAAAACAGTAAAAGCGCGCCTTACCTTTGAGTCATGGCGAAGTTACAACCAAGTGGTACATGACTACATCTCGCCAGTCCTTGGTTCAACAAAGCTCAGAGAACTGACTCCGCTCCTAATCCAGCGCCTCTACAACGGACAGCTTGATAAAGGTATTGGGGAACGAACGATACAAAAAACCCATGCTGTGATTCGAGCTTCGCTCAATTCAGCCAAGAAGATGGGGCTTTTGACCCATAATCCAGCTAGCGCAACAAGCCCGCCCAAAGCCAAAGTAAGGGAGATGCAAATTCTCAACGAGAAACAGATCAGGGAATTGCTGAGAACGGCCAAGGTGAGCGATGGTGGAAGATATGCTCTTTACTATCTGGCTATCGTGACAGGAATGAGGCAGGGGGAATTGTTAGCGCTACACTGGTCTGAGGTGGATTTAGCTAAGGGAACTTTGCACGTGAAGTACAGCTTGAAGCGAGTGCCAGGCGAAGGTTTGCAGCCTCGAAAACCCAAGACTACGTCGTCTGTGCGTTCAATCAAGATTGGCTTAGAAACCTGCCAAGTTCTACATGGGCAAGGATCCGTAGTAGCCGAAATGAAAGCAAAAGCCGGTGATGATTGGCACGATTTAGGGTACGTTTTTCCTGCTAGTAACGGCCAACCTATCGAACCAGCCGAAGCGTATAGGGGACTGCATAAGATGCTTCAAAGAGCGGGCTTAACAAAAATCCGGTTTCATGATCTGAGGCACACCGCTGCATCCTTAATGCTAAACAATGGAGTTGATGTGCTAATTGCATCGAAGCGATTGGGGCATGCAAAGCCAAGCATCACTCTGGATTTCTATGGGCACTTGTTACCGAATATCCAGAGCCAGGTAGCAGATTTGTTAGAGGCGGTCGTAAGAGGTGGTTAGGGTTGCACCCGGTTGCACCCGAAATTCAACGCAAAGTTGTGGAATTCGACCAAATGGTCTGTTTTTGTGAGTAAATTCAGTAGCTCGGGTGGGAATCGAACCCACAAGAGGTTGCCCTCGGAGGATTTTAAGTCCTCTGCGTCTGCCAGTTCCGCCACCGAGCCCTACGTTCTCGCTACGCTCGAACGTTTGCAGAAGCCTATCGGCTTCTGCGCCAGATTTTAGCACGCGTGTAACTGCGGGAGACAGGTTCGCCGGCCCAAACGCCTCGCAATGACGCCTGTAAACCCGCCTACCAACGACGGCGAGCCTTCATCATCCGCGCCCAACCAGAGCGGACGCGCACCCAGGGCGCAGAGCGCCGCGCGCGGAACTCCGCCTGCCCGATGGCTGCCCGCAGGCCATCGCCGTCGGCGAAATCCGGCAGGCGCATCGTGGCCCGCCCCAACTCCTCCAGGGTATGCGCATCGGAGCCAGCGGTGCCCGGCAGGCCGTGTGCCGCGGCAAACTCCGCTGCCTTGCGGTTGTAGCCGGGCAACAGATTGCGGGCGTTGAAGGTCTCGAAGGCATCCACCAGCCCGGTGAGTTCCTCCAGCTCGGCCGGGGACCAAAAGCTGCGCCGTGGGTCGAAGGGGTGAGATACGCTGATAAAAGCGCCCTGCTGGCGCAGCGCGGCAATGGCCTGCCGATATGGCATGCCGCGCGGGATCAACTCGGTCACGAAAGCCGCCAGCAATTCTCCGCGGTCGGTCAGCACCTCCTCGCCAAGGATCACCAATTCCGGGTCGAGCGCCCGCGCTTCCAGCGCCCCGGCCAGGTTCCAATGGTCCGTCACCACCACGCGGTCCAGGCCGCGTTGGCGGCAGGCTGCAACCAGATCGGCCGGGCTTACGCGGCTGTCCGGCGAGGCGTAGGTATGGCAATGGAACTCAACGGTGAACACAAGACGGGATTGTAACGGGGAAGGAGCGTAGTTAGAGATTGGAGACTGGTGATTAGTGATTGGTAAATGATGATTCTGGGACAAGGGTTTTCCAGTGAGCGCAATGTTTATCGTAGCGCCTAAGGAATTTCTCGTCGCCATTCGGGCTCGCTCGAAAGGACAAGAAAGTGGAAAGCACTACTCATGTTCTGTACTACAATCCATACGCATGTTCCCCAAGTATTTCAAGCTCTCCAAAGAAGTGGGCGCAGCCTTCAAGGCCGGCAAGCCCATCGTCGCCCTCGAGTCCACCGTGATCACCCACGGCCTGCCCCAAGGCGAGAACCTTGAGTTGGCCCGCGCCATGGAAGAAATTGTGCGCGCCGAAGGCGCCGTCCCAGCCACCATAGCCGTGATCGAGGGGCGCATTTGTGTAGGCATGGAGCCGGGCGAGCTGGAGCGATTGGCCCGCGACAGCGAGGCCCGCAAGCTGAGCGGCCGCGACCTGGCCGCGGCTGTGGCCGACAAGGCCAGCGGCGGCGCCACCGTGGCCGGCACTCTGCGCGTCGCAGCCATGGCCGGCATCCGCGTCTTCGCCACCGGGGGCACCGGCGGCGTGCATCGCGGTAGCCAATGGGACGTCTCCGCCGACCTGTCCGAGTTGGCCCGCCAGCCGGTCCTACTGGTTTGCGCGGGCGCCAAAGCCATCCTCGACTTGCCCGCCACGCTGGAACAATTCGAGACTCTGGGCGTACCGGTCATCGGCTACCAGACCGACGAGTACCCGGCGTTCTACTCCATTGAAAGCGGCCTGCCTGTCAGCGCCCGCGTGGATGCGCCCGAAGGTGCGGCCGCGTTAGCCCGCGCCCACTGGGAACTTGGCGGCGGCGGGTTGCTGCTGGCCAATCCGGTACCCGCCCACGCCGGATTGCCTAAGCCCGAGGTGGATGCCTGGATCGCACAGGCCCTGGTGGAAGCGGAGGCGCAGGGTATCCGTGGCCAGAGCGTATCCCCTTTTCTATTGAAGCGCGTCAGTGAGCTTAGCGGCGGGCGCAGCCTGCAGGCGAATTTGGCGCTGCTCAAGAACAACGCCCTTATCGCCGCCCAGGTGGCGAAGCACTTGGCCAAGCCCCAAACCAAAAAGGGATAACCCGATTCCCGCCAGGGGCGATGACCTGGCCCAAATCGTGGGTGCACCGCGGTGCGTCCCCCCTGATGCTTGACACCGCCCTTCAATTCTCAAAAGATCCGTTCTTTTTATGCTATCTTCAAACAAATAGCGCCATTAATGAATTGGGGGGATCTATGTGCTTGTCGTTTGTATGGCTGGCC
Organism: Anaerolineales bacterium; assembly: GCA_040882365.1. Classification (GTDB taxonomy): domain Bacteria; phylum Chloroflexota; class Anaerolineae; order Anaerolineales; family UBA11579; genus JAMCZK01. Next base: position 7,248 of record JBBEBI010000045.1, read on the forward strand.
GCGTTATGGAAATAACTGCCCGCATGTCAAGTTGATAGAGGGCTGCGTGCAGATCTATCAACTATCAACTTGGCAAAGCTACGGCGTACGCGTGGCTGTTGGGAACCGTGTATGCGTGGCGGTGATGGTAGGCGTGGGTGTTTTTGTTGGTGTTGCCGTGGGCGTGGGGCTGGAGGTGGCTGGCACACCGGTCACTTCGAACTCGCCGCTCACCTTAATATCCATGCCCACAAAGATCTGCACCTGGTAGGTTCCTGGCAGCCAGTCCTCGGCATCCGGGATCCATTCCGTAAATCCATACCCGCCCGTAGTCCCATCCCAAGGCTTCGTCTCGTAATGCACGATCTCGCCTTCGCGCAGCCACACCGCGGTCCATTGCACTCCGGGCAGCATGCCATCGTAAGAGAAGATGGCATAGATGCCGACCAGCGGGTTGGCAAAGACCTCACCGAGGCTGATGCCCTGATAAGTGCGTAGGTCGATCCCGCGGGCAAAAGCGAGAGGGCTGAAGGCCGCGTTGGGGTTCGGGGTCACCTGCGAAGTGAATTCGGTGGCGATGGCGGCAGGTAGCGTCGGCAGGGTCGTCGCGGTTGGCGTGTACGTGAACTGAAGGGTCGGCGTTTCGCTGGGGATCGGCGTTGCGCTGGGAGTCAATGAAGGCGTTGGGGAGAGTGAGGGCGTGGCGGTGGCTAGGGACGTAGGCGTGACGGGAAAAATGCTATAAGCTACGGGCCGCCCGTAGAATTGCAGCAAGGCCGCCAGGCCAAACAAGACCAAGCCCCAAAAGACGATCTGCCAGCCGCGTACGAAGCGCTGCTGGCGCAGGCGGTGGTAAGGCAGCTCGCCGGATTCGCGGATGGCGGCGCGGCCGCGCCACAGCGCGTACAGGCCGAAGAAAGCGACCACGAAAGTGGCGGTGGTTATGAAGGTAGCTATATCGAGTGAAACGGTCATTGCTGGCGCGCATTATACCTATACGCCAATTCGCCGTCTGACCAGGCTCAAGCCTTCAGATATCGGATTAATGTGTCTGCCATCGCGAGCCCGCCCTGATGGAGTTGGGTAGAATTGCTGGCATGGCTCCTGGTTTTTCCCGGCGCGATTTCCTGAAGTTAAGCACGCTCACCATGGGCGGCCTGGCCCTCGCCCCGCGCGTTTTCGGTCACAGCGCCAAACCGCCGGAAGCCACCGGGATCGTCCGCGTGGCCAGCGGCCGCGGCATCGAGATCTACAACGAACCGCAATATCCCCGTTACAACGGCCAGGTAAAGGTCGTCTCCACCCGGCAGCGCGACCAGTTACTCTATGTATACGAGAAGTTCGAATCTGAGACGGGACCCGAGTTCAATCCTCACTGGTATCGCCTGGATGAAGGGTATGCGCATACCGCCTATTTGCAGCCCGTGGAAACGCACCTGAATGATGTTGTATCTTACGTTCGGGAAGAAGGGGAATTGTTCGAAGTCACCGTGCCGCTCACACAGTCCTACCAGCTCACCAAGTCCCAAGGCTGGCGAAAACTCTACAGGCTCTACTATAAGTCAACTCATTGGGTGACAGGCTTGGAGACCGGCCCGGATGGCGCCCAGTGGTATCGTATTCGCGATGAATTGCTCTATGTCGAATACTACGTACTGGCTTCCCACCTGCGAAAGGTACCGGCCAGCGAACTGACACCGCTGGGCACGCGGGTCAAACCGGAAGAAAAACGCGTAGAAGTGAGCATCGCTAAGCAGCGCTTATGGGTCTATGAGGAAGGCGCGGTCGTGCTGGACACCAAGGTGTCCACCGGCATCCCGGAATTGGCCACCACCAACGGAATCCCGACCTATACACCCACAGGCAGTTGGACTGTATTCTCCAAGATGCCGGTGCGCCACATGGGTGACGGGCGCGTCACCAGCGACATCGACGCCTATGAGTTACCGGGCGTTCCGTGGGTTTCCTATTTCCATGAATGGGGCGTGGCCTTTCACGGCACCTACTGGCACGATAATTACGGCAACGAAATGAGTCACGGCTGTGTCAACATGAGGCCCGATGAAGCAAAGTGGTTGTTCCGCTGGCTCCTGCCCCCCGCCGATCCCGGCGAGATCCAGACCACGGGGAACGGTACCCGCGTCGTAGTTTTTTGATCCGTGAATCAATCTCACCTTTTCCCGTTGGCTGTTTGCGCGCTGATGCTTACCGGCTGCGCCGCACGGACCCTCCAAGTCAAAGACGCCTGGGCGCGTCCCGCGCCTGCAAAGGCGATCTCGGCAGTCTATTTAATGCTGCAGAACACCACGAACGAGGCCGATGCTCTTTTAGGGGCCACGACGGAGGCCGGGCGCGCTGCTGAAATCCACACGAGCATGAGCACGACGGCGAGCGGAGGACACGATATGGGGATCATGCCGACCCCCGGGCGCTGAAAATGAGATCATGACAACGATGCCTGTCGAGCGCGTGGCCCTGCCAGCGGGCACGAAATTGCTTTCGCCCAGGGTGGCTACCACATCATGCTGATCGATCTGCGACATGAGCTAGCCGTTGGCGACCATTTCATTTTGACACTGCACTTCGAGCACGCCGGGGCTTTGGAAGTAGATGTGCTTGTTGCTGAACAATAGTTGGGGAAACAGAGCAGGTTTACACCAGGGCGTCCACCATCAAGGCAGCGAACAGCAAGGCCAGGTAAATGCTGGAATAGCGATACATCAGCCAGGCGAGTTTATTCCCGCCCACTCGCCAAACCCGCCAGGCGGCGAGGATCAGAAAACCGCCCAGCACCAGCGCCGAAACGAAAAACAAGCCGCCCGCCATCCCAAGGAAGGGCATTAACAAGGTTAGCGCCACCAGCTCGAGAGTATAGATCCATATTTGGGTGCGCGTCACGCGCTCGCCGCGCACCACGGGGAGCATGGGCACGCCGGCGCGGGCATAATCGTTGCGTTTGATGAGGGCCAGCGCCCAAAAATGCGGTGGGGTCCACATGAAGATAATGGCGAAAAGGAACAGCGCTGGAACGTCCAGATGGCCGGTGGCGGCTGCCCAGCCTACTAAAGGTGGGATGGCGCCGGCTCCGCCGCCGATAACGATATTTTGTACGGTGGCGTGTTTAAGCCACAGCGAATAAACCACGATGTAGTAGATCATGCCGGCCAGGGCCAGCAATGCGGCCAGCAAATTGACGAAATCGGCGAGAATGAAAAAGGAGGCTGCCAGCAAGGCCAGCCCGAAGGCCAGGCCTTCCGGCGGCAGCATGCGCCCGGCGGCGATCGGCCGCCGCGCAGTGCGCGTCATGCGCCTGTCGGTTTCGCGGTCGATGTATTGGTTGATAGCACCAGAACCACCCGCCGCCATTGCCCCACCTAATAGGGTCCAAAAGGTCAACTCTAATGAGGGCAGTGCCTTGGCGCCCACCACCATGCCGCTGTAGGTGGTGACGAGCAGTAGGCCCACTATGATGGGTTTGGTGAGGTTGACCAGATCCTTGGCGCGCTGCTTGCGGTTTACAGGCCGAGAGGCCTCACGAGTTTCCTCAGCCTCACTGCGTCCGGCCAGCCCCACCAGCACCACCAAGATCACCGCCAGGGCGCACACGGCCGCGGCGGTAGCTACGTGCAAGGCCAACAGCTCGATGGGGAAGAGGGTGCTGACCTTGAGCGCACCCACCAGCGCTTGAGAAAAGAACAACACCACCGTCAGGGTCGCCGCGGCCAGGATGCCGCGCTGGCTGTGCTGCGTGAGCCAGGCACGCCGCAGCATCAGCAGCAGGTGGACGGCCAGGATGCTGGCCAGCAGCCGGTGGCCCATGTGGATCCAGCCCAAGTAATGGGATGGAATTAATTCTCCATTACACAGCGGCCACCCGGAACAGGCGTAGGTGGAACCGGTGGCTGCCACTAACGCGCCGCTTACCAGAACAACGAAAATCCCGGCCAGCCCGCCAAGCGCCAGGTGCGCAAAGCGGCTTTTGAAAGCAAGCCGGTTCGGAAGGGCCGGATTGTGATAATGCGCGAAAGCGACGACTGTCGCAGCGATGAGTAACCCCAATAACAGGAAGGCTGTGCCGAGGTGTACGGCCACAAGTAACGGCGGTGTTTCGGTGAGCACGACCACACCGCCCAGCAGTCCCTGCAAGGCCAGCAAAGGCAGCGCCCAAAGCAACGGACGCCAGATCCATTTGATGGAGCGAAAACTGCGCCAAGCCCACAGCGTGGCGACGAGGATCAGCGGGGATGTAATCGCTGAAGCCCAAAAGCGATGGCTGTATTCGATTTGTGCCTTAATGTCATTCGGGGGGATAAAGCGGCCGAAGCAGGTAGGCCAGTCCGGGCAGCCCAAACCGGAGCCGGTCACCCGCACGATGCCGCCGATGACAATGAGCAGGAAGGTGGCAACAGCGGCCGCGGCAACGATGTAGCGGAAGCGGCCCAGAGAAGCTCGATTAACGTTAGCTTTGGTCATTTCTTTTTCGATCCCTGTCGCTGCACGTAGACCGGATAGCCAACAAGGAGCAGCGTGGCAAATGTAAACCATTGCATCGCGTATCCCAAGTGGGAACCTTCACTCAAGTCCAAAACCGGCGGCTTGGCAAACGGCGGTTCGGTTTCGACTCCTTCGGGCAGGCGCTGCAAATAAACCGGAAGCAGGTCGGCATCCATTTGCTGATCGAGCCGCTTGAGGTCCAGATTGTTCCATGCATCCAGGCGCTCCTCGCCGGGGGCCAGCGCCGGGTCAGGACGCATCAGCTCCGTCAAACTGAAATCCGTTTCCGCTCGCCGCAATTGACCGCTTACCGTGACTGTGGCTAACTCCACATACCTGGCGCGATCATCAGCATGATCATCGGGGATCCAACCGCGCTCGACGAGAATGGCCTTTTCAGTCCCATCAATAGCCAAGGGCGTGAACAACATCACTCCCAATTCGTTACCGAACTCAGTTTCCCATACCTGGTTGCGCAGCACAATCTCGTCCTCAGGCAGATAGTGTCCGGTCACGCTGACCCGGCGATATTCCATCGAGTATAAGTCTAAATCGAGGGTTTGTTCATCGAGCACCAACGGCTCGGCGGTTTGTTGATCTAGCACGCGGGTGTTGAAAGTGCGGCGCTGCTCCAGACGGTCCAACTGCCAGAGGCCCAGGCGGGCCATCACCGCCGCGGCGGCGAGCACCAAGACGGTGGACACCAGCCACCGCCGGGTGAAAAGGCGCAGCCACATGCTAGCTGCCAGACTTGCCGGCCGCTACAGGGCGTGTAGCGATGGGTTTTACCGGAAAAACGATGAGACTATAGACGAACAACATAACAGCGGTAGGCGGGGCAGCAAAGGCGATGCCCAGCAGCCGTGTGCGCAGCGTCGTAGGCAGCTTAACGTTCATGCCGAAATATTTGGAAGAACTGAAAGAGCAGGCGAGGGCTATATTGTCCGCTTCGTTGAGACGCATACTGGCGCTGCCGTTGGCCGGCACCACTAACGGCCCCAATGTGTGGGATTCCGTGTCGTTGTTTACCACCACCAGCGTGTCGCCCACCACAAAGGTCATCCCTTCCGGAATGCTGGGGGCGTCTTCGCCCGCAGCCACGCGTGCGGCGGTACCAGCCGGAATCGTCAGGACCATTTCCTGCGGGGCGCGGGCCGTGTTCTCGTTCTGAAGCATCAGACCCGCCTCGCTCACCAACCACACCGCAACCACGGATAGCGCCAGGATCAGCAGGAAGCGAAGAGCATATTGGATCAGGAGTTGGGAGGACATCTGGTTATTCGTCTAGCAGCAGGCGCACGTCGTGCGTCATATCTTCGGCGGACATCTCTTCAGGGAAAGTCAGGCGCCAAAGGCCTTCTTTGTCAATAACCCAGATGCGGTTCCCATGCGTAACCTCGTAGGTATTTTCATCGACGACATCGACCTTTATTGGATTAGCGCTCCCGTAGAAAGTCCACACTTGCAGCAACTCCTCTAAGGACCCCGTCAGACCAACAAAGCTGGGATTGAAGAGGTGAAGGTATGCGTCGATTACTTCGGAGGAATCCCGATCGGGATCAACAGTCACGAAGACGAAGTCCACCAAGGTGGCATCCTCGCCCAACTCCTCGGCAATCTGTTTGTATTTTCCCATTGCCGCCGGACAGGCATCTTCGCAGTTCGTGAAGCCCAGGTAGATCAGCACTACCTTGCCTTTTTGCTCGCTAAGGCGGAACGGAGATCCATCCGGTTTCTGCAGCTCGAAGTCGAGCGCTTGCGGCGCAGGGGTGCCAATCGCCGAGCCTTTAAAAGTCTGCTGGGCCTCATAGGCTTGCAAGCCTAAGAAGAAAACTGAGATCCCCACGAACAACGCCCCCACGGCGATCAAGATGACACGAGTACTTTTCACGCTGCTCCTATGATGACAAAAACGAACCCTACCTAGGAATGGCCGAGCTTCGCTCGCTCCATTTTCCTAGGTTTGGCCTGCTTTTTATACCCTATCCGTCTGAGAATTGTTTAGACGGGACTGCCCATCAGGTACAGCCCGACGTAGAAGAACATCCACACCACATCTACGAAGTGCCAGTAAACGGCGCACGCCTCTACGCCCCAGTGTTTCTCGGCGCTATACGCGCCGCGGCGTCCATTGTTCCACACGATGTAAAGGAAAATGACGCCGGTTAGTACGTGGAAGGCATGGAAGCCGGTCATCGAATAGAACACGGCGCCCTGCGCGCCATCGGCCGGGCCAAATGGCGCAATTTGCCATTCCACGCCCACGACACCCAGCAAAAAGAGCACTCCGAGCGTCATGGTGATGAACGTGTTGCGCAAGAAGGCGGGGCGATTGCCGTGAGCCATCTCCACTTCGGCACGATTCATGAAGAAGGAGCTCATCAACAGCAGCACGGTGACGGCCAGGCCGAGCATCTGGTTCAGCTCCGGGCGATTGGGGCCTAGCAGGACCATGCGAGCCACAAAGAGGCCCACAAACACGAACATGTCCGAGAAGATGAACAACCATAGGCCCAGGCGATTGCGGCCCAGCTTGACAGCGTAGTTATCGGCGACGGCTTGGGTGGACATCAGTGGCTCTCGCTATCCGGGGTGAACAGGCGCCCCACGTGCATGTAGTACACGACCACGAAGAAGGCTTTGAAAGCGGCCACCAGCAGCAAGGCGCTTCCCCAGGGCGGGGCGATCACGCCGACGATGAATTCGCCGAAGGTGAGGACGCCCAGCATCCCGAACACCCAGGCGCCGGTGCCCAGTTCAGCGCCGCGGCTGCTTGCGACTTGATCTTTGTTATCTGCCATGCTTCACTCCTGTCGCGCCTTATTCGGCCCCAGGCGGCCCGCTGGGAGCAGGCGCCATGTTTACGTAGATCGAGCCGGGCAGGCCGTAGTCGTAGGGTTCCCCCACCACCTCGAACGGTTGGGCATAGTTATGCAGCGGGGCGGGGGAGGGGATCTGCCACTCCGGGGAGCGCGAGTTCCACACATTGCCCTTGGCTTCAGCGCCGCGGCGGGCACTGCGCACGATGTTATAGAGGCCTATCAGCACCGAGGTGAAAATGGCGAACCCGGCGATGGTCATGATCAGGTGAGTAGGATCAAAGCCCAGGTCCGCATCGTAATCCACCACGCGGCGGCGCATACCCAGCAAGCCCACGTAGAACATGCCCAGGGTCAGCACCATGAAGCCGATCCACATCATCCAGAAATGCAATTTGCCCAGTTTCTCGTTGTACATGCGGCCGGTGATCTTCGGGAACCAGTAATAGATGGCCGCGAAGAACGGGAAGATGTAGCCGCCGAACATGGTGTTGTGGAAATGCCCGACCACGAAGTAGGTATCGTGCAAGTGCAGGTCGGTGGCAATGGTGCCCAGCGGGGGACCAGTCACCCCGCCCAGCAGAAAAATGACGATCGAACCCAGCACGAAGAGCATAGGCGTTGGAAAAGTCAGTTTGGCTTCCCAAAGGGTGCCCACCCAGCTAAAGAATTTGACCCCGGTAGGCACTGCCACCAGCAATGTGGCATACATGAAGGGCAGGCGGAGGTAGGGGCTCATGCCTGAGGCAAACATGTGGTGCGCCCAAACGAAGAAACCCACCAACGCGATGCCCAGGGATGAGAATGCCACCCAACGATAGCCGAACAGCGGCTTGCGCGAGAAGACAGGCAGCAATTCGCTGATGATGCCTAAGCCGGGCAGAATGAATACGTACACCGCCGGATGCGAATAAAACCAGAACAAGTGCTGATACAGGATGGGGTCACCGCCCGCGGTGGCATCGAAGAACTTCATGCCCAGCAAGCGTTCCAGCATCACGAGTTGGAAGGACAGGCCGATCAATTGCGTGGCCGTGAACTGGATGAACGCCGTGGCCAGCGCCGCCCAGGCGAAGATGGGCATCTTGAACATGGTCATGCCCTTGGCGCGCATGGTGAAGATGGTGACGATGACGTTGATAGCGCCGGAAATCGAGGACAGACCGACCAGATACACGCCGATCAGGAACATTTGCATGCCCAGCGGAGCGCGCAAACTGAGCGGTGGATAACCTACCCAACCGGTGTCGAAGCCGCCGAAGAAGAGACTGCTCACCAGAATGAGAGCGCCGGGTACGTTGATCCAAAAAGCGAATGAATTGAGGCGCGGGAAGGCCATGTCGCGGGCGCCGATGAGCAGCGGCACCAAATAGTTGGATAGCGCGCCCACGCCCAGCAGGATCGAGGCGATCATCACAATGCCATGCAAGCTCATCATCGTGTTAAACAAGTGCTCAGGGCTGTATTGCTGGCCGGCTAGCACTTCCCACGGCTTACTCAGGATCGCCTCGAAGATGCTGCCTCTCGAAAGGAAGGAGATCCCAGACTGTGCCAGCTCGGTGCGAAAGAGCATCGCCAAGGATCCGCCAATGCCAAGCAGCAACAGTGAGGTCACCCCGTATTGGATGCCGATCACTTTATGGTCGTAATCTACGCTGAAATAGCGCATCCAGTTGGGCTTGGCCGGGTCCGGATCATGGTTGTCCGAGGTCGGCTTGCCACGCGCCCATTTAAACCAGTCCTTGAAAATACCCACGCCCACCATAAAGCCGATCGCACCAATAATTACGCCGGGGATTACGATGACCTCGGTAATGTGCTTTTGTAATTCGGGGTCCGCGCTGGATACGGGGAGGCCGACAACAACGCGGATGGCCATAGCGAAGGCCATGCCCACAAAGGTGGCAAGTATTTGGGCGACCAGGCCGCGGAAAAGACTGGTGGAAAAGAATCGCATCCTGTTCCTCCTACCTTTACTGCAAACTCATGATAAAGGCGATGATCTGCTGGACCTGCTCCTCAGTCAGCTTTTCGGCAAAATCCTGCGGCATTACGCCGGATGGGAATCCAGCCACGATCTGCGCATTGGGGTCGACGATAGAGGTGTGGATATATTCTTCATCGGCCGTTACCGTGCTGCCGTCGTCAAGTGGAACTTCGGAGCCATACAGACCGAGCCAGGTGGGTCCCAACACCGTTTCGCCAGTGATTGAGTGGCAGGCAAGGCAACCATAGGTCTGCGCCCAGCGTTGCCCGCATTCCGCATCCCCCAGGTTGCATTCGCCGGATTGCTCCTGCAGCCAGGCGTCGAACTCCGCCTGGGGAACGACACTGACGCTGGCTTGCATGGCGTAATGCAGTTGGCCGCAGATCTCGGCGCAACGCACCTTGAAGGTGCCTTCTTCCTTAGGTGTAACGCGCAGTTCACGCACGAAGGCTTCCCCACCCGGCAACACATCTTGCTTTAGGCGAAATTCGGGCACGAAGAAGGAATGGATCACGTCTTCAGAATGAAGACGCAGAACCACTTGCCGGTGATTGGGTAGGACCAACGTATCCGAGGTGATGGCCGTCAGGATAGTCTCGCCGCCTTCGCCCTGCACCGGGACTTCGTATTCGAAGCGCCATACCCACTGGGAGGCAAACACATCCACCGTAATCGCCTGTGGATCGCGGCGCTCCACGTCGGAGAGCGTGCTGGCGCCAATCACCGCCATCCAGATGACGATGGCGATGGGGACGATGGTCCATACGATTTCAAGGCGGTGGCTGCCGGTGATGTATTTGCCATCCCCGCGCTCCCCTTTGCGGCGGCGAAAGACGACGACGCTGTAGAGCATGAATACCACGATAAGGGAAAAGAAAAATGCAATGAACCACCAATGGATGCCGAACAGCCAGTCCACAGTTTCGGCCTGCATACTGGCTTGTACGGGGAGAAGCGGGGCATTGGTAAGAAATAGCCCCAGCAAAATGGTGGAGATCACCACCAGCACGCTGACGATGATGAAGTGAATCATCCGAGATCCTCCAAGCATCCTTCCGCGCTAATCAAGCACAACCGCATTAGGAGCGGCGCATGGGCGAACATAAGCGTTCTACTTGTGCCGAAAGGTACGAAGGGCAGTATATCACAGCAGGCAATTTGGACAGGCAAGGCGCAGGCTAAGCAGAGGCGATGGCTTCCAAGACATGCTGGCTGTGCACAGGGACGCGCACCTTCTCGTAGGCCTTCAGCACGCGCCCATCGGGGCCAATGATAAACGTAGAACGGATGACGCCAAAGTATTTCTTGCCGAACGTGGATTTTTCGCCCCACACCCCATAGAGGCCGCAAACCTTATGGCCCTTGTCCGCCAACAATGGGAAGGGCAGGCTGTATTTCTTTTTGAACGCCTGGTGGGATTCCTCATCGTCCGGGCTGACGCCCAGAATCACGGCGCCGGCGGCGCGGTATTGCGAATAATCGTCGCGGAAACTGCAGGCTTCGGCCGTGCAGCCTGGCGTGTCGTCGGCCGGATAGAAATAAAGCACCACTGTCTTGCCCCGATAGTCCGAAAGCTTATGAAGTTTTCCGGTTTCATCCGGGAGGGTGAAGTCGGGAGCGGGTTTTCCTTCGGCGATTTTCATGCCGGCCATTATAACGAAGGAGCTATGAGCTGGGAATGCAATACATGATCACCGCGTCCAAAACGCGTAGGCCAGCAAGTAGGCGCTAGCAGCAGTCATGGCTAACGCATTGAGGGTCAACGCGGTCCAATTTGGCCGCAGGCCCTCGGCGATGCGGCCGAGGTACCAGATCTGCAAAAGCCCAAGTGGCAGGGTAAATAACGGCGGCAAGGCGATGGCGGCCGGCAGACCGTAGGCGAACGAGGCAGCGAAAAGCAAGTAGCCTGCGGCCACCAGAAGATGGTGAATACGCACCACGTTCTGCCAGCCCATACGCACCATCAACGTGCGCTTTTCGTTTTTCAGATCGCTGGCGTAATCAGGGAACTGCAAGCCTAGCATGGACGCCAAGGTGAGGGCCGTAAGCGGAAAGGTGCTCAAGGCCAGAAGGCGGTGCAACTCAGCAGTCTGTAACGCAAAAGCAAAGGCCGGCACCAGATTCGCCAGCAGAATGCTGGTGGTCAGTTCACCGTAGCCACTGGTGGAAAGGCGCACCGGTGGCACGGAATAAAAAATGGCCCCTAGTACAGAAAACACCATGATCGTGATGACTAGCGGACTTAGCCCCCCGAGCCTGGCTAGGACAAAGGTAGCCAGGGCCACCGCGGTGAGCGTGAAGAAGGCAGCGATCAGCGCAACCCGCGGTCGCAACTGGTCCTTCCCGGTTCCCAGCACGCCGCTTCCGCCGGTGAACGGGGTGCGGTTGCGATTTCCGGCGTCGCCGTGGTAATCAAAATACTCGTTGAGGTAATGTGTGGAAAGCTGCAGGCTGGTCACCCAGAGCTGTCCCAGAACCACGATGCTCCAATCGAATGGGAGACCAAGATAACGGGCAATGCCCAGCCCCAGGAAATAATTCAGCGCCCCACCCAATAAGTAAAGGGGTCGTGAAAGGCGGAGGAATAGAAATAGGGGATTCATTGCACGCCGGCAAACGAGTTGAGTTCATCCACGCCTGGCACACGATCCTGGGGGTGATCTTCACTATGGGTGGACAGTAAGACGAGGCGGGCGTCGACCGCGGCGCGCACCGTTAACGCCACCCCAAAAGGGACCAGCAGGCCCTCGGGCACGTCCGCCCTCAGGTTCAGATCCAAGCGTGCTCCGCGCGAAGGAGATTGTCCGCGCAGGTCCAATAGTTGGATATTTACTTCGCCACCGATCGGGAACAGGAAGCGGTCGGCCTCCGCGCGGATCGTTGGACCTTTCTGCTCGCCCGCCGCAATGTCGACCACATCCAGGCGCCCAAAGCGCCGCAGCAGATGGTCGCTATTGCCCAACAGCGTCAGCGCCCCACCCTGGCGGCCGAGTGGGAATACGTGCATATCCGCGATTGGATATCTGAGAGATGGCACGGCGTGATTATAACGGGCAGGTTTGGCGGATAATGCGGAAACGATTTCACATTTGTCGATGTGGAAGGTTTTAATTTCGGAAACAAAGATTGAATCTTTGTTCTATAATGCGTAAGGTCGCCTATTCGTATTTCGCCTACAACATACGGAGCTTCCATGGAAAACAGCCTGCTTTATATTGTTACCGTCCTCATTTGGGGATCCACCTGGTTGGCGATTACGTTCCAACTCGGTGTAGTCCCGCCCGAACTGTCTGTCGCCTACCGGTTTTTCCTCGCCGCCCTCCTGCTCTTCATATATAGCAAGTGGCGCGGCTTAAAGCTGCGTTTTACTCTACGGGAACAGGGTTTCATTGTTTTGCAGGGCCTGCTGCTTTTCTCGGTCAATTACATCCTGGTCTATTTCTCTGAAATCTACATCAATAGCGGTATGGTTTCGGTGTTGTTCTCCTCAGTCATTGTATTCAACGTATTCTTCGGCGCCGTTTTGCTGCGCAACCCGGTGCGCAGCCGTGTGCTGCTTGGCTCGTTGGTCGGCATCGCCGGCTTGGCGCTCATCTTTTGGCCGGAACTTGAAAGCTTCGACTTGCAAGGGGGCCAAGCACTCGGCCTCATCCTGGCATTGGTCTCAGCGGTGTCCGCCTCCCTGGGCAACATCGTGTCCGCCCGCAACCAACGCAACAAGCTACCGGTCATCCAGACAAATGCTTATGGCATGCTTTACGGCGCTATTTTCACCTCCATCATTGCCATAGTGCGTGGGGTGCCCTTGACTTTCGATCTCTCTGCCGGTTACGTCGGTTCCTTGCTCTATCTGTCTATTTTTGGCTCGGTAATCGCCTTCGGCACTTACCTAACGCTGCTGGGCCGCATCGGGGCCGACCGCGCCGCCTATGTCACCGTGCTCTTCCCGGTGATCGCCTTGCTGCTTTCGGCAGCCTTTGAGGGGCTGCGGCTGGATTGGACGCAGTTTGGCGGCGTAGCGCTGGTCTTGCTTGGCAACGGGCTGGTAGTGAACCTGCGCCAACAGCGCGGCGCCGTCCCTGCCGCGGCCAAATAGCATGCGCGGGGGCAAAGACTGCATCGTCAAGGAAGTAACTGGCTGGCCGGGCATCCACACGGAGCCCGGCCGCCTTGGCTCGACAGCCTTTATGCTGGCCAGTGGCCGCGAAGCCGGCCACATTCACGGCGATTCCGTTGTCGACATTGCCTGCAGGGGCAGGCAATGTGAGGACTGGATCGCGGCCGGTCGAGCCGAACGCCACCGCTTCGCGCCCGGTTTCGGGGTCAGCGTGCAGTTGAGAAAGGAAGAAGATGTGAAGAACGCGCTTGAGCTATTGCGTGAGTCACATGGGCTGCTGAACAAGAAAAGCTGAAGCACTAGGGGCACAAGTAGAGTAAGAGCGATGCATACTTCGCAGGTTAGCGGAATCTGTTTGAATTTGGCAAATGGCGAAGGGCGGCTATTCTTTCCGATTTCTCGGAAACCACGCCAGATCATGCCCTGGTTCGGCCCAAACGCGCACACGGGTACCTGGCTTGGAAAGGAACTCGTGTGGTGAAAACGCGTGTAGCAACCGGCCAGAGGGGAGACGCAATCGATACAGATTCATGGCCCCACGGAAGTGGCGAGCCAAGACAAGTGCCTCACCGCTTGCGTCGGGCGCAAAGTGCACGTCGTCGGGGCGTAGGACGAGTTCGATTGGCGAGCCAAGAGGCGCGGAAACCTTCTGCAACACCGAGCCTATCTCCGTTTCCACTCCTTCAGCTGAAACTACTCCGGGCAGGAAATCACTGTTGCCCATGAACTCGGCGACAAAACGGGTGGCCGGCTGGTGAAAAATCTCTTCGGGGGTACCAACCTGTTCAATGCGGCCCTTATTCATCACGGCTATCCGATCGCCGATATAAAGCGCTTCTTCCTGATCGTGGGTAACAAAGACTGCGGTGGCGCTGCTTGCTCTTAGGATCACGCGCAGATCCTCGCGCATCTTGAGGCGCAGGTCAGCGTCCAGATTGCTAAATGGTTCATCCAGCAGGACCAGGATTGGCCGGGGCGCCATAGCGCGCGCCAATGCAACGCGCTGGCGTTCGCCGCCGGAAAGCTCGTGTGGGAAATCACTAGCACGGGCCTCAAGCCCGACCAAGTTAAGCATAGAAGAAATCGTCTGGGCGTTTGACCCATTCTTCGCTGGTTTCAGGCCAAAGGCCACATTCTCAGCGACGCTGAGGTGCGGGAAGAGGGCGTATTCTTGAAACACCATTCCCACACCGCGAGCTTCCGGAGGAACATGAGAAAACTCGGCCGCTACTAGGCGTTCTCCCAGGTGAATGCTTCCAGAATCGGGCCGCTCGAAGCCTGCAATGAGACGCAATACCGTGGTCTTGCCGCAGCCGCTGGGGCCCAGTAAGGCCAGGGTCTCCTCCTTTTTCACGCTCAGGTTCAGGTCAAATACTGCAGGAGTTGGACCGAAACGCTTGCTAACGTTTATTAATCTGACCGCAGAGGATTCCATAAGTGGATATTCTATCTTTGCACCTCGTCTTGCCAATGAACCAGGGCAAGTGAGAAGGAAGAAGCCAAAATTAGCAGTAGAGCCGGGGCCGCAGCCCGCGCAAAAAAAGCTTCTGACACAGCCGACCAGACCGATGTGGCGAGAGTCTTGAAGCCGGTTGGCGCCAGAATCAGCGTGGCAGGTAGTTCTTTCATGGCGGTAAGAAATACAAGCGAAAAGGCCGCAGCCATGCCCGGACGCATCAAGGGAAGTGTGACACGCCGAAACACCGCAAGCGGCCTCTTCCCAAGGCCGCGGGCTGCCTCTTCCATGTTGGGGTGGATTTGCAGAAGTGAATTGCGGAGGGGACCCACTGCTTGCGGTAGGAACAGGATCACATATGCGAACACTAGCATAGGGAATGTTTGATAAATAAAAGGCAGGTAATTTGACCCAAAGAATACCAGGGCTAAGGCAATAACGATGCCTGGCAGGGCATACGCTATATAGGTGGTGCGCTCGATCAGTCGGCTGAGCCTGCCTGGCTTGCGCACATCGAGAATGGCTACCGTTAACGCGGCGAGCAATGCAAACGTGGCTGCCACCGCGGAGGTGATTACGGAGTTTAAGCTTGGCTGCCATAAGCCGGCCAGGGATTCTCCAGCACCCAGGCCGCGGATTAACCAGTACAGCAATACTCCAGCAGGAATGATTAAGGCCAAGATTACAGTCGCTAAACAGAAAAACAGGGCGGGCCATCGCCATCTACCCAGCTTCTTGCGGTCAGGGGGCTTGGTGCTCTTGTTGCCTATGTAATAGCGAGATCGGCCGCGCGTTTTGCCCACGACGATTACAAGGAACAGCGAGAGCAGAACAATCAGGATAGCAAGCGCGGCCGCCGATGAACGATCAAAAAGGCTCTGGTATTGAATATAAATGGCGCGAGTAAAGGTAGTGTAGCGCATCACCGATACGGCACCGAAATCGCGGAGCACGTAAAGGAGGATAAGGATACTCCCCATCGTCATGGACGGAAGCAATTGCGGAAAGATGACTCTCCAAAATGTTTGCCACGGGCCATATCCTAAACTGTGTGAGGCCTCTTCCAACGATGGATCCAGCCGCCTCAGTGCAGCCTGGAGGCCGATCTGCATGAGTGGATAATTAAGCAGAGTGAGAACCAACAGTGCGCCTGGAAACCCGTAAAGGCTGGGCAAACGCGTGACGCCAAAAACACCCTCCAGCCACCCCTGGAGCAAACCGCGCGGACCCAGCGCTGAAGCAAATAAATACGCGCCTACATAACTGGGTATGACCAGCGGAAGCGGGGTAATCAGCAGCCAAAGTTTGCGCAAGGGAAGATCTGTACGAACAGTCAGCCAGGCCAACGGTAATGCGATCATCATGGACAGCAGGGTGACCCCAATACCAAGCCAGGCAGTGCTCCCAAGAATCTCCAAGTTGGCAGGGCGTAGAACAACCTCCCATAAAGATGCCGTGTTGCTGAACGCGCGCAGGAATAAATAAAAGATTGGCACCAACACGGCCGCCGCAGCTATGGATGCTGGGATCCAAAGCAAAATCAGGGCGCGGAGGCTGGGCATGGAAGCCCGTGCCCGCCGCGCCCCATCCCTTCTTGGCCGAACTAATTCTGTCCCCGTAAAAAGATCCATCCGTTAGGGCAACATGCCTACGTCTTGCAACAAGGTTGTTGTTTCCTCCAGGTCGGCCAGTGCGCCCATTGAAATCTCGGGCGGTTTTAGCTCCGAGAGGGGTGTCAGGAGATTTGAAATAACCACTCCGTCGACCAGCGGATATTCAAAAGTTTGGCTGGCGAAATACTGCTGAGCCACAGTGGAAAGCATGAATTCCAAAAAACGTTCGGCGTTGGCCTGGTTTTGCCCGTTAGTCAGGACTCCTGCACCGGAAACCATAACCAAAGACCCAGGTCCGCCGCTAGTCATGTAGTAGTTACGGGCCGGAAAGCCTTCTCCTTCTTCTGCAAGAAAACGATATAGGTAATAATGATTCACCAAACCGGCGTCTACTTCACCCGCTCCCACGGCGGCTACTATCGCCGTGTTGTTTTCATAGAAGACAGGATGGTTTTCCATAATGCCTTCCAACCAGGCATGCGTTTCATTCTCACCCCAAAGCGTGCGCATGGCAGTGATCATGGTTAGGAAAGATGAGTTTGTGGGAGCGATGCCCAAGCGGCCATTCCAGGCGGGATCAGTAAACCCGTTCAGGTCCAGAGGCAATTCGTCGGACGTTAGTGCATTCGTGTTATACACGACCACGCGCACTCGAGCTGTAATACCGACCCATTTCCCTTCCGAAGAAGAAAAGTTAGGGTCGATCTTTCCTAAGATTTCTGCTGGAAGGCTTGCCAGTAGCCCGGCGTCCTCAATGGCTCCGAGACCGCCCGGATCCTGGGCATAGAAAATATCTGCGGGTGAATTTTCGCCTTCTTCAAGCAGTGCAGCTGCTATTTCCGCCGTGCTGCCGTAACGGACTTGCACGTCAATCCCAGTGGCTTCCGCGAACTGTTGGATGATGGGCCCGACCAATTCTTCACTGCGTCCAGAATAGACGATCAACTGGCTAGGTAAACCGCTGTCTTCGCCACCCGTCGCTCCATCCGACTGCGCAGCGGATATAGCTGCAGTGGGGGCGCAGGCGGCCAGCACGGAGCCGGCCATCACGAGTAGGCCAAACCACTTATGTAATCTCGACACAATACTCCTCTTCCGCTAGGCTGTTTTTGGATTTGATGAGATCAGCCTCGAAGTAAAAGTGTAGCGAAATTACCAATTTTTATATATAGACTCATATAAATTTGGTTTTTAATCTGGGTGAGTAACGGATTGAACCAGGTAGAGGAAAACCAATAATTTGCTTTGTCTAATCTGAACCGGCAGACCCCTCGGTCTTACCCGTCCACTTCCTTAACACGAAATCCATAAAAACAACCGGTCTCTCTTCGCGTGCTTAGCCTCATGGGCAATTGGACTTGCATACTTATCAACTTGCATCGACCCCCGCCCCTGGCTCTCGGAGCAACTTCTTGTTAGGAGCCTAACTAATTCGAGGCCTTGGACGTTGGACCAAGGACGTTTTTCATCCCTCCGCCTTCATCCCTCATCCTTCCTTCAAGTCCGCGCCCAGCGCGGCGGGCGGCGCCACCTGCAGCAGGCGGCGTAGCGGACGCTTGAGGCGCGGCGGCGCATTGGCGATGAGCTGTCCGCTGAATTTGCCGCTGACGACCAGCAAGACGAGGATCATTAATACCCAAGGGATGGCGTTCAAAATGACCACGCTCGAGTCGGCCCCAACCGTGGGCTGCAGGTAAACGCCGATCCAGGACCGCACCCCAACCAGCAACAACACGCCCAGCGCCCCGCGCAGCGGCGACCAGCCCCCAAAGATGACGATGGCTAGGGCGATCCAGCCCAGGCCGCGGGTGTGCCCCTCTGCCCATCCGATCTTGACGTCCAGCGAATAGGCCGCCCCGGCGATGCCCACCAGGGCGCCGCCAACCACGGCATAGATGTAACGTAGGCGGCGCACATGCACACCGCGGGCGAAGGCGGCCTCCGGGCGTTCTCCGGCGCTACGCAGTTCCAAGCCGGGGCGCGAACGGAAGATCCACCAGTAGGTGGAGGCCACCAGTGCAAGGGTGAAATACACCATGGCGTCTTGGTTGAAGAGGATAGGGCCGACGATGGGAATATCCTTTAGCACCGGAATGGGCCACTTCGGCACCCAGGGACCGGGCAACCGGGTGTAATCCTGCCCCAGGAAGGCGCTAAGGCTATCGCCCAGCAGTGTGAGCACGAAACCCACCGCTACCTGGCTCTGGCGCAGAACCAGGCTGCCGAAGGAAACAATGAAAGCAAAGAAGGCACCCACTGCCGCCGCGGCGGCGAATCCAACCAACGCAGAGTCGGTCAGGTGCGCGGCCACAAATCCGGTCATGGCCGCCAACAGCATGCTGCCATCCAGCGAGAGGTTCACCACACCAACGCGTTCACTGATCGTCTCGCCGCACACAGCGATGATCAGCGGCGCGGATTGCAGCATGATCGTGGCCCAATTCAGGTCAAACATCGTCTTTCTCTTTCCGCCTGAATAGGTCGCGCAAGCGGCCGAAGTCTCCAAACAGCAAGACGAACAGGACCATTACACCTGTCAGGATGTCGCCAAGGGAGGAATGCAACTGCGTGCGCAATTGCAACACAATGCTGCCACTGAGCACCGCAGCAAAGAACAAGGCCACTACGGGGGTCCAGAACAACCGATACGCCGCCAGGATCACAACCATGAGTGCCAGATAGCCGATGCCACCCGAGATGCTTTGGCGCAGGCTGTCGAACCAACTCAGCACGCGGACGCCGCCACCCACCCCGGCCAGGGCGCCGCAGAACATCATGGCCAGCAGCGCCTCGCGATTACTGGACACGCCCAACAGGAAAGCCGAACGCGGGTTGCGCCCCAGGGCCTTTAGCCGCAGGCCCCAGGCGCTGTTGCGCAGCGCGACCACTACCAGAGAAAAGGCTATCGCGGCCAGAATTAGTGAAAGAGGACTAAAGCGAGTCGATCCAAATAAGGGCAAAAGCGCCTCATCCCGAAACGGCACGGTGCCGCGGAAGCTGCCGCCCTCCGGCGGCTGCCAGGGCCCCGCGATAAGGAAGTTAGTGAGGATAATCGCTAGGTTATTAAGCGCCAGGCCTCCGAAGATCTCGTGCACGCCCCAGCGTTTGAGCAGCGCCGCAACTCCTGCCCACAGCGCGCCCCCCACCATCGCCGCCAGGACCTCGAGGCTGATCTGCAGCGGTGCTGGAAGCTGCACGCTGAGGGCGATCCACGAAGCGCCCAAGGCCCCCATTATGAATTGTCCCTCAATGCCGATGTTCCATAAGCCCGCCCGGAAGCTAACCAGCAGCCCAGCCGAGCTGAGCAGCAATGGGATCCAGAAAGCCAGCGCGGTCAGCATGCGAGTTTGCGTGCTGAACACACCTTCCCAGATGGCGCCAAAAGCCTCCTGCGGTGAGGTCCCGAAGGCGAGCAGCAGCACACTGGTGAAGGCCAGAGCGGCCACAATGGGCAGCGCAGGCCAAATGCGCTCCAGCCAACCGATGGGTTTCATTCCTGCCCACCGATGAGATGGCCGAGCTCATCCACATCCGTCTTGGCAGCTTCAACGATCCGCGACATACGCCCGCCCGAGAACACGGCGATGCGGTCACTGCGTTCGATGATCTCATCCAGATCGGCTGAGATAAAAATGATGGCGGTCCCATCCAGGCGGCGGTCATAAAGCTGCTGCCAGATCCAATCCGTCGAACGCAGATCCAAGCCGCGCGTGGGATGCTCCATCAAAATTACTTTCACCTTGGCAGGCAGCAGCCCGAAAAGAAAGCGCTGCTGGTTGCCCCCCGAAAGCTCTTCGACCATTGAGTCTGGCTTGCCAATCACCTGGTAGCGTTCAATGCGGTCGCTGGCGCGTTTACGATTGGCCGGCCAATCCACGATGAAGGCCGGCTCTTCGGTAACCAACGCCATATGTTCGGTCAGCGTCAGGCCGCTGACCAGTCCTTCCTCCAGGCGGCCAGCGGCGATGTAGCTGACGCCCCGTTTGCTGGAAGCATGATAGTTGAGGCGCGAAATATCTTTTCCTTCCAGCAACCTGCGACCCACGGAGAGCGGCTGCAGGCCGGCACAAGCTTTGAGCAACAACTCCTGGCCGTTGCCTTCGAGCCCCGCCAAGCCAAATACTTCCCCGGCTTGCACAGTGAGGTCTAATTGGTGTAGGTCCAGGCGTGGCGTGCGCACGATTACGTTCTTCAATTCGAGCATCGGCGTGCCCGCGCGACTCGTAATCCGCTTGCGCCCTGGCGGTAATTCTTCGAACATCAATTTCACGAGCTCACTATTCGGGCAGGGCAGCTCGCTTCCGCCGACCAGCTTGCCTTTGCGAAGCACAAACGCCTGGTTGCATAATTCCTGCACCTCGCCCAGTTTGTGAGAGACGAGAATCAGCGTCTTGCCTTCTTGGTCTGCCAAGCGGCGCATCGAGCCGAAAAGTAAGTCCTTCTGCTCCGCACTGATCCCCGTAGTCGGTTCGTCCAGGATAAGTACTTTGGCCCCGCCCGAAAGCAGACGGAGCAACTCGAGTTGTTGGCGCTCCCCCAGACTGAGGTTGCGAATAGATTCATCGGTCTGGATCTTGAAGCCATAACGGGTGCTCAGTTCGTCCAACTCGCGGGAGGCAGAGCGCGTTGGGACAGTTAAGCCACCAGACTGCCCCAGCAGATAGTTCTCCACTACGGTAAAGGGGGGCAAATCGAGGGGTTCCTGGTAGAGCATACCAAGGCCGGCCGTCAAGGCATCGGAGGGCGAACGAAAGCGAGCGGTTTTCCCATCCAACACAATTTGTCCGCCGTCGGGAGCCTGATAGCCGGAAAGGATCTTCATCAGCGTGCTTTTACCGGCGCCGTTTTCACCCAGCAAGCCATAGATGCGGCCGGGTTCGAACATCAGGCTAATGTCATCGTTGGCGTGGACCTGGCCAAAGCGCTTATCGATGTGCTGCAACTCTACACGCATGGGACTTCCAAAATCATAACAGTATTCTTTTTGTCATCCGGGGGGTTATTGGATACAAGTAGGGGCGACGCAAGCGT
>JBBEBI010000045.1:28753-29877 GCA_040882365.1 Anaerolineales bacterium
GTCGCCCCTACAGACTTACAAAGAGAAAAACAGGTTATTCGGCAACAACTTCTCCCATGCCCTGAAGCAGTTGCGGCAGATACCAGATCTCCTCGTCCGTTGCCACAGCGCCGGCAGCGATGTAATCGGTCCCATCGATCAAGTTGATCGGTCCCGTCCAGGGGCTCAGGTCGCCGGAAGCAAGCAGCGAGATGTATTCGTGCAAGGAGGTAGCGGCGTCACCGCTAAGAGCGGCGCCATCCACCCAGCCTACGTTGGTGGCTGCGGGGTCGGTGAGGGCATCATAGTTGGCGCCGTTCCAATCCCAGCTCTGCGTCCAGCTGCCATCGGCCACGGATTGTGCGGTGGCGAGGTAAGCCGGACCCCAGCTAAAGAAGGGAACGCCGAGGCAAATATCCGGAGCTGCTTCGCAGGCACCGAGAAAGTCGTAAGGAATTGCGAACACGGCTTCACCCGCCGCGGCACGCTGGCCGGCCACATTGATACCTTCTGTGGTGTCAATACCGCTCATGATCACGTCCACGCCGGTATCGAAGAAGTTGTTGGCGACTTCGGTGGGATCCAGCGTGACGCCGGGGATATTGAACCAGAAGCCGATCCAGGTAACGGTGAACTCAAGATCGTCGGCATTCATGCCGAGATAGTTCTCGTAGCAGTAGCGTGCGCCCAAGTAGGCCGAGGCGGCCAGGCGGCGAGTCTCGAAATTGATCAGCGGCCCCATGTAGCCGATCTGCCCGGTTTGGGTGTTGAGGGCAGCGGCACAGCCGGCGATGGCCTTCATATCTTCCATGCGGCCCATGATGTTGCCCAGATTCGCAGGAGCGGTGCCAACGAGCACATCATCGCCCGAGACATTGATGAAGGTTACATCCGGATGGCTCTGGGCAACGGTGGTGGTGTCCTCTTCGAATTCATCCGAAGTGGTAATGATCAGCGTAGCGCCTTGGGAGACCATATCATCGACCACGGCCGCCAGGGTGGCTTCGGGCTTATCGGCGGGGTTCAATGATTCGAACACGATCATTTCCGAACCGGGGATGTTTTCCACCACGTATTGTCCGCCTTCGTAGTGAGCCTGGCTCCAGCCATGATCATTTTGTGGGCCGACTAACACCAGGCCGAAG
>JBBEBI010000045.1:29977-36675 GCA_040882365.1 Anaerolineales bacterium
TAAGGGTTTGTGAGAGCAAGACACGAAAAGGTTAGAGCTAGTCACCTCCTTGGCGCTCGTTTGAAATTAAAAAACGCGCCCCGGATTGCGGGACGCGTTTATTAGCGTTTACACTCCACCCCAGATTCAGTTTCACTTCAGGGTGGAGGGCCGATTTCATGGCTGTCCTGCTATTCGATGAAAATCCTGTGCATTGGCTGCGGAGACATAGGGTTGTAAGAGAGACTATAGCAGAAGGCGCAATTGCGGTCAATAGGGCTGGTTTTAGCCCGATCAGGCACATTGCTCGATACTCCGCTTTGACAATCAACAAGGTTCTGCCTGCCTGTTCATTCAATTCTTGATCTCTTCCAGCACTGGTATGAAATCGCCCTTCGTCACGTCGACCAATCCCAGGTCGGAGATGCGCAATTCCGGGATGACGACCAAAGCCAGCAAGCTCAGCTGCATGTTGGGGTTATTGAGCTGGCAGCCGCAAGCCTTAAAGCCTGCCAGCACCCGGTCGGCTTTGCGAGCAACCACCTCAGCCCGTTCGGCGGACATCAGGCCGCCGATGGGCAACTCCACCAGGGCCAGTACCCTCCCATCCTTCACCACGATCTGCCCGCCGCCAACGCGGGCCAGCTCATTGGCAGCCAGCGCCATATCCGACTCGCTGGTGCCCACGACGATCATGTGATGGCTGTCGTGCGCTACTGTGGACGCCAGCGCACAGGACGCCTTAAGCCCAAAGCCGCGCACCAGGCCTACCTGGACGCCGCCGGTGCCCCGGTGACGTTCGACCAGGGCGACTTTCGCCAAGTCGCCGGCGACATCAATATGGATCTCTCCATTATTGGGTTGAATGGGAATGCGCAGATGACGAGTAGGCGCCTGGTTCTCGATGACGCCAATTACATTCGCTGTGAGGGTCTGCTCGTTTTTTGTTTTCAGTACGAAATCTTTCGCGGTCAAGGGATGGCCCAGCTTAAGCGATTTCGAAGCCCACTTTGGGTACTTTGTTTCCGGCAAATCGATGGTAAGTTTTCCACCTTCGGCAACCACACTCCCCTTGGCAATAACGATGTCGATCTTGACTTCCTCCAGGTCGTTCAACAGGAGAATGTCCGCGACCCGGCCCGGTGCGATCTGGCCCACCTCGTGCGCAAACCCAAAATGCTCGGCCGTATTCAGGCTGGCCATCTGCCAGGCGGTCACCGGTTTGAGCCCTTGCTGGATCGCGTGGCGCACGACCCGGTTCATATGGCCCTCGTCGATCAAGGTACCTGAATGCGAATCGTCCGTACACAACAAAAAGTTTCGGGGATCGAGGCCGAGTTCAGTGACAGCCTTAACCTGGGCGGCTACGTCATACCAGGACGAGCCGAAGCGCATCAACACTTTCATCCCCTGGCGGGCCCGGGCGACGGCGTCCTCGACGCGCGTGCCTTCGTGGTCATCCTGCGGTCCGCCGGCCGCATAAGCATGGAAAGGGATGCCGAGATCGGGTGAGGCGTAGTGGCCGCCGATAGTTTTGCGCAAGACGGCCGCGGCCGCCATCTCCTTCAGCATTTTCTTGTCCGCATGGATCACGGCCGGAAAATCCATCATCTCCCCGAGGCCAACAACGCCTTCCCACGCCATGGCTTCGGCCACCTCAGCGGCGGTCAGCGTGGCGCCCGGCGTTTCCAACCCGGGCGCGGAAGGGACGCAAGATGGGGCCTGCACCCAAACGTGAATAGGCTGGCGAGCGGCCTCATCCACCATCAGCTTCACACCCTTAAGGCCGAAAACGTTAGCCATCTCGTGAGGGTCCACGAACATGCCTGTGGTGCCCTGCGGCGCCACGGCGCGCACGAATTCCGTAATGGTCACCATGCCGGATTCGATGTGCATGTGCCCGTCGAGTAAGCCGGGCGCCAGGAATTGGTTATTGGCTTCGATGACCTGCGTATTAGGTCCGATCGTGTGCTTTGCGTCCAGGCCAACGTAAGCAATGCGCTCCCCCTTGACTGCAATATCGGTTCCCGGAATTAATTCGCCGGTTTGGACGCAAACCCAGATACCCTGCCGGATCACGAGGTCAGCGGGTGCGCGCCCCATGGCTACTCCGATCAACGCTGATCGTTCGCGTACCCAAGAGCCAAGGCGCATGAAAGTCTCCTTCTGGTCCGTGCAGCAGAGATAAGTAGAGATACTAAAGGTACAGCAGAGTCGACTGTGCGGCAATTGACCTTCGTCCCTACCTCGAGTATGACATTTTCCCGCCCATAAATACTTGTCTAATCATCTGTACAAACCGCAGGTTGCTACAACCCCAAAGTAGCCTTCGCAATAAACAAGTAGATGGTCAGGCCTGTGGCATCCACCAGGGTGGTGATCAGCGGGGCGGAGACAGCCGCCGGGTCGATCTTGAAGCGCTGGGCCAGCAAAGGAATAAGGGCGGCAATGGTATTGGACCAGGCGCAAATGGCCATAATTGCGAGCGCCACAGCCGTCGCCAGGGCCGGATCCGGGTTCCAGAGCAAGGCGCGCCCAAAAGCCACTACGCCCAGGATAGCTCCAATCAACATCCCGCTCAGAAATTCGCGGCGGATCACGCGCCAGATATCGCGCATGTGGACATCTCCGGTGGCCATGCCGCGGATCAGCGTGGAGACGGTTTGGGCGCCGGTGTTACCGCCGGTGCCGATCAACAGGGGAATGAAGAAGGAGAGAGCAACCACTGTGGCCAGCTCGGCTTCAAAAAAACGCAGGACAGAGCCTGTGAGCGTGCCGGCCACGAACAACAGCAGCAACCACCCCAGCCGCCGCGCGATGACGGTTTTGATGGGCACCGTGAAATAAGACTCTTCTGCTAGTCCGGCGCTGCCCACCGCGCCGAATTTTAGAAAGTCCTCGGCGTTTTCGGCGGCCAGCACGTCGATGACATCGTCGGCCGTGATCACGCCCAGCATGCGGCCGTCTGCGCCCACCACCGGCATGGCCAGAAAATCGTAGCGCGAAATCAAGCGGGCCACTTCCTCTCGGTCGGTCTCCGGTGACACACTGATCACATCGGCATTCATCAGGTCCTTCAGTTTGCTCTTGGGAGGCGCTACTACGACCTCGCGCAAGGACACCACGCCGATGAGTTGATTCTGCCTATTGACAATGTACAGATTGGTCAGAGTTTCCACGTCGGCATTCACCCGGCGCAAATAGGAAAGTGCCTGCTGGGCGCTCATCTCGGGGCGGAGCCTGGCGAACTGCTCGGTCATCATGAGGCCGGCAGACTCTGCTGGGTAGCGGAGAAGACTTTTCACATCGGCGGCATGGTGCGGGTGCATGGCCTTCAGGATGGCCGGCCGCCGGCGGCGGAAGGCAGCAATGATGCGGGCGGCCTCGTCCATGGGAAGGCGATCCAATATTTCGGCGATCTCTTTGACTGAGAGGCCATCCAGCACTTGGCGGGCCACTCGTACGCTGAACTCGTTGACCACCTCGGCGCGCTGCTTTACCTCTAGCAGTGAAAATGCATGGCGGCGCTGGGGGGCAGCCAACCGGTCCAGCGCTTCCGCAATATCCGCGGGGTGCGCTT
Source organism: Anaerolineales bacterium (assembly GCA_040882365.1). GTDB lineage: Bacteria > Chloroflexota > Anaerolineae > Anaerolineales > UBA11579 > JAMCZK01. The sequence continues at coordinate 33,537 of JBBEBI010000045.1, forward strand.
TCTTCACGGTTTTTCTAAACCCCTTAAGATCGTTGGCGTCCAAGTGGTTCAGGATGCGTTCTTCGAGGGGAGTGCGGTTGTTAACTGTCATGGCGGCTCCGGGTCTATTGGCGTGGCTCAAATTGTAAGCCTTGTAGCCTTCCCAGGAACGAGGATGGAACCGTCTTTGAATTCACAGCTACCGTTTTGGTTTCCCGCGCTTATAATCTTTGCACTTAAGCCGCCGCATCCAAAAGGAAAGACCATGCCCGCCAAAAAAACCGCTCGCAAGGCCGCTGCCAGGAAAGGCAGCCCAAAAAAGGCTGCGCGCAAAGCCAGCCCGCCAGCCGCGTTGAGTTTGCGCAAGGCCCTGACGAACCTTTCGCCTGCTGAGATTTACGAACACGCCGTTCGCAATGGCTCTGTGCAGCTGACTGCGGCTGGGCCGTTCAACGCGGTTACTACGCCGCACACCGGGCGCTCGCCGCTGGACAAGTTCGTGGTGCGCGAGGCGACAACCGAGAAGGACGTCAAATGGGGAAAGGTGAACCAGCCCATCGACGAGGCCACTTTTGACAGAATGCACCGGAAGGTCATCGCCTACCTCAACAAGCGGAAGGCCCTCTATACGCAAGATGTGTTCGCCTGCGCCGACCCGGCTTATCGCATGCCTGTGCGCTTCGTCTCCGAATCCGCCTGGCATATGCTCTTTGTCAACAACCTCTTCATTCGACCCACGACGGAGGATGAAAAGGGCTTCCGGCCTGAATTCACGGTTTTGCACGCACCGGAATTGCAGGCCGATCCCAAGAAGGATGGTACGCGCAGCGGCACGTTCATCCTCTTAAATCTAGCCAAGAAGCTCGTACTCATTGGCGGCACGCGTTACGCCGGCGAACTAAAGAAATCTATCTTCACCGCGCTGAATTATTTGTTGCCCAGGCAGGGCGTGCTCTCCATGCACTGCTCGGCCAACGTGGGCCAGGACCGCAGCACCGCGCTCTTTTTCGGCCTTTCGGGGACCGGGAAAACGACCCTGTCCGCCGACCCGACGCGGGCCTTGATCGGCGACGATGAGCACGGCTGGAGCGAAAACGGCGTGTTCAACCTGGAAGGTGGCTGCTACGCCAAGGTGATCAAGCTCTCCAAGGATGCCGAACCCGACATCTATGCCGCGGCCCACCGCTTCGGCACCGTGCTGGAGAATGTGGTGCTCAATCCCGACCGCACACCGGACCTGGAGAGCGACGCGATTACCGAGAACACGCGCGCCGCCTACCCCATCTATTTCAATACCAATACCGATGCGGATGGCGTGGGCGGGCACCCCAACCACATCGTCTTCCTGAGCGCGGACGCCTGGGGTGTGCTGCCGCCCATCGCCAAGCTGACGCCAGAGCAGGCCATGTACTACTTCCTCTCCGGCTACACCGCCAAGCTGGCGGGCACCGAACGCGGGGTTACCGAACCGCAAGCCACATTCTCGGCTTGCTTCGGCGAAGTGTTCATGGTGTGGGACCCGACCGTCTACGCGGAAATGCTGGCGGCCAAGATCGCCAAGCATAAGGCGCAGGCCTGGCTGGTGAACACCGGCTGGTCCGGCGGGCCGTATGGCGTGGGCAAGCGCATGAAGATCCGCTACACGCGCGCCATGGTGCGCGCGGCGGTGGAGGGCAAGTTGGCGAATGTGCCCACACAAATCGACCCGGTCTTCGGGCTTGCAGTGCCCACCGCGGTGCCCGAGGTGCCCAGCGAGGTGCTGATGCCGCGCGGCACCTGGGCGGACCCGGCCGCCTACGACAAACAGGCCACCCAGCTGGCCGCTCGCTTCCGCGAGAACTTCAAGCGCTTTGAAGGCAAGGCCAGCGCAGAGGTTAAGGCAGCAGGGCCATTAGCGGGAAGCTAGCTTTTCCACTTCTTCGGCGCAGCCCCAGCTCAACGTGAACCCGGCTCCCCCGTGGCCATAGTTGTGGATCGCGCTCGGCGAACGCGGGATGCAAGGCGGCTGCCTGCGCAAAATATCGGCGCGGTCCGCATCACGAAGGCCCAAGTCCCAATCGTTTTCCTGCGCCGTGCCGCCAAGGACAATATCTTTGCTCCTGGGGATAAGGTAGGCCAGCGCGTTCGGCCGGCATCATCGAAAATGGCCTCGGCGACTCCGTTCGGTCTCACTCTCGCCACCTGGCCGCGGATCGGAAATAGGGAGCTACGCCGAAAAGAGCTCGAGAGCCTTAGCCAGTGCAGTTCACCACTAGATCACCGAAATCAAACGCTCCTCCATACTGGGCTTTTAGACGAAAAAGCCCGAATTGCATTTTGAATCGCGGCAAGGTCAGGCCGACCCGTCTGACTTGCTGTAATTAGAGGCCCACCTGGAAAATATTCATGTATCATTGTCTATCAAGTTTTCGGAGGACTCATGATGAAATTCGCATCCTTCCTGTCCATCACCAGTCTAATCTCCCTGCTATTGGCCGCCTGTGGCGCTAGCCCTACGGCCGCGCCCACCGAAACTGGAAATCTGGTCACCGCTTCGGGACCCCTTGACGTCTGCGCGCTAATCACCCAGGCCGAAGCCGAAGCCATGCTAGGCGAAGAAACCGGCGGCCCGGAGCGCGGCGACACGCCGCCGATCTTCTCGTGCTTCTACCGCACAGATTCTTTCGACATCGTGCAGGTGATCGTGACCATCTATTCGTCGGGGGTGGATGCCCGAGATGCATTCGAGGCGACCCTGGCCTTCAATGCTTATCCCAGGGTCCTGGATATCGATTACCCCGCTTACAGCGCCTAGCCGGTCACGGATCTCACAGTATTGGTCGGCAATATCACACTCACCATTGATATTTCAGATGGAACGGATGACGAAACCCAGGTGGCCAACGCCATCGAGCTGGCGAACCTGGCCATTAGCCGATTGCCGGCAGCGGATTGAAAGCGCAGCCTTGCGCCCCAGCCCCGCGCGACAGGCCTTTACCTTTTTTAGAAAACGCCAAATCAAAAACGCCAGCTTCGCTGGCGTTTCATTGCACAGGGCCTTGAGGATTACAGCCATTCGAAGCAGGGCGAAAACTCCGAATCGAGGGCGCTTGCGAGCGGCATTTAGGCTGTGGGAATATGGTGATCCTTTGACGCCGCTCGCGTTGGAGTTGCGGGGCGG
>JBBEBI010000045.1:36685-84067 GCA_040882365.1 Anaerolineales bacterium
AGTTGCTACCCGGCTTTCGCCGGGACAAGCAACTCCCTCAAACAAGCCTGGCGTTTGCGCTGTAAGCAAACGCCGAATCAAAACGCCAGCTTTGCTGGCGTTTTGCTAGCGCGCCTGGCAGGATTCGAACCCGCAACCCCTTGATCCGAAGTCAAGTGCTCTATCCATTGAGCTACAGGCGCTAGTGCAACCAACTGGGTCGCATCGATAATTATACTTATTTGAGATGTGCGCCGGGCTTGGTCCACCTGCTCACCACTGTTCGAAAAATCGCCGAATCGCCTGGCATGCCCGGCTCAGTGCCTCGTAGGTGGTATATATAACGCCGCCGCAACTATTCCGATGTAAACCATCTTTTATAAGCGAGCGAGAATTATGCCAAAAACAACAATCATCCCAAATGATGCCCTACTCAATGCAGAAATGGATATTTACTACGATTTCCTCGATAGTTTAGTATCGTTTCTCAAAGATGAAGTGAGTAAGCATGATAAGGACTTAGAATCAATTCAAGCCAAATTCGACAGTGGTGAACTAAAGTATCCAGATGATACACACGAAATGCCAGGGGAATCTCAATATGATTATTGGCGAAAGGAACGACTAGAACGATTTGAACATATCTTGCTAAATTCCTTTTTTGTCAGCATATACTCCTTATTGGAATCGACGCTCAATTCCCATTGCAGAGAACTCGAAGGCCCAAACAACGTTAAATTGGAAGACATTCACGGCAAAGGAGTACCAAGGGCAACGAAATACTTAACAAAGGTTCATGGCGTCAAATATGACGTGTCCGACAAAAACCCTGATTGGACCACTGTTGAATACTATGGGAAGCTGCGCAATTCAATTGCCCATAATGAGGGAATAGTAAAAGAAAAGGAGCTACTAGAATTCATAAGTAGTACAGATGGCTTAAGTATGGAGAGTGTTTACGTAAGAGTTCAATCAGATTTTTGCCGGACGGCTCTTGATCGTATAACTTCTTTTCTTATTGCCGTTCTTTTCACATCTGAGGTTTGACTGGATAATTCGAATTGCAAGAAAATGAAAATCCAATTGAGCCTCGCCTGAATCTAGAGGCCGCCTGACCTTGTAAACGGAAGCACATGAACCGTGAGCCATAGGCGCGCCGGGCATCATATATTCCTGTTTCCATGTTTCTGTAATCCCAATTCCACGACCCTAGTTGCCCCTATCGTGTGATGCTTGATTTTCCCGCCCGTCGGCTCTCCCATGACCAAGGTTTCTCCGCCCCAATAGTCGAAATCATAAATTTCATAAAAATAGTACGCTTTATCGTCTATATTATCAATCACTTTATCATTTTGAATTACTTTCCACCCCTCGATAGTCCTCAGGTATTTTCGGAGCGGAATTCTCCTTAGGTTCACGGGAGATGACTCGCCATCCGAAAGATCTCCATATGTGTATCTTTTTAATAATTCTTGGAATTCAACTACCGTCCATTCCTTATCATGTTCATCTTTAACGGTAAACCTTTCGATCTCAACAACTTCTTTGTCATTAAATACGCTTATCTTCAAACTGCCGTACCAACCTAAGGCAAGGGCAAAAAAGAAATAAATAAAAGGGTCTACCCCTTTGAACATGACAATTGCATTAGCCTTGAATGCACTCAGGATTACAGTACTCAATCCAAGCCAGATAAATCCAGCCATCGCCACCAAAGATGTCCTTGCCAACCCTTTTCGATTCTCATATCCTGCTATTTCGAAAAAAGGATGAATAATCGCCACCATAGGCATCAACAACAAGAAGCCTGCTCCAAAACCAAAGAGTATTCCCAACGTCAAGCCAAGAACATAAATGGTCCAAAACAAGGATGCTGGCTGAATCTCATTCGACTTGTTTATTAGATCTACCCCATTCCAACAATTCCAAGCAATAATGTAAAGCAATATACCAGTAAATAAAAATGCCCATGGGCCATATGTAACATTCGAGTAGATCTGCTTGCCCCACATCTTCAGAAATCTCCTTGTTCGCCCAACCATATCCGAATCCCATTAACCTAGTAGGCTGAACATGATCGTTACTGCCCTGATTGTAACAATAATTTTAATCGCATTGCCCATCATGGCTCTGATGGAACTCGGGTACCCCCATGCCAACCTGCCTTTCCTACCTTGCCTGCTGCAAATCTGCTGCAGTTGGCATGGAAAATATGGAATCTGATACTTTGTGGATTGAAATTGCTCTGATTTTACGGCTAACTCTCACAAAAAACACCGCATAGACGCTATTTACAATCTCCCCGACAATCCGAGGTTAGATGCTCTGTCCATTGAGCTACAGGCGCTTCGCAGCGCCTTCGGCGCTGCTTTTGGAGTTGCTACCGTGCTGACGCACGGCTACGCAACTCCAGTTTGAATTATATCGAAAAGTTAACTGGCTGCGTCCGACAATGCTTCGATGGTTGCATCGTATACGATGTCAAACGAGCGATCCAACAGGCGCAAATCCTGTGGGGCGCGCCATTCACCGCCCGCCAGGCTATCGCCCACCACGAAGATCGAGGCGGCTTGGATGCCGCGAACCTGCGCCACCGCAAACAGGGCGGCGGTTTCCATCTCCACGGTCTTAACACCTTCAGATTGATACTGCCTTACTTCAATATCGGTTTCCCGAAATGTGGCATCGGTGGTCCAGGTGGCTCCGACGATAGACGGTACTTTGCGAGCCTTCACTCCTGAACTCAGGCTCGCAACCAGCTCCGCGTTGGCCTCGACGAACTTGGCCGCAGGCAGATAGTGGTGTGAGGTACCTTCGTCGCGCAGGGCGCGGTCGCAGACCACGATGTCCCCGGGCGCCAGATCTGCCTGCAAACCACCGGCCATCGAAATGGAGATCAGTTTACGGGCGCCCCAGGCGATCAGCTCTTCGGCCAGCCCCGCCATCTGCGGCGCGCCCAATCCAAAATTGGTGAGTACGGCCAGGTTCCCTGGCGCTTTGTGGAGCGAAAAAAGGTCCCCGTTCAGCCTGCCGATCTGGCGAAGAGGGTGCCGCCGTTTCAGGCGCTCCGGCAGGCCTCGCTGCAAACACAAGATAGCCGCATCTGGCCCCGCACCTTTCGGCAGCATGCCCGCGCCCTGGCGATAGGCGAGCATGTGCTGGGGGGTGAGGATGGCCTTTCCCGTGTACTTATCGGGGAAATTCGGAAGGGACATGGTGTTTACGCGACCGGTTGCTTACGCCAATAAAAGATGAGCAAGCCAGCCTGCACAGTCTCGGATAGTAACAGACCCCAGACAGGAGCGAATACCCCCCACAAGGCCATCGTCGCGGATGTGAAAACTATCAGTACTCCCAGAGCCGCGGCGAGTGAGACCATTACGGCCTTTTCCTGCTCAACAGCCAGCAGGCGCAATGAAAAAAAATGAGTCAGAGTAACCGGCACCAAGAGCCAGGCCAATATCTTCAATTGGGGAACTGAAGCAATAAATTCCTGGCCAAATAGCAGCGAGATCACAAAATCAGCAAATATAAATAGCAGGGCTGCCAGCGCGATGGCCAATATCAACAACGCATTCAATGAGGTATTGAACAAGTTTCGATAGGTCCGGCGGGGTGACAGGTGCGCTTGCGACATCGCGGGGAACAGCGCCCCCAGCAACGCAAAATGCCCTAGCTTTGCGGCCTCAACAAGTCGCAAAGCCGCCGAGAACGATCCGGTGACCGCTGCGCCCTGCATGGTGGCCAGCAAAAAGATGCCAGTGCGTTGATAAACAGCACCTAGCAAACCCAGTGCAGCGATAGGTGCGGCCGCCACCAGCAAGCTTACAATTTGAGCCCATGTGGTCTTCCAGCTTGCCAAGGCAGGCAATTGAGGAAGGCAGAGCAGCCAGGCGGCCAAGGCGCTGAGTAACTGAACGAAAAACAGCAGCCAGCATATTTCCACGATCGACGAAGCGGGCTGAACAAAGAACCAGGTCAACGCCACCAGCAGCGATCCATTGAAAAGATTCAACCAGGTGAATGCAGACATGCGCTCGAGGCCGCGCAGCAAGGCGCTGGACACCGAATAAACCGCCATAGGGATGAGGGCCAGGCTGTAAATGCGCAAGGCCTGCACAGCGTCCGAGGTTTGGTTGGGGAGCAGCGGCGCACCAAAAAAGACCACGAGAATGAAGGGCACCGAAAGCATTAGCTGAACGGTCAGGGACCTGGGCACCACCGAAAGATCCCGTTTGCCAGCCACTGCGCGCATCACCAGCATGTCCGTGCCGAAGGTGCTCGCCAGGTTCCCCAGGAAAATCACGGAGGCGATGAAGGCATATTGCCCCAAACCGATCTCGCCCAAACGGCGGGCAATAACCACGCTGAACAACAAGGCCATCCCCTGGGATCCGATACGACCGACAAGCAGCCATAGCGTGTTCTTTGCCACCCGTTTGCCGACCTCAGATGCCACCTCTCCTGAACCGGCAACCGACTCGTTCCAAATACCCATCATTCAACCGGATGCGGAGTTGCGTTTCCCTGCAAAGCAGGGTAGCAACTCAAACGCGAGCGGCGTAATGGTTCGCCTCGGGGAATCAAGTTGCAGACGCCGCTCGCAAGGGTTCATCATTCCAAAACCCTGCCATTCAACCAGAGGCGGAGTTGCGTTCCCTGCAAAGCAGGGTAGCAACTCCAACGCGAGCGGCGTAATGGTTCGCCTCGGGGAATCAAGCTGCAGACGCCGCTCGCAAGGGTTCATGGCGGAAGGAAATAATGAAGAAATCGCCCCACCCCCGCCAAGGCGGGAGCGGCGCGAGCCGATCATCCAGCCAAGCCAGGGCGGCATAGATCTTCGGGTGGCGTTTCGCCAGGTTTTTACTCTCGGCAGTCGGTGTAATCACTGAAAGGCCTTCGATAGAAAGCAAGCGGTACTCAGCAGGGAAAAATGACCTGACGCGGCTCGGCGAAAAGTAATAAACCGTGAAGTACTTTCCTTCCAGGTGCGCCCTGGTTCCATCTTTGGAAAATCGTCGAAAGGCGAGCCGGAATTGGCCGAGGAACACGGTGGCTAACTCCCAAAGGCATACCGGCGGCATGAGCACCCAGGTGACCAGTCCGCCCGGCCGTAGCACGCGCGGCAACTGATCGACAACGGGACGAAGATCGGGGATGCAGTTCAAACCGCCGAGGTTGGAAAAGACCGCATCGTAAGGTCCGCCCCTAATAAGATCGAGTTCGGTAAAGGAAGCCTGTTGAAAGCTAAGCCGGTCGGCAAGACCCAGAGCACGCTGCTTGTTCTCGAGGCGGGCCAGCATACCGGGCGCAATGTCGGTGGCGTGCACGCGATATCCCTGCTGGGCCAGATAAGCGGCATCGATACCTGTCCCGGCGTTCAATTCCAGGATGCGTTGCCCGGGCTGCAGGTAGCGCTGCAAGTGCGCGTACACTTTGTGGCGCATGCGGGTCTGGTTGGGATGGTCGAGGGCGAAGAGATCGTACTTTTCGGCGGTCAGCGAGAATGCCTGGGCGATGGTATCGAACTCGCGCTGATCGCGCGGCGGGGTGTTCATGGATTAGTTTTGCGGCGTTGGGCGCGCGGCAGACTCGGGGTCAAGCGCTGGGGGCAATGGGTCTATGCCCCGGTGAGGCAGCTTGGCCAATCGATTCAGTTTCCAGCGGGCAAATGGCAGCGTGGCTGACTGGTGCGGCAGAGCTAGCAATCTACGCAAGCTTACTTTGCCGCCCGCGGCAAGCTGCCCGCGCGTCTTGCGGGCGCGGAATTCCTTGTGCAGCACCACGTGCAGCTGCCGATAAAACTCAGTGGCAAAGGGACCGTTGTACATCATGGCGAGGTCATTCGAGTCGACCCAATGTTGTTTGGCGCCCAGTTGGGACTTGACCGCGGCGTGGAATTTGGTGCCCGGCAGCGGATAGGAGACGGACATGCCAATGTCGTCCGGCTTGCATTCCCGCACAATCTGGAGCGTCTTTTCAATATCTTCCATCGTTTCGCCCGGATAGCCGAATTGCAGGAAGAAACCGACCTGGATGCCCGCGGCGTGTAACCGCCGGGTGGCTTCGCGAATCTGGTCGATCTGTGTGCCTTTCTCCATCGCGTCGAGGATCTTCTGGGAGCCGGATTCGGCGCCGATCCAGGCGATCTGGCAGCCGGCTCGCCTGAGCGCTTCGATCTCGCCCTCGCGCAGGAGCAAGTCCGCCCGGTTCAAACATTTGAAGGGGATACGCGCACCTTCTTGCTCAACGGCATCGGCGAACTCAGCCAGCCAACCTGGCTTCAGCCCCATGATGTCATCCACGAACCAGATATGGTTGGGGGCATAGGTTTCCTTTAGCCACTTCATTTCGGCCGCCACAGATTGCGGACTGCGTGCGTTGTAGCGCTGCCCCCAGATGGGCTTGGCGCACCAATTGCAGTGGAAAGGGCAGCCCCGCGTCGTTACCATGTTCATCGAAAAATAGCCATGGCGCTCCTGCCAGATCTGGCGATAACGAGGAACGTCCAGCAGATCCCAGGCCGGGAAGGGCAGCGCATCGAGGTCCCTGATATCCGGGCGGCGCGGGTTGGTCACTGGCGCATCGCGGTCTCGGAAGGCCAAGCCCAGGATCGAAGTAAGCGAACTGCCGCCAGGCCCGCTCAGATGCTCCATCAATTCGGCCAGGGTGTATTCCCCTTCGCCGAACAGCACATAGTCGGCGCCTTTCTGCAAATAGGCTGCCGCATTATCGCTGGCGTCCGAGCCACATACGATCACCGTGCAGCCGCGCACCTTGGCCATATCCATCATAGTAAAGGCGGCCTGGCGCATGCGTGCCAGGCACATCTTGGAAAGATAGTTGAAGTTATCTTCAAAGAGAACGGCATAGCGCGGCTTCTCCTTGTCCAGGGCCGCCTCCCACTCTTCCTCGGACTCGGCCAATACGGCATCGAACAAAGCCACATCAAAACCCCTCTGGCGCAGAAAGCTGGCGGCGTAAAGGGTGCCAAGCGGCGGATACGGCTGCATGGCTTCCCAAAGCTTGGGGTCGAAGCGCAGATAATAAGACTGGCCAAACAGGACTTCGCTCATCGTTGGCCCTGGCCCAGCTTGCCGATGCGCGCCGCAAAGGCGTCCATGGTTCGTTGTTTATGACCGTCAAAATGGCCTTTGCAAAAATCAGCGGACAAGCGCGTTTCCGCGTTGAGTTTGTCCTGCCGGGTGAACTTGGCGATCTTGCGCCGCATTTCCCACTTTTCCACCCAGCGCGTGGCGGGCGAAGTCAGCGCCCATTCGACGAGAGGTTTTGGCCAGCCGTCCTTGGATTCGGAGCCGGGATCCATCGGGGAACCTTGCGCGTTGGGAAGAAAAGAATCCGTCCAGCTATTCTTGGCGCGCAGGGCGCGGTAGACGGAGAGGCCGGCGATGGGGACCATGCGCGCCATTTCCTGGGCGCTGAACAGGTCCTGTTCGGCAAGCGCCAGGCTGTCTTCGGAAACAAGGTAATTGGGGCAGATGCGCGCGGCCAGCCCACGGCGCTTGGCGTAATGGTCCAGCGCAAGGATCATTGCTCTTGTCACCCACACGTAGCCCGGCTTGGTTACCACCAGATAATCCAAGTCCGCTCCCGCCGCGACGTTGTTGGCAGCCAGCGCGCCTGTCGCGGTTACCATGCGCACAAAGGGCAGCCTGGAGATCGCCCGGCCATAGCGAATAGAAAGCGGCCACAACGACGCGACTATTTCCGCTCGTCTGCGGCGCATTTCAAAAATCCCGCCCCTGCCGGCTAAAGCGAAATACGCATTATCGGAAATGATTTTTCCGGCCAGGAGCTGCCCGGTTTCAATGACCGAGCGCACTTCCGCATGGCTGGCCTTCATCCCGATCAGGTAACGGTGCAACTCGTCAACGGTAAGCGGATAATCAAAGATATCGGAGTACGCCAGCGTGTACAGAATGGCGCTGGGCAGGTCGTAGCTCTGCAATTCAAGCGTCCATTTGTTGGCGCCAAGGGCAAGCTGCATCCCGCTCACCCGGACTCGCTTAGCGCGGCAGCCCGCTGGATGCGGGCTATGTTGAAAGTCTGGCTGATCGTGTAAAGCGACGTGAAGGTTAACCCAAAGGCGAACAGGCCGGTAAAAACGGCAACCAGCAGGTACCCGGCAGCAATGCTGAGGGCCATTGAAAAGAAGTTTAGCGCGGCGAACGCCATTTCCCAATAGACGATCGGATCCAGGGCCAGGTGATACTTCTGTTTCATCCAAGCCTTCGTTTTTGCGCCCACGCCGAACTTGGGCGTGCGGCGGAATTCGCCGGGCTTGCGATTGATGACCTCGAGAGCGGCGCGCACGGTGTTCAGCATCATGCCAGCTCCAAAGGAGGAAATGAACAAGATAACCGGCAACCAGCGCCACCAGGGCCTGCCCAACTTGTATTGACCGGCAAATAGAAATAACGAGGGCGCCAAGGTGGTTAGGCTGAAAAGAAATGAGATGCTAAAAAGCGAGATCAACGCCGGGAACTCGCGGGCCAGCGTGATCACGAAAGGCTGCATTAGGCAATAGATGAACAGCAGGAGATGAACCCCGTACCCGGTAAGGTGGAAGGTGCTGGAGACCTTGGTTCGCAAGGGAAAGCGGCTGCTCCAAATTTGCGGCAGCAAGCGGATGGCGCATTCCAGGCTGCCCCGCGCCCAGCGATGCTGCTGCCGGCGAAAGGCATTGAACGTAATGGGAAGTTCGGCGGGCGTCTCGACTGTACTCAAAAACCTGGCGCGCCAACCCTTGAGAAAAGCTCGATAGGAAAGGTCAAGGTCCTCCGTCAGCGTGTCGGCCCTCCAGCCGCCGGCCTCCTGGATGGCATCCTGGCGCCAGATGCCGGCCGTGCCGTTAAAGTTGAACCACAATCCACTGTGACTGCGGGCCAATTGTTCGACCATAAAATGCGCATCGATGGAAAGGGATTGCAGCACTGTGAGAAAAGAAAAATCGCGGTTTACGTGTCCCCAGCGGGTCTGCACGAATGCGATTTTGGGGTCTGCAAAGTGCGGCAATGTTTGCTTCAAAAAACCTGGCTGGGGGATGAAATCGGCATCGAAGATGGCAAAGAATTCACCCTTCGCCGTTTGAAAGCCATCCCGCAGAGCGCCGGCCTTATAACCCGTACGGTCCTTGCGGTGGATGTGCTTGATCTCAAAGCCCCTCGCCTTGGCAGCCCTAACGGCCCTCTGCACGATCGAAAACGTCTCATCGGTCGAATCATCCAAGACCTGTATTTCCAGGCGGTTTTTGGGGTAATCCAGGCTGCAGGCTGCATTCACTAATCTCTCGGCCACATACATTTCATTGAAGATCGGGAGTTGAACAGTGACCCGCGGCCAGCTTTTTTTCGAGGGCTGCAGCGGCCCTTTTTCAGGGGCTTCACGCAGGGAGCGATAGGTTAAGTAGAGGAAGTTAAGGCCATATAGGAACAGGAGCCCGGTAACCAAAAAATAGGCGATGGCGACGGGAATGAAAAGCAGGTTGTTCATCTTGCCTACTTATTTATTAGCGTCGATATAAAAACGAGCCCACAAGCTCCAGGCCAGGTATTGCCACGACCGGCCGGGAGCCAGCAACCAGGTGTAGTAGTCAAAAAAGGCGACCACGGTAATGGCCAGCAATAATGCAGAAGCACCCGCCAGATTTACGTTCCACTTGAGCCAGCGATTGGTGTACAAGGCGAACCACGGAGCCAAAAGCAGTATAGCGTAGAACAAAGCGCCTAATAGGCCCGTCTCCACCGCGGCTGACAAAATTGCAAGGTGAGCGGGCTGATAATTAACCGCGAAATCTGGGAATTCCTGTTTGAACGCCAAAGGGCTTCCGCCCACTCCAACTCCCAACAATGCATGATTAGAGAAGACCTGGTTGGCGGCGTCGATCAATACCCTGCGCTCGCCTAACGATCCTATCTCTGCCGGCAATTCTTCAAATGATCCGCCTGCACCTAAACGCACACCAAGTAGCTCGATATTGACCAACACAAAAGGAAGCACCACAACCAGAACAACGGCCGTGAGAATCATTCCGTTTCGCAGCATCTTGCGATCATTCTTGAGAATATGGAAAACTAAAAAAGCCAGGCCCGCCACCGCCCCCAGCCAGGCGGAACGCGAGAAGGTCACCAATAACGCTACCGCCCCGCCGGCGATCACTGCAGTAAGGATAAAGGGCCACCTCTTGCCCGCTCGGCCAAGGTGGAAAGCCGCCAAGAGCACCAGGGCGAACGCCAGACAGCCGCCCAGGATGTTGGGATGGTCGGATAAGCCATACGCGCGCAAAGAGCGCACCGTTTCCGTCCAAACCACGCTGACCCCGCTCCAGGCCGGGTCGAGCTCATATTCGCCTAGCGCCCGCAGGCCAACCGAATGCTGCGTCAGCGCCTGCGGGATGGCGACGGCAGCCTGGATGGCGACCATTGCCGCCAAAGGAGCCACTAGCTCCTGAAGCGAGCGAACGTTGTTGATCACATATATATAGAAGGCAAAGAGAAGAGCAAGCCGGACTGAGTGGTAAATTGATAACGCCGGGTCCACTGCGGTGATCGACGTAAGCAAAACGACACTGGTGAGACCGGCCAATGGCAGGGTCAGAAAGGCCGGTCCTGTTTCGATCTTCCGAGGACGAAGGTACAGATGTGCCCACCAAAGTGCCAGGGTGAGTACTAAGCTGAGGTCGGAAGCAAACAAGAGGAAATCGGTGTAATCCGCCCAGATAGGTACCTGGGGACGGGCAAGCAGCAAAAACCGAAAACGAAAGGGGATGAGGACAAGCGTAGCAACGAAAGCTCCTCTGCTAAGCCTAGGTAACCAAGCCAGCGCTTTTGATTTCATTGACAGCGAGTAATTCAAATAAGCGGTATTCTTGGGCGCGCCCGATGACTATATCATACGGATTTTCCACCCTTTAATGACACCAACCCTTAGGAATTCGCGACCACCTAAAGTGGCCATCGTGCACGACAGGCTGAACGTACGCGGCGGCGGCGAGCGGGTTTTGGAAGAGATGGCGCTGCTCTACCCGAAGGCTCCCATCTATACTCTCATTTACGACCAGTCTTTGTTTGCGGCCAGTGAAATCAGCAATCATGTAGTGCGCACCAGCTTCATCGATCGCCTGCCCAAAGCGGCCAGCCATCACCGTTATTACATCCCCTTCATGCCGTTTGCCGTCGAAGGATTTGACCTCTGCCGCTTCGAGCTCATTATTTCCAGCAGCGCCGCATTCGCCCACGGGGTGCGTACGCACAGCAAACAAATGCACATCAGCTACATCCACAGTCCGATGCGCTACGCCTGGCACCAATACCGGCAGCATGTTGCGAGTCTTGGCATCCGCGCGCCTTTCGTGCGACTCTTGCTGGCCTATCTGCGCCGCTGGGACCGGGGCGCTGCCCAAGGCGCTGATAGGCTGGTCGCCAATTCAGCATGGACCGCCAAGCTGATTCAAGACGCGTTCCATCGCGAGGCGGAGGTCATCTATCCGCCGGTGCACACCGAATGGTTCAAGCCACCCCCCCAACGCGGCGATTATTATTTAGCCGTCTCGCGGCTGGTGCCATACAAACGCGTCGACCTGATCGTGCGCACCTTTGCTGCGCTGGGTAAACCGCTGGTAGTGGTCGGCGAAGGCCCGGAGGAAAAGAAGATCCGCAATTTGGCGGGCGGAGATATCCGCATCCTGGGCTATCAAGCTCCTGAAGCGATCGTTGACCTGATGCAAGGGGCGAAAGCCTTCGTGCACGCCGCCGAAGAGGATTTTGGCATCGCTGCCGTGGAAGCCCAGGCGGCAGGCCTGCCGGTACTCGCCTTTGGCCGCGGCGGGCTCACCGAGACGGTGGTGGCGGGCAAGACTGGATTGTTCTTCGAGGAGCAAACAGATGAGAGCCTGACTGGAGCCGTGCGCGAATTTGAAAGCGGCAAATACAAATTCGACTCGCGTCAGATCAGGAAGAACGCGGAACGGTTCAGTGCGGACAGATTTAGAAATAAACTGGCTGCTTTTGTGAACCGAATCTGGTCTCCCTCGAAGCCAGACTGAAATGGCTGTTCGGCGCGAGTATTAACTCTACTCGGCTATTTCCATCATGAGAATGAAAACATCATAGTTGCCCGAATCGGTCTGTCCCGGCAAAGCGCCAACCGTTCCCCCACCAAGATAGACATGCCCATTGCTATCTATGGCAATTAGCTCAACTATTGCAGGCCATGCGGCAGGAAATCCGCGTGTCCATATCACAATGCCCATCGCATCGAACCTTCGCAATTCTGCATCTGAAGGATCGCCGGGCCAATTGTGATTCAGCAGTACATAGAGATTTTCATCATTATCCACAGCCAATCTGGCCCAATCCGTTCCCGGCCTTTCCAACTGCTTTGACCAAACGGGTTCACCCGAATCATCGAATTTCTCCAAAACGGGTTGCCCATTCTCATAGACCGCGTAGATCGAGGCAGCCACGTCTATAGCTGCATCTTGAATGTAGTCGTCCCGGGCGGAACCAAATTGGCGCGTCCAAACTTCCTCGCCGACGAGTGTATAACCACGAATAAACATATCCGCGCCGCCCAGGCTGGTTGCACCCGGCATATCACCCCACATACTGCCGGCGACCAGCACCTTCCCGTTAGGACTCACATGCACCTGGACAGTAAGGCCATTTACCTCCGCATTTTCGGAATCCAAAGAAAGGACCCAGAGTGCCTGGCCGTCCCCATCGAATTTGCGTAAATAGGACCTTGGCCGAGTGTCGGACGAAAGCCATTCGCGTCCGACGATATAAATATCCCCATCCAGGTCAGTGGCCACATCGTTTATAGCTATGCCTTGGAGGGTTACTTTCCATACTTCGTTCCCATCACCGTCGTTCTTGACCAGTAACGAGAATTGATCGACGTAATCACTTACAGCACTGATTAAATTCCCCGCATTATCGACTGTTGCAACTGGAGCGTCAGGTGAAAAGGAACCGGTATCCAAACCTATCTGCCAAGCAAGATGGCCATCCTCATTGAACTTGAGAACGGTGGGGGCTCGTCCCACCACTTGGGCCCCGGAAGGCGTGAACGGACTATCGAAAGGTTGCGGCGAACCCAGGCTGCATAAACAGGTAACGAAAACATTCCCGAGTTGGTCGAGGATGACATCCCCGATTTCATCTGTAAGGCTGGTCCCAAATTGCCGAGTCCACAGGATTGAATCTGTCAGCTCAGATAGAGCTTCCCCGGTTGTCATTGAGCCAGGTTCAGCGGCACTCGTGGCTGGAGGCGCGGCCGCGGCCGTTTGCAGTTCACTGATCTGTTGGGTGGCCGAGGCGCCATCCACAGTTGGCACGGCGATCGGATTTTGCTCCTCCTCCAAAGGCCCGCAAGCAGCTAAGGCTGCTATAGCAATAAAGAGCATCACCAGGGAAAAGTCGCTACGTTTCATGTTGTTCCTTCCCGCCTGGCTATGACGAAGGCGTAAGTAGTTCAATCATACTCCCGCCTACTTGCCTAGACAACTTGTCCCTATGATTCTGTGACAATCGTCCGTAGAGGTTAAGAAACTTAGCAAGTATCGTTGGGGCGATTAGAAAGGTCGCCTCATGCATGAGTTACCTGTAACTCAGGCTTTGCTGGACCTGGCCCTGGAGCAGGCCAAGAAGGCCCATGCCGCCAGAGTGGCCGATATCTACATCGAGGTCGGCCAATTGTCCTCCTATGTCGATGACTCGATCCAATTCTACTGGGACATCATCAGCCGGGGGACCTTGGCCGAGGGAGCCGAATTGCACTTCCAGCGCATCCCTTTGCAGATGCAGTGCAAAACCTGCGAGTCAACCTTCCAGCCAAGCGAACACAGTTTCGCCTGCCCCGATTGCGGCAGCGAGCAAGTGCATATTACCGCTGGCGAGGAATTACGCATGGTGGGCATCGACATAGAACGAAGAGAGCAGCCAGAGGAGGTGATCCGATGACTGAACGAATAGCGGTGGTTGAGCAAATCATGGGAGCCAATGATCGCCTGGCCGCCCAGAATCGTAAGCGGCTGGATGAAGCAGACGTTTTCGCTATTAATCTTATGGCCTCCCCGGGGGCCGGTAAAACCTCCCTTATCGAGCACACGGTACCGGCATTGGCAAACGAATTCTCAATTGCGGTCATCGACGGGGATGTGGCGACCAGCATCGACGCCAGGCGCGCCGCAGCCGCTGGCGCTAGAGCCGTGCAGATCAACACGGGCGGCGAATGCCATTTGGATGCGGTGATGCTGCAAGAGGGACTAGATCAGCTGGACCTGGAGGCGGTTGATCTGCTCATTGTAGAGAACGTGGGCAATCTCATCTGCCCGGCAGGGTTTGCGCTCGGCACCCACAAGAATGTGCTCATCGCTTCGGTACCTGAAGGAAGCGACAAACCTTACAAATACCCGGCCATGTATCGGGGCGTGGACGCGTTGGTCATCAACAAGATCGACCTGCTTCCTTATGTAGATTTCGACATGAGCTATTTCCAGCGCGGCGTGGAGATCCTTAACCCCGGCGTGCTCACTTTCCCCATCTCCTGCAAGACCAGGGATGGCCTTCTGGCTTGGATAACCTGGATAAGGACCTTAGTGGACTAAAGATGAGCGAGCCAACCGGGCTGCGCGTTCGCGTCAAAGGCACTGTGCAAGGGGTGGGCTTTCGCCCCTTCGTATATCGCCTGGCACAGCGCCTGGCTTTGCGCGGCTGGGTGCGCAACACCGAGGGTGGCGTGGATATCGAAGTGGACGGCGATAAGCTTGCGCTGCAACAACTGATCCATGCCCTGCGATGGGAAGCCCCCGCATTGGCCACCATCGATGATATCGAAATCGTCAACCGTTCCCCTAACGGGGCGATATCTTTCGAGATCCGCCCTTCACAATCCGAAGCTGTTGGTTTCCAACCAGTTTCTCCGGACCTGGCCATATGCCCTGATTGCCTGGCTGAACTTTTCGATCCCAACGATCGGCATTATCGTTATCCCTTCGTCAACTGCACCAACTGCGGTCCGCGCTTCACCATCATCCGTGACCTGCCCTACGACCGGCCCTTGACCACCATGGCGGGCTTTGCCATGTGCCCGGCCTGCGCCGCCGAATATCGCGATCCCGCCAACCGGCGCTACCACGCCCAACCCGTTTCGTGCCCTGAATGCGGCCCGCGCATTTGGCTGGCCTGGGGCCAGCAGATTGTCGAGGACCGTGAAGAAAGCTTGAGTATCATTCGCCGCTTAACCGCTGCAGGTGAAATTGTGGCCATCAAGGGTCTCGGGGGATTTCACCTTGCCTGCGACGCCACCAATTCCACTGCCGTGGCCACGTTACGCCAGCGCAAAGATCGGAGGGACAAACCACTGGCGATAATGATGCCGGGCATTGCCGCGGTGCTGCGCTATTGCGAAATAAGTGAAAAGGAACGAGAGGAATTGGAAAGCCCGCGGCGGCCTATTTTGCTGCTCAAACGCAAACAAGTATCCGCGATCGCAGCAGAAGTGGCGCCCGGTCAGAATCACTTAGGGGTCATGCTGCCATATACGCCGCTGCATTACTTGCTTCTCGAACGCGCCGAGGGCATTCCCGATGCCTGGGTGATGACCAGCGGCAATCGCAGAGAAGAGCCCATCCTCACCGAGAACCTCGAGGCGCAAGAACAGCTCGGCACAATCGCCTCGGCCTTTCTATTACACGACCGGCCCATCCAGGCGCGCATAGACGACTCGGTGGTGCGCATAGAGTCTCGCACTAGCCACCTGGCACCCATCCGCCGCTCCCGGGGCTATGCCCCCTCCCCCATCCGTTTACCCTGGCCCGTACTCCCCATCCTGGCAACTGGTCCCGAATTAAAGAACACGTTCTGCCTAGCAAGGGAAAATTACGCCTTCCTCAGCCAGCATATCGGCGATCTGAGCAACTTTGAGACCCTGGATGCTTACGAAAAGGCGATCGCTTATCAGGAACATCTCTTCCACATTAAGCCTCAAGTCATTGCCTACGACCTGCATCCGGACTATCTGAGCACTCGCTATGCCCTGGCGCGCGCAGAGCGCGAAGGCATACCCGCCATCCCCGTGCAGCATCACCAGGCCCACATTGCAGCCTGCATGGCTGAAAATGCGGTCCCCGCGGAAGATCGGGTGATCGGGGTCGCCTTCGATGGCATCGGCTACGGAACAGATGGGGCCATATGGGGCGGCGAGGTCCTTGTCACCGGCTATAAAGATTTCCAACGTGCCTATCATCTCGACTATGTTCCCATGCCCGGGGGGGATCTGGCGGTCAAGCAACCCTGGCGCATGGCGCTGGCCTGGTTAAACAAGGTCCGTGTTTCAAACGATGAGTTCCTAGGGATGGAGCCCGACAAATTACAAGCCATCCGGCAACAATTGGCTACGGGAGTCAACGCCCCGCTCACATCAAGCATAGGCAGACTATTCGATGCGGTAGCGGCCCTGGTTGGCTTGCGAGGTGAAGTGAGTTATGAGGGCCAGGCTGCCATCGATCTTGAGAACTGTGTGTCCGTAGATGAGCGCGGCGCCTATGCCTTCGAAATCGGTCAGGATGTGTTCAGCGCAGGGCCGGTAGTCGCCGCCGTGCTGGCCGATCTGAAGGCCGGCCTGTCTTTGGGCCGTATTGCAGCGCGCTTCCATAACGGACTGGCCGATCTTGTTGTGCAATTGGCCGAAGCTATCCGCCAAAGCCACGCCATTGATGTCGTTGCCCTAAGTGGTGGAGTTTGGCAAAACATGACACTGCTGGCGGCAGCCAGCGCGCGGCTGGAAGCGGCCGGATTCAAAGTGCTTACCCATTGCCAGGTTCCCGCCAACGACGGCGGTATCTCATTGGGGCAGCTTGCGGTTGCCTATCATTCCTTGAGCGAGTGAGGGTCTATGTGCCTAGGTGTGCCTGGAAAGCTTGTTGACATTTACGATAATGCAGGCCTGCGAATGGGCAAGGTGGATTTCGGTGGCGTGTTCCGCGAGGCTTGCCTCGAATATATTCCTGAGGCACGCGTGGGGAACTACGTGGTCGTCCACGTGGGCTTCGCCATCAGCTTGCTGAGCGAACAAGAAGCCGCGGAAACGCTGGCCATCCTGCGCGAAGTAAGCGATATCGACGCGGAGTTGGCTACCCAACCCGGGTGAGTAGATTTTTGTGAAGTACGTGGCCGAGTTCCGCGATGCCGAGCTGGTGAAACGGGCTGCCGAGCAGATCCGCCGCACCGTGACGCGCCCCTGGGTGCTGATGGAGATCTGCGGCGGGCAGACGCACGCCATCTTGCGCTACGGCATCGATGAGCTGCTGCCGCCCGAAATCGAACTGGTGCATGGCCCTGGTTGCCCGGTATGCGTCACACCTTTGGAGCAGATTGATAAGTCGCTCGCGTTGGCGGCGCGCCCTGATGTCATCTTCACCTCGTATGGCGATATGCTACGAGTGCCGGGATCCAATCGAGATCTGTTCTCCGTGCGCTCGGCTGGCGGGGATGTGCGCGTTGTCTATTCACCACTGGATGCAGTGAAGATCGCTGTGGAGAATCCGGACAAGCAGGTGGTGTTCTTTGCCATTGGCTTCGAGACCACCGCCCCAGCCAACGCCATGAGCGTGTACCAGGCGGCGCGGCTGGGATTAAAGAACTTCAGCGTGCTGGCTTCCCACGTGCGCGTACCGCCGGCCATGCACGCCATCTTGGGCGGAGAACACAACCGCGTACAGGGTTTCCTGGCGGCTGGACATGTGTGCGCGGTGATGGGTTACTGGGAATATCCGCCTATTGCCGCACGCTTTGGCACTCCCATCGCCGTGACCGGCTTCGAACCACTGGACCTATTGCGCGGCGTGTTGGACGCCGCGCGCTTGTTGGAAGCCGGTGAAGTCAAAGTAGTCAACTCCTATCCCCGGGCGGTGACCTTCGAGGGCAACCGACCGGCGCAAGAGCTAATCAATACCGTCTTTGTGGAATGCGACCGCAAGTGGCGCGGCATCGGCGCCATCCCCATGAGCGGCTGGGGGCTGCGGCCGAAATACGCGCAATTCGATGCCGAAAAGCGCTTCGATCTAGGTGAGATCCACCCGGAAGAATCATCGGTGTGCATGGCCGGGCAGATATTGCAAGGGCTGATGAAACCGCCACACTGCCCCGCGTTCGGCACCCTATGTACGCCACAGCATCCCTTGGGGGCCACCATGGTTTCATCAGAGGGCTCTTGCGCTGCGTATTTCCATTACAACAAGTCGGCAATTCTCAACGAGCCCAGCCATGCGTGAGACGTTGAAACCTCCTATCGAAGGGTTGGTCTGTCCGGTTCCATTACAGCACAAAGAACGCATTGTTCAGGGCCACGGCAGCGGTGGCAAGCTAATGCACGACCTGATCGCCAAGTCGTTCATGGCAGCCTGGGAAAACCCCATCTTGAGCGCGGGCAACGATGCCAGTGTGATCGCCACGCAAGGTCATAGTCGATTAGCCATTAGCACTGACGCCCATGTGGTGTCCCCGTTGTTTTTCCCCGGCGGCGACATCGGGCGGCTGGCGGTTTGCGGGACGGTGAACGACGTGGCCATGCTGGGAGCAAAGCCGTTGTACCTGACGGCCAGTTTCATCCTCGAAGAAGGCCTGGAAATTGGGGTCTTGGAGAAGGTCGTGGCCTCTATGAAGACAGCCGCAGAAGAAGCTGGCGTCCAAATGGTGGCTGGCGACACTAAAGTGGTCGGCAGGGGATTGGCCGATGGAATGTACATCAGCACCACCGGGATCGGCTTGCTTCCAGAGGGCAGCAACATCGGCGGTGCAGCTGCGCAAGTGGGTGACGCAGTAATCCTTTCTGGCAGCCTCGGCGACCATGGCATCGCTGTGCTCTCCGCCCGCGGCGAGCTGGGATTGGAAACCGAACTGGCTAGCGACGTGGCGCCGCTTAACGGGTTGGTGGCCCAAATGCTGGCGGTTAGCCCCAACATCCATGTGCTACGCGACCCAACCCGCGGGGGTTTGGCCACCGCGCTCAACGAGATCGCCCGCCAGTCGACGGTGGGCATTGTGCTCAAGGAAGGACAGATCCCGGTTAAGCCGGCGGTGGATTCGGCGTGTGAGTTACTGGGCTTCGATCCGCTCTACATCGCCAACGAAGGCAAATTGGTGGCCATTGTGGCTGCCGAGGATGCCAAGCCGGTCCTGGCCGCCATGCGCAGGCACAAATATGGGCAGGGAGCCATGATTATTGGCAAAGTGACCTCAGAGCCGGCCGGCCGGGTGTTGATGGAAACCCTGATTGGCAGCCACCGGGTAGTGGATGTTTTGATGGGGGAAATGCTCCCCAGGATTTGCTAACGGCAACGAGAGAACATATATCCCCATATTTTAGGGGCATCTCACCCAACCTTTTTGCCCGTCTTCCAATATAGTGAAGATATTCACAATGAAAAGAGAGGTTAGCAATGGGCGACAAACCAGTTTTGCTAGATATCTTTCACGCCATACCCTGGTTCCAGCAGCTTTCAGAAGACCACCTGGGTCTTTTGGCTGATTTTTCCCACCTAGTGGAAATACCCCAAGGAAAAGATCTTTTTAAAGAGGGGGACAAAGAGGATTTCCTTTATGTCGTAGTGAATGGGCGGATAGCCATCGAGATCTTCTTTCCAGGTCGCGGGCGCATTTCCATATATACGGCCGAACCCATGGACGTGGTCGGCTGGTCCAGTGTGACGCCGGTGGTGCGCCAACGGACGGCCAGCGCGCGGGCCGTGCTAGACAGTCGGCTGATCGCTATGGACGCTCAGGCGTTGCGGCGCCTATGCGAAGGGGATTGCGCGTTGGGATGCGTGGTGATGCGCCGCATCGCCAACGTAGTGGCGCAGCGCCTGCTGGTCACCCGCCTGCAATTACTGGATCTGTTTGCCAACCCCGGAGAGCAAAAGATCCATGCCTGAGATCAAGCTGCACCTGGGTTCCCAGGTGGCAATTCGCAAACCTGTCCTCGACCAAGTGCTGGGACACCTGGAGAAGGCGGGCTACCAAACCATTGGCCCCTGCATTAAAGATGCGGCACTTGTTTATGCACCCATCGGCGGGCTGCAAGATTTGCCTCAAGGGCTGATCAGCGAACAAAGCGGCGGTTCTTATCGGATCAAGCCGTCCAACAATGCGCGTTATTTCGATATCACACCCGGTGCGCAGAGTTGGAAGCAATTCCTATTTCCGCCGCGCAGCGAATCCTTCAAGTTAATGAAAGAAAATGGACATTGGCTGGAGGAGGGTCTGAGCGAAGACCTGCCGCGCTACGCCTTCATTGGGGTGCGCCCCTGCGAATTAGCCGCTATCGCCGTGCAGGATAAAGTCTTCATCCGGTCAGATTTCACCGATCCCATTTATAAGCATCGTCGCGAAAGGATATTCATCCTGGCGCTGGATTGCCTGCATCCGGGCGACACCTGCTTCTGCGCTTCCATGGGCACCGGCCCCACTGTGGAAAGCGGCTTCGATATCAAGCTCACCGAACTGGATGATGTGTTCCTGCTCGAAGTGGGTAGCCCAGCCGGGTTGGAAGCGATGCAAGATTTATCGGTGGAGGCGGTTGACTCTCGCTGGCTGCAGGCCTCGGCCGCAGGCCGAAAAGCCGCAGCCAATTCCATGGGCCGCGTATTGTCCGATGTGGCATCCATCCCCGATCTACTGATCAATAACCTCGAACACCCGCGCTGGAAAGAAATAGCTGCGCGCTGCCTGAGCTGCACCAATTGCACGCAGGTTTGCCCCACCTGCTTCTGCTGGGATGTCGAAGATGCCACCAGCCTGGGTGGCAAGAACACGATGCGCACCCGCGTGTGGGATTCGTGCTTCAATCCCGCATACTCGGCGCAGGCCGGCGGTAACATCCGCCCGAATACAGCTTCCCGTTATCGGCAATGGCTCACTCACAAGATGAGCACGTGGAGGCAACAGTTTGGGGTTTTAGGTTGCGTGGGTTGCGGCAGATGCATCACCTGGTGCCCGGCGGGCATCGATATCACCGAAGAGATCGAAGCCATCCGCGTGGATGCCAAGGAATGAGCGACATCTTGCTTGCTCCCGCCAAAGCCACGCGTGAAGACGTGCTCATCGCGCCGCTGTGGGCCGAGATCGTCGAGATCACACCAGAAGCCGAAGGGGTCTCCACGTTCTGGTTAGCGTTCAAAGACAAAGCCCTGGCCGCATCTTACCGCTTCGCTCCAGGGCAATTCAATATGGTTTACCTGCCCGGCTACGGCGAGGCGGCCATCTCGATCAGCTCGCACCCGGCCAAACCGGAGCGCATTGGGCATACCATCCGCTTCGTGGGCAACGTAACCAATGCCATCAGCCGCTTGCGCCCTGGCGATACCCTCGGCTTGCGCGGGCCGTTCGGCATGCCTTGGCCCATTGCTGATATCAAGGGCCGTGATGTGATCATAGCCGCCGGCGGCATTGGCCTGGCGCCCTTGCGCCCGGCGATCTATCACATCATAGAAAACCGCGCCGATTACGGAAAGGTGACCATCATTTATGGAGCGCGGGCACCGGGAGACCTTCTGTACCCGCGCGAATACGATGCCTGGCGCAAAAAGGGCCTCGAAGTTCTGGTGACCGTGGACCGCGGCGACGAAAACTGGGCTGGCCAAGTGGGTGTGGTTCCCATCCTCTTCTATAACCTGCGTGTAAGGCCGGAGAATTCCGTCATCCTCACCTGCGGCCCTGAGATCATGATGCGCTTTGTGGTGTTCGAAAGCCTAGCCCGCAGGGTTTCACAAGAGCACATTTTCGTATCCTTGGAGCGCAACATGAAGTGTGGGCAGGGTTTCTGCGGCCATTGCCAGATCGGACCCTACTTCATTTGCAAAGAAGGCCCTGTGTTCCATTTCGGCCAATTGGCTCCCTTCTTTAATGTGGAGAATTTCTAATGAGCCCAAAACCCAAGGTCGCGGTCTACAAGTTCTCTTCCTGCGACGGCTGCCAGTTGCAACTGCTGAATCTGGAAGATGAGCTTATCGAGCTGGCCGGAGCCATCGATATCGCCTTCTTTCTAGAGGCTCGCCGCCAAGTCGAACCGGGACCTTACGCGGTAGGTATTGTGGAAGGCTCGGTCACCACGCCGGAGGAGGCCGAACGCATCCAGTACATTCGGCGAGACTGTAAGTTCCTGTTAACCATTGGCACCTGCGCCACGGCCGGAGGTGTGCAGGCGTTGCGCAATTTTGCGGATGTGCAAGAGTACGCCCGGGCCGTTTACCCTCACCCAGAATACCTAAACACGCTAGCGACTTCTACAGCTATTTCGGCTCATGTCAAAGTTGACCTGGAATTGTGGGGCTGTCCCGTCAACAAATACCAGCTACTGGAAGTGATCTGCGCCCTCCTACAGCAGCGGCGCCCCGCCCTTCCCCAATATTCTGTTTGCTTGGAATGCAAACGGCGTAGCACTACCTGCGTTGCTGTGGCCCAAGGGATCCCCTGCCTTGGCCCTATCACCAGGGCAGGCTGTGGCGCCATTTGCCCAGCCTACGGCCGCGGCTGCTACGGTTGCTTTGGGCCGTTGCCTACCGCCGACCCTTTTGCATTTGTTCCCGTGCTCAGATCCCACGAACGCTTCCCCGGCGAAGGCATCCGCCTGCTGCGCACTATCAGCGGGGCGGCGCCGGCCTTCGAAAAAGCCGCCAAATTGATCGCCTTTGAGGAGACCCGCCATGCCTGAAACCATCCATGTTCCGGCCCTGGCGCGCGTCGAAGGCGAAGGCGCCCTTTACATCGGCGTTAAGGATGGCTCCGTCAAAGAGATCCGCGTAGACATCTATGAGCCGCCGCGCTTCTTCGAGGGTTTTCTGCGCGGCCGCTTCTTGCAGGACGTGCCCGATATCACCGCCCGCATCTGCGGCATTTGCCCCGTGGCCTATCAGATGAGCTCCGTGCGCGCGCTGGAAGCCGCCCTGAACGTGCAGGTTACTCCGCGGGTGCGCCTGCTGCGCAATTTGTTTTATTGCGGCGAATGGATCGAGAGCCATGTCTTGCACATCTTCATGTTGCAAGGACCAGACCTTACCGGTCACGAGAGCGCCCTTAGCCTGGCGCAGGTCGCCCCGGATGTGGTGAAGGATGCCCTGCGCATGAAAAAGATTGGCAACCAAATCCTCAGAGTGATCGGCGGCCGCTCGGTGCATCCGGTAAATGCCTGCGTAGGCGGTTGGTATCGCTGGCCCGAAGCCGCTGAGCTGCGCGCCTTGCTCCCCGAATTGGAATGGGGGTTGGAACGCGCTTGCGCAGCCGTAGGCTGGGCTAAGGACCTACCCTTCCCTCAATTGGATATTGACTATGAATTCATGGCCATGCACCGCAAGGATGAATACGCCATTCTGGACGGCGATATTCTTTCTTCGCTGAATGGCGTCATCGACGTGGAAGATTTCGGGCAACAATATCTGGAAAAGCACATGCGCCATTCCAATGCCTTGCACAGCTACAACCTGGAAGGCAAACCTTATCTCGTCGGACCGCTGGCAAGGCTTAACCTGAACCATGAATACTTGGGGGAAAGGGCTGCCCTTGCTCTGAAGCAAAGCGGTATTAGGCTCCCGCTTCGTAATCCGTACAAGAGCCTGCTGGCTCGGGCTATTGAAACGGTGGAAGTGTTCGAACGCGCCATCCACTTGATCGGCAGATATGTGCCCAAGGGCCCCAGCGCAGAGCAATTGGTGTTGAGGCCGGGGCATGGCGCCGCAGCTACGGAAGCTCCCCGCGGTCTGCTGTATCACCGCTACAACCTGGACGCGGATGGCTTAGTTGAACAGGCCAAGATCGTGCCTCCTACGGCACAGAACCTGGCCCGCATGGAGGCGGACTTGTGGCAACTGGCCCCACAACTGCTTGCTTTGCCACACGACGAAGCCACTCTCACCGCCGAACATCTGCTACGCGCTTATGATCCGTGTATTTCGTGCGCCACCCATTTTGTGAAACTCAAGGTGTACGATGCCGAAGGTTAGGCTGCTGGTCCTTGGCCTCGGGCAATGGCTGCGCGGAGATGACGCCATTGGCCTGGAAGTCGTGCGGCTCTGGCAGGTCGAATACCCCGAGACAGCGCGCCGCACCGACTTGGTCGTTGAGTCCGCGCCGCTGCCCGGATTAAGCTTGCTTAGCTTCCTGGAATGCGTCGAAGCGGCCATCCTGGTGGACGCGATGCAAAGCGGCATGCCAGCCGGCACGATCAAGGCCCTCGAGCGCGGCGACTTGGCAGCCTTTGGCAGCGACGCGCAGTCGGCGCACGGCTGGGGCATTGCCGAAACGCTGGCTATTGCGGAAAGTCTGTATGACGAGAAAATGCCCCAACGGTTGGTGCTCTTGGCGGTGGAAGCTGGGACAACCGGGTTGGGTGGGGCCCTAAGCCCGGCGGTTAAGGAGGCCCTGCCCGCTGCGGTAAAACATTTGCAGGAGTTGGTATTAGACATCTTGTCCCAAGAAGGGCGGCTTGCAGCGGAAGAATCGCTCAAACCCTGGAAGCAGCCCGTATCGCAGTAGATTGCCTTCACAATTTTGAATCATCCCTGAGTTGAAGGCGCAAGTCGGCTTCGCCCCTCTGCCAGCTTGTATACTTACTCTGAGCCGACTCATGCGCAGGCTTAGGCTTCATGCTCCCGGCGATGTCGACAAAAGACCTCTAACGATTGAGGAATGCCCGATCCCGCAGCCTTCCGCTATGCAAGTACGCATTAAGGTTTCAACCTGCGGTGTCTGCCACACCGATCTGCACATCGTCGAAGGCGATATACACCCTCCCCAATTGCCCATCACACCCGGCCATCAGATTGTTGGTGTGATCGATGCACTAGGTCAACAAGCTGACTCCAAGAAAATAGGTCAGCGCGTTGGGCTCCCTTGGCTGCACTCGGCGTGCGGCGTCTGCAACTTTTGCAAAGCCGGCAACGAGAACCTTTGCGAGCGAGCGCTTTTCACCGGTTTCCATATCGACGGCGGCTTCGCCGAATATCTGCTTGCGGAAGCCGCTTTCGTGCTCCCCATCCCGGCCTCACTTTCCGATGTGGAGGCCGCCCCGTTGCTCTGTGCCGGGATCGTCGGTTACCGTTCCTTGCGTCTGGCTGATCTGCAGCCGGGTGAGCGGCTGGGCCTTTTCGGCTTTGGCGCCAGCGGTCACCTCAGCCTCCAGATTGCCCGGCATTGGGGTTGTGAGGTTTATGCGTTTACGCGGGCCGAGGCGCACCGCCGCCACGCTTTGCAACTCGGGGCAGTCTGGGCCGGAGCTGCCCAAGAGAAGCCGCCCAAGCTTCTCGACCGCGCCGTCATTTTCGCGCCGGCCGGTAACCTCGTGCCGCTGGCGCTAGAAAAACTGCGTCCAGGTGGGACGCTGGCGCTCAACGCCATCCACATGACCGACATACCTGCGATGCCCTACCAACTCGTTTACGGCGAGAGGACGCTACGCAGCGTGGCCAACGCCACACGTCAGGATGGTATGGAATTCCTGAGGCTGGCCGCTGAGATCCCCATTCAAGTGACCACCACCAACTATCCCTTGGAACAGGCCAACGAAGCTCTCGCCGATATGAAACACAGCCGCATCAATGGCGAGGCCGTACTGACCATCGAGACAAATAATTAATTTACAACTTAATGAGCAATCCCTCATTAGGTCGTAGCTTCAACGCCGAAAGGGCCACCTTTTCTTTGCGATCCAAATGGGTGGAAAGCATGATCGCACCGTTATCCCATCCGGCAATCTTCAAGTTTTGTTCACTGCCAGAAAAATTGAGCACAACCAGAAGTTTTACGTTTCTTCGCCGCGCAGATAGGCATAACAATCCTCGTTGTTCGTTTCCACACTTGCATATCTTCCATCTCGCAGCGCCGGGGTCTGCCTGCGTAGCCAGAGCAGTCTGCGATAAAGATTCAACAGGGAGCACGGATTTCAGGCCTGAAACTCAACGTTGACGCTTTCATTATCAGCAGACAGCGGCAGCCAAGGTTCCGTACCGCCCCGCGAAAATCCGGCGTTGGACTCAGGGCTCCATTGCATCGGCGTGCGCGCGACGTCCCGGGCGCGCGCCGCGCCCAGGCGCAAGCCCTGCAGGTCTTGGATCTTTTCCGGCGGGATAGTGCCATTCATCATCCCCAGTTCATCACCATAATACAGAGTCGGCGTGCCCCGCAGGGTCAGCAGCAACATGGCTGCCACGCGGGCCTGTTGCGTCGATGCGGGAGGGCAATCGCGGTTGGTCATGGTTTCCCAGCACGTAATTGGGCCACGCAAAACCAGGCAGACCGCTTCCAATTTATCGACCGATGTGCGAACCGCACCCACCTGCCAGGGCCTGTCGATCAGCCGGAAGTTGAAGGGCAGGTGCAGCCCTTCCCCACTGACACCGTAATAGCGCACCCAGCGCTTCAGGGAATAGAACAGTTCACCAATGGCACCTCGCTCTTCATATTGATCGAGTAAACGCCTGAACTCCCGGATGATCTCCTGCACCTCATCCTGATCCTCGTTGTAAAAGTGATGCGGCCTGCCAAAAAGGTCCTCGGGGTGCAGCATAGGATTTGCTGCGGGGTTCGGCGGGTTATCGCGCATTTCAAGGTCTTTTATGAGCAGTGCCACCACATCAATGCGAAACCCATCCACGCCGCGCTGCAGCCAAAAATGCAGCACCTCCAGCATGGCCTGCTTCACCTCCGGGTTACGCCAGTTGAGTTCGGGCTGCTCTTTCAGGAAATGGTGGAAATAATATTGGCTGGTGGCATCATCCCAGGTCCAGGCCGGGCCGCCGAACACGGATCCCCAGTTATTGGGTGGCGCGCCGTTTGGCTTTGCATTACGCCAGATATACCAATCGCGTTTAGGATTCTCACGGCTGCTGCGGGACTCCACGAACCAGGGATGTTTATCCGGCGTGTGGTTGGGTACATAATCGAAGAATGACTTTGATGCCCCTCCGGTGGGCTTCGGCTACCAAGCGGTCAAAGGTTGCCAGGTCACCAAACAGCGGATCCACGTCACAATAATTGGCCACGTCATAGCCGAAATCCGCCATGGGGGAAGGAAAAGAAGGGACTGATCCAAATGGCGTCGATGCCAAGTGAATTCGGCGTGCCGTCGTTGAGATAGTCCAATTTCTCGATGATGCCCTGCAAATCCCCGATCCTGTCTCCGTTGCTATCCTTGAAACTGCGTGGATAGACCTGATAGACAACTCCCCGTTGCCACCAATGTCTTTTGGCTTCACCTGGCTTCATAAATGGGCAAGTACAGAAAAAAAAAGGGGGAGAAGCTAGTTTCCGGCGGTAATGTAAACCGGACTCGGGCCGAGCAGAATGCTCACAGGACCATTAGCTGCTTGTATCGTTTGGGATTGACTACCACCCTCATTGATGGTCAAGTCCTGCACGACCACACTCGCCGTTCCGAAATCGAACTGCAACGTTGCCTGTGGAGGGTTATCCCCTGGCAAATAGACGGTGGCCGGGTCGTACCAAGCGATCCAGGACTTTTGCCCATCGTCCTCAAATTCATACAGGCGGATTCCATCGTCGTCGAATGGAATGCGTGTAATGCTCTCGTAGCGGCCAAGCTTATCAATCAGTTGTTGCAGGGCAAAGTAAACGGGCCGGTATTGCTTTAGGTCGTAATCCACCAGCCCGGCCCAGGCGGCCATGCCGGCTCCGGCCTGCGCTAGGGGTATCTTCAGCAGCAACAGATCCTCGGTAAGCCGTATCGATTAACACAATATTCTGTTCAGCTGCAACTACGACGCGCTTCACCGTATCCTGCGCGATGAATTCCCGCGTCCATTGCAGTGTGGCCGCATCGCCATTCACCAGGCCGGTGAAGTAGTCCGCCAGGCGGCAGCGGTCCGCTTCGGTTTCCCACTGCACCCTGACGGGCGGCCGGGCACAGAGCGCGCTGAGCACCTTTTCAAGGTGGCAATCCCCTTGCTATTCCTCCAAGGGCCGCGAGACGCGCTGGCCACACCGGAACTGTTGCAGCCTATAGTCGAACGATTGGGCAAGCGTGCCACTTTTCATCTGGTTGCCGGCGCTGACCATAGCTTCAAGGTGCAGAAGAGCTCAGGCCGCACGGACGCGGATGTATACCTGGAATTGGCCAAGGCAACCGCTGATTGGATTCTTAACGAAGAAATGGGGTAAATCAGCCGGGTGCCATTAGGTGTCATTCTGGCTTGTTAATTAATTTCGGAAGGCAGCTTGATATGCCAGGTCCACCCATTTTCGAAATTCCTCGTGTGTAAAAAGCAATCTGGCTTCTTTATACGGAAGCCATTTGGCGTCGAGAAAGCCCTCCAATTTATTTAGAACCGGCTCAACGTCAGGATTGGCCTCCATAACGTACCAGCTGACAGTTTTTTCGTTTTCTTCGCCCTCTTCAAAATAGGTAAAAACCTGATCGCCAATATATCTAATATTGTTTAAATCCTTGTAGCCAACTTCCTCTGTTACTTCTCGGATGGCGGCATCTTCCCGAGTCTCACCAACTTCCACGTGTCCCTTTGGGGCAACCCACTGAACTTCACCAGTATGCCTGATTTGCTTAACCACTAAGAATTCCAAACTGTCCCTCCGCCTATATAGAATGCCTCCGGCTGAAAGATGTTTCATCTTTTCCCCATACATATACAATAATTTCTTTTGGAATCTAGTTGAATTCTCTGTCCGGCAGAGTGTAATAATTGTAAATAGACTCAGCCAGGTCAGAGAACATTTCAGAGATCGGGTCAAAGACCAGTTGCACCGGTTGGTACAGGAAAATCACCACCACGTAATTTCCCGTTGTAGTGAACACGATGCCGGCGTCACCCATGGTATTGATCACGCCAGTGATCGGATTGGTGGTCCAGCCGTGCTTATGGGCGATGCGTGTACCCTCAGGGGCCCCACGCTCCAACAGCACGCCGATGCGGTTGAGGCTGAGCAGATTGATGATGTCCTGGCACTCCGCCTGTGTGATCCTCTCCTGGAAGACGGCCACCAACGCCCCACCCCCCGTTTCGGCACACTGGTACAGGTCAGCCAGCAGCATGCCCATGTCGGACGGGGTGGTTTGGTTGTAAGGATCGGGGAAATCATCCAGCGGGTAAATATCCTCTCGTTCCTGAGCCGGGGTGTTGTATCGCCTAAGCAGGGGTGCCCCGAAGTAGAACTCGCCAGCCAGGAAAGTGTTCTCCAACCCAAGGGCTTGCAAGTCGTCAGTCACCCGCAACGGCCCCTGGGTGGGATCCAACACACCTTCCATCAGCAAATCTGCCGCTGTGTTTTCGGATTGGACGATCATTTCATTGAGAAGTGCCTGGGTGGTTTCATCCGGTAGTTGGCTAAGGCGAGAATAAATAGAGATGAGAATCGGGATCTTGATGATACTGGCAGCAGTGAAACTTGCGTCGGGTTCGGTGGGCAGGTTGCTACCTTGGCGGTAGATAAAGTGCAATTCCTGGCCGCTGGTCAGATCGAGGAAGTAGATATCCGCAAGACCATCATATCCGGCAACGTCCATGATTTGCTGCAATTGCACCTGCAGGTTTTCCAAATTGGGCCGGGCCGGATTGCTTTCCAGCAAACTCAGCTCCACCGTGCGTTGGTCGGGGGAAAAGAGGGCTCGTTCGATCCTGGCTACCGCATCGTCGACGTCCAGCACTGTCCCAGGCTGGCCAAGATCAAACTGAGTGGTACCCGCCACCGGCTGGGCCGGCGTTGGGGGCTTATCGTAGCGGGCCCCGATTTCTGTTTCCAAATAGCTGCGAAGACGTTCTTCTGAGTACGCAGCGTCCAGTGGAACTTCGGTAGGGCTCGCAGCGCTTCCCCAAAGGTAATCCCAAAATCCACCCCAGAACGAGGACCCGGTCCGCTCCAGGTCCGCCGCGGCGATCATGCTTTCCAGATTGATGCCGAAATCGACTTGAGCCGGATCGAGATGGATGATGGCATCGCCATAGTGCAATTCCACAGGCAGGCTATACACCTCCAGCAAACGCTCGGCAGCCTCCTGGCGGCTAATGCCGCCAACGGGAACCCCAGCCACCACCAGGCCAGCGGGGAAATTAGCGCGGTTGCGGCTGTAGACGATCAGTTGTAGGGTGGTAAGGATGACCGCGGCGATGAGCAGCACGCTGGAGATCCAGCGCGCAAACGAGGTGCGGGGTCGGACGCGCAGAGACATTTTAAGCCGGACGAGTATATCATCTGGGAATTCATGCTAGAATCGCGCGCATTAGGGTTCAATGAATCCTGATCACTGCATTTCCCTTTAGAAATGATGCGCAGTTTCCTTATATATCTCTCCAAGGCGGCCTGGGCGCGCCGGCTTATTACGGCGCTGCCTTTCGCTCTCCGCACGGCGCGCCGCTTCGTGGCCGGTGAAACGGTCGAAGCGGCCTTGCAAGCCGTCGGAGATCTGAACCAAGCCGGAATGCTCGCCACTCTCGATTTATTGGGGGAGGACATCACAGATGCCGCCGCGGCCAATGAGGCCCGCCTGCAGATCCAGCAACTGCTGACCCGGGTGGAGCAAAGCGGGCTAAAGTCCGGGGTGTCGATCAAGCTCACCCAAATCGGCCTCAAGCTGGATGAAGCCATGTGCGCCCAGAATCTCAAGGCCATTCTGGATGCGGCTGCTACCCACGGATTGTTCGTGCGCATCGACATGGAAGACTCCCCCTGCGTAGATGCAACTCTGCGGTTGTTTCACCAGGTGCGCGCCGCGGGATACGAAAACGTCGGCGTTGTAATCCAGTCGGCACTGTACCGCAGCGACAGCGATGTGCTAGCGCTGCTGCAGGAAGGTGCCCGCATCCGCCTGGTGAAGGGCGCCTATATGGAGCCGCCTGAGGTGGCCTACCCGAGGAAAGAAGGCGTGGATGCCGCATTTGATCAGCAGGCGGATCTTATGCTGCACGCCACCTTCACACCGGATCTGCCGCGCGGCAAGGACGACAGCTGGCCGCCCATTGCCGCCATTGGCACACACGATGAAAAGCGCATCGATTTTGTGAAACACCACGCCGAGGAGATCGGCCTACCGAAGGAGCACTTCGAATTCCAGATGCTGTATGGCATTCGCCGCCAGTTGCAGCGTCAACTCGTCGAGCAGGGATACAGAGTGCGCATCTATGTGCCTTTCGGCCGCCAGTGGTATCCCTACTTCATGCGCCGCCTGGCCGAGCGCCCGGCCAACCTGTGGTTCTTTGCTACGAATTTTTTCCGGAGATAGCTTGCCGTCACCGGCCCAGGAATTAGCCAGCACGCTGGAAGAGGAAGGTCGCAAGACCGTTGAATTCTTTCGCAGCCTGGCATCGCACCAGTGGGATATGCAGGTCTATGATGACGGGCCAGCTTGGAAGGTACATAACCTGCTAGCCCATTTCACTGAAGTAGAAGGAAGCATCGCGCGGCTGATTCGCTCTGTTATGGATGGCGGCCCGGGAGTTGCTGAGGGCTTCGACATCGACCGCTGGAACGCAGAGCACACCGAGGAGCTGAGTCTCCAGGATCGTGACATCTTGTTGGAGGAATTCACCCGGCGCCGGGCGGCTACTGTGGAAATGGTGCGTGGCTTTACTGAAGGGGACATGGAGAAAATCGGCCGGCATCCAGCCCTAGGTGGCACCGAAGTGAAGCATATGATCCGGTTAATGTACATCCATCTGCAGGGCCACCAGCGCGATATCAAGCGGGCGTTGAAAGCCGCCGCGGCCGAGAGCTAATCCCAAGAAAGCGGTTCGCCCTGGAAATCCACAAAGCGCCCGCTGTCGGCGAGCCGCGCCCTTTCGACGTAATCTAAAATGCCGCGGGCGGATTCCTGTGGGCTGACAGGCGCATTCGAGCCGCCCATATCCGTGGCCACCCAAATCCAGCTTTTCGAACCAGTTGTAACTCCCCCATCCGACAATATTCAGCAGGACATTGATCCTGCCAAATTTCTTGTAAGCATTCGAGATAATTCATATTGCCTGGCTGGGTTTGGCTACATCGCTTGGGACAACCAGCACCTCGCCGGCTTGCGCGGCAATTTTGCGTGCCACGCTCTGTAAGCGGCCTTTCCGGCGAGCTGCCAAGACCAAGTCGGCCCCTGATTTGGCCAGCTCATAGGCCGTGGTCCCCAATCCCAGAGGACGCGCCTGTGATCACACTCACCTTGTCGGACCATGTTTTAGCCACGAGATGGCTAACGTCTTCCCTGTGTAGGTATTATAAGGACATTTGTTCTATATTGCACAGATGAGAACAGGACACAAACGACGCAACCCCCATATGAGAGCAGGGTTAATAGGTATGAGCGGCGATTGCCGCAAACCAACTTCTCTAAAGGAGAGAAAAGATGGATTTCAGCATGTATGGTAAGTGGGCCTGGCTTATCGCCTTGATCGTGTTGGTGGTCATGTCCCTGCTCGGCGCGTTCAGCGTCGACCTGGGCGCCGATACATCCGACCTGATCGCCTCGATCGCGGTAGTTCTGGCTATCCTGGGCGGCATCTTCTACCTTGCCGGTATGAAGGACCGCACTGGATTCTTCATCACTGTGCTGACCTTGGCTGCCGTTTCGGTCGGTGCTGCTAGCTTCGACCTGTGGGGCATCGGCCAGTACCTGTGGGCCATCTTGGCCGGCGCTGCGGTTGCTGCCGTTGCCGGCGCTGCTGGCGTTCTGCTCGTAGTTGTCTACGAGTGGATCATGGCTGCAACAAAGTAATCTAACCCCCATTCATACAAAAGAGCGAGGCAATTGCCTCGCTCTTTTGTTTCTATAACAGAAACCACAACAATCACGAGCGTGTGAAAGAGTAAATCTTTTCCAAGAGGAACATCATGCTCGATTATGCAATTTGCTTTCTAGGTATCGCCATCGTAGCCGGGATCTTCGGTTTTCGCGGCGTGGCGGGAGTGTCTGCACCATCGCCAGGGTCTTGTTTGGCCTTTTCTTGATACTTTTCGTTCTCTCGCTACTATTCGGTGATCACTTCTTTGTAGGCTAGCCTTTCCCCAAACAAAAAGAGCGAGATCTTCTCGCTCTTTTTGGTTAACTCGACAGCTCAACTATGAGGTGGAGGTTCTGTCCTTTGTTTCGAACGTGCGTCGCTGCGCCTTACGGATAGCCTTCTGCTTGGCCATGCGGCGTTCCTCGCTGGTCGAGATGAACCAGCGCTTACGCCGAACGGTGCTCAGCACTTTACTGCGAGCCACCTTCTTGCGAAAGCGCTTCAGCAAGGACTGCTGCGACTCCCCCGGTCTCAGCACTACTTTTGGCAAGACCACACCACCTTTCGTTTATGAGTTGCTGTTCGGTCCTTACATGAAACGCTTCCTGGGAATGCCAGGAAGCTGCGTTTTCAACGTGCCACCGAACCTAGGCATTATAACACGCCAAGGGCAGCTTCCCCTCTGTGCGCTTATAATCGCCGCATGACCAACAAGGAGTTGGCAGACACCTTTGCCCTCATTGCCGATCTGTTGGAGATCAAAGGGGAGATCATCTACAAAACCGTCGCCTATCGGAACGCAGCGGAGAGCTTGGCCAACCTGGGCCGCGATGTGAACGACCTTTGGAAGCAGGGTGGGCAAAAGGCGCTCCAGGAAATCCCCGGTGTGGGAAAAGCCATCGCCGAAAAGATCGACGAATTGCTGCAAACCGGCAAACTTGAGTATCTTGAAAAATTGAAAAGAGAAGTTCCACCCGATCTCGCCACTCTGCTGCAGATCCCGGATCTGGGCCCCAAGAAGGTGGGCATGTTTCACCGAGAGCTGGGCATCCTCACCATCGAGCAATTGAAGGCCGCCGCCGAAGCCCGCAAACTGCGTGACCTGCCGAAGATGGGTGAGAAATCCGAGGCCAAGATTCTGGCCGGCATCCAATCCCTCACCCGCCGAAGCGGCCGCCTGCCGCTTGGCAACGTGCTGCCCTTTGCGGAGGAGCTGCTGGTTGGTCTCCGCAAGCTGCCCGGTGTGAAGGCCGCTGAAATGGCTGGTAGCCTGCGGCGCATGCGCGCCACCATCGGCGATATCGACCTGCTGGTGGCCGCCAATAAACCGGAAGAGGTTATCGCCGCCTTCGTGGCTGCGCCTAACGTCGCCCGTATCACCGGACAGGGCACGGTGAAGGCCGGCGTGGATTTCCACAACGGCATGCACGCCCAGATCTGGGTGCACCGGCCCGAACGCTTCGGCACCGCCCTGCAATATGCCACCGGCTCGAAGGAACACAACGTACGCCTACGCGAGATGGCGCTGGACAAGAAGCTATCCCTCTCCGACCAGGCCTTCCTGCAAGAAGATGGCACCGAGATCCTGTGCGCCAAGGAAGAGAAAGTCTACGAAATCTTAGGCATGTCGTGGATCCCTCCAGAGATGCGTGAAGACCGCGGCGAGATTCAGGCCGCGCTAAACGGCGGACTCCCCAAGCTCGTCGAGACCAAAAACATTAAGGCGGAATTGCATACTCATACCACCTGGAGCGATGGGCAGACCAGCATCTTAGATCTGGCCAAAGGGGCCAAGCAGCGGGGTTTCAAGGTGCTGGCCATCACCGACCATTCGCCCAGCATTGGCTTAGTGAATGGCCTGAACGCTGAACGCCTGCACGAGCAGCGCAAGGAAATCGATAAGGTGCGCAAAAAGATGGGTGATTCGCTGCTTATCTTGCATGGCATTGAAGTGGAGATTAAAGCCGATGCTACCCTGGACCTGCCCGACGACGTTCTGGAATGGCTGGACATTGTGATCGCCTCCCTGCACGTGAGCACTCGCCAGCCACGCTCTCAAGTTACGGAGCGCCTGCTGACCGCCATGCGCAACCCGCACGTAGACATCATTGGCCACCCCAGCAACCGCATGCTGCCGGATCGCGAGGGTGCCGACCTGGATTGGGATGCGGTGCTGCGTACCGCCGCAGAGACTGGCACAGCCCTGGAGATCAACGCCAACCCGCGTCGCTTGGATTTAGATGACGTCCAGGCCCGCCGCGCCATCGCGATGGGCATTAGGCTGGCCATCAACACCGACGCCCACCACCCCGATCACCTGAGTTTCATGCCCTTCGGAGTAGCTACTGCCCGCCGCGGCTGGGTGACGGCCAAAGACGTGATCAACACCTGGACGCCGAAGCAGATCCAGGCCTGGTTGAAAAGCTGATAATAGGCAGTTAGCAGTAGACAGTTTTTTTGCGACTTGGCCCCGGGCGACGGATCCGTCGCCCTTATCTCATGACAACTCTAATTCACCCATAACGCGCTCTGCCGCCAGGCGCAGGGAAACCATAGCCGTGGGCAACCCCACCGGGCCGTGTGCTGGCGCCGGCAAAGGACAGATTGCGATATTGCGCATGCCTGTTGGGCGGCCGGAAATAAGCCAGTTGCATCAAATTGTGAGATAGGCCCTGTGTCGAACCGTTGACCAGGTTATAGCGCTTGCGCCAGGACAACGCGTTGTACGAGACCTTGAGACTGCCGCGCGTTGTCCATATTTGGCTTTGTGTCAGATTTCACATCATGTTCCTTACCTAGCCTAAAAAGCTGCAAAACGAGCTTAGCAGACCCAGGGACATTCGTAACCGAGGCTAGGGGGCATATTGCACTTCACCCTTGCCTGCCCGCCGCTAGACTGAGGCATAAGCGCCTTATCCAAGGAGAGTTCAATGAAAAAGCTTATGCTTATTGCTGCGTTCTTGATCCTCTTGGCGGCCTGCCAGCCAGCCACGCCAACGGCCACAAATACGCCCGCCCCTCCCACCGCCACGCCAACACCACCTACGGGGATTGCCGGATCCGTTTCGTACACGGGAAGTTCGCAGGGCAGCATTCTCATCCTGGCCCTGGATCACGCTCCCGCGCAAAACGAGAACCCTGCCCCGGTAGCTATGGAAACCTACGCAGGATCCAGCGGCGAATTCAACTGGGAGCTGCCACCCGGCACTTATTTCATTACCACCTTCTTCACAATTGGCAGAGACCCTCAGGGCCCTCCACTGTCCAATGAGCCGGTGGTCTTTTGCGATCCGGTCCAGGTTAACGCCAATGAAATGGTTCAAATCCAGATTACTCTGACGGACGAGGATGCGGGCGGGAGCAACCAAGCCTGTGTTGTCAATAATTAGGTAACTCCATTCGCAAAAGGAGAAAACATGATTATTACTTTGGATCGCAGACTTTGCACCCGCTGGCAGGCCGCTTGCGAAAGCTGCTTCGCCACCCGACTGGAACAAGCCAACTTCGACGCGGCTGACTGCGGCTTGCGGATTGTGGACGACGGCCGTAAGGATCTCGAATTCCACATCACCGACCGGGATGGCAGCCACAAGGTCCTCACCGTGACCCCGCGCAACCGCGCCGAGGCTATCGACTCCTGGCTGTTGCTGTGGCAGCAGCAGTCCGGCATGGCCGCCGGCTGAATCCCTAAGCCGGCCCCCAGGCCGGCATTGTTGGTCCCGACGCAGCCGTTCTAGTGACGCAATGGTGGTCTCATTGGCCACTGCGAGACATGTTCGGTAACTAAAGGACTGCAAGGAGGCGCCGTGGATATTTTCTTGGACCGAAGTCAGTGCGACCGATGGAGTTCCGGCTGCGAAATCTGTTTTGCCACCCACCTCAGATGTCAGGATTTTGACCACGCCAAGTGCATGGTCCGCGTGAAGGATACTCAGCGGCCCGAACTGGTCTTCCATATCCATGATCGCGACCAGAGCATCAAAACCCTGGTAGTGAAGGAAGAAAACATGAACGAAGCCCTGGCCTCCTGGCTTTGGCTTTGGGAGCAGCAGGCCGGGCCGGTGATTTAGATGGAAGGCCAGTGGTGATGCGAGAATTGGAGATCGATCGAGCTATATACAAAGTTGATGATGAAACACAAAGCTATCGCTTTCTCAAGAGGAATCCGCGCTGGAAGCAACTGGATAGCGTGCGGAATGAAAACAACAAAGCCCGGATCGATGGGTTTACGCGCATTTTCCGAGATGGCCACAGGAAAGCTTTCCGCTTCCGCCCAAAAAGCGTCCAGCACAAGGTGATCTAAATGCCAGCCAAAGGATGGATCGAAGTCAACGAACTGCAGTGCAAGGGCTGTGAACTCTGCGTGCAGGCTTGCCCTCAAGAAGTGATGAGCCTGGACAAGGCCCGCCTTACGCCCAAGGGCTACCACCCCGTGCACGTGCATGCCGAGGGCTGCACGGGCTGCGCTATCTGCGCAATCGTCTGTCCCGAGGCCGCGCTCACTGTATACCGCCAAGTCGAACCGCGCGCAGTTCCCGCGGCCACCTAGGAGAATCGATGGCCCAAGAGCTACTAAAAGGAAACAACGCAATCGCCGAGGCGGCTATCCGCGCCGGCGTGGAAGCCTACTTCGGCTACCCCATCACGCCACAAACCGAATTGCTCGAACACATGGCCGCCCGCATGCCGGAACTCGGGCGCACTTTCGTGCAGGCCGAAAGCGAAGTGGCCGCCATCAATATGGTCTATGGCGCGGCTTGCACGGGCAAGCGGGCGATGACCACCTCATCCAGCCCCGGGGTGAGCCTGATGATGGAAGGCCTTTCCTACATCGCCGGTACCGAAGTGCCCATGGTGCTGGCGGATGTGATGCGCGGCGGCCCGGGCCTGGGCAACATTGCCCCCTCACAAGCGGACTACACTCAAATGGTGCACGGAGGTGGGCACGGAGACTATCACCCCATCGTGCTGGCGCCCGCCAGCGTGCAAGAAGCCATTGACCTCACCGTGTTGGCCTTCGATCTCGCCGAAAAATATCGCACCATTGCCATCGTGCTGGCGGATGGCAGCATTGGCCAAATGATGGAGCCGGCCGAGTTGCCCCCCATGGCGCCGTTAAAGAAAAAGCTGCCCGATTGGGCCGTGACGGGCGAACCCGGGCGCGATCGCCGCCTGCTCACCTCGATCTATTTGAACCCGGATGATGAGGAAATCACCAACATCCGCCTGCTGGAGCGTTGGATGAACATCCGCGCCTCTGAAGTGCGTTACAAGGAATATTATTTGGACGACGCTGAGTTCGTCGTGGTTGGCTTTGGCACGGCGGGTCGCGTGGCGTTGAGCGCAGTGCGCGCTGCCCGCGCGGCTGGCATGAAAGCGGGCCTGTTTCGCCCGGTTACGCTAAGTCCGTTCCCGGAAAGCGAATTGAAAGAGATCGCCACGGTTGCTGAAGCTATGCTGGTGGTGGAAATGAACTCAGGACAAATGCTGGACGATGTGAAACTGGCCGTTGAGGGTTTGGTGCCTGTGGAATTCTATGGGCGATTGGGCGGCGTGGTGCCTTTCCCCGATGAAATCCTCGCCGAGATCCAGCGCATCGCCGCAGGCCCTATCCCGGACCAGAACGGCCATGCCCGCCAGCGCTGGCTGGAACGCCTGGCGCTTATGAGGGAAGGAAGCCGCACATGACCTCATCCACACCTGCTGGCCAAGTCGTTTACCAGCGACCCAGGTCGCTGACTGCGACGGTCACCCACTACTGCCCCGGCTGCACGCACGGCATCTCGCAGCGCCTGGTGGCCGAAGTGCTCGACGAGATGGGCTTGCGCGAAAAAGCTATCGGCGTGGCTTCGGTCGGCTGTTCGGTGTTTGCTTATAACTATTTCGATGTGGATTTCGTGGAGGCTGCCCACGGCCGTGCCCCGGCCATGGCCACCGGTATCAAGCGTGTGTTCCCGGACCGCACGGTCTTCACTTACCAGGGAGATGGTGACTTGGCGTCCATCGGCATGGCGGAAGTCATGCATGCCGCCGCCCGTGGGGAGAATATCACTATTATCTTCATCAATAATGCCATCTATGGGATGACCGGCGGGCAGATGGCGCCCACTACGTTGCCGGGCATGCGCACTACGTCCACTCCCCTGGGACGCGATATCGAAATGACGGGCATGCCTATCCGTATGTCTGAAGTGCTGGCCAAGTTGGATGGTTCAAGCTTCGTGGTAAGGCGCAGCCTGCACGACGCTACCAACATCCGCAAGGCGAAGAAGGCCATCCGCACCGCCTTCGAGGTGCAGCAACAGGGCTTGGGCTTCTCGTTGGTCGAGCTCCTCTCCACCTGCCCCACCAACTGGGGCCTTACACCCAATGAAGCACTTGGCTTTGTGGAAAAGCAGATGATCCCGTACTTCCCGCTGGGAGACTACAAGGTGTCCGACGCCGTGAAGGCGTTGAAGGTCTAGGAGCCGAAATGCAAACTGAAATCATCATCGCGGGATTCGGCGGCCAGGGAGTCCTATTCGCCGGGCAGGTGCTGGCCTATGCCGCTATGGACAGCGGCAAGCATGTCACCTGGTTCCCATCCTACGGTCCCGAGATGCGCGGCGGCACCGCTAACTGCACGGTCATCGTGGCCGACGAGGATATTGGTTCCCCCGCCGTACGCCATCCCCAGGCCGTGATCTGCCTCAACCTCCCTTCGCTGGACAAATACGAACCGTTGGTTGCCGCCGGCGGCCTGCTGGTCCTGAATCGATCACTGATCAATCGCGAAGTAACGCGCAAAGATGTGCGTGTGGTGGAAGCGCCGGCGAACGACATTGCCGAGCAGCTTGGTGACCGCCGGCTGGTGAACAGCATTATGTTGGGGGCGCTGATCGAGGCAACCGGGGTCCTGCCCTTGAAGGCCGTGGAGCAGGCGCTAAAGAACCATCTGCCCGCCAAGCACCAGCGTTTGTTGCCCGCCAACTTCGCCGCGCTGGAGCGCGGCGCCCAAGCGGCGCGCGCGGCGCAGCCATCCCCGGCGGCCTGAGCGTCTACCCACCCTGAGGAATCCGTTTGCCGTAGGTTTTAGTTGGCCCCGCGCTGGCGCAGATCGAGTACTAGATCTGAGCTGCCCGCTTGGCGATCCAGATATCCAGATCGCGTAAGAACGAATTGACCTCACCCGGAGCGAGGACGAGGATGTCGTCTTCACTCTTAATCAGGAACAGCGAAATCCCCAAGTCTTCGAAAACGATCGAGTTGGAGTATTTCTTGAGGGTACGCCGGTAGGACGGGTGCTGCCCGGCCGCCGTGGAGGCGAAGGCGATACCCAGGCCCAACTTGAGATCGGGTTGGGCGCGGCGGGCATCCAGCAGGCGCTGCATGGCCGCCTCGAAAGAGCCCAGGTAAGCCATGCCTTCTTCGCGGTCGGAACACAAGGCGAAGCCCCAGCGCTCCCCGCCAATTACCAACGCCAAATCGAGATCGCCGGCCTTTGCCAGGGTCTGGTAGCTCTGGGAACTGAGGTGCTTGGAGAGCGCGGCGCGCAGTTCACCTATGTCCATACGTGAATTATAGCGACACCCTCTGGTCGACCTTTCTAAGGACAATTGACCCTGACAGATGCACCTTTCATAACTGAAGGGTGGCGCGAGAATGCTTGTGAAATTCCCCACAACCCGAAATTTGGAGGAGGCATGCAGAAAATTCTAGCCAAGCTTTTCGCATTTGCCATCGTGGTCGTGATCGCTCTGGCGGCGGCGTCCCCGGCATTGGCACTCCCTCCCGAACCAGAGGTCGATTGCGAAGCTGCGGGTGGCGTTTGGATTAGCACCGATGCCACGCATGGAGAATGTCACTTAGGGCCTGATAGTGCCTTATTTATCGGGACCTGCGACCCCGAAACAGACAGCGGCGTTGTGCACTATTGGGCCTTAATCATTGATACGGGCAATTGGGAACCGCAGGGCTTTCACTGCGATAGCGGACCTTTTTCCCCTGGACCAGGCTATGGCCCCTATGGGGACGAGCTGACCGATCCCGCGCAGACCACGCTGGAACTCAAGTCCCCCTTCAATGCTTGGGTGACCTTTGAGGGTGGCTGGCATTTCCACAAGTGCACCATCTCACCCATGCTTCCCGTGGGGCCGGCAAAAGATCTGCCCGAAGGCGTGGTCGCTACACTCTACGTGCGCGTTGTTGCGGAAGAAGGTACCAGCGATACTCACACAGTCTGCTTCAGCACCGAAGGCGTGGAAAACCCGGTACTTTACCAATTCATCGCAGGTGAATGGGTGGTGGTGAATGCTGGCGGCTACGGCGGCCAGATCTGCACTACACATTCGGGCGATGGTAGCTTTGCAATGGGTTCGCAGTAAGTCTCTGCAGTTGAAGTGAATAAGGAAAGGCGACCGAGTGGTCGCCTTTTTTTATAACCGCTTTGCCATGAGGATGTCCGGCTTGCCGAAGCCGTTGGCATCTGGGATGACGCCTACTATTGTGTATCCCACCTTTTGATAGAACCCAAAGGGATGCCGCTTGAGATTGCGGATGCTTGCGGCCTGCTCCAGTACATTCGGATACAGGTCGATCCCGGCCAGCGAAGTGAGATTGGCCTCGTCATCCGCGCCCAGGTAGACGCCGCTCCCACCGCGCGAACGCACCTGCTCTTCGAAGTCGCGCACCAGCGCAGTCCCGATGCCGCGCTTCTGGTGTTGGGGATCCACTGCCAGGGGATGCAATTCCCAAGCATGCCCATTGTATTCGCGGATGCCGCCGATCCA
Organism: Anaerolineales bacterium; assembly: GCA_040882365.1. Classification (GTDB taxonomy): domain Bacteria; phylum Chloroflexota; class Anaerolineae; order Anaerolineales; family UBA11579; genus JAMCZK01. Next base: position 78,176 of record JBBEBI010000045.1, read on the forward strand.
ACCCATTACCTGCCCTCCTTCATCCATCGCGGCGCGGCTAAGGCGCCCTTCGCCGAAGGATTCTTCCACTTCTTCGAGCGCGTCTTCAAGGGAAGGCCAAGCGTCGGGCCAATGTTCCCCAAACGCGGCCACCAAAATCTCGGCGGCCTGCTGCCGCCCAGCCCGGTCCAGTGACTTCAAGTCGACGATGCGCAAAAAGGCTCAGGCGGCGGTGGTCTTGCTGGCGCCCAACAGGCGAAGGGACAGCCAAAAATCGGCCAGCGCCAGCACCGGGTGAAAGGCGGCCACGTAGGGCATGGATTCACGCAGGAAGATGACCAGCAAATAAACCTGAACTGCCCAAACGACGAACAGGACCCAGGTCCACAACTTGACTTCGCGACTCGCTTTACCCAGATACGCCACGAAGAGCATGGCGATCAACAAGAAGCCCATCGTGTGGCCCAGCCCCTCATGGATGCTCCAGGTGATCTGCCGGGCGACCGTCACCAGACCCGCCAGGAAGATCTGCGCCACAACAGCAATAAGAAATACCCAGACCAGAATTCGGAAGAGTCTATTGGCAGATTCGTTCATTGATGGCTCCTTGGGTGAATTCTAAAACAGAATCAGCAGAGGCGACCTGGCATTTCCGTTCGCGTATAGGGGGCACCGCAATGCGCTGGATGCAAAGCGTCAAGTTGATTTTAGTCCAGTTATTGACATTCCTGCTTGACATAGTGTCATAATTTACCCGTCTTTTATGACCATATAAACTCATAGTATTAATAAACTAATGTGTAATGCGACTACTGGCCAGAAATTCGTCCACATAGGTTTGAAATACTCACGGGAATGGGATTATAGAGAGTGTCCAGTGTATTGTTTCTAACCTATTTGCACCAAAACTGCACCCAACTTGTGGGGAAAGGCGACTCGATAGTAAAATCAATAGCTTATGCTACCAACCACGGGCGCGGCTCGGCCAGGAGGAAGAAGTGATTGACGCTGCCGAAGACCTACGCGGGAAGCATGCCGGTGAAACAGCTTGGATTGTCGGGTTGGGCGCAAGCATTAAATACCTGACCGCCAGGTATTTCGGGACTGGGCCAGTCATCACCATGAATGACGCTATCAAAGTCGTGCAGGAATTGGGACCGTCCAACCAACTCTATTCCCTCCAAAAAGACGGCTGCCACCGGCGCGGCGTTCCCGGCCACCAATGCGGCGGGAAAATGATTTACCCGCGCAATAATATCCCTGTGATATTACCTCGACCCGGATATGCTGAATTCTGCCTGTCAAAACACCCCAATCGTCTGTGGCTCAACTATGTGGTATCCCTAGATCTAGACCCAATGGAAATGAGCGTCCGTATCGCTGTAGCGTTAGCGCTGCGGGTCATGGGCTGCGCCAGGATCGTGTTCGTCTGCTGCGATTCGCTGATAGGCAACGATCTCAAGAACATGCGCCGCTACTACCCGGTGACAGGGGAGATAGCAGTACCGCCCGATTATGGCAACTATATCCACGTGCGCCCGATTGTGCTGGGCGATGTGCGGGGCGTACCCCACTATTTTTTTACGCCGAAACAAGGTAGAGACGAAAAAAACATTCCTGAGGTCTTTGCCCCGGGTGATAAACAACCTTCGACCCTGAACCTGGAAAGAGCCGATTGATCTGTTTTATCGACACTCTTTAATCTGAACACCCATATAAGATCGAGGAGATTGTGCAACCAAGGCTTCTGTTTCGACAGGTCATATGGACAGGCTGCGCGTCGCCCCGACTGTTAATGCCTGCTGAATACAAAAGCTCATAATCTGGTACACTTCCTGGCAATGCAGGTAATATGAAGTTGCAATAAAAAAACCGGCACTTCAGTTCCAAATTAGAATTTCTTAAAGAATTTCGTATCCAGTTGTAGAAACACTTCGTTCGTTTGATACTCCCTGATTTCTGGGCAGGGATTCAAAAATTCGCCATAGGAGGTGAAGAGAGAATCGTTTTTCTAATTTCTCCACAACCCTTTCAACTATCGAAGGAGAGCTACTATGAAAACCTACCCCAAGGCTTGGCATTTGTTGAGCCTACTCACGGTCCTTTCGCTGGCGCTGGTGGCCTGCGGCGGCGCTGCTCCAACGGCGACCAAGGCCCCCAGCCAACCAACCAGCGCTCCGGCAACTGAGGTCGTCGCCGAAGAAATGGATCAGTGCTATGGCGCTTCGGCTGGCGACGAAGTAACCATCCTTTACCAATGGTCAGGCGTTGAGGAAGAAAACTTCAACGCAACCATTGCCCCAATCGTTGAAGCTTGTGGCCTGACCATCGTGCCTGAGTCCTCCCGCGACCAGGCGGTGATCGAAACCCGCATCGAAGGTGGCGACCCCTGGGACATCGTGATCTGGCCTACTAGAGGACCTGCTCTATCTTACACAGACATGCTTCAGCCCCTGGGCAACGTTGGCGGTGATTCGAGCAACTACGCTCCAGCCCTGGTGGCCGCCGGTACCATCGGTGGTGAATGGCTGGCAATCCCGGTCAAAGTCGATCCTAAGACTATGATCTGGTATAGCCCGATCGCTTTCGAAGCCAATGGTTACTCCGTGCCTACCACCTGGGATGAATTGAATACGTTGGTAGAGCAAATGGTTGCCGACGGGAATGTGCCCTGGTCCATGGGTTTTGAGAGCGGTGGTGCTACCGGCTGGACTGGAAGCGACTTTATCCAGGATGCCCTGCTGGCCGCTGAGGGCCCTGGCTATGTTGCCGGCCTGATCGATGGCAGCGTTGCCTACGATGATGCCGGCGTGGCATCCGTCTATGAAACCTACGCGATGTGGGCTAGCGATCCCGCCTACACCGTTGGGGGTGCAGATGGGACGCTGACGACGCCCTTCGCAAGCGCCCTGCTGATTCCTTTCGCCGATCCCCCGGGGGCCATGATGGTCAAACAAGCCGGCTTCACGGGTGGTGAGATAGCCGCTCAATACCCCGAGTTGGAGATGGGTGTTGACTACGACTTCTTCGCCTTCCCGGGAGCGCAAGGCGTCCAAGTGGGCGCTGACTTCATGGTTGTGTTCAATGATTCCCCGGCTGTCCAAGCCTTAGTTGGCTACCTCACCAGCACGGAAGGTGGCCAGCATTGGGCTCAGACCGGCTTTGGTTTCACCCCGAATTCAGGAGCTTCACCGTCTGATTACCCTGAAGCACAGCAGACCCTTGCTGATCTTCTGACAAGCGGTGCGGCTAGCCCGGATCTGGGCGATGCCATCCAGCCGACCTTTGGCTCAGCAGAGTGGCGTGCCATCGTTGACATCGTTAGCGGTGCGTCTTCGATTGAAACGGCTCTGGCTCAGGCCGCGGCTGCTCAACAAGCAGATCTGGCTCAATAACCTCACTTTATAAAAACCTGGGGCGCAAAAGCGCCCCAGGTTTTTTACTCCGGGGAGGAACTGTGTCAACTCCTGTTCCAAATATCATGAGGCAGGGTGGCCTAGTTCCGTGGCTCTACATCCTGCCTGCCCTTCTCATCATTATCGTTTTTATTGTCTTTCCCATGGTCAATACAATGTTTCTAAGTCTGCGAGATGCAGATTCCAACGCTTGGGCCGGCTCCGCTTGCATTGAGGGTCAGCCCTGTTGGGGAATTTTTGATAATTATCGCCGGGCGCTAACAGGCGAACTGGACACAACGAATTTCTCGACTCTCTGGTCCAGTTTTTGGATCTCTTCCCTTGGCAATAATCTTAAATGGCTGCTTGTGATGGTCAGCGGTTCCGTGGGTTTTGGGCTAACTCTCGCCGTTCTGGCAGACAGAGTCAAATATGAATCTGTGGCCAAATCGATCATTTTCCTCCCCATGGCGATTTCTTTTGTAGGTGCAGGCGTCATTTGGAAATTTGTTTATGCATTCGGAAGTGACGGTAATCAGATCGGCCTGCTCAATGCAATTATCCGCGGGCTGGGAGGTCAACCGGTCTCTTTACTAACGCGCATTCCGTTGAACACGTTTATGTTGATCATCGTTGGGATCTGGATGTGGGCAGGTTTTTGCACGGTTATCTTGTCAGCCGCTATTAAAAGCGTTCCAGGTGAACTGCTTGAAGCCTCCCGCCTGGACGGGGCCTCCGAATGGACTTCTTTTTGGAGAATTACCATCCCGCTTATTCTTCCCACGATTACCGTTGTCGTTACAACCATGGTGATCAATACTCTGAAGATCTTCGATATCGTCTTTGTTATGACGGGTGGCAATTACAGTACCGACGTGGTCGCCAACCGAATGTACACAGAGATGTACATCAACCAGAACACAGGGGTGGGTACGGCGGTAGCCACCATCCTGGTTATGGCCGTCATCCCCTTTATGTATTTGAACATCAAACGCTTCCGAGAACAGGAGGCGATCCGATGAATATCGACCGCTTCCGCACCTGGCTTCGCCAACTACCTACGCATGTGATCGTCATTGGATTTATGGTTATTTGGTTGGTGCCCACTGTTGGACTACTCGTCACGTCCGTTCGCCCAGTACAGGATGCTAACGTTTCAGGCTGGTGGACCGTCTTTTCATCTGTTCCCGGAGATGACGTTTATCAAGAGCGCTGTGCTTCCTGCCACGGGGATAATGGTGGTGCTATATCTACTGCGGATTTAAGCGACCCGGATTTCATCTCAGCTTATCGACGCTCCATCCAAATCTCGTCAACTTTCGATAATTTGATTGATGGGCAAATCCATATCCCTGAAGCTCAGCGACCTAGCAACCAGGAATTGGCCGATATCCTCTCTTTTTTACGCCGCAAATCAGGGGTTGAAACTAGGCCGCGTTTCACCATTAACAATTACGTAGATGCTTTAGTAGGTTACAGGGGGACAACGGATTACGAAACGTCTTGCGCTGAGGGTACACAACCCAACAATCTAACTTGTGACTTTGTCAGCGATCTAAACAATCCGCGTGGCATGTGGCAGGCCTTTCTAAACACCGTCATAGTCACACTGCCAGCCACTTTGCTCCCGTTAGTTTTTGGGGCTTTAGCTGCCTACGCCTTCTCCTGGCTACACTTCCGCGGCCGTTTGTGGATCTTTGCCCTTATGGTAGGCCTTCAGATCGTTCCGCTGCAAATGACCCTGGTGCCCATCTCACGGCTTTACCAGCAGCTTGGTTTAAGTGGTAGCTTCCTTGGCGTTTGGCTTTTCCACACCGGCTTCGGTCTGCCATATGCCATCTACCTTATGCGCAATTTTATCGGTGCGTTGCCAAAAGACCTGTTTGAATCCGCTTATTTGGACGGCGCCTCTCATTGGACTGCTTTTTACAGATTGGCCCTCCCTCTATCCATGCCTGCTTTGGCTTCGCTTGCCATCTTCCAATTCTTGTGGGTTTGGAATGACTTGCTAGTGGCACTTGTGTTTCTCACAGGGCGTCATCCTGTGCTCACGTATCAGATCAACAATCTTGTGCAATCCCTTGGCGGCGGCTGGCATTTACTCACCGCTTCTGCTTTCTTATCAATGATCTTGCCCCTGCTTGTGTTCTTCGCTTTTCAACGCTACTTTGTACGTGGGCTATTGGCTGGCTCCGTGAAAGGTTGATTTCTAGAACTCCCTCTATCTACTTGACCAGAAGGGTCCGGCCAATCTAAACTGCTTTCCAACTGGCTAGACCTTTTTATTGCAAACTATGGGCCACTCACCTCTTTGGTACAAAGACGCCATTTTTTACGACTATATGCGCGCTTTCCGCGACAGCAATTGCGACAGGCACGGCGACCTACGCGGCGTTATCGAAAAGCTAGCCCGCACACCCCCTGTACAATCAAGGAGCTTGTGCGCTGACCAGAGGGGCGCACCGCAGTGCGATGGATGGAAAACATTTAGCTGATACAGGCTCACAATCGATATTTG
>JBBEBI010000046.1:0-16997 GCA_040882365.1 Anaerolineales bacterium
CATAAACCCATTCGACCAACCCAACGTCGAGGCGGCCAAGGTCCAGGCGCGGCAACTGACGGATGAATATCGCCAAAGCGGGAAATTGCCCGCAGGAAAATCAGAAACTATTAATGGGGACGCATTGGATGAGTTTCTCAAGAAGGCTTCTGCGGGCGATTACGTCTCCCTGCAGGTTTACGCCGCGCCCAACAAGGAATTGACAGAGGCCCTCCAGGCCCTGCGGGCGAATCTCGCCGGCAAATATCGCCTGGCCACCACGCTGGGCTATGGGCCACGGTTTCTACACTCCACCGGCCAATTGCACAAAGGGGATGCCGGCAATGGGTTGTTCGTCCAAATCGTCACCCAGACTCCCAATGAGGATATTCCCATCCCTACGGAACCTGGCACATCGGCGAGTGAGATTACGTTCGGGGTGTTGAAGCGGGCGCAGGCCTTGGGAGATGCGCAGGCTCTTCGGGCAGTAGGCAGGCGGGTGCGAAGTTTTGAAGCCGATAGGACCCAATTAATTTCGACTATAAATAAGTTAGCAGCGGAGTTCTAAATGTCACGCACCGACGAATTCAAGAAGCAAGCCGCGGAGGCGGCCGTGGAGCTGGTGGAATCAGGCATGGTGGTAGGCCTGGGACATGGCAGCACGGTCCAGTTCGCGTTGGAAGCTCTGGCTGCCCGAATAGAAAACAGAAAGCTCAACAACATCGTTGCCGTTCCATGTTCCGACCTTACGGAATCGGAAGCCCGCAAATTTAAGATCCCATTGACGGACCTAAACGAGCATCCAAATATTGATTTGACGATCGATGGCGCCGATGAGGTGGATCCGCAACTTAACCTGATCAAGGGCGGCGGGGGTGCCCTGATGCGGGAGAAGATCGTGGCTCAGGCGAGTTCTCGCAAGGTCATAATCATCGACGAGGGCAAGCTGTCTGCGGCTTTGGGCACCAAGCGCAGCTTGCCCGTCGAGGTCAGCCCATTCGGTTGGGCGCGGCAACGTGATTTCGTCTCGCAGCTGGGCGCAAAGGTGGAACTGCGAGTGGCCCAGAAAGGCCAGCCGATATTAAGCGCCCAGGACAACTATCTGCTGGACGCAGACTTCGGACCGATTGCCGATCCGGAAGGCTTGGCGCGAGCGCTGGAAGCGCGCAGTGGCATTCTGGAGCACGGCCTGTTTCTGGGCCTGGCCACTGATGTAATCGTCGCCGGCCCCGGCGGCCTGCGCCATCTCAAAAAATCTTGATGAGACAAGTACACATCTGCGCCAACCAGGCGGAGTTGGCAGAAGCTTGCGCGGATTTCATAGCGGCCGCGGCGGTCGATGCAATAACCCAGCGAGGCCAATTCAACGTCGCGCTTTCTGGCGGCACCACACCCGCCGCAACATACCTATGCCTGGCGCAACCTATGCGCGCCGTAAATGTCGATTGGGGGCGCGTGCATATATTCTGGTCCGATGAACGTTGCGTGCCCGCCGAGCATCCCGATAGTAATTATGGGATGTCCAAACGAACCCTGCTGGACCATGTCGCCATCCCGACTGAAAACATCCATCAAATGCACGGCGAATTGCAACCCATGTATGGTGCCATCCTATATTGCCAGGAATTGGATGAGCACTTCGGCTCATCAGCCCTCCCGCGCTTCGATTTGATCCTGCTTGGCTTGGGTGAAGACGGGCACACTGCTTCGCTGCTCCCCGGCACCGACGCGGTGGGAGCTGGCGATGAATTGGTGGTGGCGAATTACTTACCGGATCTGGAATACTGGCGTCTTACCATGACATTCCTTCTAATCAACGCGGCCAGGCACGTGGCGTTCCTGGTGGTGGGCGGGAACAAGCCTCGCGTTTTGAAAGAGGTCCTAGAAGAGTCCAGTTCGAGGTTGCCGGCCTCCGCCGTCTGGCCTGATGAAGGCGATTTGGACTGGTTCGTAGATCAGGCCGCGGCCGGGCTGTTAAACCGGTAAACGCTCGGCGATTAGAGATGCTGGGTGTTTGGCCACGCGGCCCGTGCCGCTAGCGATCTGCGCCCGGCACGAAACGCCCGAGGCCACGACTTGCCGCTCGCTGCTCGCGGCGCGCACCGCTGGGAACAAAGCTAGCTCCCCAATCTGCATGGAAAGCTCAAAGTGCTCGGCCTCGTAGCCGAAAGAGCCTGCCATCCCGCAGCAACCGGAATTCACGAGCTCGACTTCGTAGCCCAACGCAACCAACAACGCGGCAGTGGCCTGCTGGCCGCTGGGCAAGCCATCATCTGCCAGCGGCTGAGCCTTCTGGTAGCAATGGCCATGCAACAGCACTTGTTCCATATGGCCGTCGGCGTCCAAGGCCTTCCGCAATCTAGAAACGGGCGTCAGGCCATAATCTGGGTTACGTAACAGGAATTCGTCAAGCATATAAGCGCGGCGGGCAAGTGAGGGGGCGCCGCGTTCTGCCGGCAGCAGGTCCAAATACTCGTCGCGCAGCGTATAGATCTCAGAAGGCTCGATGCCAACCACTGACATCCTGCCGGCCGGATCGATCTTTTCGATAGCGCGCAGCACGCGGCGGGCATGGCGACGCGCTTCGGGCAAGAAACCTTTGGAGATCAGCGTGCGTCCCGCGCCGATAATGGGAAGCACAAAAGGGCGGAAGCCCGCCGCCCGCAGTACGTGCAACGTATCCCGAGCTAACTCAGGGTAAAAGAGCTCAGTGAAAGGATCTTTCAGGAAGAGCACGTTCGCCTCAGCTGGCGCGGATCCCGTTCGTAGTGTGCGTCCCCATTTGAAAGGCGGCAGCCCGCGCTTGGCCGAAAGCCCAAATAGGCTCTGGCCCGCGGCCTTGCCCACACTACTTAGCAGGAGCAGATTCGCCAGCGGGGCAATGGGGCGGGCGAGACGGCCCAACGTGGTGATGTAACCAAACAAATAATCGCGCAGCGGCCGCACATGGTTCCTGTAATAATTGTGCAGGAAATCGTATTTCAACTTCGCCATGTCCACGCCGGAAGGACACTCAGACTGGCATCCCTTGCATTCCAGACACAGATCCAGCGCGGCATGCGCGGCCTTATCCGCATTTGCGTTGCCCGGCAACCCAGCGGTGATCATGGCGCGCAGCAGATTGGCGCGGCCGCGGGTGCTGTGCATTTCCTCGCGCGTTGCCTGGAAAGAAGGACACATCACACCGCCATCCTTGCGGCACACCCCCGCCCCATTGCACATTTCGATGGCGCCACCCAGGTCACCTTGGTTGCTGAAGTCCAGGATCGGCAGCCAGGGATCGGTTCGGTATTGCGGCCCATAACGCAAATTCACATGCATGGGTTGCGGCTCAAGCACTTTGCCGGGGTTGAGCTGCCCTTTGGGGTCGGCGGCTAGTTTGAGTCCCCGGAAGCTTTCAATGATCTCGGGGCCAAAGGTCTCGTCTTGCCATTCGCCATGCGAGAGGCCGTCACCGTGCTCGCCGCTCATGGCGCCGCCCAAGCGCTTGGCCACGGCCATCACTGCCTGGGTTATGGCGCGCATCTGCTCGATGCCGCGCACTGTCTTAAGGTTGAGCAGCGGGCGCACATGCAAGCAGCCCGCCGATGCGTGCGCATAGAAATCCCCGCTGGTGCCATTGGCCTCCAGGATGGCCTGGAACTCCCGCACGAACTCGCCTAATCTCTCCACGGGCACGGCTACATCCTCGATGAATGGCAGCGGTTTGGCGTCTCCCGGGCGGGACATCAGCAGGCCCAATCCCACTTTGCGAACCCCCCACACTTGGTCCTGTTCTACGGCGGTAATGGCTCGATCCACGTGCTGCCCCAACCGATCCAACTTCAGTTCAGCCTCGGCCTGGGTCTCGCCGGAAAACTCGATGATCAATATGGCTTCGGGGTCGCCTTTGACAAAGGAGAGCCGCCGGGCATACGCCGGCACCGAGCGCGCCAGGCGGATCATTGCCTTGGGGATCAGTTCGATGGCTGAAGGATCTAGTTGCAGTAATGCGGGTGTTTCGTCGCAGGCCTCTGCTATGCCGGGAAAAGAAACTACGCCCAACACCGTGTGGCCGGGCTTGGGTACCAGGCGTATCTGAATGCGTTTGAATATCGCCAAGGTGCCTTCGGATCCCACGAGCAATGGCGCCAGGTTAAGCGAACCGCGCTCGATCGGTGGATAATGTTTCCCCGCGCCGGAGCGCCGCCACATGGGCGGCTGGCTGGCCGACCAGGGCAGCAGATAATTCAGGCTATATCCTGATGCTCGCCGCCAGGTGCGCGGCCATCTTTGTTTGATGGCGTCAGCTCTCTTCTCGCGGATCTGCAGGGCCTGGCGGTAAAGAGCGCCCTCCAGGGTTTCGGCTTCGCCGCGGCTGCGAGCCTCTTGCATCTTCACGCTTTCCAGGCGCGCCTGGCTGCCATCCGCCAAAACGACATCGACGGCCAGCACATTGTCCGAGGTCATGCCATAGCTGATGGAGTGTGCGCCTGTCGAGTTGTTGCCCAGCATGCCCCCAAAAGTGGCCCGGTCGGAAGAGGCCGGGTCCGGCCCATACATGAGTCCATCTCTGGAAACGCGGCCATTGAGCGTGTTCAACACCAGTCCCGGTTGCACCCAGGCGGTACGCTCTTCAACATTAGCGTCCAGTATCTGATTGAGATGCCGCGAAAAATCGATAATAACGGCCGGGCCAAGAGTCTGGCCGGCCAAGCCCGTGCCCGAACCGCGCGGCAGAATAGGCACATCATAAGCCGCGGCCAGAGAAACGATACCTGCAAGGTCGTCTTCATGGCGCGGTATGGCCACGCCCAGTGGCTCGATCTGGTAGACGGAAGCGTCGGTAGCGTAGAGGCGGCGGGAGGCCGCGTCCAGTCGGATCTCCCCCAAGCCTTGCTTGCGAATATCGGCAGCGAACTGCGCCAGCAGTTCGTCTGCCATTAATCAGCCTCGGCGGCGATACCGTGAGCGTTCTTTTCGAAACGGCTGTAGCGCGCCAGCAGGCGGCCCGGCAAACGGCCGCTCAAGCGCACTCCTTTGCGCGTGTGCTCCACGCGTTCCACCTGGCCCTGCTCATGGAACATGGCGATCAACGCGCCCTGCTCGTAAGGCAGCAGCACTTCGATGGGCGCCAGGGTCTCGAAGAGCTTGCGGCCGACGGCGGCCAGCAACTCCTCCAAACCTTGCCCGTGAAGCGCAGAGATGGCCACCGCGTCATCGAATTCATTCAGGGCTTCCTGGGCGGCCTGGGGATCACCGAGGCGATCGATCTTATTTAGCACGGTCAGGATGGGAACGTGTTCCGCCTCAATCTCCTCCAGTGTATGAAGCACGGCTTCTGCTTGAGCATGTACGTTGGGATGGGTGACGTCCACGATGTGCAGCAACAGGTCAGCCTCTTTGATCTCTTCCAGGGTCGCCTGGAAAGCTTCAACTAAAGCGGTAGGTAGCTTTTGGATGAAGCCTACCGTATCGGTGAACAACGCCTCGCGCCCGCCGGGCAGTTCCACCTTGCGCGTGGTCGGGTCCAACGTGGCAAATAGCTTGTCGGCCACGTAGACGCGTGCGTCTGCCAGGGCATTCAGCAGAGTTGACTTGCCCGCGTTGGTATAACCAACCAGGGCGATCACTGGGATGCGCGCTCGTTTGCGCTGGGCGCGGTAGCGCCCGCGATGGGCGCGCACCTTCTCCACTTCCTTCTTGAGGTGAGAAATGCGCAGCCCGATCTCGCGCCGGTCGGATTCCAATTGCGTTTCGCCCGGGCCGCGCAGACCCACGCCGCCCACGCCACCGGCACGCCCGCCGCCGCCGCCCGCCTGCCGGGCCAGGTGTGTCCAAGCGCGCGTTAGGCGCGGCAGCCTGTACTCGTATTGGGCCAGTTCCACCTGCAAGGCGCCTTCGTGCGTGTTGGCGTGCTGGGCAAAGATATCGAGGATCAGTGCGGTGCGGTCCAGCAAGTGGCGACTCTCGCCAAAAACCTCCTCCAACTCACGTTGGTGGCGAGGTGAGAGTTCATCATCGAAAAGGATGACGCTGGCATCCAGTTCTTCAGCCAGCGCTTTGATCTCTTCTACTTTCCCTTTGCCGATCAGCGTTTTTGGATTTGGTTCGATGACATTCTGGGTCGCTTCGCCGACCACATCCAGGCCCGCCGTGCGCGCCAACAAGCGCAACTCGTCCAGGGAATCCTCAACAGAAAGCAACGACTGCGCGCCGGCGATCTGGATCCCGACGGCCAATGTCCGTTCGGGCGCAACTATATTGCTGTGTAGTTTTCCTTTGGCCATGCGTTGGCTTAGTTGCGCTTCTGCAACCAGCTGGCTATACGCTTAACGCCATCGCGGATCCGTTCGATATCCACAACGATTGAGATACGGAAGTAACCCTCCCCGTGCTTGCCGAACACCACCCCTGGTGTGGTACTGACCGCGATCTCCTCCAACATGCGGGCGCAGAAATCCATGCTGCCCTCTTTGCCGGGCACCGGCGCCCATATGTAAAGGGCCGCCTGGGGCGGCGCCACGCGCAACCCGGCTTGGTGCAGAGCATCTATCGTTGCGTCGCGGCGCGCCTGGTACACGCGGTTGCGCTCGGTAAGCCAAGATTGGTCACCCAGCATGGCCATTTCGGCCGCGGCCATCAATGGGGCAAAAATAGCCGAGTCCTGCTGGCTCTTGTAGGTATCGATAAATTTGACCGCATCGGGATGGCCCACCGCCATACCCACGCGCCAGCCAGCCATGTTGTAGGTCTTGGACATCGAGTTGAATTCGATGGAGACTTCCTTGGCGCCGGGCACCTGCAGCAAGCTGGGCGCCCGGTAGCCATCGTACCCCACATCACAGTACGGATTGTCATGTGCCAGCACCAAATTATGCTTACGAGCAAAGGCTACAGCGCGTTCGAAGAAGGCCAAGTCGGCAATGGCGCCTGTGGGGTTATTGGGGTAGTTGAGCCACAGGATCTTGGCCTTTTTCACTACCTCGTCGGGAATGGCATCGAAATCGGGAAGAAAGGCTTTCTTCTCCAACAGCGGCATATAGTAAGGCACCCCGCCGGCGATCTCGGCGCTCTTTGCATAGACTGCATAAGCCGGATCAGGAACCAAGGAAACATCCCTTGGATTCAAGAGTACCTGGCTCAAAATGAATAGCCCCTCTTTGGAGCCGATCAAGTCAACCACCTCGGTCTTCGGGTCCAGCTCTACCCCAAAGCGCTTCTGGTAATAAGCGGCCACCGCCTTGCGGAAGGGCTGGGTCATGCCGATCGTGTACCCGTGGGTGTTCGGCTTGCTGGCTGACTCGAACATCGCTTCGAGAATGAAACCGGGAGGAGGCAGGTCCGGGCTGCCAATATCCAGGCGCACCACATCCGCGCCCTTGGCGCGCCTGGCGGCGATACGTTTCCCAAGATCGGCGAAAAAGTAAGCTTTGAGGGTCGAGATTCGATCCGCGGGCTTCAGCATCGTCCAAGTGTAGTGCAATATTTCACTTTTGCCAACTAACGAGAGAGCAACCAAGCTAACAGGGTTTCCCCCACTACCTGAAGGCTGGTTGCCGATACCTTGTCTACCGTGTCGCCGAGCGTGTGCCAGTACGGATAATCAAAGTCAATGATATCCACAGCTGAGATGCCAAGGCGCAGGAATGGCGTGTGGTCATCCAGCATGCTGTGCCCGATTTCGTTTATGAAAGAGTCCCCATACCCGAGTGCTTCTGCCTGCTCCCAAATAGCCGCGCGCAAACTTTTGTCCGAATTAGCTTCCAGATAGATCTGCAGGTCCGCATCGCCGATCATGTCCACGATGATCACTTCATCGGGATACACAGCGAGCGACTCGGCAAAAGCACGCGAACCCAATATCCAATCCCAACCGGGTATACCGCCATTATCTTCGGCATCGAACATTACTATCCAGATCTGCCCGTCGAGATCAGGAGGCAGCACGCGCGCCAGTTCCAGTAGCACCGCCACTCCCGAAGCGCCATCATTGGCGCCGGGCACAGGTAGCTCCCGGGCGGAAGGGTCTGGGTCCTTGTCGGCGTACATGCGGGTATCGTAATGCGCGCCTAAGATAATCCAAGGGGAACCCGAGCCGCGTTTGGCGATCACATTTCTAATGGGGTGATCCAGGCGCTCTGTTTCCTGAAGCTCCACTTCCCAGCCCGCGTCGCCCAAGGTTTCAGCCATCCATTCCACGACAGCCGCATGGGCATCAGAGTCTGGCAGGCGCGGGCCAAGGGAAACCTGATACTTTACGTCGGCCAGGGCGCGTTGTCCATCGAATGGGGTTGCCCCACTGGGCCCTGGGGCCAGGTTCAGCCAAAGCCCTAGCCCTATGAGAACAAGGCAACCCAGTGCGATAAAAACCAATCGGAGTTTGGGCATTGCCAGCTAACGCAGCGAGACGGGTACTGCGGCCTCAACGCTCGCCAAGTATTCACTGAGATCCTTGAGCGCGCGCTCGGCGTATGCTTGCGCCCGCTGGCGCCTGCCTGCCTTGCCCATATCGGCAAGCGGAGGCAATAGACCGAAATTGGCCTTCATGGGTTGGAAAGCGGCCGTATCTGCATGACTGACGTAATGACATAGAGCGCCTAGCATCGTCGTCAGCGGAAGCTCCAACGGCGGCTCACCGCCATGCAGCCTGGCCGCATTAGTTCCGGCGAGCAGACCTGTGGCCATGTTGCCCACATACCCTTCCACTCCGGTGATCTGCCCTGCAAAGAAAAGATTGGGGCGAGTGCGGAATTGCAGCGTGGATTGCAGCAGGACCGGTGAATTGATGAAGGTGTTGCGATGCATCTGCCCATAGCGCTCAAAGTGCGCATGCGCCAGTCCAGGGATCATGCGCAACACGCGCGTTTGTTCAGGAAATGTGAGATTTGTTTGAAAACCCACCAGGTTATACAGCGTACCCGCCAGATTGTCCTGGCGCAGTTGTACTACTGCGTAGGGCCGCCGGCCAATGCGCGGGTCCGTGAGGCCAACCGGACGCATGGGCCCGAAGGCCAGGGCCCGTTGGCCGCGCTCGGCGATAATCTCCACGGGCAAGCAGCCTTCGAAGAACTCCTGCAGGCCGGCGCGGACGCCAGTCCGCACCTCGCTCTCGAATCCGCGCAGTTCAATGCGTTGCGCCGCGAGTAACGCGGATACGAAGGCCTCGTACTCGTCTTTGGTAAAGGGACAGTTGATGTAATCACCTTCCTCCTCTTCGCCGCGGTCATAGCGCGAAGCGCGAAAGGCAATATTCATATCGATCGAATCGAGGCTGACGATGGGTGAGATCGCGTCGTAAAAATAGAGGTGCTGCTCACCGCTCAGACGGGCGATGGCTTGCGACAAGCTGTCCGAGGTCAATGGCCCGGATGCAATAATGCACAGTCCATCGGGGATCTCCTGCACCTCCTCGCGGATCAACTCGATATTGGGATGTCCCCCAATACGGCTGGTAACTTCGGCGGCGAAGGACTCGCGGTCCACGGCCAGCGCCCTACCCGCCGGCACTGCTGTGGCCTCGGCCACCTCCAGGAGCAGCGAGCCAAGCTGGCGTAGCTCGTTCTTCAGGAGTCCTGAAGCCCGGTCCCCCAGGTTCGAACCCAGGGAGTTGGAACAGACCAATTCGGCCAGAGAGCCGGTTAAATGGGCCCCCGTGGGCCGATTGGGCCGCATTTCGTAGAGGGAGACCTGTAGGCCGCGTTCTGCCGCCTGCCAGGCAGCCTCGCTGCCTGCCAAACCCCCGCCTATAACGACCAAATCGGTATGTTTCTTGGACATTCAGGCCATTCTATCAAACTGCCCTGGCATAGAACTTGCATCTTTAAGGCCATATCCCTATAATCTCGTTTCACAGGAGCATATAAATGGCATTCCCTTCGCAAGGCCAAATCCTGTACCAAGGTGCCCGCCAGCGGCCGCAAACCACCGCGCACCTGGCGCAAACCATGAGCCTCTTGGGCCTCAATTCCCAGGAACTTATCCAGAAGATCGAGGCTGCCCTGGCCGCCAATCCTGCCCTCGAATTGGTGGAAGGCCGGCATTGCCCCACCTGCGGCCGCCCGCTGCGCAGCGAGGCCTACTGCCCGAATTGCGTTGGTGCAAAGAAGGTGGCCGCGGACGAACCCGTGGTTTTCATTACCCCACCCGCCACCAGTTACGCCGGTGAAGGTCGTAGCGGCGAGGAGTTGCCCGAGGATTACAGCGGCGCCCAGCCCGAGACTCTGGCGAGCTACGTCCTGCGCCAGATCGGCGCGGATTTAGAGCCACTCGAGCAGGAAATTGCCGCCCACATCCTCACCAGTCTGGACGAAGACGGCCTGTTGAACATTCCCCTCATGGAAGTAGCACGCTTCCAACACGTTCCTATAACCACAGTCGAGGAGGTTGCCAAGCGCATCCAACAGGCCGACCCGCTGGGCGTCGGGGCCTCGAGCACAACTGAGGCGTTGCTCGTTCAACTCGAATCGCTGGGCAACCAGGCGCCGAACCCCGAACTGTGCGCTCGCGCCATCCGCAACGGCATGGGCATGCTAAGCAAAAAGCAGTACACCGAACTGGGGCACCTGCTTGGCGTAAGCAAGACCAAAGCGCAGCAGATCGCCGAGTTCATCACCAGCAACCTGAGCCCCTACCCGGCGCGCGCCCATTGGGGCAGCCTGCGCACCCCTAATGCCGAAGTCCTCAGCACCTATACGCGGCCGGACATCATCGTGCGCGAAGCCGAGGACAAACGTCTGATCGTGGAAGTGATGTGGCCGCTGCGCGGCCTGCTGCGAGTGAACCCCCTGTTCCAGCAAGCGCTGCGCCAAGCGCCTGAGGACAAGGCCGAGCAATGGAAGATCGACCTGGAACAGGCCAGTCTCCTGATTAAGTGTCTGTCCCAGCGCAACCAAACCATCGTCCGGCTGATGCAGGTGTTGGCTGTCTTGCAGCGCCATTTCATCATGAGCGGAGATGCACACCTCAAGCCCGTCACCCGCGCGTCCATCGCCGACGAACTCGGCGTGCACGAATCCACAGTCTCACGCGCCGTGTCGGGCAAGTCCGTGCAACTTCCCTCGGGCAAGATCGTGCCGCTGGCTCAATTCTTCGACCGCAGTTTGCACATTCGCACCGCGCTAAAAAAGATCATTAAGGATGAAGCCAAACCGCTCAGCGACACCAAGTTGGCGCGCTTGCTGGCCAAACAGGGCCACCGTGTGGCGCGGCGCACCGTGGCCAAATATCGTATGATGGAGGGCATCCTCCCCGCGCACATGCGGCGGGTCCACGCCATAACTTCATGACCTTATCCGGCATCAGCGAACTGCCGCTCTTCAAGCGGCGCAGCTCTGGAGCAGAAGAACTTGAAGCTCTGCTGGATTTGCTTCCCCACCCCACATTAATTGCCGATCGGCGCAGCGGTCGTGTCCTGTTTGCCAACGCCCAGGCCACGCAGCTCACCGCTTACACGCGCCGAGAATTATCCGAACTGGACCTTCCGTCTCTTCTGCCGGATTTCGGCACCCCTGACTTAAACGACGGCGAGTCGAAGAAACCCAAGCCACAGAAATTGATCGCGCGCAGCAGTCGCTCTACTACGGTTACAGTGAAAGTGGACGAGCTGGGCGGGCCGGACCACTGGCTCGCACTCAGCCTGCAGCCCCCGACCGAGCCGCAACAAGACCCTCAAACCCTGGACCAGCAACGCTGGGAAGCCATGCATATGCTTTCGCTGGCCGCGCAGCAAAAAGACCTGGCTGCCTGCTACCGGCAAATATTGCAGGCCGGCAGCCTACTGACAGGGGCAGCCCACGGGTTACTCTATCTCCCCGACCAATCAGGAGGTCTTTCCTTGAAGGCCGTGGTCGGAGAGGGACTCGATTTTCCTGCCTCCCTGCCGGCTTCCGATCTTGGTCATTTGCGCACGCCGAAAATTTGGCAATCGGGCAAACCTCTCGAATCGGCCCTGCATAAGATGGCCCATGCCGCCAAGTTGACTTACCTGGCCACCGCGCCCCTCGATATCACCAATCCTGCCGACGGGCTGGTGGCGGCCGCAAGCGAAGGGAACGCGCCTCCGAAACCAATCCTAACCATGCTGCAAATCTTGGGCGCCAGCGCCGCCACAGAAACGTTAAAAGCTAATGTCAATTCCGCCATGACAGAGGAATTGACGCGGCTCAAGGAAAACGAAGCCATTAGAGGCGCGCTGCTAGAGCAATCGCAAGACGGCGTCCTTTTCACTGACCAGCAGATTAAGGTCATCGAGATCAATCCGGCTGCCGAGGGCATGCTCGGATATTCGACCGCCGAAGTGCGCGGCCGGCCAGCCAACGATGTGCTGATCAGCTCCCAACCCCTGCTCCCCATTTTAGAAAGGGCTGCAAACCAGGGCAAGGTCATCGAAGTGGGCGAACGCAAATTGCACCGCCGCGATGGCAGCGAATTCCTGGCCTTTGTGCGCATCGCACCCCTCTCGACACCAGGTTCCGTATCGAAGCTGGCTATTCTATTCACCGACCTCAGTGAGCATGAGGCCTTCCACCTCCAGAGCCAGCAACTGCAAAACCGGGCCTGGCTGGGGGAGATAACCGCTTATTTTGCCCACGAGGTGCGCAACCCCATCAACAACCTCAGCACGGGGTTGCAGCTTATGCAAATCAGCCTCCCAGAGCAAGATCCCATGCAGGACCAGATCAGGCGCTTGCAGGAAGACTGCGACCGGCTTGATCACCGTATGAAATCGGTGCTCAATCTGTCGCGCAACCTGGAGCATCATCCGGAGCCGATGGATCTCGGCGAATTCTGCCGTATCCAGCTGGAGCGCTGGCGGCCGCGCATGGCCCGCAAGAATATCAAGGACCATCTGCAGGTCGCCCCGTTCACGCCTCTGATTTCCGGAGATAGGAAATCTTTGGACCAGGTATTCACCAACCTGATCACCAATGCCATCCACGCCTTGCAAGATCAACAAGACGGCATCATCGCCATAAAGGTTCAGCCGGATCCTGAAAACTCCAGTTATGTGGATGTCCACGTTTCGGACAACGGCCCTGGGATTCCAGAAGAACTGCGCCAACGGGTGTTTGAACCATTTTTCACCACCAAGAATGAAGAGGGGACCGGCCTGGGTTTGGCGATCTCGAAGCGCATCATCCTTATGCATAACGGGGACATAAAGCTGGAAAGCTTCCCCGGCGGTACACTGTTTAGAATCAAACTTCCTGCGGCACCTGCAACCGAAGGGAATGTGGTGGAATGAGCCTGAGTGTACTGATTGTCGATGACGAGAAAAACGCGCGCGAGAACATCGCCGCGTTCCTAAAGAAGAAAGACTATGAAGTTCTCGAGGGGGACAGCATTAAGGCCGCTAAAAAGGTATTGGCCGAAGGCAGCGCCGATGTGATCCTGCTGGATGTGGAGTTGCCTGATGGCCTCGGCACGAATCTGCTGGCTGAAAGCGCATCCACCAGCTCGCGCCCACCCATCATCATTATCACAGCTCACGGAGACATCGATATGGCCGTGGAAGCCATGAAGAACGGCGCCCACGATTTCCTGCAAAAACCCATCAAGTTCGAGCGCCTGGAGCAATCCATCCAGCGCGCCGGCGAGACCGTGGCCATGCGCCGCGAGCTAACCCACCTCCGTCAGTCGCAGATGCAGTACGAGTTCGTGCTCGGCCAAAGCGAGACGATGAAATCCCTGCTGGCCCAGGCGGAGCGGGCCGCGCAGACCTCGGTCTCCGTGCTCATCACCGGCGAGACCGGCACCGGCAAAGAAGTGCTGGCCAAAGCCATCCACCGCATGGGGACTCGCAAAGATAAGCCGTTCATCGATATCAACTGCGCGGCTGTGCCGGCCATGACCATCGAATCAGAACTCTTCGGCCACGAAGCCGGCGCCTTCACCAGCGCCGACAAACGCAAGCCCGGGCTCATGGAAATCGCCAACGATGGCATTCTCTTCCTCGATGAGATCTCATCCATGCTCCCGGATTTGCAGGTCAAGCTCTTACGCGCCCTGGAAGAGCGCACTTTCCGCCGCATGGGAGGCACGAACCTGATCAAAGTGGATGTACAAGTGCTGGCAGCCTCCAACCGCGATCTGCCGGCTCTTATGAAGAGCGGACAATTTCGCGATGACCTTTACTATCGCCTGGGCGTGGTCAACCTGGTGGTCCCGCCGCTACGAGACCGCAAGGAGGATATCCCCGAGCTAATCGGATTCTTCTTGCAGCAATTCAATCCGCGCATGGGCCTGAACATAAGAGACGTGACCCCGAAAGCCATGCAGGCTATGAAGGCTCATGATTGGCCCGGCAACATCCGCGAACTGCGCAATGTGATTGAGCGCGCCATGCTGTTTTGCGACGAAGCGGCCATCGATGTGGCCCACCTGCCCGCCGAACTGGTCGCTGCCCCTAAAGGCAAATCGAAATAAAGCCTTGGCTGTCAGCTAACTGAATATCCGCGGATATCGCTGCGGATCCGCTTCGCGCATCATGTCATAGGCTGTATAGACGATGTCCTCTGCGTTCGGCTTAGACCAGTAATTGCCATCGGTCCCATATGCCGGTCGGTGCGCTTTGCCGGAAAGCGTGCGCGGCGCCGCATCCAGCCAGCGGTACCCGCCCTGCTTCTCGAGCACTTCCTGCATCATGAACGCCGTGGTCCCTCCCGGCACATCCTCGTCCAGGAACAGCACGCGATTTGTCTTCTTGAGCGATCCGACGATCTCGCCGTGCAGGTCGAAAGGCATCAGCGATTGCACATCGATCAATTCGACTTGTACACCTAAGGTACCCAACGCCTCGGCTGCTTCCATCGCAATGCGGCACAGCGGCCCGTAAGTTACCACGGTCACATCCGACCCGGGGCGCAATACCTCCGGCACTCCTACTGGCACGGTAAATTCGCCAAAGTTGTCCGGCAGCCTTTCCTTGAGGCGATACCCGTTGAGCACTTCCACCACCAGGGCGGGCTCGTCGGCGGCCAACACGGTATTGTAGAAACCAACGGCTTGCACCATGTTGCGCGGCACGAGAATGAGCATGCCGCGCAGCAGGTGCAGGGCCCCTGCCATTAGAGAGCCGGAATGCCAAATGCCTTCCAGCCGGTGGCCGCGCGTGCGCACGATGATGGGCGCTTTTTGCCCCCCCCTGGTGCGCCAACTCAACGTGGCCAAGTCGTCCGAAAGGATCTGCAGGGCATATAGCAAGTAATCCAGGTACTGGATCTCGGCGATGGGCCGCAGCCCGCGCAACGCCAGCCCTATGGCCTGGCCAATTATGGTCGCTTCACGGATCCCCGTGTCGGCTACACGCAGTGCGCCGTATTTCTCCTGCAGCCCTGCGAACCCCTGGTTCACATCACCCAGGTATCCCAGGTCCTCACCGAAGGCGACCACGCGCGGATCCCTCTTCAGCATCGCGCCGAAGCCCCTGTTGACGATTTCAAAGCCGTTCAAGGTTGGTGACTTTTCGGAGTAGATCGGTTTGACCTCAGGCACTCGTTCAGAGGTATGCGTGTAGAGGTCGGAACTATATCGATCTTCTGCAGCCTCGTCTTGCTCCCTCTTCCACTGGACCAACAGCGGCTTGCCCGGTAACGCCTCATCTTTCAGCAGGACCATGGCCTTCCGATAGGCGATCATCATGTCTTGGCGCAATGGATTCTGTGAGGCCTTCAAATCGTCGATCATTGCCTCAAGCTGGCTGGCGTATTTAGAGGTTCCAGCGACTTCGACCAGCAAATCACCGAATTCCTCAATATCCGTGCGAATGGGCGCTTTGTAGGCCTCCCAGGCCCGCTGCCGGATAGCCTCGATCTCGGTTCGGTCCTGCTCCTCCAGCTGATCCAACTCGGCATCGGTGGCCAGCTCCTCATTCACGATCCATTGGCGAAACTTGCGCAGGCAGTCGAACTCCTCTTCCCATTGGAGTCGCTCTGGGGATTTGTAGCGCTCGTGACTGCCTGACGTGGAATGCCCTTGAGGCTGTGTTAATTCAGTCACATGCAAGATGGCGGGCACATGTTCTTTGCGCGCTGCGCTGGCGGCCTTCTGATACGCGTCGATAAGCGCCGGGTAATCCCATCCAGCCACCCTATAAATGTCGTACCCGTCCCTCCCCCTTTCACTTCGCTGGAAGCCGCTCAACAGTCGGGATAGGTCAGCTGTGATCTGGAATTCGTTTGGCACAGAAATCCCGTAGCCGTCATCCCAGATGGAGAGCACCATGGGCGCCTGCAACACACCTACGGCATTCACCGTCTCCCAGAACATACCCTCGGCGCAGCTCGCATTGCCAACCGTGCCGAAAGCCACCTCATTGCCATTCTTCGAGAACCGGACGAATTCTTTCAGCTCTGCGACCTGGCGATAGAGTTTGGAGGCATGGGCGAGTCCCACCAGGCGCGGCATCTGCGCTCCCGTAGGCGAAATATCGGAAGAGGTGTTGTACTGCTCTGCCAGCGCCTTCCAGGTGCCGTCTTCATTCAGCAAGCGCGTGGCGAAGTGCGCGTTCATCGCCCGGCCGCCGGTAGCCGGTTCCGCCTTCAGGTCGGCGTGCGCGTAAAGCTGGGCGAAGAATTCGTCGAAGTTGTGCTCGCCGATGGCGAACATAAATGTCTGGTCGCGGTAATACCCGGAACGGAAATCCCCCTTGCGGAAAGCCTTGGCCATGGCGATCTGCGCCACTTCTTTGCCGTCGCCGAAGATGCCGAACTTGGCCTTGCCGCTCAGCACCTCGCGCCGCCCGATCAGGCTGGCCTGGCGGCTGCGATACGCCAGCCGGTAATCGGCTAGCACTTCATCGCGTTTGAATTTCGTGGCTGGGGCGGGCTGTACTTTAATGGCCATTGAGGTCTGCGATTGCGAGCGAATTAATTCAGTTTATCATAACCCCGCGTTTGCCTATTAAAGCGACAAACGCCTAGGTGAGGGGGGCACCCAGACGTTTATCAATATAAGTATAACCGTCGGACATTCGATGTCAAGGGCCTGATCTGTACACTTAGAAATGTCACACCTCCGTGAGAGACTATGGAGATGCG
>JBBEBI010000047.1:0-16901 GCA_040882365.1 Anaerolineales bacterium
ATCCCAACAAATCCGTAGGTCATAACAAACTTGACAGGCTGGTCGTTTGCGTGGTATGTTGGTCAGACCAACATACCAGCAGGTCCATTAGATGGCCAAGGGCATCCCACGCAATACCCTCCCCGAACTCGTCGCCGGCAGGCTGGCTGCTTCCATCCTCGAGAAGCAGCACCTGCCGGGCGCTTATCTTCCCTCCGAACGTGACCTGATCAAGGACCTGGTTGTCAGCCGATCCTCCCTGCGCGAGGGATTACTGATTCTGTCCGAAGCCGGCCTGATCGAAGCGCACCAGGGGGTTGGCTGGCTGATTAACCAGCTTTCCTCACCCCAGGCGGCCAAAGCCCGCAAGCTGGCTGCTAACGTCTCCCCCGTTGCTGGCGAGAAGCCCTCTCGCAAAGCCAGGGCCAAGGGTGGGCCGCGCCGGCTGCCGGTGGCCAAAGAAAAGCCGCTACACATCCCCAACCTGAAGACGGATCGCCTGGGCACCTTCGACTTCATCTCCTGGTGGGAGCGCGATAAGGTGCGCGACGCCAAAGTGATGGTGGTGGGGGCGGGAGCGCTGGGCAACGAGGTGGTCAAGAACCTGGCGCTGATGGGCCTGGGCAACATATACGTTGTGGACTTCGACAAGATCGAGGCGGCCAACCTGAGCCGTTCGATCTTGTTCCGCGAGAAGGACTCCGGCCGGGAGAAGGCGCTGCTGGCGGCCGCCCGCGCCAAGGAGATCAATCCCGATATCAACGTGCAATACCTGCACGGTGACGTGACCACCGATATCGGTCTGGGTGTCTTCCGGCGTATGGACGTGATCGTGGGCTGCCTCGACAACCGCGAGGCGCGCCTGGCGGTCAACCGCTTCGCCTATTGGATGAACAAGCCCTGGGTGGACGGCGCCATCCAGGAACTGCTGGGGCTGGTGCGCGTCTTTGTGCCGGGCGAGGGCGCCTGCTTCGAGTGCACGCTCACCGAGCAAGCGCGCCGCGACCTGGCATTGCGCTATTCCTGCCCATTGCTGGCGCGCCAGAATATCTTGCTGGGCAAAGTGCCCACCACGCCCACCATCGCCTCCATCATCGGTGCCATGCAATCACAGGAAGCGCTCAAGCTCATTCATGACATGCCGGTGGAAGCTGGCAAGGTGACCCATTTCAACGGCTACACCAATCACCTGCACACCACCGCCTACCTGCCGGACGAGAATTGCGAAAGCCATTGGATCTACGGGGAGATCAACGAGCAGCCCCTGCGCGCGGCCAGCACCACGCTGCGCGAAATGCTGGAGGTAATCCGGGCGGACCTGGGCAGTGACGCGATTTTGGAATTGGACGAAGAACTGGTGCTTTCGTTGAACTGCTTGAACTGCAACACGACCGAGCAGGTGCTCAAGCCCATGTCGGATGTGAGCTTCGAGACTGGTCATTGCCCCACTTGCGGCCAGATGCGGGACGTGAACTTAACGCACACCATCACGGGCGACGAGGACTTCCTCGACCGCACGCTGCTCAGCATGGGAGTGCCGCCGTTCCACATTTTGCGCGCAACCAATGGGGCGGAATTCCGTTTCTATGAATTGACGGGTGACCTAGATGATGCCTTGCACTTCAACCATTTCGCCGAAGCGGTACCCGAACTGTCGCCGGCTGCGCGGGTGCATTTGGGCGCTCAGGTGGAGGACGAGGTGGAGGTGGAATCATCTGGCAAGAGGATCCATCTCATTGACTAGGCCATGGCGAATTCGACCGGGATGTGGCACATGACGTTGGCGGATCGCAGCGAAGTAGGGCGCTTATTGGAACGCACTGCGTTGGTGGCGCTGTTCACCTGCGCAGTGGGCCTGGGTTTCCTGCTCCTATTCATGCTGGAAGCGCAGGCCCCGCAGGTTGCGCTCAAATATGCGCTGGTGGGCGCGGTGGGATTGACTGCCGGATACAGCGCGCGCAGGCTGCTGGTCACGCGCACCTTCTATCTTCGTTTCTTCGTCAGTTTATTTGCAACCATCGTTGCTCTCAGTCTGGTCAATGTGGCCAGCCGGGGCTTCGTCGGCTTGAATTTGCTGCAGCTTTATCCATCCAATCCGGTATGGGATGGCGGCCTGGCCCTGGTTACCGCCGGCGCCTTGGCTTGGTTGGCCTTGCGCGCCTGGACCGGGGCAACGCGCACGGTAATGGTGGAGCCACCCGCAATGTCGGCGCCAACGGTTGGGCCTGCGCCGCAGCCCACGGTCAACACTGGCGTCCGCCAGACGCGGCGTGCGGGGCGAGTGAGCGCCAATTCGCTGGCGGCTTCCTTCAATAGTTGGCGGGAGCATACCGCCACGCGGCTCGCCAGCTTGATGCCGACATCCGGCCGCGGCGCCACGGCGACCCGGCACCGCAAAGCGACCAAGAAACACGCCAAAAGAAAATTAACGCGCGCCCACCGTGCGCTGCGCTCCCCGGAAGTGCAATTGATGGCGGAGGTCCAGCATGTTTGCCCTTATTGCCTTGAAGAGGTAGTGAAGAACGATAGGCGCGGTGTGAAGATCTGCAAGGTGTGCAAGACCTGGCATCACGCTGATTGCTGGGCGATCACCGGCGTATGCCAGGTACCGCACCAGTATGTCAATTAGTTGAGGAGAACAGGGATGCCTGAAATTGAAGTGACCGTTGTTATGCCCCACGGAGGGGCGCGCAAGGCCGAAGTGCCAGATGACGTGCCCGTGCGCGAACTGCTCACCGAATTCACCTCGCTGCTTGAACTGCCCACCGTAGGGCCGGATGGCCGCCCGATGGGCTATCGCCTGGACAGCAAGGCGCTGGGCCGCGAATTGAAAGAAGACGAGACCTTATCCGGGGCAGGGGTCCCTGTCGACGACCGCCTCATCCTCACCGCCGACATCACCGCCGGCGCGATGGGCATCGGCGAAAGCCCCCGCATCCGCCGCCTGAAAGCCGACCTGGTGCGCATGCAGGAACTGGCCGCGCAAAGTGATTTGATTGAATTCAAGGCTACGTCCGAGCGCAGCGGCCTGCCACCGGAGCGTTACATCATTACTTACAAGTGCAAAGGCATTATCGGGGTGGATCGGGCGGGCAACCCCAAATTCGGCAACCGCCACCAGGTGGAGATCTACCTCCACAACCAATATCCCCAGCGCTGGCCCGGCATGAAGTGGCTGACGCCGGTGTGGCATCCCAACATCAATCACCACAACGGCACGGTGTGCGTGGACGCCGCTTGGTGGACGGCCAGCCGTTCGCTGGACCGCCTGGTGCTGATGATCGGCGAGATGGTGCAATACAAGAATTTCCACGACGACCCCACCAAGCCGCCTTTTCCGTGGGACCCTGAAGCGGCGCGCTGGAGCCGCGAATATCGCAAGAAGCACCCCCGCGCCTTTCCCGTGGAAACGCGCGAGTTGCTGCACCCGGAGCGCGTGCACTTGAGCAAGGGCAAACCGAAGCCCAAGCCGCGCATCCGGCTCAAATAGTGGAAGTCCGGCCCCGAGGCCGGTGCCATACGGTAGGAAACCTACCGTAATTCACAACAAGAAAGGAGTGCATCATGGCAGATATCCCCGTAACCGTAGTAATGCCTTCTGGGGGCAGCCGTTCCGCTGAAGTTCCGGACGACGTGGAAGTGAAAGAACTCGTCCCCGAATTGGCGACCAAGCTGGAACTGCCCACCACAGGCCCAGACGGCCGCCCCATGGGCTACCGCCTGGACAGCAAGGCCCTCGGCCGCGAGCTGAAGGACGAAGAGACCTTGCAGGCTGCCGGCGTGCCTGCAGACGACCGCCTCATCATGACCGCGGACGTCACCGCCGGCTGATAAGCCCTTGGGTGGAGTGGAAAGCCGGTTGCCGGATTTCCACTCCACCCCGGCAACGATCTTTATGGAAGATAAACCGGTCCAGCCCCTAATCTCCGCCGGTTCTCCGCGGCGAGCCAGGCTCCCCATTCATCGCGCCCTTCGCTGGGTAGCGGATGGGGAAGACGGCCGCGCCCCCGGCATCCGGGTCTTTGTCACACAGCCGGCCTTCCGCGCCATCAACGCGCATGCCAACAGCGATCTGGATAATGAGGTTGGTGGATGGCTGGCCGGGCGCTGGTGCCGGGACATCGACACAAAAGCAGAGTTCGTGGTGGTGGAAGCGCTGCTGCCCGCGCAGCAAGTGCGTTCCGGCAGCACCTTCCTCACCTTTACACATGACAGCCAGGTCGCCATGCTGGCCGCATTGGAAGAGCGCTATGCCACTAAAGGCATTGTAGGTTGGTGCCATACGCACCCACGCATGGGGCTCTTCCTCTCCGGCTACGACACTTGGCTGCACGAGCATTTTTTCCCTTATCACTGGCAGGTGGCGCTGGTGGTCGACCCCCACGGTCACCAGGGCGGCTTTTTCATCCGCAACGGCCAGAAGGACCTGGATGCACGGCGCTATTACGGCTTCTATGAGTTGCTCAATCGACGCGGCGAAAGCAACGTGGATTGGAACAACCTGCGGGCCGAGAAGAATCCAGAGCCGCATCCGGAGGCGCCAAAGCCAGTGGCATCCAAATCAACACCGGTCCCTGAGGCTGCAAAGCCAACTGGGCGAACCTCACCCGCGCGGCAATCCAAAGCGGAAGTGAAGGCAGCCGAGGCGGTGATAGTCGCGGACAAAGCCGCCGAAGTAAAACCGGAACCCGCGAAAAGGGCTCAGGTAAAAATGGGAGACACGCAACCGGTGCAAGTGAAACGCGTGCAAGCGGCCAAGGCGCCGCCAACGAGGGTGGAGACGGGGAGCGGGGTGCTGAAGAAGTTCGAAGGCCCAAAGCCACCGGCAAAGGTCAATTTGCAAAATAAACCAAATAAATCGAACCACGAAGGGGAACCTTCGGAGGAGACTAAACCATGAGTCGTTTTACGCGCTTGTACTACTACACCTTGCTGGGTGCCATCGGCGGATTGATCGGTTGGCAAGTCAGCAACGTGCTGGGGCTCTCGTTCACCACGAACCTTTACCTTAGCGAAGTGGTGGTGGGTGGCCTGATCGGTTTCTTTATCGGGGGCCTCATCGGCCTGTCCGAGGGCTTGGCCGCGCGCAGCCCGCTGTTCGGTTTGCGTGCCGGTCTGCTTAGCGGCTTGCTGGGCATGCTGGGCGGCGCCATCGGCTTGCCCATCGCCGAGTTCGGTTTCCAAATGCTGGGCGGCGAACCCTGGACGCGCGCTTTGGGTTGGGCGTTGTTCGGCGGCCTCATCGGCGCTGGACTCGGCTTCAGCGGTGGGGCTCAACTCTGGAAGCCCGTGCTGGGCGGCATCATTGGCGGCGCCATTGGCGGCGCCTTGCTGGAATTCACCCGGGCGCAGCTCTCCGATCCTCTGGTCGGCAAAGCTGCCGGCTTGGGTTTGGTGGGGGCGGCCGTGGGGGCCTTCATCGCCCTCATCGTGCTGTTGCTGTCCAGGGCCTGGCTGGAGGTAGTCACCGGAAAGATGAAAGGCACTGAATTCGTCCTCGACAAGTTCATCCATGCCAACGGGCCCTCGGCCTTCGTGGGCAGCGATGCGCTCAAGGCCGACATCGTGCTGCCGGACCCTGACATCGCGCCGCAGCACGCGCTGCTCAAAGGAGCCGATACGCACATGACCCTCAAGGATATGAGCCGCCAGGGCACCTTTATCAACGGCCGCAAGATCGAGCTGGCCAGCCTGCAAGACGAACAAGCCATCCGCATGGGCAATACGCAGATGGTCTATCACGAAAAGAGGTAACCATGAAAAACTTTCGTCCGCCCAAATATCTTCTGCCGCTGCTCGCAGTCTTCCTCTTCGCCTTCGCTGCGCAAGGCGGCGAGAATATCCGCATCACGCAGATCGATACCTCGCAATTTCCCCGCGTGACCTTTTACGTGTCCGCCACGGATGCCAACGGTGAGCCGTTGGCCGTGGACCCCAGCCGTTTCGTGATCACCGAAAATGGGCAAGAGATCCCACTGGACCAGATCACCGGCATCGGCGATGTGGGCCCGGTGACCACCTTGCTGGTGATGGATGTTTCCGGGAGTATGGGTGTCGAAGGCAAGCTAGATTCCGCCAAAGCGGCCGCGCATGAATTTGTCAATCGCATGCGCGAGGTCGATCAGGCGGGGTTGATTTCGTTCAACACGCAGATCGAAATCGCGCAAGACCTCACGTCTGACACGGATGCCTTGCATTCGGCGACCGACCGTCTGGCTACCGACAACGATACCGCCATGTACGATGCGCTGATGGTCGCCATCGATGAGCTGGAAGGTGTAAGCGGCCGTAAGGCGATCATCGTGCTTACCGACGGTTTGGACAACTCCAGCTCGGCCAACATCAATAATGTGACCAACGCCATCGGCCCTGAGGGGATCTCTATCTCCACGGTGGGTTTGGGGATTTTCGGCAGGCAAGCTGACAACATGACCGGCATCGACGAACCGGGCCTGCAAGACCTGGCTGCCCGCGCCGGAGGAGTCTACGGGTACGCCGAAGATGAGGAACAGCTCACCCGTCTCTATGAAACTTACGCAGTGGCAATGCAAAGCGAGTACGCCATCACTTACACTTCGCCTTCCGAATTGCGGGACGGGGTCAATCGTTCCTTGGGCGTTTCGCTCCAGCCTCTCGGCGGCGGGGCTCCTGTAGCCAATGAAGACACGCGCTACAACCCTGGCGGACTGGTCCCCGAGGTCGAGGAACCTGCTTCCTGGCCGCTGTTTGCGGCCGTAGTGGCGGGGCTGGCGGCACTGGTGTTGGTGCCGATGCTGCTGACAAACATGGGTGTCGTGGGGACGCAAGCGGCCGGTGGGAGAGCCGCAGCAGCTGGCGGCAAAGTGCGGCTAAAGAAGTCGCAGACTTCGCGTATCAAACTGAAGTAAAGCACAGGAGGGGCTGGTACCAGCCCCTCCTGCTTTTCTATCTGGCCGTTTCTCTATTTGGGAGTTCCTTTTTTTTTGAGCGCTCCTCTACTAAAGAAAGATGTCCCGACAATAAGAAGGAAGGCAGCCACCATTTCGAAAACTTCTTCGGTCCAAAGTCCCCATGCGCGTATACGGAAATTGGGTGTACGGATCCAATCATCAAGGGGCAAAATGTTCTTGTCGTTTAGCTGACCGATCAGGATCAGAAATAAAGCAATACCCGCATAAAAGAAAGCCGGCTCCCGCTTAAGAAAAGCTATGAAGCCTGTGGCTACACTGGTGGCTGAGCGGCGAAAATACCCTCTCCAGGCCAAGGCCCCCATTAACCAGAATAACGCCACAGCAAATAGCCAGATGACCAATGGCGTCAGGCGTTCTAACCTCGTCCGGTCATCAGGGAGGAAAACTAGCGGAGCGTAAACCTGATAGGCGACACCGGCCAGTACGGCGATCCCTAGACCGACCATCATCAGGCGTCCAGGCCGTCCCTGAACGAAGTCCTTCGCGCCTGCCGTGAACTCCCCGCTCTTAGTTTTTTGTTTCCACAGAAGAAACCCAGCGGCCAGGCTAAGCGCCAAAATGGCCGCCGCACTCAGCAGCCTGACCGTAGAATAACCCAGCAGCCAAGCATTTTTCGGATCCTGGGGCAAAACCAGCAGCCAAGTGGCCCCTGCCAAGCTGGTGAACAGTGTAAAACTCAGGGTGAGTGAGAGCGCGCGGCTTTGCCAGGCCTGTTCCCGGGCGCCGGTTAAACCGCGGCGCAGCAACCACCCGAGCGCCAGGCAGACCGCGGCGAGCACAGCATCCAGGGTAAGGAAGAAGTCGGAAAGTTCGCCGATCCAACGCAGATCAGCCAACCAGTCGCTACCCAGTGTAATGAGCACTGAGATGGCGTTATGCAGATCTCGGATCTCGGTGTGCAAGGTTTCAGAATAAAACGGCCGAATATCCATCACCTCGCTGCCATAGCCGATCTCGTCCAGCAACGCCAGCAGGCAGATTATCAAGATAGGCAGGTATAGCCATTTTCGCCTGCCGGGCACGAAAAGCAACCACACTTCCAACATGGCGGTGAAGGCGACGGCATAGGCAAATGAGCTGAATTCGCTGGGATGGGGAAACAATTCAGGGAACAGCGTGAAAAAGACGTAACTGGTACTTAAAACTAAAAGAGCTATTCCAGCGTGTTTAAATAGCGAGTGAGGTGTTTTTTCCATGGGATACGGGGAAACTAAAGCAGTGAATGGGTAGTTTACTGCTATTCTTCCCGCATTGCACGGTGCAACGCCCGCGGTCAAGCTCTGATGCGATTCTGATATAGGGGTGGGAAAGCTAGGCTACAATAAGCAACCCTCATCGATCCCGTCGAACAGGAGATTTATATGGAACGTACCGGATTGTTGCAGATCGCCGGCAAGGACGTCACGGTCATCGGCCCTGATATTAAAGTGGGACAGCAAGCCCCCGAATTCACCGCCCAGGCCCAAGATTGGAGCACGGTGAAGGTTTTGGATGCCACCCGAGGCAAAGTGCGCGTCATCGCCTCCTTGCCTTCTTTGGCCACCAGCGTTTGCGACACAGAGACGCGCCGTTTCAATGAAGCGGCCGCCTCGCTGGACAAGGACATTGCCATTATCACCATCAGCAACGACCTGCCCTATGCGTTGAAGAATTGGTGCGCGGCCGCCGGGGTGGACAAAGTGATGGTGGTTTCTGATCATATGGATAATAACTTCGGAGAAAAATATGGCGTTCTCGTCAAAGAACGCCGTATCTTGCGCCGCGCGGTGTTCGTAGTGGATAAGCAGGGAAAAGTGGTCTACGTAGCCTATTTGCCTACCCTGGGCGACCAGCCGATCTACGAAGAAGTCTTGGCGGCCGCCAAAGGGGCGCTTAACAGCTAAGCAGGTTTATGCCTAAATCTCGATCTGATATTCAGGAAGCGCGCTCCGGTTGGAGCGGCCCGCAAGACATCCATTACCGCGTCACCTCGTTTACGCGCCAGTGGGCGGCGCGCCCACATCTGTGGCGGCCGCCCACCGACCTGTACGAGACTGAGCATGCCTTTGTGGCCCGCATGGAAATTGCGGGTATGCAGGACGCCGAGCTGAACATTGCCATCGAAGGGCGCCAACTGGCCATCTATGGGCTGCGGCAACCGCCCGCAGACCACGCGGCCTATCATCAATTGGAAGTGCGCTTTGGTGAATTCCTCTCAGTGCTGGAGCTGCCCGGGCCGGTTGATGCAGACCACATCGAGGCTAAATACAACGACGGCTTCTTACTGGTGACCTTGCCCAAGGCGGGCGTCTGATGCCTACCTCGAAATGGTTGGATGAGTTGAACGAAATGTGGGACTGGATGGAGGCGGATGAAAGCCAGGCCTTGCAGGATCTCGTCTTTAATCCCACAGTGACCAAGGTGGTGCAGGGCAAAGAACCTAAACGGCGTCCTGACGGCCACAAAGAAACGGAATTCCCGGATATCCCTGAGGTGTTGCCCATCCTGCCGTTGCGGGGCGTGGTCGTTTATCCGCAAACCGGCGTCCCCCTCACCGTCGGACAGCCGCGCTCCATCCGCCTGGTGGACGATGCCGTTTCCGGCAGCCGGCTGGTGGGGCTGGTGGCCTCCAGGGACCCCGAAAAGGAAAACCCGGGACCGGAGGACTTGTACACAGTTGGAACTATTGCCACAGTGCACCGCTTGTTCCGCGCTCCGGACGGCACCATCCGCCTGCTGGTGCAGGGCTTGTCGCGCATGCGCGTCGGCGAGTTTGTCGCTACCGAGCCATACCTGAAGGCCAAAGTAGAGCGCTATCCCGAATTCGAAGAAGAGGGCCTGGAGGTCGAGGCGCTGGCGCGCAGCGTGCGCAACCAGTTCCAGCGCATCGCCGAATTGATCGGCACCATCCCGCAGGAATTGGTCTCCTCGGTCCTCGACATCGACAATGCCCTGCAAACGGTGTACCTGGTGGCCAATTTCCAACGCATGGAATTGAAGGATGCGCAGGCCATTTTGGAATTGGACTCGCTGCGCGACAAATTGCATAAACTCGTGGAGTTCCTGACCCGCGAAGTAGAAGTCCTAGAAGTAGGTCAGCGCATCCAGAACGAAGCCCGCTCCGAGATCGAAGGCATGCAGCGCGATTACTTCCTGCGCGAGCAGCTCAAGGCCATCCAGCGCGAATTGGGCGAGACGGACGAGATGGTGGCCGAGGTTGAAGAGCTGCGCAGGAAGATCGACGAAGCCAAAATGACGGAGGAAGCCGACAAGCAGTCCCGTCGCGAACTGGAACGGCTCTCCAAACTCAACACGGCCGCCGCGGAATATGGCGTCATCCGCAGCTATTTGGATTGGCTCATTACGGTGCCCTGGTCCAAGACGACCAAGGACAAACTGGATATTCCCCACGCCCGCAAAGTGCTGGACCAGGATCACTATGGCCTGAAAGATGTGAAAGAGCGCATCTTGGAATACCTGGCGGTGCGCAAACTGCGCGTCGAACGCAAGGATGAGATCGCCAAGCAAGTCAAGCACGATCTCATCCGCCTCGAGCGCGAAGGTGTCATCCTGTGTTTCGTGGGCCCGCCTGGCGTCGGCAAGACCTCGCTGGGCCGCTCCATCGCCCGCGCCATGGGCCGTGAGTTCGTGCGTATCTCCCTGGGCGGCGTGCGTGATGAGGCTGAGATACGCGGCCACCGCCGCACGTACATCGGCGCGCTGCCCGGGCGCATCATGCAGGCCTTGCGCCGCGTGGGCACGCGCAACCCGGTCTTTATGCTCGACGAGGTGGACAAGCTCGGCTACGATTTCCGCGGCGACCCGTCATCCGCGCTGCTCGAAGTCCTCGACCCGGAACAGAACAACGAATTCCGCGATCATTACATCGAGGTGGCCTTCGACCTTTCCCAGGTTATGTTTATTACCACAGCCAATACATTGGAGACCATTCCCGGCCCGTTGCGCGACCGCATGGAGATCATCCAGCTCTCCAGCTACACGGAAGGCGACAAGCTGGCCATCGCCAAGGGTTACCTGCTTCCCCGCCAACTGCGTGAGAACGGCCTGCGTAAGAAAGAAGTCAAATTCAGCACGGCAGCCTTGCGCACCCTCATCCGCTCGTATACCCGCGAGGCTGGCGTGCGCAACCTGGAGCGCGAAATCGGCTCGGTGTGCCGCAAAGCGGTGACCAAGATCGCCGAAGGCAAAGTGCAGACCATAAGCGTGACCCCCCAAATGGTGCGCGAATACCTGGGGCCGCCCAAGTATTACCGCATGGAAGAGATCACCAGCCGCACCTCCATGCCCGGCGTGGTCACCGGCCTGTCGTGGACGCCCACCGGCGGAGACGTACTCTTTATCGAAGCCACGCGTATGCCCGGTAGCAAGGGCTTCCAGCTCTCAGGGCAACTGGGCGAGGTGATGCAGGAATCGGCGAAAGCGGCGCTATCTTATGTGCGTTCGCGCGCTAAGAAGCTGGGCATCGAACCGGACTTCTTCAAGGAGACCGACATCCATCTGCACGTGCCCGCCGGCGCCCAACCCAAGGATGGGCCCTCGGCTGGCGTAACCATGGTGACGGCCCTGGTTTCCCTGCTGACCCGTAAGCCCATCAAATCACACGTTGGCATGACTGGGGAGATCACGCTCCGCGGCCAGGTGTTGCCTGTAGGCGGCATCAAAGAGAAGGTACTGGCCGCTCACCGCGCGGGACTCAAGACGGTCATCCTGCCTCTGCGCAACGAAGTGGACCTGGAGGAATTGCCCAAAGAGATCAGGCAAAAACTGAGCTTCAAGTTCGTGCGCACCATGGACGAGGTGCTGAAGTATGCGCTGGAGCCGCGCGTGGTGACGGACGGCGCTAAACCATCAAATGGGCACAAGGGTAAGCCCAAACCTACGCGCAAGGCAAAGCCGCGGGCAAAAGCACATGCCTAAGCAGGTCATGGTGCTCGAAGACGAACCCATATTATTCGAGCTGCTGGATAATTTGCTGACGCTGGAGGGTTACCGGGTGACTAAACCAGCCACCTCAAAGGAGCTGCTGCCGGATCTAAGGGCTTACCGGCCGGATGCCGTTTTGATCGATGTGAACCTGAAGGACGCCAATGGCTTGGAACTGCTGGGTAAGATTCGCTCCGACGAGGCGCTCAAGGATATGGTCGTTCTGCTGACCTCTGGCGCAGATTATCGTCAGGAAGCCGGAGAGCAGGGCGCGGATGGCTTTCTTATGAAACCCTATATGCCTGAAGATTTAGTGAGCGTGTTAAAGCAAAAACTGGGAGAATAAGGGGGAAGGATCCCCTCAGGGCCTCACAATATTGAACTTCAAAAAGGATCACAGTGGCTAGAAAAGAAAATAATCGCAACCCGATGAATTGGTATGCGACAGACTTGCATTTACACACCCCGGCTTCCAGTGATTATCAGGAGCCGGGCATCAGCTATTTGGATATCCTGCGCCGCGCCGAAGGGCGCGGCCTGGACATCATCGGTTTTGCCGACCATAACACCGTGGCCGGCTATCGCCGCATGCAGGAGGAGATCGATCAGTTGTACCTGCTGCGCTCGCTGAAGCGCATCCTTCCGGAAGAGGAAGCGCGCCTCAAAGAGTTCGAGCGCTTGCGGGCCAAGATCCTGGTGCTTCCCGGTTTCGAGTTCACCGCCAGTTTCGGCTTCCACGTGATGGGCCTGTTTGCCCCCGATAAACCGCTGCGCGAGCTCGAACACATTTTGCTGGACCTCAACGTGCCGGCCAGCCAACTGGAATTGGGCTCGGTCACCGTGGGCGCCTCTAGCGATGTGCTCAGCGCCTACCGCGCCATCCGCGACGCGGGCGGGCTGGTGATTGCCGCGCATGCCAACTCCAGCAGTGGCGTGGCCATGCGCGGTTTCAAGTTCGGCGGGCAGACCAAGATCGCCTTCACGCAGGATCCCAATCTGCACGCCTTGGAGATCACCGATCTGGATAAGCGCGGGCGTTTCGCCACGGCTTCATTCTTCAGCGGCATCAAACCCGAGTACCCGCGTCGCATGCACTGCATCCAGGGTTCGGATGCCCATCGCTTGGATAATGACCCGCGCCAGCGCAGCAACCTGGGCATCGGCGGGCGCGTCACGGAAGTGCTGCTCCCCGAGCGCAGCTTCGCCGCGCTCAAGGAATTGTTCGAAGGCAACGACTTCGCCCGCACGCGGCCTCGCCAGGGCAAGCCTCAAGTCAAAGGAGCGGAGTTCGACTTTGTACGCTCCGCGCGCGAGGAAGGCTCCAACATCGTGCAGGATTTTCACGAGGGCTTGCGCGGCGGCAGCCTCCAAAAGGTCATTGAGGATATTTGTGCTTTCGCCAATACGAACGGCGGCACTTTGTTCATCGGCCTCAGCGCCGATTCACAGCGACCCATCCTGGGCATCAAGAACGCGCCGCAAGCCATCCGCCAGTTGCAGCAGGAGATCAGCAAGCGCATCAGCCCTCAGCTGCATTGCACCGTGGATGCTCAGCAGACCGATGGCAAGAGCATCATTCGCGTGCTCGTGCCGCGCGGCCCGGAGCCGCCTTATGCGGTGGATGACAACAAGATCTACATCCGTACCGAGGCCGAGACCGGGCTGGCGGTGCGCGATGAGATCGTGCGCCTGATCGCTAAGGCAGAGGCACAGCCGCCCGAAGCGCCGGAGCCCAAGCCAGAAAGACGCGGTCGCCAGGCTAAGAGACCGGCGCGCAAGCCGGCGCGCAAAGCCGGGGCACCCAGGCCAAAGGTCGAAGTGCCGGCCCAGCCGGAAAGCGCGCCGCGTACCGGCGTGGAGGTGGTGAGCGTCGAAGAGCGGGTTGGCGTCCCTTATTACGTAGTGCGCGATTTGCGCAACGGGATGGTAGTGACCAACGTCACCGAAAAATCTGCCCGCAAGCTATGGCACTACGCCATCCAGGAATTTGCCGCGCTCCCCAAGGATCCCTACCAGCTGCAGGCGGATTGGCGTGGAGATTTCGGTTTGCTCAAGCAATATAGCCAGCATAAGCAAACGCGCTATGATTTCCTGCAACGCGTAGACGGCGCCCTGCGCTACTACTTCGGTGTCACTGAAGACGGCATTCACGGCGCCTGGCGCCAGTTCGTGGCCAACGAAGAGCAAACCGCCGCTAGCTGATCGCTTCAGCTATTCCACGTCCATCAAGTACACGTTCCCGTATCGCCCCACGAAGGTCGGCGTGAGACGGATGAATTCCTGCATCTGGTCGGGTGTGGGAACCTCTTCCTTGTAATCCAGCTGGCGCTCGAACCAGATCAGCCTGGCCTGCTCGTCGGCTGCCGGCCAGCCGTCGAAGGTCGCCATGACTGCCGCTAGGTCTTGGCCGGCTTCGGCAGCGTAGCGCGGCAGGCGATAGATGCGGCGCCGCAGATAGAACCAGGCCGCGCCTTCGTTGTTGCTATAAACTTTTTCATCTTCGTTGAATTCCAACGTTTGAATATGGTCTACGATGTCGCTCTCACGCAGCGGGCGCGTGTTGTACAGGTTGTAATAGCTCACGTCCCCGTTTTCCAGCGAGGCCCGCACGTAGGTCTGTACGCGGTAAACGGGCAGCAGCAGCCACAGCGCGAACCCAGCCAGTAGCAGGCTGCGCAAAGGCATCCCGGCGACTTTTGCTGGCGGCTTGGGCAGCAAGACTTGAACCGCGCCGCCCAGCAACACCAGGAAGGCCGGCAGCAGCACGGCGTGCAGGCGCTGGCTGCCAGGAACCTGATGCTCGCTGGTGCTGATGGAAAAGACCAGCACCGCGCCATACACCAGCAAGAAGACCAGGCTGGGGAAAAGGTTGCCCCTTTGCAAAGCTGCGACCCAGGCGGCCCGCCGTTTCCGGTTGCTGGCCGCCAGCAAGACAGCGGCCACCAATCCGAAAGCCAGCAAGGCGGCCGCGCCCGTCAGCCAGCTTAGCGGCCCGCTAAGCCAACTTTGCGGAAGGAACCAGCCGGCCATCTTTTCGAAAAGCACCGGGAAATTGGTGAGTGCCATCGAAGGCCGGTGGGCCCCCAGCAGGGTTCCGGTGGCAGGCAGGTTGTGCAGAATGGCAAACGCCGTTATGGGCAGCCCAGCCACCAAGCCGAAGCCTACAGCTTTCACGAAGGCCTGCCGCAAATCTTTGCGCCAGGCCCACAGGGTGATGGCCGCCCCGGAGATGATCAGCGTCAGGCCGGCATAGCGCAGGAAGCAGGCGGCCACAGCCAGCGCGGCCATCTGCCACCATGCGGCACGCCGGCGGGCGCGTAGATAATTTTGCGCGGCCAGAAAGAACAACAGCACACAGATCAGGAACAGCGGGTCCGAGGCAATGTTGGCGGAGACTTCCAGCAACGGCAGCGAGGTGGCCAGCATCAGGCTGGCCACATAGGCTAAAACGAGATTGCCGGGCAGGCTGCGTTCGAAGAAGATGCCGCCCAAATAGATGATGGCGCCGAAAGCCAGGATGTTTACGATCTGCCCGAGGCCGAAAACATCTAGCCCGGTCAGCCAATTCAAACCGGCCAGCAGCAGCGGGTACAGCGGAGGCCAATTCACCAGCGGCAGGCCCAGGTAATCCACGATGCCGCGGCCCGCGGCGATGCTCTCGGCCGTGGAGAGATAGCGCGCTCCGTCAGTGGACAGCCCGGGTCCAAGGCTGGCCGTGGCCAGCCACACCAAAAGGCTGCCCGCAATCGCCAAGGCAGCCAGAAAGATGTGGAATTTCACTTTGGGCTTCATTCGTGGGGATTGTATCGCGAGCAGAGGCACCGTATGCTGCGCTCTCTGCTCGCGATACAACATATCCTTGTGCCATTCTGAGCAAGGTAGGCGGGCGAAGCCAGCCGTGACGCCGCGAAGAATCCATCCGTATCACGTATGGCATTCGATGCTGATTTTGCATACGATCTCCCGCGCAGCGAAGCTGCGCAAGGAACTTCCTGGAGAAGCGTTATTCGCCTTAGCCGAATAGGTTCTCCCGCGCAGCGAAGCTGCGCAAGGAACCTCCTGGAGAAGCGTTATTCGGCCTTAGCCGAATAGGTTCTCCCGCGCAGCGAAGCTGCGCAAGGAACAAATCTTTCGAAGAAATCGTTCTTAAGAAGAGAAAGGAATTGTTATGAAACCGCAAAAGAATGCAATCCTCATCACCATCCTGCTAACGTTGCTCGCCGCCTGCACCCCGGCCGCCGGGCCGGAATCTGGGCTCGCCGGCACCCGCTGGGAGTTGCAGAGCCTGGACAGCAACGACCAGATCGGCGCGGCCATCGGCCGCCAGCCCATTACCTTGAACTTTTCATCCGGGACCGAGGCGGAGGGCTCCGGCGGCTGCAATAGTTTTGGCGGCAGCTACCAGGCCGATGCTAGTGCTGGTGCCATCACATTCTCGGACCTCATCTCGACCCTGATGGCCTGCGAGGGCGAAGGCATCGGAGAGGCCGAAGCGCTGTACTTCCTGGCGCTGAATGCAGCCACCAACTACACCATCTCCGGAGGTACGCTCACCATTACTGGAGGAACGCATACGCTGATCTTCGTACGGGCGTAAGTTCAGCCATCCAAATAAAAAAGGCAGGCCACACGGCCTGCCTTTTTGTTACCCGGTTTTCAACTTACTGAGCGTCTTCGAAAGTCCGTTCGCAGGCCACATCCGGCGGCTCAATCGAAACAAAGGCTGCATCGCGGCGGATTAGTTCCAAGTTGACGAAAACACCGTCCGCCACCACATAGCGCAGCAGGCGTCCGTATTGGTCCACGTCCGTAGTGTCGGTGATGAGCAAGACCTGCTTGCCTTCCACCAGTTGGCGGTTGGCATCCAGCGGCAGGCCGCCGGCATCGATGCCGACGTAGCGCACCTCATAATCGCGCCCTTCGATTTCCACGCCGATTGAATCCCCGCTCCACACGGTTTTCACGATGGCCAGCACGCGCGGCGTGTTATCTGGCACGCAGGCGGCGTCATTCGGGATTGGCGGCAGCAACGGGTCCACAGTGGCAACC
>JBBEBI010000048.1:0-16688 GCA_040882365.1 Anaerolineales bacterium
TTTGCCACGAGTTTTCCACTTTTCGCTGGTACTATTTTAGGGGATGGTTACCGCACCAAGATCGAAGATAAATCCTCATTCCGATATGGTTTATTCAGGGCTAAGAAAAATAGACGGGTCTTAGAAAAGGTCTTGATATTGATTCCCCATGCACCAGAACATATTGATTTATATGTCCACTATCTCGACCTTTACGATGAATCTGAACTCATTGTGTCGCAGTGCTCCCAATTACTTAAACGACGGATTCCTTATGAATATGTTATAGGAGAGCTCTGGAAAACACTGGCTAAATTGGCAAAAAGGGGGCAAAAGAAAAAGCTAATTAAGCTTGCATTTCGCACGGTCAGCAACAAATACATCGGAAATGGGGCGAAAATTGGCGCTTATTCATTTTTGTGCAGTTGCGAAAAAGACGGTCTGGGCGAATTTAGTTCATGGGGAAAATCTGCGGATTCAGTTTCTCTCTCCTTTGTAACTCCGTTTATTGATTTACAGACTTCGGGTGGGAAGAAACTATTACCACTTATATTGTCAAGGCCATTGCCGGATCCCGCTCTAGGAATTACCAGCAATATCCTTCAATCCAGGGAAAGGTTGTCGAGTGTAAAGCCAGATGCGCGCAAATTGCACCCTATAGTGCTAAACAGCTATCAAATATTAGGGCTCATGAAATCGAGTATCGCTCACCCAAGAAACCCATTAGGGAAATTACTGCAACGAAGTTATTCACTACCGCTATGGGAAAAATGGATGGCATTATTAGGTAATGACTATCACTTTGCATATGAAATTCTTTTGCAGGCGGAAAGCGTATTCCAGATAAACCCCTCCTCGTGGTTATCTCACCTGGATTCCTTTAACGACTTACTCACTAGAAAGTTCCAAAATCTTTTAGATCGCTACAAATTAAAAGGTTCGGTAAGAATAATCGATAAAAGGGGTAGGAGGATAGATATCGGTGTCATCCTGAGCAACCCCACATTTGCTAAGGCTTTTCCTTCTTTGGTCGGTAAGTTGGTATCGATTCACAAAAGGAGAAGTATGGCTCCATCGACGCATCCTTACGATAAACCTAGTGGAAATAGAACTATCCGAGTAAAAGACAGAGAAAGGGATAAACTGAAACGAGTTTTTGGTCAAATGATCAGCGAACTAATCGCATTTTCCAATGCTTATTTGTAATATTTGACATTATTTCCCCTCCCTTCTGTCGTGTTTTCTTCCTGCCCAAAAAAGAGGGCAGCTACTTAGGCTTTTCCCGTGAGAAACTTATTCTCACCTTTGAAGTTCTTACTTCTCCTTCGCCAGAGCCGCCTTCACCGCATCGGCGGGCGATTTCACTTTACCTTCTTGTAACACCACGTGGACCTTGCGCTTGTCGCTGCCCTTGACGGGCGAGGTCCAGGCGTAAGCCAGCTTGGCCCGCCGCCTGATCTCCGGGTTGCGCGCATGGCCGTTTTCCAATTCCTTCCTGATCTTGCGGCCGCGTTGCTCGGCGGCTTCCACGGCTTTCGCCGTGGGGCCGGCCAGCCGCCAGCCGGCTATCTGCTCTTTGGTGGCTCCGCTGTGTTTGCTGTCATACAAGAGCTCAAAGAAGTAAACGTCGCCTTCCCACACCAGATCGCCTTCGTGCATCTCGCGCACAAAGGCTTTCTGCTTATACCTTGCCTTGGATTTATGAAGCCCCTCAACGGCCAAGCGAAGAGTTTCTATCGAATCCTTATACGTCCTCATTGGTTCACTCCTAACGGGAAACTCCGTACCCCCCTCCCAAACCGGTTGGTCAGTAGCTTTGCCTCTCTATCCTCCCGATCCTTACTTGACCCTGTCCCTGCCACCTAGTATAATCCTTTCGCCTGCCGACTGCAGGCATTTTGTTGGTTATAATTTAGCGAGGTACCACAAGCATGACGCCACTCCCGAAGCGTAAGCATTCCAAGGGCCGCCGCGACCGCCGCCGGGCGCACGATGCCCTGCAGGCCCGCAACATGGTCGTCTGCTCCAACTGCGGCGAAATGCGCCTGCCCCACCAGGTATGCACCAATTGCGGCTACTACAAGGGCCGCGAAGTCGTCCACATCGAAAAAGAGTAAGTCGTCGGGTTGCCCGACCTCGGCCCGTAGTAATTCACAGGGTCCTCCGACTGAGGACCCTTTTGCTTTGGTGCACATGATTCCGCTCCGAGTAAATTTGCGCGACCTTCACCAACAGCTCATTCCCAAAAATGGGGTCTGGGGGAAGCATGGTCTGTCCCCGGCGGGGCGTGGGGGTCGGAGACCCCACAAAAGCCTTTGCTTTTATCCGTCAATGACAGGGGAAAATTGATCAGGGGAATCCCCCTCTTGGCCCCTACTAAAGGGCGCTAACACCTCCTTCGTAATGAATAAGCGCATAACGCTGACGTCGGACTTGCGGCCTGTTTTTCGTTTAGAATCCGCGCATGACATTTAACTCCGCAACCACCGCCTTCCTCTTTCCCGGCCAGGGTTCACAAAAAGTTGGCATGGGCAAGGAGCTTTCCGCCGCCCACCCCGAGGCCCGCGCCGTCTTCGATCAGGCCGACGAACTGCTCGGCTTTCCGCTCTCCACGCTATCTTGGGAGGGGCCGGAGGCCGACCTCAACGACACCGTCAACACTCAGTCCGCCCTGCTCGTGCATTCCGTGGCTGCGCTGTGCGTCTTCCAAAGAATGCACCGCGATTTCGGGCCCGCCTACGTGGCCGGCCACAGCCTGGGCGAATTGAGCGCCTGCGTGGCCGCCGGCGCCATGGACTTTCCCACCGCGCTCCAGGTCGTGCGCCGCCGCGGCGAACTCATGAAGCTGGCCGGCCAGCGCAACCCCGGCGGCATGGCCGCCATCCTGGGCCTGGACGTCGAAGCCCTGGACAAAATCTGCTTCACGGCCAGCATCGTCGGCAAAGAGGTCGTGCAGGTGGCCAATGACAATTGCCCCGGCCAGGTGGTCATCTCCGGGCACAAGGGCGCCGTGGAGCGCGCCATGACCGCCGCCAAGGCGGCGGGTGCCAGGCGCGCCCTGCCGCTGGCGGTAAGCATCGCGGCGCATTCCCCGCTGATGGCCGGCGCACAAGAGGAATTCCGCAAAGCCGTGGACGAAGCGCTCATCGAAAATCCCG
This sequence comes from Anaerolineales bacterium, assembly GCA_040882365.1. Taxonomy (GTDB): domain Bacteria; phylum Chloroflexota; class Anaerolineae; order Anaerolineales; family UBA11579; genus JAMCZK01. Next base: position 3,138 of record JBBEBI010000048.1, read on the forward strand.
CCATCCCCATCGTGGGCAACGTAGGCGCCGACCTGCTGGAAACGGCCGACCAGATCCGCGGCGACCTCTACGGGCAGCTCACCGCCCGCGTGCACTGGACCGAGTCGATCCGCAATATGCGCAAGCGCGGCGTCACCACCTTCGTGGAGCTGGGAACCGGCAGTGTGCTCACCGGATTGCTGAAGCGCATCGACCCCGAGGGGGAGGGGATGGCGTTAGGCGAGCCCGCAGATTTCGAGAAGTTCTCGGGATGACTTAATCTAAATCAGAAATTCCTTTTAGTTCCCCACATACAATTCATACATATCCACCAGCGAAACCCATTGCACTTGCCCCGAGTCCACGTAGGGTTGTATAGCGGCCAGCCATTCGGCCAGCAGCGCCGGGTCCAGCGGATTCCCAAGGCTCCACGAGACGTAATAGGTATTGATCCTGCCGGGCTCAACCAAACTCAGCGCCTCTTCCAATTCCTCCACGGAGGCCGCAATATCCTCTTCGCTGAATTCACAGCGCGTCACCGATCCATTCGAGGCGCGCTCCTCGGCCATACAAGGCAGCCCGCCGCCGCTGGGGATGAGCACCAGCCCACCCTCGGCCACCGGCGTGATCCAGTCCGCACCGCTGGCTGCGCGCCAAGGCGCCAGGCGGTCCTCCAGATCTGGCGGATACGCCTGGTGGCAAGCAGCCGGGTTAGCGCAGTCGCGAAACTCTGCCGGACGCAACGCCTCGGGCAACGACATGACTCCGTAAGCGACAACGCCCGTGGTGAATTCAAAGCCGGCCTCGATGGAGGCGGCCACCCAATCGCAATGCGAAACGGTGCCAGATACGTGCAATACGCCCACCCCCAGCGACTCGAGCTGCTCCTTTTCCGCGCGCAGGTCATCGGCAAAGCGGCGGCAATCGTAGTTCCTTTGCCCGCCGATATCGGCATGCACGCCCACCCCGTGGCCGCGCTGCTGCATCTCCAGCAGCACATTGTCGCCCCAGCGGATGCTGCCGTCGGTTAGTTCCTTGCTCTCGAGGGTCAGCACCGCCCCATAGGATTCGAACAGGTCGGCATACTCGCGCACCAACTCGGCGTGGCGGCGGAACTGGGCCTCCTCACCCTCATCGTCCCAACCCTCCAAATGCACCATGATGCCGAGGTACAGCGTGGTGTCCTGGATTGCTGTCTCTCCCTCGCTAGCAGGAGTTGCGGCATCGGACACCTGTGGGCTGCAATCTGCCGGGCAATTATTGGCATTCTCCGGACCTTCGCACACAGCATTTCCACAAGGCGAGCCTTGGTCGATCACCACCAAGGTAGCCGCGCCTGCCTGCTCTACTACAGGCGAGCATGCAACCAGGATCGACAAGCCAAGAACAAACATTCCGCAAGCCAGGACTTTTCGCATCCCAGCATTTTAGCAGAGGGGAGTAAGGGCGATGTAAACAGTTCGGCAATTCGACGTAAATCTTTATTCGTAAGGCAACACCCTCGTTGGTATAATCGCTTCAAGGAACCTTACCATGACAGCCAACCTTCCGCTTGCCAACAAAGTCGCCGTCGTCACCGGCGGCTCGCGCGGCATCGGACGCGCCATCGCCATCGAACTGACCCGCCGCGGCGCCAGCGTCATCGTGAACTACAACCAGAATGGTAAAGCCGCCGAAGAAGTCGTGCTCGAGATCGTAAAGGCAGGCGGCAAGGCCGCCGCCCTTATTGGCGACGTCGCCAAGGTAGAGGACGCCCAGGCCATTATCAAAGGCGCCTTGGAAAAGTTCGGCGGCCTCGACATCCTCGTCAACAACGCCGGCATCACCCGCGACATGCTTATTATGATGATGAGCGAAGAGTCCTGGGATGCCGTCATGGACACGAACCTCAAAGGCACCTTCAACTGTTCCAAAGCCGCCGTACGGCATATGATGAAAGCCCGCAGTGGGCGCATCATCAATATCACCTCAGTCTCCGGGCAAATCGGCAACGCCGGGCAGACCAACTACTCGGCCTCCAAGGCCGGCCAGATCGGCTTCACCAAGGCTCTGGCCCGCGAAGTCGCCCCCCGCAACATCACCGTAAACGCCATCGCAGCCGGCTACGTGGATACCGAGATCTGGGCGGGAGTGCCCGAGGATATGCGCGACGCCTTCATCAAGATGATCCCCCTCGGCCGCAAAGGCACCCCGGAAGACATCGCCTATGCGGTCGCTTTCCTCGCCTCAGATGAAGCCGCCTATATCACCGGCCAGGTGCTGGCCGTGGATGGCGGCATGGCGATGTCCTAAGACTTCCTTGACATGGCTATGAAAATATTATTCTTCCTTAAGCCCCCGCCCGGAATAATAATATCTTCCAACCGCTTGACAAATGCGTAATCCCGACTCCACCACAGTTTCCGCCGAGGTCCTGCGTGAGATCGCCCGCCTCACCGCGCTCAAGGTGCCCGGCGTGCACACTGCCAGCCCGCGGCGCCATGGCGTTGGCGCCGGTTCCGACGAGGGCGTGCGCGTTCATGTACAAGATAGCCTGGTGGACGTGGATTTATTCCTGGTGATGGAGGCCGGCCTCAATCTGCGCCAGGTGAGCCGCGAAGTGCAGGCAGCGGTGGCCCGCGCCATCTCCGAGATGTTGGGCATGATGGCCGGGCGGGTCAACATTCACATCGACGATATCCATTACCCCGCGGGGACCTAAGCATGAAACCGCGCACCCGGGCGCGTAGCCTGGCTCTCCAGGCGCTGTACGAAATCGACCTCACCGAGCATCCATTGGAAAGTGTGCTGGAAGTCCGCCTCAAGGAGTACGAACTTGATGAAGACTTGGCCGAATTCGCCACCAGTTTAGTGCGCGGTGTGCTGCCGCTTCGCAAAGAGTTGGATCACTACATCGCCGAGCACGCCCTCGAATGGCCCATCGAGCAAGTCTCGGTGATCGACCGCAACCTGATCCGCATGGCCGTCTGGGAATTTGCCGTCAACGGCGAGACCCCTGTGAAGGTCGCCATCAATGAAGCCGTAGAGCTGGCCAAACGCTATGGCTCGGATTCTTCCTCCCGCTTTGTGAACGGCGTACTGGGCAGCCTGGCTGACCGGCGGCAAGAGATCGGCCGGGCCTTAACCCCCGAAGCCCTAGCCAAGCGAAACAAATAGTCATGGACTTTCTCGGCATCGGTCCAACGGAACTCATCGCCATCCTGCTCATCCTCTTCCTGGTCATGGGCCCGCAGGACCTGGTCAATATCGCCGGGACTCTAGGGCGAGCCTTGCGCAACCTGCGCCAGTCCAACACCTGGCGCGCTGTGCAGGATGCCGGCCGCCAATTGCGTGAGCTACCAGAAAGCCTGGTGCGGAAAGCCGGCATCGAGGAGATCGAGAAAGTCCAGGACGAACTGCGCGGCGAACTGAAAGAACAGAAGGCCGCGCTCAAAGACCTCGATCACCAGATCACCGCCTGGACGCGCAAGCCCACGCCGCTTTCCCAGAAAGCCAAGAAAGAGACCCCCTCAGAATCGCAAAGCAACGAGGAGAGTTAATGCGATCGTTGCTGAAGAAAATAGGGCGCGGGCTCGCCTTGCCGTTCCGCATCGTAGGCGTCCTGCTGCGCCGCCTGTTCAGCGGCCCGCTGCGCTTCTTTACCGAAGAGCCGGAGGACACCCCGCTGGGTGAAACCGTGCAGAAGGCGCTGACACACCCCAGCGAGGTGTTGCAGCACCTCGTAGCGCTGCGCGGCCACCTGTTGCGCGCCACGCTGGCGCTGGTCATTGTTTCGTTCATCATGTTCCAGTTTTCCGTCACCCTCCTGGATTGGCTGGCAACGCCGGTAGGCGGCTTGCAGGCCCTGCAAGCTGTGGAGGTGACCGAGCCCATCGGCGTGGTGATGCGCGTGACGCTGCTCAGCAGCTTTGCGATCACTTTGCCCTATATCGCCTTTGAGCTGCTGATGTTCGTGGCACCCGGCCTTCCTCGGCGCGGCCGCCTAATCGGGGTCCTGAGCATCCCACTCATATTCGCATTTTTTGTAGCCGGAATGGCTTTCACGTATTTTTATTTGCTGCCGCCCGCCGTAAATTTCCTGCTCACTTTTACCGACATCCCCGCCATCGTGCGCCCGGCATCCTACGTAGGCTTCGCCACCGGCCTGATGTTCTGGGTGGGCCTCTCGTTCGAGTTCCCGTTGATCTCCTATGTTCTGGCCGCAATCGGCTTGCTTCCGGCGCGCTGGTTGGGGCAAAATTGGCGGGTTGCCGTTGTTGTGTTGGCGGTGCTGGCTGCCGCCATAACGCCAACGGTGGACCCGATCAATATGATGCTAGTATGGCTGCCTCTAATGATTCTGTACTTTCTCAGCGTGGGTACCGCCTCGCTGGCGCAGCGCCAGCGCGCCCGGCGGCAGGCGTCTAAATGAGACGACTCGCCTCAATTTTCCTGATGGCTTCATTCGTCACGGCCTGCGCAGGGACGGCGCAGCCGGAGTTTACGTCTGTCCAATTGCCCCCCAATGTGGATGTCATCTTCAGCGCGCTGCTACCCGAAAACACTCCATCGGGAGAGACGATTATTTTCACAATATTGGATGAGGTAACCGGGCTCGAATTCAACCAGCGCCACGAAGCGATGCAGGTTAGCGGGCAGCACAGCGTCTCTGTGACAATTTCGGTACCGGCGGGCACGCTGCTCAAATACCGATATGCACGACAAACGGCGAGCGACAATGCGGGTGAGACCAGCATCAATGGAGAAAGCATCTCATACCGGGCTTACCTTGTGGATGGTCCCGGGCACATTGCCCACGATGTGGTTGCCGCGTGGGCAGATGCCCCTGCAACGACTGAAAGCGGTCAGATCAGCGGCACTGTGACGGATGCGACCAGCGGCCGGCCGGTCGCCGATCTCATCGCCGTTGCCGCAGGTGAGCAATCGCGCACCGATCTTGACGGACGCTTTGTGATAGCAGGCCTGCCCCAAGGCCTGCACAATGTTTTGGTCTACTCCCCGAGCGGCCATTACGGGACATTCCAGCAAGGGGCGCTAGTGGCGGCGAACAACGAGACGCCGGCGAATATTAGCCTTACGGCAAGTCCGACGGCGAAGGTGACCTTTTGGATGACACCACCAGAGGAACACACAGCCAACACTCCAGTGTTTCTGGCCGGTAACCTGGACGCATTTGCGATGCGGCCGTTGGCATCCGTCCAGGAGGATGGGCGCTACTCGGTCAGCATGCAACTCCCTACAGGAATTGATATTCGCTACAAATACACACTCGGTGACGGATTCTGGAACGCCGAGCACGTGGCAGACGGATCGTTCGCGGTGCGTCAACTCGTGATCCCGCAGGGGACAACCTCACTGGAGATTGAGGATAATGTTGCATCCTGGACCGCAGGCTTTAGCGCTCCCATTTGGTTTGAGCTGACCGCGCCCGCGGACAGTGTGCTGGCCTACGTGCAATTCAACTTGGGGGAATGGACGACACCCCTGCCCATGTGGCCGCTTGGCGAAGGGCACTGGGCCTACAAGCTCTACAGCCCGACCAACTTTGCCTCCCCTGTGGAATACCGTTATTGCTTGGATTCAGCCTGCACCATCCTGGAGGCATCTCCGGGACAGCCGCGTACATTTTTAGGTAACCAGCCGGCGCTGCAGCAGATACAGGACCATATAGACGCCTGGTAAGGCCAATAGGACGAGGTAAGCGGGCTGCTTTTCTAGCGTTGACCCCACTCCCATTTGCTCCCTAAATAGTCCATAACCGAACCAGTCCCGTTTTGCCCTCTTAAAGCGGGGACATCTGCCACTACATCTATGAATCCCCTTGATTACTCTTATACCTATATTTACATAGTTGCACAGTTCTGGAGTGAGCAACTCCCCCGCGGCGCCGACCCGGCTAACTCGAGAACTCAAATAAACCATCACTACATTTATTAGGTAGGTAGCCAAAGAGAGGTAATCCAGAATGAGAAAGATCACGAATGCTATTGGCTTGATCACGATCCTCATCTTAGTGGCTTCCTGTACCCCGAGTACATCGTCCGCAGCCACGAACGGGATCGTCTCAGGAGATACAGCATCCGATCCTGCGCAAGCGGAAATTTCTTCACCAGAATCGCCTACATTGAGTATTTCGCCGGGCGAAGAGATCATAGGCAACTCTATCAGCCTTCTCCAAGGAGGAGATGCGGATACAGAGGTCGTTCACGCATGCCAAACTTCGGGATTGCTCAGGACTGGGAATGGTCAGACTTTGCCAGCAAACCCAGCCAATCAGGTAAATGATAATTACATGCAATTCAACGTGGAGAACGATGTCCTTTTCAACGGGCAGCCCACCTCCCGTATCCAGCTCGACATTGAATATTGTGACCAGGGCACCGATGGCTTCCTCATTCAATATGACGCACTTAGCGGTGGACCCTTTGGAGACGGCAGATTCTCGGAAACAGATGCTGTGCGCAAGTCCAACACCCAGCTTATTCAGACAGCATCTTTCACCTTAGATGACGTAAATTTCGCCGACCGGGATAACGGAGCCGACTTCCGCATTGCGGATCTGGGCGATGGCGCTGAAGCCATTCTCAAAATTTCCATTACCCTTATCGACACGACCCAAATCGCGCAAACGGTTTCCACTGCCCCAGCCGATTCATCTTCGGGAGATACCGCCGATATTATTTTCCATAACGGTTTTGTGATCACACTCGAGGAAAGCCAACCTCTTGCAGAAGCTATCGCCATTCGGGATGAGTTGATTCAGGCTGTTGGGACCGATGAGGAAATCCTGGCGCTGCAGGGGACGGACACACTAGTAATCGACCTGAAGGGTCAAGCCTTGATGCCTGGCTTCATCGATGGACACACTCACATTTTGGCCTTTCCAGACAGAATGGGCAGAACTTTCGCCCAGGCGCAAGAGACCGCCCTCCGCTATGGCTTCACCTCCTTGAATGAAATGTGGGGGGATGAAGATTTTATTAACAGGCTGGCGCAAGCCGAGCAACAGGGAACGCTACGCCTGCGCGTTAATGTGTTTGCCAGCTATAACGACGGCGTCATTGATGGAGATCATCAAAAAGTCTTCATCAGGGCCTGGTACCCGGAGCACGATCCAATTCTTGATTCGGATCGATTGGTGCGCATCCCCGGCATAAAGATCTTTATTGATGGAGATAACTGGACTCCGGCGCGAGGTTGTTGGGCATTCAGCGAACCACACCCTGCCTCTGCCAATTCGATCATCAGTGGTCTGTGCGCCAACGAGCGCGGGGATCTGTACTGGCAGCAGGATGAACTGAACCAAGTAGTCGCGCAGGCACAGGCAGCCGGGTACCGGGTCGCATTTCATGCCATGGGCGACGGGGCTATTGAGACTGCGCTTAACGCTATCGAATTTGCCCTCAATGGTCGTCCGAACGAAGAAGTCCGCCATCAGATCGAGCACAACAGCCTGATTCGGCCAGACCTACTCGCGCGCTATGAGGAATTAAACGTACCTGGCTCTGTCCGAGGATATGGTGACTTTTGCAATCTTCAGGAGTTATCTGCGGATTTCGGGCCCGGTCGCATAACCTGGTATGCCAACCGGTACGCGCTTCCAGGTCTGGATATACACGCCTATATGGAAACTGATTTCGGCTGGACAGCAGACCCGGATGACCGCTTCCATCAAAGGGGCCTCGATCCGATCATGCAACTTTATGGCATCGTCACCCACAATCTGGAAGGTCCAGACGGAACCGTCTGCGGGCCTGACCCAGTCGTGGCTGCATTTGCCATAAGTGTTGAACGGGCCTTGCGGATGCTAACGATCGACCCGGCCTACGCGGTCTCGATGGAGGACTACGTCGGATCACTGAAGCCAGGGAAATTCGCTGACCTGATTATCCTGTCGGCGAACCCATTGGAGGTCGCTCCCGAAGATTTAATGGATCTGCGGGTGTGGATGACTATGGTAGGAGGGAATACAGAATACTGCGCCTCTGGAAAGGAACCGTACTGTCCCTAGCAGCGAAACACCTTCTTCGAAGAAGAAACGAGGATTGCCCTTAGGTATAATCGTTAGGAAAGGCGATCCAGTTGAGCAACGAAGAACCCATCAGCAACGCAGCCAAAGCCGAAGGCTTTGATAGCAAGCCTCCGAAATCATCCAGGGGATTAACGGTCGGGCTGGTTATGTTCGGGCTGCTGATCCTGATAGGCCTGGGGGCAGCCATCGTCTACCTCTTGCAGCCCGGCGCGGCTACAGAATCGCTGCGAGATATCTTCATCATCCTGATGGCGCTGGAATTCTTTATCGTCGGCATAGCTCTGGTGTTGCTGCTAGTGCAGCTTGCCCGCCTGATCAACCTGCTTAACAATGAACTGCGCCCCATCCTGGATTCGGCCAGCGAAGCGGCCAATACGATGCGCGGCACCAGCCGATTCCTGAGTGGTAAGTTGGTGGAGCCCGTCGTTAAAATCAGTGCAGGTGTGGCCGGCTTTCGCCGAGCCTTGGAATTGCTTAAGTTTTGGGGCCGCAAATAGGATATAACTAATAAAAAGGAGACTGGATATGTCTGAACGAAATGGTAGTGATTTTGGTGCCTTCTTTTCCGGCTTCCTGATGGGCGGAATCATCGGTGCGGCCGTTGCCCTGCTGATGGCTCCGTTCTCCGGCGAGGAAACACGTAAGATGATCCGCGAGAAGGGCATCGAATTGCGCGACATGGGCGCGGATGCACTGGAAAAGGCCGCTGCTGAAGCCCGCTCACGCGCGGATGAGTTGACCCGCATGGCCCGCGAGCAAGCCGGCGAGCTGCGCGGCCGCGCCGAACAGCTGCGTTCGCGTGGCGAAGAGGTGGCGGAGGATATCCGGTTGCGCGGCGAAGCGGCTATTGAAGCCGCCAAGACCCCGCGGGGCGGCCGCGCGTCAGAAAGCACCGACGCCGGAAAAAAGAAGAGCTAAGCAAAAGGACTGGCAGCGCCAGTCCTTTTTTTATTTGCCAATAAGATCGGGTAGTTCTTGAATTAGATCGCCCGCCAGCAAACCCGCACTGCCGCCTGCCCTTGCGGCGGCCCGCAGGCCCGACTGGCCGTGCAGCCAGACACCAGCACTGGCAGCGTCAAAGGCAACGACGCCCTGGGCTCTTAACCCGACGATAAGGCCCGCTAACACATCACCAGTTCCGGCGCGAGCCAAACCCGGGGTCGCCAAGGGGAGCACGGCCATGCGCCCGTCAGGGGCAGCAACCACAGTGAAGGCGCCTTTCAACACCACAACATGGCCCCAAAGCTGTGCAAACCGCTCTGCGATTTCAATTCGGGAAGCTTGAATTTCCTCGGTAGAAAGGCCCGTTAGTATCGCCATCTCACCGGGATGAGGGGTGAGAACGCTCCCCGCAGGCAAGCGGTTGGGCCAGTCTTCAAGTTTTGTAAGCAATTTGAGCGCGTCAGCATCTATAACCAGGGGCGGCAACTCGCCAGCCAAAACCGATTCCAGAAAAGTTTGAGTTCCCGCCCCCTGCCCAAGACCGGGCCCCAACAGGAGACCGGTCACCCGATCCAGATGGTTGCGCACCACTTCTGCGGCTGCGGGGGAGATCCATCCATCCTGGCTGGGCAACGGCAGCCAGGTGGCCTCTCGCAGATGGCCTGCCAGGGACGACTGTATAGTTTCCGGCGTAGCAATGATCACTAAGCCCGTTCCGCAGCGATAAGCGGCCTCGCCAGCCAACAAGGCCGCCCCCGGGAACCGTTGCGAGCCCGCCACAATGAGAACCGTGCCGAAAGTGCCTTTGTGGGCGTCCAAGGGCCGTGCAGGGAACGCGGCCCGCGCCGCCGGTTCATCGATCAGCGAGCGTTTGATGGCAGACCATTCAGGAAGATCGTCGCTGAGGCCGATTTTGCCTACCTCCAACCGACCAACATATTCGAATGCTGGAAGCCTGAGCATGCCCGACTTAATGGCGGCCATGGTCACGGTCAGGTCCGCCTTTAGTGCCTCTGGCGCAACCTCACCCGAATCGCAATCCATACCCGAAGGGCAATCGACGGCCACCACCAAAGGGCGGTGATTTCGCTGCGAGATCGCCTCATTGGCGTTGGCCAGAGCATTGGTAAATGGCGCTCGTAAAGGCAGATGAATCCCAGTCCCTAGCAACCCATCCAAAAGGACATCTACAGATCCGATCTTGCGAGATACAGAGGCGAGGCCAGAAACCAGATTCATGCCCGCCTTCTTCGCTCGAGCAAGGTATTTGTCGCTTTTCCGGTTTCCCACGATGTAAGCATTGGCTTTCCACCCTTCATTCGCCAGGATGGCCAAGGCGACCAAAGTGTCGCCCCCATTATTTCCGGGGCCAATAAGACCTAAGATGGTATTTTGCCGTTTATGGCTATGCGAAATGATGACGTGAGCTAGGGATTTTCCCGCATTCTCCATCATCCGTGTGTAGGTAAGCCCGGATGCATCAGCGGCCTTCTCAATGCCCCGCATTTGAGAAACCGTGACTATTTTTTGCATGCCTCGATTATAGGCTAGTCGGGGACACAAGTAAAACCATGTTCCCCTCCCCCCTGGAAGGGGGGGTCATTTGCATTCCCGCATCGAGTACATCTGCCCCTGCTTGCCGGTGTGGCTGAAGGCTAAAGTGCTACCAATCCGCCCATTATGAGAGGGGTCTGCCCGATGACCCAGAAAACCGCAATTACAGGGATTCTTCTGGTCTTGTTTCTAAGCGCCTGTAGCGGCTTCGCATCAGTTCTGCCTGAACAGGAATCTGAAATTCCTACAGGAAAGGCCCCCACTTGGCCACAGGGTCAGATCGCAGATGCCCAGGGACCTGTAACCATCTTAGTCACTCCACTAGCTCTCAGCACCGAATCAGAAACCTTGGATTTTGAAATTAGCTTGGACACACATTCCGTGGACCTAACAATGGACCTTACCGCCCTTGCCAGCCTTTCCACAGACACCGGTCTGACCATTGATGCGTCGACCTGGAATGGCCTCACCGGTGGCCATCACATAAGCGGGATTCTGTCTTTCCCTGCCAGAATAGGTGGCCAACGCTTACTTGATGGAGTTCACCGCATCACTCTGACCATCCAAGATATCGATGGGGCCGATAGAGCATTCACCTGGTCCAATGAATAGGCTGAGGGGATTTCTCTGGGGTAACGCGAGTTGGTTAATCGGCCTTCTCGTAGTCATTGCCCTCGTCTGGGTGGCAAATAGCCAGCCATCTCAAGATACGACGAGAATTGCAACTTCCGAGACCACCCAGGTGTTCTTCAGTGCGGGCTGCACAGATTGTTGGCCGTATGTGCAGGGCGTCCTGGTACCCACATTGCAGACATACGGACTGGCGACGGAGTCGGTCATTCATGACTACACCATCCCCGAACATCGGACGCATTTACTTGAGCTCGCAGACGAAATCGGGCTACCCCGCTCCATTGCAGATTCGCTATACGCTTTCGTTCCCACGCAAAACGGTACCCTGGTGGTGCTGGGCCATGTTCCTCCCGATTTGCTTTCCGATTTGCTCGACCTGGAGGAAATCCCCAACCGGTTGGTGATTTGGCAACCGGAAATGCACAACGAGCCAACCGAATATCGGCTTTGGGCTTGGGCCGGTGAGGTGCAAACTTTTCCAATTGGCACACCCATCGGAGACGGCTTGGCGCAAGCGGTCCAGGGCGCGGGGCCCCTACCCATCGGGCAGGCAAACCTCAGAGAATTGCTCCCCGCGGTCATATTGACAGGTTTAGTCGACTCAGTGAATCCATGTGCCTTTGCGGTCATCCTGCTGCTGATTGCCTTTCTATTTACGCTGCGCCAGTCGCGCAGCAAGATCTGGCAACTGGGCCTGGTCTACATTGGCATTATCTTCCTCGTCTACTTTGCCATCGGCCTGGGCATTCTGCGGGCGATCCAATTTTCGACCGAACCACATTTTGTTGCCCAGGTAGGGACCTGGATCTTGATCTTGTTGGGTTTCATCAACCTGATCGAATATTTCTTTCCGCGCTTTCCCATCAAATTGCATATGCCCGAATGGGCGCACCATCGCACCCACCAACTAATCGGGCAGGCTTCGTTGCCTGCCACGGTCGTGGCGGGTTTCCTGGTGGGTCTATGCACCTTTCCTTGCTCGGGCGGCATTTATGTATCGATCCTGACATTGCTCAATGCGCAAACCACAGCCAATTGGGGTCTAGCTTATTTACTCCTTTACAACATCCTGTTTGTGCTGCCTCTGCTATTGATCCTGCTGGCGGTTGGCAATCGACCTGCGGCCAAGGCTTGGGCGCAATGGGAGCGGAATAATGCTTCCCGTATTCGGCTCTGGTACGGCGTGATCATGATCGGGCTAGGAGCTCTGATTTTGCTTTGGTTGTTATAGGCGCGCCTAAGGAGGAAGAGAAATGAACCTTTCACGAAGCGAACAACGCGAAGCCATTCACAGGCGGACGCAAAAACGCCGGCTACGCACGCTGGCTATATGGCTGGGCAGCGCTGCCCTGGTGATCCTGTTGATAGGAGCTGTCTGGCTAAACCGCGTGGCGGCCAGCCAACCTGCGGACCACAAGGTCAATTACGACGCCAGTCTGGTAGTTTACGATCTCCCGCTGCACGCCGTGCATGAAATGACCGGTCCGCGCTTGGCCTCTATTCCTTATCTTCCGCAAGACGGCCCTCAGCCCAAGCTCGTGATCTCCCAATCTTTTTTTGACTTCAAGCAGATTGGCGCCAACGAGATCGTTGAACACCAATTCGTTATTGCCAACGAAGGTAACGCCCCGCTAACAATTAGCCGGGCGTATACCACTTGCGCATGCACGACCGCGGACCTTACCGCTTCGGTTATTCCGCCCGGCGGCATCGCCGTTATGACGTTGACCTTCGATGCGGGCGTCCATGATGTGCGCGGGCAGACAGTTCGGCGCGGGGTAATTATTGAGAGCAATGACCCGGCCGGCCCGCAAACAGAGATCTGGACCCAGGCATCTGTGAGCATGACGCCATGAGCATGAGACCCGAGAAGAAACTTGCCTTGTTCGCCGTCTTTATTGCCGGTTTACTTTTGCTAGCTGCCTGCGGAGGAGGTACTCCCAGCATAGCTTTGGACTTAACCGAATTCGAGTTCGGCGACGTAAACGTTGGAGAAATCATCTCTCGCGACGTGGTCCTCAGCAATGAGGGCACGGGAACCCTGGTAATTGATAGTGTGTCAACCTCCTGCGGATGCACGACTGCGGTTCTGGAGCAAATGAGCATTCCCGCCGGACAAAGCACCCTCCTCCACATTACCTTTGACGCCGGCGCGCACGGCGACGTAACCGGGTTCTACACGCGGCAAGTGTTTATCGCGTCCAATGATCCGGCTCAACCGGAGGTAAGTGTTCAATTTTCAGCAAACGTAATTCGGGGAACGCTTCCTTAACTTCAAACTGGCGAAGGAACATTTAAGACGAGAGCGTTCAGCCTTCGTCTTTTTTATGCGCTGGGTGGGAATCGAACCCACACGCCTTGCGGCACATGGCCCTCAACCATGCCTGTCTACCAGTTCCAGCACCAGCGCG
>JBBEBI010000049.1:0-16288 GCA_040882365.1 Anaerolineales bacterium
CGCGATCCTTCAGTGGAAGAACTGGCCGGTGCCCTGGACGTGCATCCCAAGATGGTTGAGAACATGATCCAGGTAGCCCGCCGCCCGCTTTCCCTGGAAACACCTACTGATGATGAAGAGGATTCGGTGTTGGGCGATTTCATCCAGGATCATGAGGCGCCTGCGCCGGACGACTCGGCCACCTATAACCTGCTTCGCCAACACCTGGGTGAAGTGCTGGATGGTCTGCCTCCCCGTGAAGTGCGCATTCTCCAGCTCCGTTATGGGCTGCTGGATGGGCAAGCCTACACCCTGGAAGAAGTGGGCAGCAAGATGGGCGTCACCCGCGAACGTGTGCGCCAGATCGAAGCCCAAGCCCTCAGCCGTTTGCGCCACCCTGTGGTGGCCAAGAAACTCAAGGAGTATCTGGGCGAAGCATAGACCACGCCCCGCAATACCTACCCTAAGGGCGGGTCTATGACCCGCCCTTTATATTGGCAGTGGCCATGGCCGGAATTTCCCTAAGGCCAATGAATGTATGAACATTCTTTCTTGACACATCCCTGGCTGCCTATTACAATCCCTTTGTGTGCTTTAGCACATGTCAGCGCCGGCGCATCCTCGCCGGCGTTTTTTAAGAATCTCGCCATTTAGACAAGAGGAGTTTTCTGCATGTACGAATTAGGTTTAAGCAACTTCGAAATCATTGCCATCTGGGCCGTGTTCGGCGTGGCCATTCTGGGCCTGCTCTACGCCCTGTTCCTCCGCCAGCAGATCCTGGCGGAGGACATGGGCACGCCCAAGATGCTGGAGGTGTGGAGCGCCATCCGTGATGGCGCAGACGCCTACTTGGGGCGCCAATTGCGCTCCATCCTGCCGCTCGTCGGGGTGCTCACTGTGCTGATGTATCTCTCAGTGACCATCGTGCCCCCCACCCCGGAAGCTATCGAGCGCTTCCATAGTGCGGAGGCAGCTAGCCTGCAAATCGGAATCGGTCGCGCCGTTGGCTTCGTCATGGGGGCGCTGTTTTCCCTGACTGTCGGCCAGATCGGCATGCGCATGGCAGTGCAGGCCAATGTGCGCGTGGCTTCCGAAGCGCGTAAAAGCTTCGGCGGCGCGCTGCGCATCGCTTACCGCGCCGGCACTATCACCGGCATGCTCACCGACGGTCTCGGTCTGTTGGGCGGCACCATCATCTTCATTTACTTCGGGCTTGCCGCGCCGGATGCCCTGCTGGGCTTCGGTTTCGGCGGCACTCTGCTGGCGCTGTTCATGCGCGTGGGCGGCGGCATCTACACCAAAGCGGCCGATGTGGGTGCCGATTTGGTGGGCAAGGTGGAAGCCGGCATCCCCGAGGATGACCCGCGCAACCCCGCCGTGGTAGCCGACCTGGTGGGTGACAACGTGGGTGATTGCGCCGGCATGGCCGCCGACATCTTTGAATCTTACGAAGTCACCATCGTTGCAGGCCTGATCCTGGGCGTGGCGCTATACAACATCACCGGTCACGTTGAATGGATCATCTTCCCGCTCATCGTGCGCGGCATCGGCGTGTTGTCCTCCATCATCGGGACTTACGCGGTGCGCGCCGGACGTGAAGGCGGCGCCGAAAAGGCCATGCGCGCAATCTTCAGCGGCTTTCTCTCTTCCGCTGCCATCTCTGCCGTGTTATTCCTTGGCGCAGGCTTCTTCTATCTCTCCGATCCCACCCTGCCCGGCGGCTGGTGGCGTACGCCCCTGGCCGTGGGCCTCGGTGTGCTGCTGGCCATCCTGATCGACCGCATGACTGAATATTTCACTGGAACGCATCAAACGCCGGTGAAGGAAATCAAGAAGGCGGCTGACACGGGTCCGGCTACCCTCATCTTGCAAGGCATCGCCGTGGGGTACGAGTCCTCTGTTTGGGCCATCATCGTCATCGCCGCCACCATCTTCTCCTCCATCCTCATCTTTGGCGGCCTGGGGGCGACCCCAGCCGAAAGCATCACCTATATCTTGTACGGTGTAGCGATGACCGGTATCGGTATGCTCACGCTCACGGGAAACAATGTGGCCATGGATTCCTTTGGCCCCATTGCCGATAACGCCAATGGCATCGGCGAGATGTCATGGAGCGGCAAGACTGACAAGGAAACCAAGAGAGCTCAGCAGATCATGGCCGACCTGGATGCGGTGGGCAACACCACCAAAGCCATCACCAAGGGGGTGGCTATCGGTTCTGCGGTGATCGCCGCCGTGGCCCTGTTCGGTTCATTCATGGTGGATGTGAGCCGCGCTCAAGAGTCGCTTGGTGTCCCACTGGCACAGCAGCTCCAATCTCTCGGCATTCGCATCGATATTCCACAGGTGTTCGTAGGCATGTTGATCGGTGGCGCCCTGCCCTGGCTTTTTTCTTCCTTCGCCATCCAAGCCGTGAGCCGGGCGGCATCGCTTATCGTAGAAGAGTGCCGGCGCCAATTCAAGAAAGGCGTGCTTAAAGGCAAAGTGAAGCCCGATTACCGTCAGGCAGTGGACATTTCTACTACTGCAGCGCAGAAGGAACTGGTTCCGTTGGCGTTGCTTGCCGTGATCACCCCGATCTTGCTGGGCTTGTTGCTGGGCGTGAATGCTTTGGGCGGCTTCCTGGCGGGCATCATCGTTTCCGGTCAATTGCTGGCGGTATTCATGAACAACGCCGGCGGCGCGTGGGACAATGCTAAGAAACTGATCGAAGACGAGCCCAAGAACCTCAAGAAGAACACGGGAAAAGGCTCCGAGCGTCACAAGGCGGGCGTGGTGGGCGATACGGTGGGCGACCCGATGAAGGACACTGCGGGCCCGGCCCTCAACCCGATGATCAAGGTGGTGAACCTGGTCTCGGTGATCATCGCTCCCGTGGTGGTGCAGATCACCAACCTCGGGCCTGGCGAAATCGCTGCCGCCGTGGTGCTGGTGGCTCTGCTGGCCTGGTCCATCCGCACGAGCAAGCGCACGGCGCCTGTAAAGATACGCCGCTAACTTAAGCATCGAATAAAAAAAGCGCTCCCGTTGGGAGCGCTTTTTGTTTGCCCTCTTACGCGCTGACCTGTTGACCCACGCCCTCTATTTCTTCTTGCCTCTTGAACTGGCTCATATAGAGCTCGTAGTAGAAGCCTTTCTTGACGAGCAGTTCTGCGTGCTTGCCGCGCTCGATGATCTCGCCATCCCTCAGCACCAGGATCACATCCGCATGGCGGATAGTGCTGAGGCGATGGGCGATGACGAAACTGGTTCGTCCTGCCAACAGCTTTTCCAATGCCTCCTGGATGAGCCGCTCCGTACGCGTGTCCACGCTGGATGTAGCCTCATCCAGGATGAGGATGCGCGGGTCTGCCAGGGCGGCGCGGGCGATGGCCAGCAATTGCCGTTGCCCCTGGCTGAGGCCGGAGCCGCGTTCACCCAGCACGGTCTGGTACTTGTCAGTCAATCGTTCGACAAAGGTATCCGCGTGCGCCAATTTGGCCGCTTCGATAACGTCCTCGTCCGTCGCCTTCGGGCGGCCGAAGCGGATGTTTTCCATCACGGTGGTGCTGAATAGGAAGGTATCTTGCAAGACGATACCAATCTGCTTGCGCAGTGATTCGGCTGTGACGTCGCGCACATCCAAACCGTCGACCTTCACAGAACCCGACGTAACGTCATAGAACCGCGGGATCAAATTGATAATGGTGGTCTTTCCGGCGCCGGTGGGACCCACGATCGCAACGGTCTGTCCAGGCTCAGCCACAAAATCGACGCCCCTGAGTACCGGCTCTCCCGATTTGTACTCGGCACCCACATGATCGAATTGGACGCGCCCCCTAATGTCCCCCATTACCTTGGCCGCGCTCTTATCCTTAATGGCGGGTTCTTCGTCCAAAAGGCCAAAGATGCGTTCGGCGCCCGCTACTGCGCTCTGGATATTGCTCCACAGCACGGAAATCTGCTGGATAGGCTGGTTGAAGCGCTGTACATAGCCCAGGAAGGTGATGACCAGGCCCAGCGAGACGACGGTCCCGAATAGTGACGCGCCGTTCAGCAGCGCCAATCCCCCCACGCTGGTGACCACCGCCAAGCCCAGGTAAGCCAACGCTTCCAGCACCGGCGCCAAGGCCGAGGTGAACGCCACCGCGCGCACATTGGCATCCCGATAGCCGGCGCTGGCCACACGGAAATTCTCGATGTTCTCCTCAGCGCGGTTGAAAGCCTGAGCCTCTCGCACCGCGGCGATGCTTTCTTGCAGGTTGGCATTGACCGAGCCCATCTCAACCCGCGTGCGCCGAAAGGCCTTGCGCGCCTGGTCGGAGAACCACAAGGTGGCGATCAACATCAGGGGAGTGACCGCCATGCTGAGCAAGGCGAATGGCAGGTTCTTGGTGAGCATGTTGTAGGCGATCCACACCAGCAGCAAGATGCCGCTTACCACATTCACCAGCGCAAAGCTCAGTGCCTGCTGGATGGTGTCGCTATCGTTGGTGATGCGGCTCATCAGGTCGCCGGCCTCATGCTCCACGAAGTAACCAATGGGCAGGCGATGCAGATGCTTGAAAATTGCCACCCGCAGGGTGCGCAATACGTGCTGGCCGGCCCAGCTCATTGAATAGAAGGTGAGCCCGGTCAGCAAGGACGTCATTATGAACAGCGCGATCAGAATAACCAGCACGCCTCCCAGCGTAGCGATGCGCTGGCTGGTTTCCATGCTGCTGTTGGAAG
This sequence comes from Anaerolineales bacterium, assembly GCA_040882365.1. Lineage (GTDB taxonomy): Bacteria > Chloroflexota > Anaerolineae > Anaerolineales > UBA11579 > JAMCZK01. The sequence continues at coordinate 4,690 of JBBEBI010000049.1, forward strand.
AAGGCAGCGGCGTCTGCATCCACTCGAGTACCCCTTTGATGACACTCTGTGTAATGTTTGCGGCCGGGATATCCGTAGCCAGCCAACAACTGGATGCCGAGGATCCGGCCAGGTCTCCAGTCAGAGGCGAATCGGCCAGACCGCTGGCGATCGCTGGCGAAAGCAGGCAGTCTACGATCTGCCCGATGAGTTCGGGATTGGTCACCTGAGACCATGTTGAGATCAGCATGAAGAGCAAAACCAAGATCAGGACGGGCCAAAATGGCTTGAAATAGCCTGCCAGGCGTGCCAGGGTCTGGCTGGCGGCCTTGGGCTTGGAGGTCTCGCGGTCTAGCAAAAAGCGCTGGTTACCGAACATGCTCAGACTCCATTATTGGGCCGCTCCTTGGTCGCGTCCCCGATCAACTGGGAGGTATAGATCTCAGCATAGATTTCACTTTCCTCCATCAACTGGGCATGCTTGCCGCGCGCGACGATCCTTCCCATATCCATAACCAGGATCTGGTCGGCGTTCATTACCGTGCTGATGCGCTGGGCGATCACAAAAGACGTGCGGCCCTTCATCAGTTTGTCCAGCGCCACTTGGATCTGTGCCTCCGTTTGCAAGTCCACGCTGGAGGTGGAATCGTCCAGGATAAGAATGCGCGGGTCGAGCAGCACAGCGCGGGCGATGGCGACGCGCTGCTTTTGGCCTCCGCTCAAGGAAGTGCCCCGCTCTCCCACAGGGGTCCCATAGCCCTCGGGGAACGAAATGATGAACTCGTGGGCCGCGGCCGCCTTGGTCGCCGCGATCACCTCCTCCATCGTGGCTTGCGGCCTGCCGAACGAAATATTGTCACGGATGGTTCCGGTGAAAAGCGTCGTCTCTTGCAACACAATGCCGATCTGTTTGCGCAGCGATTCGAGGGTCACATCACGCACATCATGGCCATCGATGGTCACCCGGCCTTCGGTGGGATCATAGAAGCGCGGTAAAAGATTGATGATCGTGGTTTTTCCGGAGCCGGTGGCCCCCAACAGGGCAACAGTTTCCCCAGGCTTGGCCGCGAAGTCCACCTGGTCCAGCACCGGGTCTCCGCTGCCAAAATAGCGGAAACTGACATTCTCTAGGCGAATTTCGCCCTTCACCGGCGGTAATGGGACGGCGCCTACTTTGTCGGTAACGTCGGATCTCGCATCCAGGATCTCGAAGATGCGCGCCGCAGAAGCCATTGCCTGACCGAATTGCGTGATGATGAATCCGAATTGAGCCAGAGGAAGGAACAGATAAATCAAGTACAGGCTGAACTCCTGCCATTGACCAATGGTCAACGAACCGTGGATGATCTGAACGCCGCCGGCATACAGCGTAGTGGCCTGGCCCAGGCTGGCAACCAGGAGGATCACCGGGAACATGAAAGTGAAGATCTGCGAAATGCGGATCTGTTGCTTCATCACCGCATCCGCTGAATTCTCGAACTTGGCTTGCTCGCTCTTTTCGCGGGTAAACGCCTTTACCACCTTGATGCCCGCTAGGTTCTCCTGCAGGACCGTGTTTAGCGCCGATAGTTTTTGTTGCACCCGTGCGAATAGAGGTTGCGTGATGCTGCCGAAGATCATGAACAGGATAAGCGCAACGGGTAGGATCCAGATGGTGACCAGGGCCAATTCAGTATTCGTGGTGAACAAGATGATCAGCGTGACCGTCACCAACACAATGGCGCCTAGCAATTGCACCAGACCCTGGCCAAGGAATAGACGAACCTTTTCCACGTCGTCGGTGGCACGGATCATCAGTTGGCCAGTCTGGTTCTTGTCGTGGTAGGAAAAAGATAGGCGCTGGATCTTGGCATACAGGTCGTTGCGCATGTCAAAGGAAACCGTTTGCGAATTGCGCTCCGACCAATAAGCCTGTAAGAAAGCGAACAAGCCGCGCAGAGTAGCGAACGCCACGATGGCGACGGCGGCTGTTATGAGCAGGTTTGGCGCCTCGTTTTGTTGCGCGGTGAGACGCGTGGCTAATTCTTCCTGGCTCAGCCCAGCCGGGAAGTTCAGGAATTCGAGTATGCGCGGCAGGGCCTGGGACATGAACGCCTCGGGAATTTGGCCCAGACCATTGAGGACCTGCTGGGCCACGACGCCCTGCGTGACAGCATCGATGATGTTGCGCACCAGGCGCGGCACCGCCAATTGCGCCAGGCTGGCGATCAACAGGAAGATGAAAGGCAGCCAGGCACGCCAGCCAATGCGAAATAAGTAGCGCACCGAGCGGCCGATGATCCCTTTGGACATGGAAGGCCGCCTGCCGACTCGGGCGCGGCTCATGGTTTGGGTAGCTTGCAATTCTTCCTTATCTTATTGCGCTTAGATGGTAAATTGGCGGGCTAAACCCGCCCAAGATAACACAAATGCGTTCGAATCTGGACTACACCTTCGGTTAGTAAACAAATAGCGCGCACTGGCGGTGCGCCCTTGAAGTTCTGAAGGTGGAAGGCTACAGCAAAGGAAGAATGTTTTCCCCAATCGCGTAGGCGAACAAGGCGGCAGCCAAAAGGATGGCAATGGCTAGCAGGATCAGGTTCCAGGGGTTGCGATATAGAGTAATGATCGTTCGATATTCCGTTTTCGATCTCTCAAATTTGAAGCGCACCACGGCCAATAGATTGACGGCAAGCGCCAGCGCCAATCCGCCCAAGACGATCCAGGGCTGGTTTGCCCAAGCAACCAGGCCTGCAAAACCCGGCAAGCTGTTTAGGCTGGCTTCCACCGCCTTGCCAAAGAAGCTCAACAGAACGCCGGGTACCACCAACAGAAAGGCCGGGATCAAGAGTAGAAAACCAAGCCCAGCCAGCTTGGTCTGGTGTTTCACCATAAAATCGTCCAACGAGAAATTGCCATTCACAGTTTGCCTCCGTAATTGAGAATTCATCAAAGCATGCACAGAAAATCCAGGGATGTTCACTAAAACCTCGCGCCAATACCAAAGGCGGGCATAGTGAACGCCACGTTCAGTTATCAATTGACGGAATCTTTCCTCCAGATCGCCCAACACCGCCGCGCGTGAGGATTCCGGCAGCAAACCTGCCAGCAAGCGTTCCGCTCGATTCGGTGGATTGACCTGCGCGGGCATCCTAGGCCAGCCCTTTCTTTGGCAGTGCAGCCAGTAGCGCTTCGTAGGTGCGTTTGGCCTCCAACAGCACTTCCAGGCCTTTGGGTGAGAGTCTATAGAAACGCTTACTGCGCCCGCCGCGCTCAGGGGTCGGCTCGCCTTCATGCGAAGTAAGCAACCCGCGTTTCCCAAGCCGTTCGAGCGGAATATAGATGGCGCCCACTGACCAGTGTTTGCCCGTGATTTTCTCCAAGTGTTGGCCGATCGCCAAGCCATAGGCGTTGGGCGCGAGGGCGTGCACTGCCAACAGAATCATTTCTTCGGTTCGCGATAGAACCTTCATCAGTTCACCTATATCTTCTATTTTATAAAAGAAATAGACGATTGTCAAGGCCAATCGTTTGGCGCAGGATTAATACCCAAAAAGCAAAATACGCTCCTTGATGAAGCAGCCAAATATCTTACTAAGGGCTGATATTCAGTGTGTTATGCCTAGTCCACAAGGGGGCCAATTAAAAGTGACCAAGCATTGCTTGCCGAAGCCATTTTTGTCATTACGTCTTGTCAAGTTGTACTGCTGCCGTGTGTCGCCTCGGTATAAGTACAACTTAATCAGCTAAGGAGCGGCTGGCAGGCTGCTTGCATCTTCCTTAAAGAGATGGCATACTAACTTTCGGGAGTACGGTGTGGCGACTATTCCATTAAGAGATTACCTGAGCGGCATCGAAGAGCTGGTAGACGGGGGCCAAACCGAAGAGGCCCTGGCCCATTGCCGCCATATCCTGGAGGTCTTTCCCAAGCATGTGGAGACCTACCGCATGATGGGCAAGGCCTACCTCGAATCTCATCAGCACAGCGAAGCCGCCGATCTCTTCCAGCGTGTCCTCTCGTCCTGCCCCGACGATTTCGTCTCGCACATCGGCATGAGCATCATCCGCGAGGAAGCTAGCGACCAGGATGCAGCCATCTGGCACATGGAACGCGCCTTCGAGGCCCAACCGTCCAATCGTGCCGTGCAGGACGAGCTGCGCCGGCTCTATGGCAAGCGCGAGGGTTACGCGCCGCCGAAAGTGCGCCTGACGCGCGGCGCGCTAGCGCGCATGTATGCCCATGGCGACCTGTACAACCAGGCTATTGGGGAACTGCGCGGCGCACTGGCGGAAGATCCCCAGCGCCCCGATCTGCAGGTCCTCCTCGCCGAAATGTATTTCAAGACCAGCCGCCAGACCGAGGCCATCGAGGTCTGCTCCAAGTTGATCGAAAAAATTCCTTATTGTCTTTATGCCAACCGTCTAATGTCTCACATCTTCACTAGCAATCATCGCGAGGTGGAAGCAAAGCCTTATCTAGATCGCGTGGCCGAGTTGGATCCTTATGCCGCCCAGGTAGATTCACAAACCATCCCCCAAAAAGTCGCGGCGGATACCGTAATGACCGAGCAATTGATTATCGAGGGGCCGGTGGCCAAAGTCACCCCCATGCCAAAAGCCTGGACGGCATCCTTGCAGGCCCAGGATTTGGCGGCGGCTCCCAAAGAAGATCTTCCCGATTGGCTTTCGTTCGATGATGACGAAGAGGAAGAGTCCGCAATTGCTGAACCTCCGGCGACAGAGCCCTCGGTGCTCGGCAGCTTGGAAAGTCTTGAACCAGTTCGGGATACCGGAGAACTCCCCACGGCCGAAGAATCCACCATTCCACCCTTCAGCAGGACTCCCTCCGCAGCCCTGGCCGATGACCAAGTCCCTGACTGGTTGCGTGAACTTGGCCCTGCCACCGGTACTTTGTCTGCTCCAGACGAAGAACCGGAGGAAGTCTTACCCAAACGCTGGACCGATGACCTGACCATTCAACAGGCCTCAGCCCAGCCAGAAGAACTGGAACAAGAACCCACTCAGGATTCATTGCCCATCTCGGCAGATAGTCCGGAAAAAGTAGAAGATGAAGACAGTCTAGGTTGGCTGGAAAGCCTGGCCGCCGAACAAGGCGCAGCCGAAGAGGAATTGATTACTCCGCCCGAAGACCGGGTGCAAGCCAAGTCCGAGTGGGCTCCGGCAGAAAATTCGCCTGGCGTTGAAAAGGATCCATTAGCTTGGCTCGATGAGGAGGACGCAGAGAAGAATCCTGAAGCTTCAGGGATGGATGCAAATGAAAGTCCCACGCGCGCCGAACCCCCGCTCCTGGAAAGGGAACCCGAGCAACCCGCGGAAAGCACCACCCCAACCTGGCTGCGCGACTTGAGCACAGAGATCGAACAAAAGACGCGCGCCACGCGGCCCGTTGAACCCCGTGCCATGGAAGAAGCTCCCGATTGGTTGAGCGACCTTCGCCGTGAAAGCGGCGATGCTGGGGAAAAACAGGGCGAGGTTACGGAGCCGGCGGAGCCATTGCAGGAAGGCGGTGAATCGGGCAAATTGGATTGGCTCATTGAGGCTGAGCACCCCAAAACCGAATCACAGGAAGCTGCCTGGGTGCCCGAAGCTGAATTGGCCGGCGCCCAGCAGCCGGAACCGGCTGCAACCACGCCCAAGGCGGCTGCGCCCATCCCCAGCCCGCGGCGCACTGCCCGGCTGCAGTCCGCAGAAAAAGCCGAGGAATGGCTGGAACAGGCCCGCCAGGCGCTCAACTTCGGCAAAGTGGATGATGCCAGCCAACATTACGGCCAGTTGTTGCGCCGCCGCCTCCTGCTCGAAGAAGTGATTGCCGACCTGGAAGCGGCCATGCACCGCAATTCAGGCGATCCAACTCTGTGGCAAACCCTGGGGGACGCCTACATGCGCACCAACCAATTACGCCAGGCTTTGGACTGCTACACCAAAGCCGAAGACTTGTTGTAATTTCAAATCAGCAGGAGGACTCTTTGGAACGTAGTCTCGTACTGGTGAAACCCGATGGCGTGCAGCGCGGGCTCATCGGTGAAGTAATCTCCCGCCTGGAACGGCGTGGCCTGCGCCTGGTAGGTGCAAAATTCGTGGCGGTGAGCAAGAACCTGGCTGAAGAGCACTACGCCGAGCACAAGGGCAAGCCCTTTTATAAGGGGCTCATTGATTACATCACCTCCAGCCCGGTGATGGCCATGGCCTGGGAGGGGCCGAATGCAGTGGCCGCCATCCGCCAGACCATGGGCAGCACCAAGCCCACGGAGGCGGCGCCGGGCAGCCTGCGCCACGATTTCGCGTTGCAGGTCGGCCGCAACCTTACCCACGCCTCGGACAAACCGGAGACGGGCGAGCGCGAGGTAGCGCTGTGGTTCACCAAAGGGGAATTGATAGATTGGAAACGAGAGATCGACTGCTGGGTATTCGAGGGGTAGCAGCACTCCTATTTGCCATACAATAAAAAAACAGGCCCAGTGGCCTGTTTTTTTTATTGCACGTGCAGGAGCACCTTCGCCCCGGACCATAGATCCTCGAGGCGATAATAGTCCCGCTGGTGTTCCGAAAACACGTGCACAACGACTGAGCCGAAATCGGCCAACAGCCAACCCTCATCCGGGCTGCCCTCGAGTTTCGGCTTGATTCGATACTTGGCAAGCATTTCCACAACTACCCCATCCATCAGAGCTCGAATAGTCCGGTCGCTGCTGCCGGAACAGATCACGAAATAATCACTTAGAGGCGCCAGGGTCTGCAGATCTAGCAAAAGGATATCTTCCCCTTTTTTATCCTCAAGGGTTTCGGCAATAGCACGAGCCAGGTCTAACGATTCCAAACGCGAGTGAAGCCTCCTTAATTCCCGAGCAAGGGGTTGCGGGATAAAGGATTATATACGGAGCCGCCCGGTTTCAGATCGCTGCGAAATAGGGTAACCGAATCGATCAATGCGCTGGGCGATGGCTCCAGCCCAGCGGCAACCATCAATTCCCCCATGCGCTTGAGGTTAGCAACGCGATGGTCGCGCCGCACGCGTCCGAGGGTGAGGTGCGGGTGAAAAGGCCGCTCCTCCGCCGCGATGCCCAACTGGGTGAGGCCAACCTCAATTCCCTGCTGCAACCGCAGCAGGGTTGCAGGTGCCTGCACGCCGACCCACAGTACCAGCGGTTTACGTGGATTCGGAAAAACACCAAGGCCGCCCAGTTGAATCTCAAACGGAGTTACTTTGCTGGCCTGCTCCTCGATAATGGCAACAATGCGTGGAATAATCTCTTCACTCGTCTCACCAATAAATTTGAGGGTGAGGTGAATATTGTCGGTGCGCAACCATCGGATGGGTAAGTCCGCCATTTGCCTGCGCAAATTAACGCTCGCCTTGTCCAAGGCGCGCTGCAATACTTTGGGCATTTCAATGGCGATGAAAGTGCGAACAACGGTCATGGAATGAGATTGTATTGTCTGGGCTAACCAGCTTGGCTAAGCAAGCGGTCATAATCTTCCGGTTTGTCGACATCAATGGCGAGAGACGCATCAAGCCAAGGAATCCAAGACACCTGATGTTTGGAGAAGATGGCGCGCCCGCCCACGTCGCCCTGCAACGGCGCGAAGTCGGGGAAGGTGGTGCGGTCGAACAACACGGGGTTGCTGCGGTTGCCATCCACCAGCGGGGCCACAATTGGCGCCAGCGTGCTGGCATGCTCGGCCTTCAGCGCTTCAATCAACGCCCACGGCAATTGCGGCTGGTCCACCACCAGGAATATGGCTGCACCCACACCTTGCGGCAGGGCCGCCAGTCCGGCCCTCACCGAGCTGCTTTGTCCCTCGCGCCAGTTCTCGTTTCGAACGATCCGGACATCTAACCCGGCCAGGGCAGCCTCCACTTTCACGGCCCCGGCGCCGGTGACCACTACGATGGGGCGCAGGCCTGCTGCCAAAGCTGTTTCAGCAATGTGGCCTACGAACGGTTTGCCCTTCCAATCCAGCAGTTGTTTCATTTTCCCCAGGCGTTCCGAGCCCCCGGCTGCCAGCAAAATGCCAGCAACTGGTTCGTAAACCGCGCGTACCTCAGCTGCCTGCCGCAGCGCGGCGACAAGCACGGCATCAAATCCGGTAAGCAAGGCGCCGGCCATGCCTCGCGCCGCGCCTTCCAGTTCAGGTGTGTCTGCCTGATTGAGCAATGCCACTCGCCGGGCCTTTGCGGGAATATTTTTCAATCCACCCTGCTTGTGCAATAAGACCTTAATAAGGTGTTGCGGGCCAATAGCATGCCCAGGTTGCAGGTCAGCCAATTCTCCGAATATCTTGGGGCGGTGAACAACTTGCCCATCCAGCGGTTTATCCAAACCGGAGGCTCCGGCAACAACGACTACGGCATCCACAAATGGCGGAATGGCCGGTTCATGTTCGGCTGGCGCCTTGAGCGCTCGCTGGCGAGCGCCATCAGCCTCGATCAGCAGCGGCAGTCCGTGGTGGTGGGCGAAAACTGAAAGCGCGAGCAGGGCTTCGTCGCTGAGAGCAAGGGCACGGTCGTCTTCAACTATTGGCCCCGTCAATACCGTAACCGGTGGAAGCCTGGCGGCATCCATTCGAGAAATGTCGCTTGTCTCGCCAATGACAAGGTGCTGATCGCCTTGCCGGGTTTGTTGCGCGGATAAGTGAGTGCTTGTGGTGACCAGGACGGGCACACCGAATTGCCCGGCGAGCAGGAACAAAGCAGCCGATTTTCCCCCAGCCCCGGCGAAGGCAACCTGAGGAGCATTCCCCAGCCGCAACGCACGCCTTAAGGCGATCATACCCAAAGTTTGGCACGGATCTCGGAACGGGTCAATAGCGCTTCCAGGACGCCGCCGCCGATAGCCAGCGCCTTGTCCGAAACGCGCCGGCAGAACGAAGGATCATTGCGCGGGTCCATGTCGCCGATTTTCATGCCGGGCGTGGCTTCAATTGAAGGATGGATGAGCCCGCGCAGAACACCGTCAAAAGGTGCGCGCAACTCCTTTCCCGATACGATGGCGAGCAGTTCGCCTGCCCTTAGCCGCTGCCCGATCTCGGCATGCGTTTCCACATATCCCGCGGCGGGAGCGCGTAACACGCGATCCTTGTTGTATTGCGCTATCGAGCCGGGCACACCGGTATCGGCCTGAGCGCTGCCTTGCCAGAAGACGCGGCCGAGATTGTGGCCGCGCACGGTTTCCACCACCGCGTGGCAGTTTTCACCAGCCACAAAGCCTGGGCCAAGGCCAATAAGTATCCCGGCCGCATTGGCGATCACATCGGGAGCCCGCTTAGTCATACGCGCGTCCACGATTACTTCGTGGACTAGTCCCGGCAGTTTTGAGAGCAGTGGGTCGACCAGAACAGGGATCTCTCCCTTATCCAAGGTCGGGTTAACTTCTTCGGGTTTTGCGATCCGCTGGCCTACAACACCTTCGATATCAATCCGGCCTGAATACACCGCTTCGGCAAAGGCAACGGTGCGCCTGACGGCCGTAGGCTTTTCCAATTCTGTCACCAACACCCGAATACCGGCGCGATGCAAACGCAGGGCAACGCCTGAAGCCAAATCACCACCACCACGGATTATTACCAGGCTGGTCATAAGATCATTATATTGACCTGGAAAGGAAATCGATCAGAATCGAATTGACCGCTTTGGGTTTTTCGAAATGAGGGAGATGGCGGGCTTCATCGATGGCAAGAAGGCGGGTCTGCGGGACCAAGCGGCGAAAGGTTTCGCTGTGGCGGAAAGGAATCGTGCGGTCTTCCTTGCCCCAAACCAGCAGGATTTCCTTTTCCGCCTCCCCTAAACGACGGTAGGGGATTAGGTCTTCATCCAGCATCCCAGCCCGCAATGTAGAGAGGATGGCTCGTTTGAACCCATGGTATTTCATCTGCTCGAGGTAACGCGGCACAAAATAATCGAGGGACTCTTGGGTTGGATAATAAAAATCGCTCAACATGCTGTCCAGTAAGCTACCGACTCCAAATCGCCCAAGCACACCGAGCAGGATTTCACCCAAAACTGGAACGCGAAGCAATTTTACGGAGAACGGCAACTCGAGATCAAAGCCGGCCGGATCGATGAAGGCTAGTTTGCGCACGCGCTTGGGAAAACGAAACGCGAACTCTGCCGCAATGGAACCGCCCATGGAGAGCGAAACGAGATCAGCCCGCTGAAACCCTATGGCATCCACCAGGTCGGCGAGCTGGCGCACGAACAAGGCTTTGTCATAGCGCACGCGCGGCCGGTCGGAGTAACCGCGCCCGAAGAGATCGTAGCGAAGCACCCGGAAGCCCACCTTTGTCAACCCGTCAAATGTAGGATCCCAGATGAAGTTGGGCACCGAAAAACCATGGATCATAATGACGGGAATGCCCGGCTCTGGCCCGCCTAGTTCATAATATGTGACCCCGTCGGATAGCCAGGCGGTTTTGCCAGGCAAAGCATCCCGCACGCGCGCGTCCAAGACGAAGTGCTCGCCTGCAAAAAGACGGTCGATGAGCGACATGAACGAGGATTAAATCTTGCCCAGCGCGCGAAGCACGCGTTCCGGAGTTAGCGGGAATTGGTCGAACCAAACACCTGTGGCATCGTGCACAGCCGCAATGACCGCTGGGGCAAACGGGATATAGGGCATTTCGGCCATGCCGCGCGCGCCCCAAGGCCCGATCTCGTTAGGGAACTCCAGGATGAGCGATCGCACGCGGTCAGGCACATCCAGGACAGTAGGGATAAGGTAATTTGACAGGAACTGCGTCTTCACATAGCCATCCTGCTGGATGAAATTCTCGTGAATGGTGTAGCCGATTGCCTGCACCACGGCGCCTTCAATCTGCCCTTCGACCTGTTGTGGGTTGATGGCTTTGCCCACATCATCAGCGCAGATCACATCCGCCACGTGTACATGGCCGGTTTCGGTGTCCACCTCAACGGCCACGGCTTCCGCCACGTAGCCATACGCGAAATTGGGATTAGCCTCCCCGGTCTCGGGATGGAAGGGCGTGGTGGCCGGCGGCACGTATCTGTATTCGGCAATGGCCGGACGTTCTTCCTCCCGCCATTTCTGCAGAGCCAATTCCGCCGCCCCGCGGATGGCATTGCCAGCCATGAAGGTCATGCGCGAAGCGGAAGCGCTGCCCGAATCCGCCGTGACCGCTGTGTCCGCCAAGATCAGTTCGACCTTCTCCACTGGCACACCGGCAGCTTCAGCCGCCATCTGTTTGAAGGCGGTATGCGCCCCCTGGCCTACATCAGAGCCAGCCTGGCGCAACACCACGCGCTCGATCTCTACGTTGCCGTGCAGTTCGATGGTGGCATATGCTCGTTCAGGAGCGCCAAAGGAAAAGCCGATATTCTTGAAGCCGCTGGCAAAACCAACGCCGCGCCTAATTTTTGTTTCCTTTGGTCCCTTTATCTTGGGCCATTTAGCCTGGCTCTTAACCCTTTTCCAACCGGACTTGGTCCTCTTCCAGCCGGCCGCCTTGGCTCCAGCTTGTACTACCTTGTCTAGAGAAACTCCCTTGGGCAACGGGGTCTTGGTCGCCAACAAGTCGCCCTCGCGGGCCACGTTGCGCAAGCGCAACTCTACCGGATCCATCTTCAGCGCCTCGGCCAATTTGTTAATCTGCGTTTCAGCGGCAA
>JBBEBI010000050.1:0-2492 GCA_040882365.1 Anaerolineales bacterium
TGGCTCTTCGGGGCCGCCCCGGAGATGCGCAGCCGCCTAGCGCCATGCTCCAATTTGACGGTCGCGGCCTTTGCCCCTTCCAGAGGCACCGATACTTCCTGCGTTTCAACGTTGGCCCCTGATGCCCAGGAAGAGCCCAGCAAAACGTAGACGCCAACCGCGATGATGAGCAAGGGCCAAAGAAGGCGGAATCCGAAACTGAATCCCCCGAGGGTGTCGCCCAGAAACAGCGCCCCGATGAGAACCAGAATGATCCCCCAAAAGACATTGTGCCTGGACATACGTTCTCCTTTCACTCTCTGAACGTCCTGTTATATGTACGGATTTGCTGGGGATTGGTGGCGAGGATGCGCCTGAAATGATGATCCTAATCAGCTGAGAAACGCGATCCTTTGCCTATCCTCCTCACATAAATGCCAAAATTTATTATAGGGAACCATTTTTCTCGCTTGTAGTGTCAACTGACCCGTCCGATGGCAAAAAATGTTGGCACATGCAAGATGCGCTTGTTTTCCCGGCGGGCGCAGGCTTCTTCGGCCAGGTAGTGCTGCAATTCGTCGTCGGGGATGCGCCCAGAAAGGTCCGCCTGCAGGACCTCCAACTCAAGGGCGTCGGCTTGATCAGTTTGGCCGCTTGCTTGCAGTTGGCCGCTCTCCACCACTGCCAGGTCAGCCGCCTGGAACAGCTGCGGCAGATGCCCCCCGATATCGGGATGCGCGCCTTGGGCGCGCAAGGCTTCGGTTTGCAGCTGGCCCAATGGGGAGAGCGTGTCTGGTTTGTCGATGCGTTGGCTATAGTCCGGCTCGGCGAAGGCGATCACCGCGCCGCCACGGCGCGTTACGCGGCAGGCTTCAGTCAAAGCCAGCACCGGCTCTGCCAGCCACAGCAGGACGAAGTGAAAAAAGGCAATGTCGAAGCAGCCGTCTTCGTAAGGAAGGTGATGCGCGTCGCCGGCGGCCAGGAGGCTGCCCGGCGTACCTTGCTGGGCCATGCGCAGTGCAGCCCTGTCGATGTCCAGGCCGTAGGTCCGGGTTTGCGGCTGGCCAATGGCGCTGAGCACCGCACCCGTGCCGCAGCCGATTTCCAGCATGCGCCGCGCGTTGGGCAGCCCGGCCCGTGCGAAGATGTGCCTGCGCAATTGCGCCGTCCAGCCGGCTTGCTGCTGGTAGCGACGATGGGCGAGGTCAAGGGCTAAGGTCACAAGGAGATTATACGGTTTGCCTTGGCAGCTACGATGCGGGTGTCAAGTTGATAGTTGCTAACGCGCCACACAGCTCATTAGCAACTTGACAAGACCGGTCCACGGCCTTAGGCCCTAGGTTCACTATGATCATGTATGAATTAATACACGATCCTAGGCGAAAAAGGAAAATTACCTCCTTTTGTCAAGCATAAGCCAGCTTAGGTTGGACGCGGGACGTGGGACGTTATATACTTGCCCCATGGCACTGGCGCTTCGCCCAAACGCAGTGACTAAAATCTGGCGGGGGGTAAGAGAAGAGACCACAGGCTTCCTGGCTGCATTCCGCGCCCCCACAAAACCCGATACTGGATTGCATTTTTGGGATATCGAATTGCCAGATGGACGCAGCATGCGTATCCATTTGCGCGTAGAGCCCAGCGGCAACGGCGTGCTCTTCGTCGATGTCACCGATGTCGTTCACCTGAACCAAACGGCGGTGTTGATGGCAAAGATGGCGCTCGATGGTGTGCCGCGCTTCGAAGCGCGGGCTCGCCTGGCCGCCTGGCACCCGGATGCTGGACGCGAGCAACTCGACCGCGAGCTGCGCCAGATCTACGACATGGTGGATGGCTTCCGCCAACCGAATGGCGCTTGCCCGACCTGCGAACTGAGCGACACGATGGATCTGTCGCCCATGTTCAGCATCGAGGTCAACGCGCCATATAAAGTGGATGTCGCCCTCACCTATGGCTGCAACAACGAATGCCCGCATTGCTACAACGAGAACGACCGCCTACAGATGCCCTCGCTGCCGCTCAACGAGTGGTACGCTGTGCTCGATCGCCTCTCCCAACTGGGAGTGCCGCACCTGATCCTCACCGGCGGCGAGGCCACCCTGCATCCCGACCTGCCCAAAGTCATCCAATACGCCGATCAGCTCGGCATGGTAGTCGGGCTGAACACCAATGGCCGCCACATCGCTCACAAGCCGTATATGGACGAGCTGGCCGAGGCCGGGCTCAACCACGTGCAAGTAACGCTGGATTCCAGCCGCGCTGAAGTGCATGATGCCATGATGGGCACCACAGCATTTGCGCAGACGGTGCGCGGCATCGAGAACGCGGTGGCCAGCCGCGTGCATGTGATCACCAATACCACGCTGATGCGCGCCAACATGGGCCACGCCGAGGAGATCATCGAGTTCATCTATTCGCTGGGCATCCGCACCTTTGCCATGAACGGCATGATCTACTCCGGCGGCGGCTTCGCCCATCCGCAGGCGATCAGCGAGCAGGAGATGCCGGCGCTG